>JBGAJW010000060.1:0-31236 GCA_044224725.1 Flavobacteriales bacterium
GTTGCATGTGTTTCATCCCGATCGGTCGGGAGCCGGTTGGTTTTTCAATCGGGCAGACGCGCGGCGTAGCCGTCCGCGCTGCTTCCGAAGGGATGGAAAGTTACTTTGTCCGCGATGCTGAAGATCGCCATTGTTGGACCCGAGAGCAGTGGAAAGACCACGCTTTGCCAAGCCTTGGCGGCGCACTTCGCTGCTCCTTGGGTGCCCGAGTTCGCGCGCGAATACCTGGAGGCGCGCGGTGGCCGCTATGCGCAAGCGGAACTGCTCAGCATCGCCGAAGGACAATGCGCGGGTGAGGACCTGGCGATGCGATTGGGAGCGCCGCTCGTCATCTGCGACACGGATATGATCACGATCCGCATTTGGAGCGAAGAGAAGTTCGGGGGTTGCGATGCGCGCTTGATCGCACTCACGGAGAACCGGCACTATGACCATTGGTTGCTCTGCCGACCGGACTTCCCCTGGGAACCCGACCCGCTGCGCGAGAACCCGCACGACCGCGATCGACTCTTCGTGGTCTACGAGAAGATGCTGAATGAACTGGGCAAACCGTACACCATCATTGAGGGCGACCGCGCACAACGGATGCGGCAGGCTAAAGCCATCATCGACGTGCTCGAAAAAGGTCCGCTGCGGTAACGATCAGCGCGCTCGTGAACGGCGCACCAGCCAACGGCCAAAGGTCAGCACGCCCAACAGGAGCACAACGCTCGCGAGGAGGAAGATCAATGTGAGGAGGTTCGCTCCGGGGACGCGGTCCCACTGGGTCAGCAACGCCGCCTTGCCCGTCATGCCGCTCAACTTGGCGTAGCGGCGTTCGAACAGTTCCGAAGTGTATCCGTACTCCTTGGCGACGTCGTACACGTCCACCGCGCATTCCACGCCCCAGAGGATCGCCTCCATGTTGCCCAGCTCGAAGAGCAGCTCACCGACGATCGCGTCCTTCGGCTTCACGAAGGTCATGCGTTCCTGCAGCTGGTAGCGCAATTGGTTGCGGATGTCCGCGAGCTCATCGCGTTCCATCGCGCTCGGCAGTTCTTCGCTGCCGAAGTCGATACCGAGCATCGGGGAGATGACGGGTTCCCCCCGCGCCAATGCGACCTTGCGTTCCAGTATGCGGACGTGTATCCATTCGGAACCCTGGTGCGCTTTCGGGTTCAGATCAACGGCCTTGCGGATGTAGTAGAGGGCCGAATCGTTCTGGCCCATGAGCTCGAACGTCGTGCCCATGTTCGCACACACCGTGTAGGGGTCGAACCCATGGGACTGGAGCTCGCGGAACTGCCGTAGGGCTTCCGCGTACCGACCCAGATAAACGAGCGCCGCACCACGGTCCGAAAGCTCTTCGTAGCTGGCCTTGCGCACATGGCCCAGGCCATCGAGTGAATCCAGTTTCAGGGCCAGCTCCGTTGCGCTGATGAGGTGGGCGGTGAGTGGGCAGTGGTACCCTCACCCATGAATACCTCGCCACTGAGCAGGGTACTGTACTCGTTGATGCATCCGTATGCGGCCGGTGCTGCAGCGAGCAAGATGGTCGACACGATGTTCCTGATGACGCGCTGAGCCGTGCGATCGGCCAAGGCGTTCATAGCGCCCGCAGCAGGTCCTCGCCGAATTCGCGCACTTGCCAGCCGCGCAGCCCTTCGATACCGGCCAATGACTGCAGGTCGCCGGGCAGCAGCCGTGCGATGTCGCTGAGCACATGGTTTGGGCAGACGATGCCCTGGCGCAGGTCGCGCGCGATGGCGATCTCGTCACGTTTGCGCTTCAACCGTTTCAGGCGCTCCTCGTAATCCTCATCGCGGTCGTAGCGCTTGGGCTTCGGTATGCGCGGCCATTGCTCCTTGGGTACTTCCAGCCCGGTAGCGATGGCCTTCATGATGGCCTGTCCGCTGCGCGCGATGATGCTCTCGCCCACGCCCTTGCGCGATGCGAAGGCCCGGAGGTCTTCGGGTGGTTCCTTGCTGGCCTCGATCATCACGTCGTTGCCGAGTACCATGAAGGGCGCACGGTCGATCTTCTCCGCCACGCCCTCACGCCACGCGTGCAACTCGCGGAGCACGGCGAGTTGGCGCGGCTTCAGGGCCTTCGCTCCTTTGATGCGCAGGAAGCCCGGCTCTTCTTCCACCGGTGCGAAGGGGATGTGCACCAGCGCTTCGAACTCTTCTTTCGCCCAGGCCATGCGGCCCTTGGCCTCGAGCTCCGACTTCAGGATGTCGCGGAAGCCGATCAGGTGGCGCGTGTCCATGGCCGCGTAGGCCAGCATGTCGTTGCTCAACGGTCGCTTGCTCCAATCCGCCTTCTGGAACTTCTTGTTCAGTTCAACGCCGAAGTGCTTCCGCAGGTTGGCGGCCAAGCCCAGCTCCGGTTCGTTCAGCAGTTCCACGCTCACCATGGTGTCGAACACGTTCGCCGCGCGGAAGCCGTACATCTTCTTCAGCATGCGCAAGTCGTAGTCCGCGTCGTGGATCACCCACTCGGTGGAAGGGTCCGCCAGCGCTTGGCCCAGCGGGTCCATGTCATCGATCACCAGCGGATCGATGAGCCAGGTCTTCGAGCGCGTGCTCATTTGGATCAGGCAGATGCGCTCCTTGTACCGGTGGAAGCTGCTCGCCTCGGTGTCCAATGCGAGGACCGGCTCGGGGCGCAATTCCGCCATCAGCCGCGCGAGGGCGGCCGCAGAGGTGATGAGCTGGTAAGGCGGTTCCACGGTGCCCGTAAAGATGTGGGGTGGGGGCCTACCGTCCGGTCCGGACGACGAAGACCTATCCACAAACGCAGCCCAATAAGAAGTCGAGCAGTCGGGTGCTGACCGGATCCACCGGCCTGATCCTCGGTGGTAAACATGCCCTTTTGTGACTGGCCTCCAAGGTCTAAGCGAGGGCCAGCTGGGGTCCCGGCTCCTCCATGGAGCGTGGGGATACCTTTGTCCATGTCCGCGTTCCAAAGCAGCAAGCTCTACAGCATCCTCCACCTTACCTGCCCCTTCTGCCACAAGGGCGCTTTCTTCCTCAGCCACCCCTACGACCTGAAGCACGCGGGCGACCTGCACGAGACCTGCCCAGCATGCCACCGCAAGTACGAGATGGAGCCCGGCTTCTACTACGGGGCCATGTTCGTGAGCTATGCCCTCAGCATCGCGTTCAGCCTGCTGGCCTTCGGCCTTACGTGGCTCATCGCCCCGCAGCTGAGCATCTGGGGCTTCATGGTGGTAGTGGTGGGTCTTACCGCGTTGGCCGCACCCTACCTCTACGCCCTCTCGAAGATCCTGTGGGCGAACATGTTCTTCAGCTACCAAGGAGTGGGGAAAGGTTGAAACCGCCGGAGGTGGAGGAGGGGTGTTACACTCGGCAGATTCGTGGATCCCATCTTGAGCAGCGCGCGGGAAGAGGTCGATGGCTGGTTGAGATGGATTACCTTGGTATCGACCTCTCATGCACATACCAGCGCAAGACCGTTATCGGCTTTTCGCATTGATGATCGTCGGCTCGATCATCGGTCAGGTGTCCGCGCAGTTCATTGTTGCTGGCGAACTGGGCGCGAACGACCACTACCAGGATCCCGAGCCGGACTTGAACAGGGCCCTGTTCCTTGGAGGGACAGAGGGAGACCCATTCGACATGGACAACAACGGCAGCGTTGACGTTATGATGATCGCATGGCGGGATGGGATAATATCCCCTCATTACAATGCCGATGTTCACCTGTCGTTCGGGGCCGATGTGTCAATAGCCACCGGGGTTCCAGGCTGCGGATATACTGCTGCGCGCCGCTTTGTTACAGGGGACACGATCGATGGGGCCGCAACTTGGTCTTCTTCACCGGTCGGCGTGCTGACGCGTGTTGAAGGAAGTGAGTGCCCATACTGGGGGCAGCCGAATTTCATCGGGGTTCGGCTGGCGCATGCGAACGATACACTTTATGGGTGGATACGTATGCAAGCTTCCAGCTCCCCTCAGTATACCGTGTTCGATCTTGCCTGCAATTCAAGCTTGGTAGGATTGCCGCATGCGGACAAGCCCGCCAGTTGGTACGGGTATGACGCGGGCCGGGGCGAACTGAGCATACGGCCAGGCCCACCCGTGTGCGGTGCGTGGTCGGTCGAGGTCTGTGATGTTCAAGGCCGTCGGGTGTCGGTCAAGACCGGCGAGGGCGGAACTCAACGGATCAAGGTCTCGCTGAATGAGCTCACCGTAGGCGTCTACGTCTTCTCTATGCGGACCAATGCCGGTTTGGTTCTGGGTGGTCGGTTCGTCGTAGTGGGCGACCCGCACTGAACCATACCTTACGTCTCGCGCAGGGTCTGCGACTCGCGAACCTGCGATTTAAATATACTTCTCCCCGAACTCCTTCCCGGTCTGCTCCACGAACTGCTTGATCTTCTGTTCGTGGTGTTTGTGTACCACGAGCAGGGCATCTTTCGTGCTCACCACGATGTGGTCGTCCAGGCCTTGGAGGATGACCAGTCGATCATCCTGCACATGCACCATGGTGTTCGTGCAGTCGTGCAGTTTCACCATCGCGCCGATGGCGGCGTTGCCGTGGGCGTCCTGCGGTACGTGGGTGTAGAGGCTGCCCCAGGTGCCGAGGTCGCTCCAGCCGAAATCACCCGGCACCACGTACACGTTCTTCGCTTTTTCCATCACACCATAGTCGATGCTGATGCTCTCGCACGCGGCGTAGGCGCTATCGATGAAGGCGTGCTCGCCGGCCGTGCCATAGGTGGCGGCACCGGCGGCGAAGCGCTGTTCCATGTCCGGCAGGTGCGTGGCGTAGGCGTTGTGCAGGCTTTTCGCCGTGGCGATGAAGAGGCCGCTGTTCCAGAGGAAGTCGCCGCTTTCCATGAAGGTAACGGCGGTGGCGTGGTCGGGCTTTTCGCGGAAGCTGGCCACCTTCTTCACGCCGGGGTCGGCCGTGCCCGTGTCCTCGGTGAACTGGATGTAGCCGTAGCCGGTATCCGGCCGGCTGGGTTTGATGCCGAGGGTAACGATGCAATCCGCGAAGGCGGCCTGCTTCAGCGCCAAGCGGATCACGCCGTGGAACTCCGCTTCCTTCATCACCAGGTGATCGCTGGCCGCGACGATGATGTTGGCCTGCGGATCGCGCTTGCTGATCACATGGTTCGCGTAGGCCACGCACGGCGCCGTGTTCTTGCGCAGCGGCTCGGTAAGGATATTCTCCTCCCGGATCCCCGGTAGTTGCTCCTTCACGATGGGCGCGTACTGTGTGTTGGTGACCACGAGGATGTTCTCCGGCGGGCACAGCGGCAGGAAGCGGTCCCAGGTCTGTTGGATCAGCGTGCGGCCCAAGCCGAGGAAATCGAGGAACTGCTTGGGGTAGGCCGTGCGGCTCATGGGCCAGAAGCGGCTGCCGATGCCACCGGCCATGATCACGCAGTACGTGTGTTTCTGGTCGCTCATTCGGGCGCGAAGGTCGCTTTTCAGGGCAAAACGAAGATCCTTCCCGGAAGCGCACAGGTGTGGGCTTGCGGGTGGGGCGCTATCCGGGAACTCACCCTACGATGATGGGGTGAGGGCCCGGATACGCGGGGCCCCGCTGCTGCGCAGCGCCCGCGTTCCGGGACGGATCATGGTAGTAGAGCGCCTCAGGAAGCCCTCCGCACCTGCACCGGCTGCTCCACTTGCACCTCGGCGGTGGGGTCGATGAAGTAGATGCGGCGATCGTTCAGGCACTTGCACTTGTAGCGCTTGCGCAATTGGGGGCCTTTCACGAAGATCTTCTGCTGGAAGCGGAATACCGTGGCGTGGTTCAGTTCCTCCAGGAAGGGCAGGGGGTCCGGATCATAGCGGCGGAACACGCGCATGAGCTCATGGTCCGTGCAACTGCTGCTGGGCGCGTCGTTCAGGTGGTGCTCCAGTTGGTGCAGCACGTCGGCCGGAAAGACCTCGCGGCTGAGGAAGGGGCGCATCAGGCGTTTGTACTCGGCCTTCCACTCCTTGCCGTGCGGCTCATGGCGCTTGTACTTCTCGAAGGTGCTGTAGTGTGCGAACTCATGCACCAGCACGGTGAGGAAGGCGTACTTGTTCAGGTCCGTGTTCACCGAGATGCGGTGCGGCAGGTACCTGTTGCCCACCCGGTAGTCCCCCAATTTGGTCTTGCGGCTGGGGCTCAGGCGCACCACCACGGGGTTGCGGCGCAGCCAGCTCACCACCACGGGCCAGGAAGCCGCTGGCACATGCGCCCGCAGCGCGAGGATATCAGTCGAGCGCGTCATGGTCGGCCGTTCGCGAAGGGTTCTCGTTCATGCTCCAAACTCCATCTCTTCCCTCCTGCTTCGGAACAGCGTTCCAATGCGGGCAATCGCAGCCCCTCTTCTTGGTCTTGCGCGCCGCACCGTACTTCGGGCCGCTCGCGCAACCCGTGCTTACGATCGAGGTGGTGAGGAACGCTCCGGCGAGGATCATGGTGATGAGGGAGCGGTTCCTGTGCATTTTCATCCCTTACCAACGGGATACGGGCAAATGTAATTGCCAGCACACCGGTGTGAAAGACCCCGGGACAAGCTGGTCTTCGGCCCGCCGGGCGGACCTATTTTGGCCCCTGTCTTCGCGCCTTGAACCTCCTGTACCATATCGGTCATTACTTCCAGCTCTTGGGGGAGGTGTTCTCGAAGCCCGAGCGCTTCAGCCTGTACTGGAAGCGCACCGTGGAGGAGATCGACCTGCTGGGTGTCAAGAGCTTGGGCATCGTGGCGCTGCTCTCCGTCTTCATGGGGGCCGTTATCACCATACAGACCAAGACCAACATCGACAGCCCCCTGATCCAGGCCTGGGTGGTGGGCTTCGCGGCGCGCCAGAGCACCATCCTGGAGTTCAGCCCCACCATTATCAGCCTGATCCTGGCCGGGAAAGTGGGCAGCAACATCGCCGCCGAGATCGGTTCCATGCGGGTGAAGGAGCAGATCGATGCCCTGGACATCATGGGGGTGAACAGCGCCGGCTACCTGATCCTGCCCAAGGTGGTGGCCGCGGTCTTCATCTTCCCCTTCCTGGTGGTGATCAGCATGTTCCTGAGCATTTTCGGGGGCTACCTGGCCGGCAGCCTTACCGGCATCGTCAGCAGTGATGATTACATCGTGGGGATCCAGTCCGGCTTCGTTCCCTACCACGTCACCTACGCCCTGATCAAGACGGTCGTCTTCGCCATCATCATCACCACGGTGAGCGCCTACCAGGGCTACTACACCAGCGGCGGCACGCGTGAGGTGGGCATCAGCAGCACCAAGGCGGTGGTGTACAGCGATGTGGTGATCCTGATCATGAACTACCTGCTCACCCAGCTCCTGCTCATATGATCGAGGTGAAGCACCTGAGCAAGCGCTTCGGGAAGACCCAGGTGCTCACGGATATCAGTGCGGTGTTCGAGAAGGGCCGTGTGAACCAGATCATCGGCAAGAGCGGCAGCGGAAAGAGCGTGCTGTGCAAGTGCATCGTGGGGCTTTTCGTGCCGGAGGAAGGAGAGGTGCTGTACGATGGCCGCTCCTTCCACATCCTGGAGAAGGAACAGAAGCGCGAGGTGCGCCAGGAGATCGGCATGCTCTTCCAGAGCAGCGCCCTGTTCGATTCGCTCACGGTGCTGGAGAACGTGCTCTTCCCCCTGCGCATGTTCGCCACCATGGGCGAGAGCGAGATGCTGGACCGCGCGCACCTCTGCCTGAAGCGCGTGAACATCGAGGGCAAGGAGAAGCTCTACCCGAGCGAGATCAGCGGCGGCATGCAGAAGCGCGTGGGCATCGCGCGTGCCATTGCCATGAACCCGAAGTACCTCTTCGTGGACGAGCCCAACAGTGGCCTCGATCCCCAGACCAGCATCGTGATCGACAACCTGATCAACGAGCTCACAGCGGAGTACGGCATGACCACCATCATGATCACGCACGACATGAACAGCGTGATGGAGGCCGGTGACAACATCCTCTTCATCCATGAAGGGAAGGCTTGGTGGCAGGGCACGCGCCAAGAGCTGCTGGACAGCGAGAACCCCGAGCTCAACGCCTTCATCTTCGCCAGCGGCCTCATGCGCAAGGTGAAGGAGGGGATGCGGAAGGGCTGAGCGGGCAGGAGCAGGAGGCAGGGGCAAGGGCAGGGGCAGGGGCAGGAGGCAGGAGCAATTGCGCCTGCTCCTGCCCCTGCTCCTTTCCTTGATCCTAGTGCTGAACCTTCCCCGTGTGCCGTACGCCGTTGATGATCACACTGTACAGGTAGATGCCTTCGCCGAGGCCGGCGCCGTTCAACCGGTAACGTTGCTGGCCGGGCGCCAGCGATCCGAGGTCTTGGGCGAGCACTTCGCGACCGGTGGCGTCATGGAGCTCCACGCGCACGTTGGACGCGCGCGCCAGTTCGAAGCGCAGGTCGCACGCGTCCGTGAAGGGATTGGGTCCCGCCTGCACCACGCTCATCATACCGTTCTGCTCGGCGATGCCGATGGGGCCGCTGGCGAGCACCGCACGCACCATCGGGGTCTTGGTGATGGTGAACTCCATGTTGGTCGCCAAGTTGGGGTAGTGGATGAGCGCGATCTGCAGGGGCACGAAACCGCTCGTAGCGAAGCGGATGCTGTCCGATGCTTGGAAGGTGCCCGCCATCACCTGCACCACGTCGCCTTGGAACACATCCACCGGGTTCACGAATTGCATGGTCACGAAGGTGGTGCCTCCGATGTCGTTCAGGTCGCCCGCCTCAATGGCGTGCTCGGTGGTGATGTCCCCGCGCAGGGACGGATGGGACGCATTGTCCGCGGCCAGGTCGTACACCGCCCCATAGATCAGTCCGCCCACCGCGCTCCCGTTGAACACGGCCGTCTGTACCGCTGTGATCTGGTCATCCACTTGGAACTGGAATTTGTTGCCCACCTCGAAGTTCTCGGCCAGGTTGTCCGGTGCTTGCCGTTGGAAGTTGTCTACCACGCCGTTGTCCAGCGCGTACGTGTTGGCCGAGACCGAGAAGTGGCGCGTCAGGCTATTGTTGTCCGGCAGTTCGTCCACCTCGTTCTGGGCAATGCTGAAGGTCGCTTGATAGTCTCCCAGCTGTCCGTTGGGCTCGAAGGGTTCGAAGAGATCGGTGTATTCGAGGCCGGGATCGATCTCCGTGGCCGTAGTGGAGGAGGTGAAGTCGTCGCCGTTCGGTCCGGTGATGTTCATGGTGGAGACCACGCCGGTCTGTGCCATGTACCCCTTGTTCTTCGCCTTGGTCGTGGCTTCCAGTGTCACGAGGTGCGCGAACGGATAGATCGTGTAGGGCTGCGCGTCCGATGCCGTGTTCGCG
This sequence comes from Flavobacteriales bacterium, assembly GCA_044224725.1. GTDB lineage: Bacteria > Bacteroidota > Bacteroidia > Flavobacteriales_F > PHOS-HE28 > PHOS-HE28. The sequence continues at coordinate 9,285 of JBGAJW010000060.1, forward strand.
AAATCGAACGCCGTGGTGAACGCGCTGAGCAGGGCCATGTCGTTCTCCGGCAATTCATCGATGGCGATGTTGTCCACCTGCCATCCATAGTCCCACGTGGCGGCGTAGCGGAAACGGATGCGCACGTTCGCCGGGTTGGCGGCCACCAGATCGCTGATGTTCACGTCCACCGCTTCCGGGTTCGGGCGGCCATCGCGGCCCACACCATCATTGATCAGGATGTCGTCCCAGTTGGCACCATCATCCGTGCTTACGCCGACCCACACGTCCACCAGGTCCTCATCGAATACCTGGTAATACTGATCGAACGAGAGGCGCAGGTTCACCGGTGCGCTGGACAGGTCGATCACGGGGCTCACCAATGAGCTCTCATTGAATTGTCCGGTCTCGCCTTCGTAGTCGTCATCGAACATGGCCCATCCGCTGGTCGTGTTCATCGGCGGTACGGGATATTGGCTCGATGTGGGGCCGGGGCCGGTATTCGTCCAATGCCATACCACGGTTCCCGCGTCGCTGGTGGCCGTCCAACCGTCCAGGTCGGTGTCGAAATTCTCCGTGTAGAAAGCACTGCCTTTCGGCATACCGCGTTCACCCTTCACGCAGGGCTGGTGGTATCCGTGCTTCTCTTGCGGGTGCAGTGGCAGCACCACATTGCTTTGCGCAGTAGCGCAGATCGCGAGCAGGCCGAGCGGCCAAGCGTACAGTCGTTCCATCGCAACAAGGGGTTTAGGGCGAAGATATCCGGCTCTCCCAGCTGCGACTGACAGAACGAGGAACGGCCGATGATGGACGGTTGCCGATAGGATGCGACGTGTACCCGACCGGACTGAACGCGAAAGCCCCCCGGTGAAACCGGGGGGCTTTGGAAGAAGTCGCGGAAGTGGCGCTCCTCAGCGGATCACGGTCATACGCTTGGTCAAGCGCGTTCCGTCAGCAACGAGCGAGTACACGTACACGCCCTCGCCGAGGTTGGTGGTGTCGAACAGAAGGCGGTGGCTGCCGGCGCCGCGCTTGCCGATGGCCTGGGTGGCCACGAGCTTGCCGCTCAGGTCATGCACTTCGAAGGTCAGGTTGGCCGCTTCTTGCAGATCGTAAGGGATCGTCGTCACACCATTGGCCGGGTTCGGGATGTTCTGGCCCATGCCGATGCCGTTCTGGCGATCACCCTCTTCGATGCCGACGCTCGAGTTGAAGTTCATGCGCACCATCGGCATGTCGTTCGTGAAGAACCACTCGGGTCCGACATCGGGATCCTGCTCGTAGTAGATGAAGGAGGACTGGTCTTCGGCCACGCCGTTGAGGCCTGTGCGCACTTCCGCGCCGCCGAAGTGCTTGATGCAGACGAAGTAGTCCAAGCCAGCCTCCAGCAACTGGGGTTCGCTGAAGATCAAGTGGATGACCTTCGTGCCGTTGGTGCCGTTGAGTTCATTGCTCGCGATGGTGTGCTCCATCGTCTGCATGATCTCGATCTCCACGTCCGAACCGTCCTTCAGCACGCCGACGATGGGAATGCCCACCGGGGAAGGTGTTCCACCACTGCGGATGGCCACGTCAACCGAATACAGTTCCGTTTCATTGGCGATGTGGAAGCCGTTGCAGAGTTCGTATTCCCCGTCAGCCGTGTTGGACTCGTAGTCGGCAACGGTACCGCCATCGCGGGAGTACACGAACGGATCCACCTTGAACTGGTCCGAACCGGTGTTATCATCCGCAGTGGTATCTCCGAGTGCGGAGGTCACCGTGAAGTTCACATCATAGGTCCCTTCCACCGCAGGAGGGGTGAAATCAGGGTTCACGTAAACGCGCTCGGTGATGCCACCGGCCAGATCGATCGTCTGGTCCTGGTCCAGAATGGAACCGCCACCCTGTTGGTCAACCGAGAAATTCACGGTAAGGCCGGTCTGCGCCTGCGAGCCGTTGTTCGACACCACCACGTTCAGCGGAATGGGGCGGAGCTGGCCGTAAGGCAGCACGGTGTAGTTCAGCGAATCATAAGTAGTGGCCGTGGCAGCTTCCCAATTGGAAGTACCGGCGCTGACCACACCTACGTCCAGGTCATTCAACTCGATGATCTTGATGTCATCGATCTGCCAGTGGTAGTGCGAGCTGTTGGAGGCCGAATTGTGGTAGAAGCGGATGCGCACGTTGCCCGCGTTCCCGGCGATCGCGTTGGCGATGTTCACCGAGGTCGTCAGCGTACCGGGGTCCACGTTCACATCGGCAGTGACCACCGGGTAGGTCGCGTCCCAGTTGGCACCACCGTCCGTGCTCACTTGCAGGAAATGGGGGCTGGACTGGCAGCAGTAACGCAGGGCCTGCTGGAACTCCACGCGGACGTAAGGCGTTGCGGACAGGTCGAGCACCGGTGATACCAAGCCGGCATCCCAAGGCGTAGGCGTGCCTACGATCGCAGGGGGGTCCTGGCTCCAATCGGTGTTGCCGGAATCGGCTTGGAAGATCATGAAGCCGTTGGCCACCGAGGTGGAGGCGATGATCTCCGCAGGCACGCTGTACGCGCCGTTGGGGCCGGTGTGGCTGTAAACCCACCACTGCGAATCCGGGCCATCGAGCGTCCATGCGCCGATGCCGTTGTTGCCGGCAAGGCCATTGGCGAAGTCCTCGGAGAAGACCACGTCACCCGCAGCACGGGCTTGGCCGTCCTGTGCGGGGCGGGCCTGCGCATGCGCTGGTGCGGCGTGTTCAGGGCGGGCCCATGAGGGCGTATGCGGTTTGTTCACGCGCTGCGCTTGCGCGGCCCCGGCCGTGCAGGCCAGCAGGAGCAGAATGTACTTGTGGTTCATCTGGGTCGGGTCTTTCGTTTTCTGAAGGTCGGCCAATTTAGCCGGTTGTCGCGGGAGTCCGATGGGGTTCCTCCATCTTCTTCACGTTCCATCACCGGGGCCGATCGTTCAGACGCCGCGAACGGGCGATCCCGTTGCCGATGGGAAGGCCATCGACCACCGGGGTCTATACAGGTCCGACCGGCCAGTAGACTCAGGACGGCCAGGAACGAAGAACGCCCCCCGGTCGGGAGGCGTTCTTTGATTCGTCGGGGACCGATCAGTTCAGCGAGATGCGCTGCACCGTGGTCTTCTCCTTGTTGGAGATGCGCACGGAGTAAACGCCCTTGGCCAAGTCGCTGAGGTTGATGGTGGTGTTGCTGTTCAGGCGCTGGGTGGAGACCATTTCGCCCAAGGCGTTGATCAGTTCCACGGTGTAGGCACCGGGCACGGTGAAGGTCAGGTTCACCAAGCCGCTCGTGGGGTTGGGGAACACGTTCACACCTTCCAGTTCGTCACGCTCTTCCATGCCGATGGTAGGATCGGCCAAGAGACGGATAACGAAAGCGTTGCCGTTGCCATAGGTGCCGGGAGCCGTGCCCTCGGGCAGGAAAATGAAGCTGCCGGGCTGCAACACCGTGTAATCGTCCAAGATGCGCACGTGCGTGGCACCGCCGGCACTGAAGAGTTTCACACCGGCCATGTATCCGGCGCTCGACGTGAGCGTGTAGGCCTCGTTGAAGGGCAGGATGACGAAACGTGCTGCCGTGTCCGCCTCTGTGAGGGAGTAATCGTTACTGAAGGTGTAAGGAACGGTAAGGTCGTCAGCGAACACATCGGTGGTGTCGTGCAACGAACCCGTGATGACCGCACCGGGTACGGACGTTCCGCTGATCCCCACGTACAGGCCATAGACCGTGAAGTCCTGGCTCACCGAGTACTGCGTCAAGCAGAACATGCCGTCCGGATTGTCCGTGAAGGAATTCGATCCGAGCGAGGACTGGATCGGGTTGGGATAGACACCCAAGCCATCGAGCGAGTACTCATCGTTCGTCACCTCGAAAACACGGACGATCGTGTCGTTGCCGGCGTCCCCATCGCTCGCCTGGTCGGCGCTCGTGATCCAGAACGTGGTCGTGTAGGTATCCTGCGGCCAAGCCGAAATGGTCACATCGTCATCGATGGACAGGGATGCGCCGGGGGCGATATCGGATGCTGCGGTCGCATAGTCGAGCACCACGGTGTTCGCGCTGTTACGGGTCTGCATATTCAGCACCACGTTCGTCTGCGGGTTCACACCGAAGTTCACCACCGTGCCGCCCATGGACAGGTTGGTTCCCAGTTGGCTCTCCGGCACGCGGCCATATTCGTTGCCGTCACCCGTGTGGCTGAGCAAGGTGCTTTCCAAGCCGAGGTCGTAAGGGAGCTGCTCGTAGATGTTCACGTCATCCACGTACCAAGCATAACCCCACACGCCGTACCAGTAGAAGCGCACCCACACGGTGGATTGGCCACCGGCAGAGGAGGAGATGTTGATGCGCTTGATGGTCGGGTTGGGAACAGCGATGCCTTGGGCAAGCTCATTGTCCACCCATACCGGGTAGAGGCCGTTCGGCAGGCCGACGGTAGCCGTATCGCCCGGAGGCTGGGGCCAGTTGACACCGTCCGTGCTGATGGCGATGTAGGTCTGCTCATTGTTGAAGCGGCGGTACATCGTCTGGAACTCCAGGATGACGTTGGGGTAGCCGCTCAGATCGATGGAGTTCGCCGTTGTGAGGTAGTTCTTCTCGTAATCGGTGCCGTTCTCGTTCGCACCGCAGTCGGAGCAGAGCATGGCGTAGCCGTTGCCGGCCGTGCTGCTCTGGATAGCGGGAGTGCCGTACTGGCCCGTGCTCTCCAGGCCTTGGCCGATCTGCCATTCTACTTCAGGGAAACCGGCGATCTCGGTAGTCCAGTTCGAAGGCACGGAGAAATCGTCCTGCCAAAGAACGGCCCGGTCACCTTGGACAGGGGTCGTGGTGTGTCCGCGACGCTCTACAGGAGCGTTGGGGATGCGGAGCTCACGGCTGGAGTGCTGTGCGACGACCGCACCGCATACCGCCGTAAGCGCCAGGATCGAAGCGTAACGCTTGTTCATGGTTCGTAGGGGTTTGTTCCAAAAAGGGTTGAGGGGCGAAAGTATGTACGAACCGTTGCTCGTGTGACGGACGGCGTGTCAGACCTCCGTCAAGCCCTGTGGACTTCTTTCCAAGATTGGCGGTGGGAACAGGTGTTCCCGCCTTGGCCGGGGGGCGCTCTATTCGACGAGCAGGCGCGCGCTCCCCGTCATTCCCGGCCCCGAGACCCGTACCAGATAGATGCCCGGCACCCATCCGCCCGCATCAAGGATCAGGGCTGAAGTGTTACGGGACAAGGCCTGGACGTGCATCCGTCGGCCCTGCGCGTCGAATACCTCCAAGATGCTCGGCGCTGTAGTGGCTGCACTGAACCGCAGGGTCGTGACCTCATCGGCCGGGTTCGGTGAGATCGTCACTCCGCTGGGATGTCCAGTTTGGTCGTCCGAAAGTCCGGTTACCGCATCGGACAGGTGAATGCGCACGATCGGGGCTGTTCCGGGGTAGGAGATGAGGAAGCTCGCAGCATCGATGACGAACGCCGCCCCCTGCGGCACCGCTCCACCGCAGGCCACGCGCATCGCTCCGCTGTCCGGCAGGCAGCGCACCAGGGCGATCACGTCTTGCGGCGCACTGATGGTCACTAGGCTGTCCAACGGCAGGTAAACGGATCCGCCGGAGAAGCTCAGCGAAAGGTCCTCATCACTGACCACATGGCTGGCTGAAGAGGACATGAGGTTCAGCGAAGCGTCCATCAGCAGGGCATGCACTCTTGAGCCCGGTAGTGTTCCTTCCGCGAACCGGACGCTGATACCGTGTACCGTGCTCGTGCCCCCGAGCATCTCGAACCGGCAGCCTGCGGAGAAGCCGTCATTGGTGCCGCAGGCCGTGCTCGCCAGGTCATTGTCCAAGGCCATGGCGTTGTTGCCCTCGAACTGTAGAGGGCCTGTCAGCGCATACCCGGCACTGTCCACATTGTCATCGGGTACATCATCCTCCGATGCCGCCGTCAGGGACCATTCTACTTTGACCATGCCCGTGTTGGTCGATATCCAGGGGTCGGACCATACAATAGTCGTGTCCGCGAAAGGAGCCAGTGTGTCAAGCAACGGGACGATTTGAAGAGACTGGCTCACCAGATCTTTAGAAATCCGGACGAAAGCCTGCAGGTTGATGACCGGCTCTGTACCGTTGTTCCGGATGTGCGCGCCCAGGGCAAGCGGTGCTTGTTGATCCAATGGCATCATAGTGTACCCCAAGGACCTGCTCTCGGTATTGAACGCACTGGTCATTGGATTCCCGATAAACGCTTCGACCAGTGAGACGTCATGTGCTGCCCGGCCGAACACACAGATGTCATCCACGGCGATGCCCGATGCCCAGGCACCACCGTCATTGTACCGGAACCGGAGCTGCACCGATCCGGAAGCGAATGCGGCCAGGTCCACCGTGCGTTGTTGCCAAGCGCCCAGTACCGCCGGTATCGTTTCGATCACCGTCCATGCGGCGCCATCGGGGCTCCCCTCCAGCCACGCATGCGTGTTGAACGGCCTGCCGTCGTGATAGACCCGGTAGCTCAGCGCAGGTGCGGAGATCCCTGAAAGATCGAAAAAGGGGGAGAACAAGGACAGATCGCCCATCGCACAATCGCAGGGCGGAGCATCGTCGTTGGCCATCGCGAAGCTGTTGCCCTCGGGTTCATCGGGTACGGGAAAGTAGCCCCCGGCATTGGCTTGGGCGGCATTGCCCACCTGCCAAGGAGCCGTGAACTCACCGGTGCCGTTGCCGTCAGCGTCCAGCCGTTCCACTTGTGTGGGGAGCCCGACCCAATCCGCAGGAAGACCGCCTTCCGGGAACGACTCGCTGAATGCGCACGTGGCGCGTGATTGCGCGTGTGCCAAGGCAACGGTGAATGGAAGGAGGATGCCCGTAAGGACGCGGGCTGTGGCCTTGATGCGCATGGTTCGTCGTGCGTCCTCCAACGTGGTCGGCGCACGCATTCGTGCGTTGTGCGCAGGCCGCAGGTGGAAGGGCGGCGAAGGTATGCGCAACCGGAAAGGAAGAAGCCCCCTTGCGGAGGCTCCTTCGTCAGCGGTCAGCAGCAGCCTGCGTTCACCGTCGCGCTTGGCGAACGAGTCTCACCGTTGACCGCGTACCACCCGTTTCTACCGTCATCATGTACATCCCCGCCTCGAGCCCCTCACCATCCAGCAGGATCCGGTGCTCACCGGGCGCTTGCGTGCCCAAGTTGCCGGTGCGCGCCAAGCGACCTGTGGCGTCGCGGAGTTCCCAGCGTACCGCGTCGTTCTTCCCGTTGTTGAAGAGGATGGTCGCCCGGTCATCGAACGGAGTGGGGAAGGCTTGCAGCCCTGCAGGGGCGGGGTGCTCGTCCGCGAAGCCGACCAGGCCTTCAAGCCGCATACGCACCATCGGTGTGGAGGTGGTGTAGTACCACGTGTCCGTATCGGACGGGCGGATCAATGACGTCTGCGGCTCGCTCGTCCCGCTGGTGCCGATGAAGGCGTTCCCTTGATCGGTCTGGACGAGGATGGTCACCAGATACAAGCGTTCGCTCTCCAGTTCCAAGGGTTCGAGCAAGGGCAGGTTCACGAATGCGCTATCGCCATAGGCATTGATGTCGTCCGCTGAGACAGTGTACAGGTCACTGCTGCCGACATAGGACGAAGGTCCCTCGTAGACTTTGGCCGTGATCAGCGCTCCCACTTCGGTGCCGGGGCCGAGCGCCACCTCGATCCCTTGCAATGTGCGGCCGTAGCCCTGTATCCAGAACCGGTTGCCCAGTTCGTAATCGGCCCCGTCGTTGTCGCGGGCGCTCACCATGTGCCCTTCGTCACGACCGAACACCTGTGCATCCACGCGGATCCAGCGTTCTGCGACGTTATCGGCCGAATTCTCTTCCGCTTCATCCTGCAGCACGCTGAAGACGAAGTGATAGTCTCCAACCACGTCGGGCAGCTCGATGTCCGTTACGAACAGGCTGTCGATCTGGGCAGGTGCCAAGCCTACCGATCCGCTGGTGTAGGTGTTCGTGTAGCCGTCCGGGCCGCTCACTTCGGCGACCAGTCGAACGTTGGTCTGTGGGGCACCACCGTTGTTGATCACATCCCCCTTGAAGCGCAATTCATGCGTCTCCCCGACGGGATAGATGGTGCAAGGCATGCCGTAGTAGTTCGTGCCCGTGGCGTGCTCCTCGCCGTCGAGACCGATGAGTGCGACATCGTTGGTCTGGGCGGCCAACAACGATACTTCGTCCACCTGCCAGCTATAGGTGTAGCCTTCGTCACTGATCCACTCGAAACGGATGCGGATCTCGTCGGACCCATCGACCAAGGCATTGCTGATGTTGAGTGTGACCACCTCAGCGTTCGGTGCGCCGGGCGTGCTCTGGTTGCCGGCCACGTTCTCGTTCACGGGGTAGGTGGTCCACGTGTCACCACCGTTGCCGCTCACCTTCACCAAGGTCTGGTCATCATTCAGTTGACGGAAGCTCTGCTCGAACCGGAGCATCAAATTGTGCATGCTGCCGTAGCCGATGATCGGCGGGGAAGTGATCCGCGTGTTCTCCGGGGTTCCGGCAGTGCCTCCCGCATCGCTGTCGGCCACGATCCAATGCCCACCGGGGTATCCGGAAGTGCCTTCCAAGGGGCCGGGTGTATACCCCTCCGTGTTGCCGGTGCTGGTCAACTCCCAGCCCACACTCCCGTACGGCGTTTCAACGGTCCAGCCATTCAGGCCGTCCTCGAAGTTCTCGGTCCAGAGCGTGATCGCGTCGGAGCGTTCGGCGAGTGCCGCCGTGTTGTGCGCACCGTTCGTGACGAACGGGTACTTGGTGTTCTTGGTTGGCGTTTGTGCCGTCCCCTGTTGCGCAGCGAGCAGCGAGGATGCCGCCAGAAGCATGATGGTGTACGTGTTCCGCATGGGCTTGGTGTATTCGTTCCGTTCCGATGATCGGCCAGGGGTGGGCCGGTCTTGTCGGAAGCGAACGTACCCGCGCGGAAATCCTTGCTGGTAGCGGAATGTGACGCTAAGGGACGAAGCGCGCGAATGGTTCGCGCAGGCACATCAGCGTCGAAGGTCCGACCTTCTTCTGTGAACGAAAGTGAAAGGTGAGGAGCGGTTGTGCCAGTGGTCAGTCGGCAGGGGCAGGAGCAAGGGCAGGCGCAGCGCGCATTGCTGCCCACTGCTCTTGCCCCTGCCTCCTGGAGTTCACGCCTCCTGCGTCTCGTACGCCTCGATCGGTGGGCATGTGCATACCAGGTTGCGATCGCCGAAGGCGTTGTCCACACGGCTCACGGTGGGCCAGTACTTCCAGTCGCGCAGGCCTTGCACGGCGAAGGCGGCTTCTTCACGACCGTAGCCGTGGTTCCATACGTCCGCGCTGATCTCCTCGCAGGTGTGCGGGGCCATCTTCAGCACGTTGTCGGCCTTGTCGGCCTTGCCGTTCTCGATCTCCGCGATCTCATGACGGATGCTGATCATCGCCTCGATGAAGCGGTCGAGTTCGGCCTTGTTCTCGCTCTCGGTCGGCTCCACCATCAGCGTCTCAGCAACGGGGAATGATACCGTCGGTGCGTGGAAGCCATAGTCCATCAAGCGCTTCGCGATGTCGCCCACTTCGATGCCCGCCGTGCGCTTGAACTCGCGGCAGTCCAGGATCATCTCGTGCGCCACCATGCCTTCGCTGCCCACATACAGGATGGGGTAGTGCGGCTCCAGTTTCGCTTTGAGGTAGTTCGCGTTCAGGATCGCGTAGCGTGTGGCGTCCGTAACGCCCTGGCCGCCCAGCATCTTGATGTAAGCGTAGCTGATCAACAGGATCAACGCGCTGCCCCAGGGTGCGCTGCTCACGGCGGGCACCGCATGCTCACCGCCGGTCTTCACCAAGGGATGACCCGGCAGGAATGGCTTCAACTTGTCGTTCACGCAGATGGGGCCCATGCCGGGGCCGCCACCGCCGTGCGGGATGGCGAAGGTCTTGTGCAGGTTCAGATGGCACACGTCGGCGCCGATGTTGCCCGGACTGGTCAGGCCCACTTGCGCGTTCATGTTCGCGCCGTCCATGTACACCAGGCCGCCGTTGTCGTGGATGATGCCCGTGATCTCCTTGATCGTCTCCTCGTACACGCCGTGCGTGCTCGGGTAGGTCACCATCAAGCAGCTCAGCGTGTCCTTGTACTGTTCGGCTTTCGCCTTCAGGTCGGTCACGTCCACGTGGCCTTCTTCATCGGCCTTCACCACCACCACTTGCATGCCGGCCATCACCGCGCTCGCCGGGTTCGTGCCATGCGCGGAAGAAGGGATCAAGGAAACGGTCCGCTTGTGATCGCCGCGTGATTCATGGTAGGCGCGGATCACGAGCAGACCGGCGTACTCACCCTGCGCGCCGCTGTTCGGTTGCAGTGATACTCCTGTGAAGCCGGTACACTTCGCGAGCTGGTCGCTCAGTTCATTGAACACCGCTTGGTAGCCTTGTGCCTGGTCCACTGGAGCGAACGGATGCAGCCCTCCCCACTCGGGCCAGGTCAGCGGCATCAAGGTCGCGGCCGCGTTCAGCTTCATCGTGCAGGAGCCGAGCGGGATCATGCCATGCGTGAGCGAAAAATCCTTGTTCTCCAAACGTTTCAGGTAGCGCATCAGCTCCGTCTCCGTATGGTGCGTGTTGAAGATCGGATGCGTGAGGAAGGCGCTCGTGCGCTGCAGTGCGGATGGCACGTTGGTGGGCACGCCGTTGCTGCTCGTTACCGGTGAAGCCTTCTTGCCGGAAGCTTCCGCCAACGCGGCGAGCACATCGTTCACGTCCTCTTCGCGCACCGTTTCATCCAGCGCGATCGTGATCGACTTCGCGCCGTACGTGAGGTTGATGCTGCGGGCTTCCATCGCCTTGCGGACAGCGTTCACGTCCACGGGAGCGTTGAAACTCACCGTATCGAAGTAGTGCGCGTTGATCGGCGCGAAGCCCAACGCTTGTGCGCCTTCGCTCAGCTTGCGGGCGAACGAGTGCACGCGCGATGCGATGCGCTTCAGGCCGTCCGGGCCGTGGTACACCGAGTAGCTGCTGGCCATCACGGCGAGCAGGGCTTGCGCCGTGCAGATGTTGCTGGTCGCCTTGTCGCGGCGGATGTGCTGCTCTCGGGTCTGCAAGGCCATACGCAATCCACGACGGCCACGGCGGTCCTGGCTCACACCGATGATGCGGCCGGGGATCAAACGTTTGAACTCATCGCTGCATGCGAAGAACGCCGCGTGCGGGCCGCCATAGCCCATCGGCACGCCGAATCGCTGGCTGTTGCCCGTGCAGACGTCCGCGCCCCACTCGCCGGGAGGGGTGAGCAGCACCAGCGAAAGCAGATCCGCGCATACCGCGACTTTCACACCAACGGCCTTGGACTTCTTCACCAGGTCGCGATAGTCGTTCACGGAGCCCAGCGCATCAGGGTATTGCAGCGCGATGCCGAAGTAGCCCGCCGTGGGGTCGAAGTCCTTCACATCACCGACGACGAGCTCGACTCCGATCGGTGCGCAGCGCGTCTTCAGCACATCCAGGTTCTGCGGATAGAGTCCGGACGATGCGAAGAACTTGTGCGCATTCGCCAGTTCCTTGGGGCGAGCCGCGTAAAGCATGTGCATCGCCTCGGCGATACCGGTCGCTTCATCGAGCAACGACGCGTTCGCGATCGGCAATGCTGTGAGGTCGCTCACCATGGTCTGGAAGTTCAACAGTGCCTCGAGACGCCCCTGCGAGATCTCCGCTTGGTACGGTGTGTAGGCCGTGTACCATCCGGGGTTCTCGAAGATGTTCCGTTGGATAGGCGGCGGCGTGATGGTGCCGCTGAAGCCGAGACCGATGTAGCTGCGGAACACCTTGTTCTTCGCGCCGAGCGCGCGCATGTTGTCCAATTGATCGCGTTCCGTGAGCGCCGGTCCGAGTTCCAGCTTCTTCGCCGAGCGGATGCCCTTCGGCACGGTGCGGTCGATCAGCTCATCAATGCTCTTCACGCCGATGGCCTTCAGCATGGCGGAAGTCTCCGCGTCGTTCGGTCCGATGTGGCGCTCTTGGTAGGTGGCGAAGTCCATGTGCGTTGGAAAGGGTGGCGAAGATAGAAGTGGGTTCCGGCCTTTGGCCTGACGACGGTTTGGGGGGCAGGTCAGTTCATCCAAGGACAGAGCTTGGCTGCGGTGCCGGAGGGCGTCCGTCTATATTCGGCCGCGATGCGAACGCTTTTCCTGCTCCCACTGTTCGCCGGGATCCTCGGCTTACCGCTGGTTTCGGCCGGGCAGGACAAGATCAACCTTATGAACGGCCAAGTGATCGAAGGTCGGGTGCTTGGCCAAAGCACATTGGAAGTCCGCTATCAGGTAAGGAAGAGGGACCGCCTGATCGAACGCAGCGAACCGACCGAGAGCGTCTTCAGCGTAACGGACAGCTTGGGCAAGGAGAAGATCTGGTACTTCATGGACACGGTCTTCGGCAATGACCTCAGCATTCCGCAGATGCGCTGGTACATGGCCGGGGAGCGTGATGCCCGCAAAGGCTACAAGCCATGGGGTCCGATGATCGGCGGCTTCCTGCTCGGTGCGGGAACGGTTATCGCCATGGACCTGGAGGTGAACTCGCTGATCATTCCGCCAGCGTATGCGGGCCTCATGGCATGGCCGCGCGTGAACGTGACGCGCGGGTCGATCAGTGATCCCTCCATGGAAGGTGACCCTTACTACGCCATGGGCTACAACGCGGCCGGTCGGCCGAAGCGCGTGATCAAAAGCCTGATCTCCTCCGCTTTGGGCGTGGCGGTCGGGCTGGCGGTGCGGCAGTTGATCATCAACCCGAACCAGGACTCGGGGTACTGAGCCCACATAGGCACGGAGCCACAGGGCACACGGAGAAACCGGAGATCAGGATGGATGGGGCGAACAACATCCGGAACCCGATCCCGCAGTGGCTGATCTACGGCCATCTGTGGCTGGCGCTCGCCGTAGTGGCGCAGATCCTGTGGACGGGGCTCTTCCTTCATGAGGCTCCGGAGCTCTGGCGTTACACCATCGCTGCGGCGCTCGGCACGTTCGCGGGTTACGCCACCATGCGCCTCGCACGCGTGCGCGGTCCGGAAGTGGAGCGCTACCCGAACCTGTCGTGGTACCGCACGAACCGGGTGCTGATCACCGTACTCGTCGGACTGTCCGCCATCGCCGCGTTCGTGATGATGTGGCCGCTCTGGGGCATCCTCTGGAAGTGGCTTATGCCGGTGATGGCCTTGGCCTTTTTCTATGTCACGCCGTTCACCTCGGCGAGTGGACGCAGTGTCGGGCTGCGCTCGATCCCTTTCTTGAAAGTGCTGCTCATCCCGGTGCTCTGGGTGGTCGTGGTGGTGGCCATTCCCATCCGGTTGGATCTGGAGGCGCATTCATCGTTGACCATCGCCACGTTCGCGTGTATGCGCATCCCCTTGATCCTCGCCTTGGCCATCGTTTTCGACATCCGTGACACGGCCACCGATGATCCTGCGTTGCGCACCGTTCCGCTCGTTTTCGGCCTGCGCGGCGCGAAGTCCATCGCGCTTTTCCTGCTGATCTGTTCCGCGCTTTTCGAGGTGATCTTCCTGCGTGGGCTCGGCTACGTGACGGCCGGCTGGACCATCCTGTTCGGCTATGCTGTCGCTGCCTTGCTCATCCTGCGCGCGAAGCCCGTGCGCGATCCGATCTACTACGCGCTCTACGTCGATGGCGTCATGATCCTGATCCCCCTGTGCGTGTGGGTCGGGACGATGTTCTGATCACATCACTTCATCCAGCGCCGAGCAGAACGCGTCGGCAACACGTTCGATGTGCGCATCCGTGTGGGCCGCGCAGACGAAGCCCACCTCATAGCCTGAAGGGGCCGCATACACACCGCGCTCCAATAACGCCGCGTGCAACTTCGCGTAGCTCTTCATGCTCGCCGGGTCGATCGCGCTCGCTTCCTTGATGTGCTCACCGCGCGCGAAGAAGCCCCAGAAGATCGAGCCGAGGTGATCGATGTGATAGTCGTAGCCCTTCGACTTCGCGTGTGCGTTCACGCGGTCGCAGAGCGCGGAGGTCTTCCGCTCCAGTTCCTCGTAGAATCCCGGCTTCGCGCATTCCGCGACCTGCGCCAGCCCCGCTGCCATCGCCACCGGATTGCCGCTTAGTGTGCCCGCTTGGTACACGTTCCCTTCCGGTGCGATGTGCTTCATCAATTCATGCTTGCCGCCGTATGCGCCCACGGGCATGCCGCCGCCGATGATCTTGCCATAGGTCGCAAGATCCGGCGTGATGCCGTAATGCGCGCTCGCACCGCCGAAGCCGATGCGGAAGCCGCTGATCACCTCGTCGAAGATCAGCACGCTGCCATGCTTCGAGCACAGCTCGCGCAGCTTCGACAGGAAGGACTTGTCTTGGAGGAGCAGGCCGTTGTTCGCAGGAACAGGTTCGATGATCGCGCCCGCGATGCGATCGCCGTGCCTCGCGAAGGCCGCCTCTAACGCGGCTTCGTCGTTCAGCGGAACAACGATGGTGAGCTGTGCGAGCGCTTCGGGAACACCTGCGGAAGAGGAGGTGCCGAAGGTGGCCAATCCGCTGCCCGCGTTCACGAGCAAGCTGTCGAAGTGCCCGTGGTAGCAGCCGTCGAACTTGATGATCAGGTCGCGCTTGGTCGCTCCGCGCGCGAGGCGGATCGCGCTCATTACAGCCTCCGTTCCACTGCTCGTGAAACGCATCCGCTCGATGAACGGGATGCGCTCCATGATGAACGAAGCCAGCTCGTTCTCTTCTTCCGTCGGCGCGCCGAACGTGCTGCCCTTCGCTGCCGTGCGTGTGATCGCCTCCACCACCTTCGGATGCGCGTGACCGAGGATCAGCGGTCCCCAACTATGGCACAGGTCGATGAAGCGGTTGCCATCGGCGTCGATGACCTCACCGCCTTCGCCGCGCGCGAAAAACAGCGGTGTTCCCCCCACGCTCTTGAAGGCGCGCACCGGTGAATTCACCCCACCGGGGAAGAGTTGGAGAGCTTTCTGGTAGAGCTGTTCGGAACGCTCGCGCTTGATCGACATCGGTCAGGAATTGCGACCGCGAAGCTCCTACTTTCGTCGGCCTTCACACGTCACATGTCCGTCACCTTCGAGAATTCCCTCGCCTTCGCCCAGCGCATGGACCAGCAGGATCCATTGCGCGACTTCCGCAACGAGTTCCTGTTCCCGCAACATGAGGGCAAACCGGTCATCTACTTCACCGGCAACTCGCTCGGCCTGCAACCCAAAGGCGCGGCCGCCGCGCTGAAACAGGAGCTCGACGATTGGGCGCGCTTCGGTGTGGAAGGGCATTTCCAAGCGAAGCATCCGTGGTACCCCTATCACGAATTCTTCAGTGAAAGTCTCGGTCGCTTGGTAGGCGCGAGGCCGACGGAAGTGGTGGCCATGAACGGCCTCACCACGAACCTGCATCTGCTGATGGTCTCGTTCTACCGGCCCAGTGGCAAGCGAACAAAGATCCTCTGCGAAGAACGGCCGTTCCCGAGCGACACCTACGCGTTCCACTCGCAAGCCGAGTTCCATGGGCTGGATCCGAAGGCCACGGTGATCGGGATGAAGCCGCGCACTGGCGAGCACACGTTGCGAACAGAGGACATTGTGAAGCGCATCGAGGAACTCGGCGATGAGCTCGCGCTGGTCTGCTTCGGCGGCGTGAACTTCCTGACCGGTCAGGCGTTCGATATGAAGGCCATCACCGAGGCCGGACATCGCGTTGGTGCGGTCGTCGGCTTCGATCTCGCACATGCTGCCGGCAACTTGAAGCTAGCGATGCACGACTGGAACGTGGACTTCGCCTGCTGGTGCAGCTACAAGTATCTGAACAGTGGACCGGGGAGCATCGCCGGTGCGTTCGTGCATGAGCGGCATCACCGCGAAAAGTTGCCACGCTTCGCCGGTTGGTGGGGCCACGACAAGAACGAGCGCTTCCTGATGGAACCTGAATTCAAACCGATGCCGAGTGCGGAAGCGTGGCAATTGAGCAACGCGCCGGTCTTCAGCATGGCGGTGCATCGCGCGGCGCTCGATCTCTTCGATCGTGCGGGCATGGACGCCTTGCGCCTGAAGAGCGAACAGCTGACCGGTTTCCTGAAGCTCGTCCTGAACGAGATCTCCGTCGAACACGGGAACCTATTTGAGATCATCACGCCGAATGATCCCGCACAGCGTGGTTGCCAATTGAGTTTGCTGGTGCGCGAGAACGGACGGGCCATCTTCGATGCGCTCACCAAACGTGGTGTCGTCATCGACTGGCGCGAACCGAATGTGATCCGCATGGCACCGGTTCCGCTGTACAACAGTTTCGAGGATGTGTTCCGTTGCGGTGAGGTCTTGAACGAAGCACTGAAGTCTAACGCCTCCGCCGAGGCAACGGCGAGCAAAGCATGAGCAACATCACTATCGTCGGCGGAGGATTGGTCGGTAGCCTCCTCGCCATTTTTCTGGCAAAGCGCGGCCACACCGTGAGCGTGTTCGAACGCCGAGGCGATCCGCGCAAGACGGATGTGTACGCGGGGCGCAGTATCAACCTGGTGGTCTCGCACCGCGGGTGGACGTCCCTTCGCGCCGCCGGAGTGGAAGACGCGGTGAAGGAGATCGTGGTGCCCGTCTACGCCCGTATGATGCATGACCGTGATGGCAAGTTGAATCGCGTACCTTACAGCATTGACAACCGAGCGATCCATTCAGTATCACGCGGCGAGCTCAACCGTCGATTGCTGAGCGAAGCGGAGAAGCTGCCCAATGTCACCTTGCATTTCAACCATCGCTGCGCGGATGTTCATCTGGACAACGCGACATGCACCTTCCACAATGAGGTCACGGGCGAGAGCGCTCCGGTGAAGGCCGACATCGTCTTTGGCAGCGATGGTGCGTTCAGCGCAGTGCGGCAGAAGATGATGCAAGGCCGCTTCACGTACAGCCAAGAGTACATCGAGCACGACTACAAGGAAGTGGCCTTCCCCGCGAATGCCGACGGCACGCCGAAGATGGACCCGCAATGCCTGCACATCTGGCCGCGGCGCTACTTTATGCTCATGGGCCTCGCCAACCAGGACGGCGGCTTCACGGGTACGCTCTTCATGCCGAATACGCACACCGAGCATGCACCAGGCTTCGATACGGTCAAGACCGAAGATCAGGTGAAGAGTTTCTTCCATGAGCACTTCGCCGATTCTGTGCCGATGGTGCCGGACATCGTCGAGCAATACCTGCGCAACCCGCAGAGTTCCTTGGCCATCATCCGCTGCAACCCGTGGACCGTGAACGGCAAAGTGGCCTTGATCGGGGACGCGGCGCATGCGATCATCCCGTTCTATGGCGAAGGCATGAACGCAGGATACGAGGACTGCAAAGTGCTGAACGACCTGCTGAACGAACACGGTGATGACAACTGGCCAACCGTGCTCGCCGCCTACGGCAAGGCCCGCAAACCGAACGGCGATGCCATCGCTGACCTGTCGCTCCGCAACTTCGTGGAGATGCGCGACCTGGTAGCCGACCCGAAATTCCTGCTGCGCAAGAAGATCGAAGGCCACCTGCAGGCCAAGCACCCCGACCAATGGCTGCCGCTCTACAGCCAGGTGAAGTTCAGCGACATCCAATACAAGGACGCGTGGCGCGAAGGTCTGCGGCATGATCGGATCATGGAAGAAGTGCTCGCCATGCCGGGCATCGAGCAAAAGTGGGAGAGTGAGGAGGTGGAGAAGAAGGTGATGGAGTTGGTCAGCCGTTTGTAGCGACGGGTGTTATTGTTTTCGAATGAAAGGCAGCGCACCCATTTCCGCTTTGTTCGCACTTGCGGTTTTGGCCGCCTGCACAGGCCGGCTGCCAATGGTTGGATCTTTGCGGGATAAGGCGGGTCATACGCTCCTGCTTTTCAAGGATTCGCTATTCATCGCGAGGGTTGGCGATGACGGCCAGCAATTCTACCGCCCTTCGCAACGGGCCTTCGGATACTATCGCTTCGAGCAGGACTCCACCTTGGTCCTCAATTCGAAGTGGGAACGTCGGGTGAGGGCATGGCTTGTGCCGGATTCAATGAAGATGACCAGTGGACTGGCTGTGCGGTTCGTCGATCGTCGTGATCTTTCCGATGGCAATTCATACAAGTGGATGAACGTGTATGATGACCGGGATTCGCTTCTGACCTACAACTACGGATATGACTGCTGGTTTTCGGATCGCTGGAGCCCTTGGATCAGAGTTGAAGACACTTGGGGAATGATCGAAGTGGATACGGTTGCACTACCGGACACGAGTAGGCATTGGCATACGGTGAAGTTTGACTGGTTTTCGCTGGACCATGATGGAGAGCTTATCATTCTTCAGGCTCTACGGCTTGGTCGCGTTGGTAGCAAGTTTGTTCCGAGGGCAGCCTTCAATGGTCACCTCAGGCAAGATCCCGTATTGGATACGCTCACACCTTGGCTCGGCATGGCGAAGGAAAAGCGTGTCGCTCTCGAACGCATGGCGTGGCGCTTGAAAAAGCGCGGTTGGCTTCCAACCATTCTGTAGCGCAGAGTTCACGAAGTGGCCCCTGAGCTCTCCTTCTATCTTTGATCAAGCCTGAACCGCTCCGCCATGACCACCGCCGCCCTCAAGAAGAAGATCAAGGCGCTCGTTGACAAGACGACGAGCGAGAAGAAGCTGGACAAGGTCTTTGAGGTACTTTCCAAAGAGACCAAGGCCGAAGCCGTGCAGCGCCGCATGCGTGAAGTTGCTGAGGA
Source organism: Flavobacteriales bacterium (assembly GCA_044224725.1). Lineage (GTDB taxonomy): Bacteria > Bacteroidota > Bacteroidia > Flavobacteriales_F > PHOS-HE28 > PHOS-HE28. Next base: position 27,971 of record JBGAJW010000060.1, read on the forward strand.
GTCGGAGAAGGACATCCGCGCGGGAAGGACCCTGTCTTTGGATGAGTTCAAGAAGGAATCTGACGCCTACATCAAGGAGCTCTTCAAGGAGAAAGGAACGCGCCGCGCTGCGGCCTCTCGTAGAGCGGGTGCGGTGATAAGCGCAGTGAAGCCTCGTCGTTCACGGAAGTGAGCATGCAGGTCAAGCTGACCTCTACTGCGAGGCGCAGGTATCGCGAAGCACTCAAGTTCTACAGTGGTTACATGACGGAACGCGAGGTGGGCGAAGTCGCGCATCGCATCCGAGAGGGTCTTGTCTTCCTTCGCTCCTTTCCGAAAGCCGGACCGTATGAAGACCGCATCCGATCGAAGAAGTACCGCTATCGAAAGTGGATCGTCGGGAAGCTGAAGATCGTGTACCGCGTGAAGGGCGAGGTCATCTGGGTGACCGATTTCTTCGACGGTCGTCAGGATCCGCGCAGTATGAAGGGCTGACCACCTTCCTTTGGCTTGCGCGCTCCCCGCCGATCAAACCTTCCCATCCGTTCCCGGTCACTCCGCGATCATGAGGTTATCCATCGCAGCACTTCTGTTGCTTGTCGGCCTTCGGTCTCTTGCCCAACAGCCGAACATACTGCTGATCATCGCGGACGATCTTGGACTGGACCCCACGCCTGGCTACTTGCCCGGCCCCACGAAAGCCGCGATGCCGCACTTGGAGTCCCTCATGGCTTCGGGCCTCACCTTCGACAACGTGTGGGCGAACCCCCTCTGTTCCCCCACGCGTGCCACGGTCATCAGCGGCAAGTATGGCGTGAGTACGAACGTGCTGAACGTCCAAGAGCTCTCGACTCTTGCCCTGTCGGAGACGACCATATTCGAATACCTGCAGCAGAGCAATAGCGGATACGACGCGAGCGTGATCGGAAAGTGGCATCTGGGCGGGGAGGCTCCAACGCTCACCGACCCCAATGACCAGGGGGTGCCACACTACACGGGCCTGCTATCGGGCGGGGTGCAGAGCTACTTCAACTGGATGCAGACCACCGATGGCGTGCAAGCCATGAACGGCAGCTACATCACGCAGGTGTTGACGGACAGCGCGCTCGCCTGGATCAACACCCGGACGGAACCTTGGTTCTGCTGGCTGGCCTACACCGCGCCGCATGCGCCGTTGCACAGGCCGCCGCTGTTCATGCACACCCAAGGGCCATTGTCAACAGATCCTGATTCCATCAGCGCACATCCGCTCCCGTATTTCATGGCCATGATCGAGAGCCTCGATTTCCAATTGGGAAGGCTCCTCGACAGCATTCCACCCGAAGTGCTGTCGAATACGGTGATCATCTTCATCGGCGATAATGGTACCGACGGTCCGGTCATCCAAGCGCCCTACACCACGGAACGCGCGAAGGGCTCCTTGTATGAAGGAGGCGTGCGCGTTCCGCTCGTTATCACAGGCCCGGGCATCACTCGACACAATGAACGGGAAGCGGCGCTGGTGAACAGCACGGACCTGTTCGCCACGATCGTGGAACTGACAGGCCACGCCCTGCCGCAGTATGAGCAGAGCAAGAGCCTTGTCCCCTTGTTCACCGAGCCGGGTATCGCGCACCGCGCATGTTTGCGCACGGAGGTCGACGGCCAGATGAATGGTGGATACGCTTTCCGCGAAGCGCGGTACAAGGTCATCGTGAAGACCAATGGGAACCAGGAGTTCTATGACCTGGAGGCTGACCCGTACGAGATGAACGACCTGCTGCTCGGCACATTGACAGGCGATCAGCAACTGGCGCTTGACCTGTTGTTCGCTGGATGCGACATCACCGCCGGACTCCAAGAGCATCCATCCGTGGGCCTCTTGCTCCGGCCCGTGCCCGTGAGCACCGTCTTGTTCGTTGATGGTGAAGATGGGAACGACTATGGCATTTTGAGCCTGGATGGCCGATGGGTGCGTCACGGCAAAGTCCAGAACGGCACCGTCGACGTTTCCGGACTTCCTTCCGGTGGTTATTCGCTCTCCATCGGAACGCGGCACGCCAGCTTTATCAAGGTCGAGTAAACCCGTTGCGGATGCGGGAGCGGCGAAGCAACTGCGCTTGGCCGAGAGCGTGATCCCTCCGACATTGCGCCGTCATGTCCGTCGCGGATCCGTTCAAAGAGCTGTACGACCTGCATGTGCGCATGGTCTTCAACCTCTGTTTGAATCACCTGCGCAACAGGGATGAGGCAGCCGAAGCCGCGCAGGATGTTTTCGTGAAGGTCCATGAGAAGTTACCGGGCTTCAAGGGCGATGCCACGATGCGCACCTGGATCTACCGCATCACCATCAATACCTGTTTGGACCGGCTGAAGGCGCGCAAGCGCAAGAAGCGTTCGTTGCTCGGTTGGTTCAGTTTGTCGGATGAACAAGTTGAGCGCTCAGCTTCCCTTGTGTTCGACCACCCGGGCGTAGCTGCTGAAGACCGCGAAGCGCTGGAACGGCTTTTCGTCGTAGTGGATGAGCTGCCCGAGCAGCAGAAGACCGCGTTGCTGCTGAAGACCACGGAGGACCTTTCCATGAACGCGATCGCCGATGTCATGGGCCTTTCGCCCAAAGCGGTGGAATCACTGCTTTCCCGCGCCCGGGCCAATCTGCGCAAGCGCTTACCGAACGAAGGATGAACCAGAGAACGTCGTCAAACCCACCACGGACATGGATACGAACGGACCGGAAGACCTGCTGAAACGCATCGCGCGTGTGGATCCACCACCCTTTCTGCTCACGCGGATCGAGGCGCGCTTGACAGCGACCGTGCAAGTCCCGCGCGGGCGACTGGTCGCCATGGCCTGCGCGCTTGCGGCCTTGCTGCTCGTGAATGCGGTCGTACTTGGCGGAAAGGAGGGAAGGAGCGGCCAACTGGATGAAGTGGCCGATGCGATGGGCATGAACGCGTCCAACCAGTTGTACCGATGACCCGCACGCGCCTCCTTTCCATCGCCGTCGTTGTGCTGGTGCTGCTGAACACGGCAACGCTCGGTGTGCTCGTCTTCCGCAACCCGCCGCATCCGGAGCACCGCAAACATGAAGGCCCGAAAGCGATCATTATCGAGCGCCTGAAGTTCGATGATCGGCAAGTCGCCTCGTACGAGGAGTTGATCCTCGAGCACCGCAGCAGGATCGATGAACTCGACAAGCGCATGATGGAGTTGCGCGGACGCCTCTATGACGTGAATGACGGACAGTCTGCCGACTCGATCATTGACCTGATCGGAGAGACCCAAGGCGAGATCGAGCGGGTACACAC
>JBGAJW010000061.1:0-30220 GCA_044224725.1 Flavobacteriales bacterium
ATGGTGGGCGGCATCCTCACGGGCATTTTGGGCGACAAGCGCGGTCGGGTGAGCGTGCTCTTCGGATCCATTGTGCTGTATTCGCTGGCGAACCTGGCCAACGCGATGGTGAACAGCGTGGAGGCCTATGCGGTGATCCGTTTCCTGGCAGGACTGGGCCTGGCCGGTGAACTGGGCGCGGGCATCACGTTGGTGAGCGAAAGCATGACCAAAGAGCGCCGGGGCTACGGCACCATCCTGGTGGCCACGTTGGGCGCGTTCGGCGCGGTATGCGCGGGCCTCGCGGGCGATGTGCTGCCATGGCGCAGCGCGTTCGCCTTGGCGGGCGTGGCCGGCCTGCTGCTATTACTCTTCCGTGTGAGCAACTTGGAGTCCGCCATGTTCCAACGGTCGCGACAGGTCAGCAAGAGACTGGGCTCGTTCCGCTACTTGTTCGCTGACCGCAAGCGGGCCTTGCGCTACTTGGCGTGCATCGCCATGGGCGTTCCCATCTGGTACAGTGTGGGTCTGCTGATCTCGCTCTCTCCGGAGCTGGCCGCGTCGTTCAATGTGGATCCTTGGTCTTTGCCGAAGGCCTTCACCTTGTTCCAGATCGGCATCACGGCGGGCGACCTCAGCACAGGGATACTGAGCCAGTTGCTGCGCACGCGGCGTTGGGTGATCGTGGGCGGCATGGTGCTCGCTGTCGCCGCTACCGTCGGGTACTTCCTGGCGTTCACCAGGGGCGAAGGCAGCTATGTGGCGTGCTTCCTCATGGGCCTCGGCTGCGGCTACCTCAGTGTGTTCGCTACCGCCACAGCAGAACATTTCGGGACCAACTTGCGCGTGCTCGTCACGGCCACCGTCACCAATTTCATGCGCGGATCCGTTACGCTGCTGATCCCTTTGCACCTGTGGCTGGAGCACCGGTTCGGGCTCAACACAGCGGGAGGCCTCATCATCACCGGATGCTTCGTGTGGACCTTGGCACTGGTGAGCGCATCGGCCTTGCCGGAAACGTATGGGGTGGAGATGGACAGTACGGAGTAGTCCGCGTTCTAACTTTCACGCACCAATTCCCTTGGAATGGAACGCAAGGAATTCCTGCATCGCGGATTGCTCGGTACGGCACTGGCCTTCATCGGCGGCGCCTTGAGCGGAACGGCGAAAGCCATGGAAAGTCTCGCCACAAGTGGGCAGCGTGGTGTGGAGGGCGTGCTCTCCCCCACCAACACGCACATGGTGGGCAACGGCTTCAAGGTGATGAACTACTTCCCGAACGGCAAGGGCTTCGAGGAGCGCATGAGCCCCTTCTTCCTGTTGGACTTCAATGCGGAGGTCAACTTCCCGCCGAGCGACATCTCGCAGGGGGTGGGCGTCCATCCGCATCGCGGCATCGAGACGATCACCTTCGCCTACAAGGGTTCGGTTGAGCACCATGACAGCAAGGGCAATCATGGTATCATCAACGCCGGTGATGTGCAGTGGATGACAGCGGGCGGAGGTGTGCTGCACAAGGAATACCACGAGCAGACCTTCAACCGCACGGGCGGCGCCTTCGAGATGCTGCAGCTGTGGATCAACCTGCCGCAGAAGCACAAGATGGTGCCCGCGAAATACCAGAGCATCGTGCACACGAAGAAGCCGAAGGTGGTACTGCCCAAAGGCGCAGGGACGGTGCACGTGGTGGCCGGTGAATACGAAGGTGTGAAGGGCATCGCGAGCGCGTACTCGCCGATACACTTGTACGACATGCACCTGAACGCGGGCGCGGACGTGGGCATCGAGCTGCCCGCGAACTACAACACGGGCATCCTTGTGGTGGACGGCGCGATCACCGTGAACGGCACGGCTGGCCCCGAGAACCACTACGTGCAACTGAAGAACGAGGGCGGAACGATCCGGATCCAAGCGGCGCGCGATTGCATCCTGCTGGTGTTGAGCGGCGAGCCGCTGAACGAACCCTACGTGAGCTACGGCCCCTTCGTGATGAACACGGAGGAGGAGATCCACCAGTGCATCGAGGACTACAAGAACGGGAAGTTCGGGTTCCTCGAGTGATGCGGCGATATGTCTTGGTAATAGTGCTCACGTCGTGCCTTGCAAGCTTGCACGCGGAGTCCGGCCACTTGTGCGTCTATACGGTGCGGGAAGGGCAAGAGTGGCGCTTCCCTCTTCTGGAACACCCATCGGACACTGCCGTGTCGCGGAGGATGAATGACTTCATGCAGCTTGCGTTGTTGCAGAAACTCATCCGCCCGAGCGATGCGCGCCCCTTTGCTGAAGCGCTCTACAACCCTGGCAACCTGTACGGCGGCATCGTTTCGATCGACTACCGTGTGACGACCAACACACCGCGAGTATTCTCGATCGTGTTCGACCTGGCGAGTTCCGGCATGAGCATGCACTACTGGCGCGTCCATTTCATATTCAATGCGGCCACCGGGGAACTGATCCACGAAGATGATCTGTTCACCCCGGAGGGAAAGGAGCGGTTCATGCGCCTAGCGACCAAGCGTATGACCGCTCATGCGGATGCCGTGATCGACTCCACATACAGGGGCGAATTCCCCGGCTGGTATGCGCCAATCAACGCATATGACCTGGATGGTCTGTTCCTCATGAAAGGCCGATTGTACCTGGACCGATTCAGCCAGATCGGAAAAAACGAGCAGTTCGCGGGGGATCCGACCATTTCCTTCTCCGCCGCAGAACTTGACCGGCACCTGACCGACTATGGCAAGGCTGTCCTTGGATCGAGCTCGACCCCTATTTCGGACTTCCGTTCCGGGACGTTGCCACAGCTCTGGTCAGGATGCGAGGATGAGTCGTACCCGATCATTGTCATACTACGCCCCGATCCAGAAGTGTTGCGTGGAGTGTACTGCTACACCAGATATGGATTGGGCATCGACCTCGCAGGCGACCTCGTGGACGGCGTGGCTCTATTGAAGGAGCGTGACCGTGATCTGAACGATAAGGCGGAGATCAATGGGCGATTGGAGACCTCAGGCTTTGTGGGGACTTGGAACAAGCTGCCAAATGGCAAGGAGCTGACCTTCGCCGCGTGGCCGATGGGCTTGGCTCCTCTTGAAAGCACTGCCAGCGATCATTGATGCATCAGGCAGCCCCTTGGAGCGCCTGAACGTCATGTATGCGGCCAACACCTATTTTGCCATCATGGTCCGCATACCCTCGGCTCTTCTCGGTCTTTCGCTGGTGCTCCAGGTCTCGGCGCAAGAGGTCACCGCTCGTTTCCCGTTCTCACAGAACAAGGGCCAATGGCCCAAGCAGGTGATCTACCGTTCGCTTACCGGCCAAGGCGCGCTGTTCGTGGAACGCGACGCACTCACGTACGTGCTGCTCTCCGGTGGGCACGCGCACGGGCATGCGAAGGAAGAGCGGCACGAACATGCGTATCGTGTCCGTTTCGAAGGCGGTAGCGCGGGCTCGTATGAAGGCTTGGAACGGCTGCCGAACTACGAGAACTACTTCATCGGTGACCGGTCGCATTGGGCGGGCCACGTACCCGTGCATGGATCCGTCCGACTGAAGGAACTCTACCCCGGCATCAACCTCGTACTGCACGGGCATGAACTGCTGGAATACGACCTGGTGCTCGCTCCGGGCGCGAAAGCGGACGACATCCGCATGCGGTACGAGGGGCAGGACGCCTTGGCTCTGCGCGATGGACGGCTGGTGATCACCACGACTGCTGGCGAGGTACGCGAGGAAAAGCCGGTAGCCTGGCAGGATATCGATGGCGTGCGCAAGACCGTGGATTGCCGTTTCGAGCTGAAGAACGATGTGGTGCGCTTCGGCTTTCCCAGTGGATACGATGCGCGCTACGCGTTGACCATCGATCCGGTGCTGAGCTTCTCCAGCTTCACCGGAAGCACGGCGGACAACTTCGGATTCACCGCTACCTATGATGAGGCGGGCAACCTCTATGGCGGAGGCATCGTGTTCGGAGTCGGGTACCCAACGACACTGGGCGTGCAGCAACCGGACTTCGCTGGGGGAACCATCGACATGGGCATCACGAAGTTCAGTGCGGACGGCTCGCAGCTGATCTGGAGCACCTACATCGGCGGGGCCACCGGTAATGAAAGCCCGCACAGCCTGGTGGTGAACGAGCAGAACGAGCTCTTCGTGATGGGCATCACGGGCTCCTCGGATTTCCCGACCACGACGGGCTGCTTCGACGCGTCATTCGGCGCGGGCCCTGCGGTCTTCTTCGCTGTGGGCGAAGGCTACACGCACGACAGTGGCACGGACATCTGCGTGTCGCACCTGAGCGCTGACGCGACCGTTTTGCTGGGCAGCACGTACGTGGGCGGCTCACAGGCCGATGGGCTGAACAACTCGGCCAACACCGCCTACAACTACGGCGATCCGTTCCGTGGGGAGATCGTGCTGGACAGCCAGGGACGGCCGGTGGTGGCCAGTTGTACCATGAGCAGCGACATCCCGGTCACCGGCAATGCGCCTTTCACTGGTTTCCAAGGCGGCGACCAGGACGGATACGTGTTCGCCATGGACCCTGGCTTGACCACGCAGCTATGGGCGACCTTTTATGGTGGCACCGGCACGGATGCCTGTTACAGCCTGCAAGTGGACGCAGCTGACGAGGTATTCGTTACCGGAGGCACGAGCAGCAACGACCTCGACCTCGCCGGAACGCCCTACATGAACCAACTGAACGGCGGCATCGATGGCTTCGTCGCGCGATTCTCCCCGGCCGGTGATGCGCTGCTATCGGCCACCTACCTCGGCACCACCGCCTACGACCAGGGCTACTTCGTGCAGCTCGACACGGACGCCAACGTATTCGTCGTGGGCCAGACGCACGGTACCTATCCCATCACGCCCGGCAAGTACAATAACCCGGGCAGCTCGCAATTCCTGCAGAAGCTCGATCATGCGCTCGGTACTTCGTTATGGAGCACGGTGATCGGCAGTGGGAACGGCCTGGAGGACATCAGTCCAGCCGCCTTCCTCGTGAGCGATTGCGGGCAGATCTTCTTCAGCGGCTGGGGAGGGAACGTGAACCATTTCCAGCAGGCGGTGGTGAGCACGACGTTCGGGCTACCCACCACACCGGGGGCGTTCCAGACCACCACGGACGGCAGCGACTTCTACCTGATGGTGCTGGAGGCCGAAGCCACGGACATCTACTACGCCACTTTCTTCGGCGGAAGCTTCAGCCAAGAGCACGTGGACGGCGGCACTTCTCGCTTCAGCAAGACCGGCGTGGTGTACCAGGCCGTGTGCGCGGGCTGTGGCGGCAACAGCGACATGCCCACGACCCCGGGTGCCTGGAGTACGACGAACAACAGCTTCAACTGCAACCTCGGCGTGTTCAAGATCGACTTCGAAGTGGCCGTGAGCGCCACTTTCACCGCCACGCCGTTCTTCGGGTGCGCAGGCGATACCATCCACTTCATCAGTACGGGCACCGCCACGGATTGGCAGTGGGACTTCGGGGACAATACGACCGGCAGCACGCTGCAGAACCCCGAACATGTTTACCCGATCGCGGGTACGTACCCCGTCACGCTCATCGCCTTGGACACCAACGCGTGCAACCTGACGGATACGCTGACGCTCGACATCGTGATCCAGTCACCGACCAACCCTTCCACCTCCTTCACCGTGACGACCGGCCCTTGCGGTGACCTGGAAGTCACCTTCACGAACACGACTCCAGGTACCGGACATGAATTCCTCTGGAACATGGGTGACAACAATACCTACACCAGCGAAGACGTCACGCACATCTACGGCGCGCCAGGCACCTATACCGTCACGCTCACCGCCCGGGACACGCTCTGCGGTGGTGCCGGTTCCTTTTCACAGGAGATCACCTTGTCCGAACCCGTTGTCGTGGAGGCGCTGTTCGCGACCTCATCCGCGGACATCTGCTCGGGCCTGACCATCACCGGTGTGAGCGAGAGCACTGGCCCGGACGGACTGGTGCTCACGTGGGACATGGGCGATGGCACCTCGCTCACGGGAAGCACCGTATCGCACTTGTACGAGGAGGAAGGCACGTACACCATCACCCTGACGGCTTTCGACCCAGCGTGCCTGGGAAGCGATTCGTACAGCACGGAAGTTACTGTGGTACCCGGCTCAGCAGGTCCGGAGGAGTTCATCGTCCCGAATGTCTTCTCCCCGAACGGAGACGGCCAGAACGAGACCTTCTTCCCGATCCCGCAGGTGAGCGGCTCTTACGTCTCACTGAAGGTCTTCAATCGCTGGGGCATGAAGCTGTACGAGACCGGCAGCACGTTCAAGCCCTGGAACGGCAGAGCCCCGCAAAGCGATGCGGTACCGGAGGGCGTGTACTTCTACATACTGGACTACCGCATTCCCTGCTTGGGTGAAACGCTGCAGGGCGAAAAGAAAGGCGTGGTGCAATTGCTGCGCTGAGCGATGACCAGGCAATTCTCTGCACTGCTGTTATGCTGGCTGTGCGGTACCACACTGTCAGGGCAACGGGTCCGATATGAAGGCCTGCGGATCGATACGCTCACACTGGTGGACACGGTGCGCGACCGTTCCATACCGGTGGCCTGCTTCGACCTGCGCGGTCCCGCGGCACCTCATTCGCAGGTGGTGGTCTTGAGCCACGGCTACAACGAGAACCTTCCCGGCACGTATCTCCACTACTCCTACCTCGCGCACGCGCTCGCCGTGCACGGCTACTTCGTCGTGAGCATCCAGCACGAACTGCCAACGGACGAACAACTGCCCATGAAGGGGAACCTGCGCGAGTTGCGCCGCCCCAATTGGGAACGCGGCGCTGGCAACATCCTGTTCGTGTTGAACGAACTGAAGCGCTTACATCCGGAACTCGACTTCGCGCACACCACGTTGATCGGCCATTCAAATGGCGGGGACGTGAGCGTGCTCTTCGCGCAACAACACGCTGAGCTGGTCGAGAACCTGATCACCTTGGACAACAGGAGGATGCCACTGCCCAGAACGGACAAGCCACGCGTTCTGTCTCTCCGATCGAATGACGCTCCTGCGGATGAGGGTGTGCTCCCGACCGCGGAAGAGGAAGCTGCGTACCGCATGCGCATCGTTCCGCTCGCGGATGTGGAGCACAACGAGATGAGCGACCGGGGGAACACTGCGCAACGTGCGGAGATCACCAGGTTGATACTGGACTTCCTGACCAGCCATTAGCAGCCTGCCGAACGAGGATTAGCTTGCCCGCCGATGCGCATCGCTCCCATGATATCGGGGTTGTTCACCCCGGCTTTCCTTGCCGCACAATCGTACGCGGTGATGACCTACAACATCCGGTACGAGAACGGGCACGACCGAAAGGACCGCTGGGAACTCCGTAAAGAGGCCATGGCGAACGTGGTGTTAGAGCAGAAGCCACAGATCCTGGGGCTTCAAGAAGTGCTGCTAGGACAACTGGATTTCCTGCAGGAACGCTGGCCGACATATGCGCATTTCGGAGTGGGCCGTGACAATGGCTTTGAAAGCGGAGAGTACGCACCGGTATTCTACGATACCGCCACTTTCGAACTGCTGGAAGGCCGGACCGTTTGGCTTTCGGCCACGCCTGATACCCCGAGCAAGGGCTGGGATGCCACCTGCAACAGGATCGTCACGCTGGTGATCCTGCGCGACCGGTCGAGTGGTGACAGCTTGTGGGTTGCTAACACGCATTGGGACGCCGAAGGCAGGGAGGCCCGCCACCAAAGTGCCCGCATCATCTGCGACCTCCTGGCCGCACCGATCGCGCGCGGGAGAAGGACCATCTTCATGGGCGACCTCAACGCGAAGTCGGGGGAAGAACCGGTGCGCTACCTGCGTGAACGCCTGATGGACGCCTGCCCGAAAGGCCGGGCCTGCCATGGCACGTTCAACGGATTCAAGCGTTTGCGCATCCTGTCCAAACGCATCGATTACTTCTGGCTCGCACCGGATCGATGGAAGGTCGAAGACTACGCCGTTCCGCATCCGAAGGTGAAGTGCCGCCAGGTCTCTGACCACTTTCCGGTGGTAGCGCGATTGAAGGTCCTCTGAACTGAAGCTCTCGTCCGTCCGACCTGTGTGCCGCCATTGCGACCCGGGCGGGCCTGGCAAGCGCTTGTTCGCATTGCCGGAACCGCTGCGCGGCGGTCACGTGCGTTTCCCATTGCCCGTTGGCCGCTCCGGCTTCATCGTTGGCCACCGGTCACTCGTCGAAATACCGCAACCCGCGTGGCCTTCCCACGGTTCCACCGCGTGCAAGTCCTCTATGGACTGGGCCCGTGGTCCCATGAAATCAACCCGATACGCCGCCGTACTTATCCCGCTGCTGACCTGCGCCACGGTGCAGGCCACACACATGAGCGGGGGGGAGATCTATTGGGAGCATCTCAGCGGCAACCAGTACCGCATCACCCTCACCATCTACCGGGATTGCGCGGGGATCCAGTTGGACAATGCGTACGACCTCGACATCACGAGCCCTTGCGGCAACTCCACATTGCACGTGACGACCCCCGGTGGCGTGGAGCTTTCCCAGCTCTGCGATCTGGAATTGCCGAACAGCACCTGCAACGGCGGAAGCCTGCCGGGCATCCAGCAATACGTGTACACGGGCGTTGTGAACCTGCCCCCGTGCGACAGCTGGACGATCAGCTGGACGGAGATCTACCGAAACAACGCCATCGTGAACCTGCAGGCGCCGGGCACCTTGGAGATGTACATCGAAGGCGTGCTGAACAATGCGGACGGCCCGGTCAACGACTCACCGCAATTCACGAACACGGCCATCCCTTACATCTGCTTGGGCTATCCCGTGAGCTACAGCTACGGAGCCTACGATCCCGAGGGTGACTCGTTGAGCTACACCTTCATAGGTGCGCGTGTTGGCGGAGCGAACCCCATCAGCTATACGGCCCCTTTCACAGGAGCAGAGCCGATCACCGGCATCACATTGGACCCCACGACCGGCCTTGTGAACTTCACCCTGAACCAAGCGGGCAACTGGGTGGTGGTGGTGCAAGTGAACGAGTACGACGCGCAAGGCAACCTGATCGGCACGATCATGCGCGACATGCAGTTCGTGGCCTACCCGTGCAGCAACGTTCCGCCGAACCCGACCACCGGAACGGTGACGAACATGACGGGCGGTGCGGTGCAAACGGCCCCCTATGCGGTGCAAGTGTGCGAGAGCGGGGACTTCTGCTTCGATATGGTGATCACCGACGCCAACGCGAACAATGTGCTGGAAGCCACCAGCAACATCACCAACAACCTGCCCGGCGCCACCTTCAGTTTCACCGGTTCGAACCCCATCACCTGCCACGTATGCTGGAACGCCGGCCCGAATACGGCAGGCTTCTATCCCTTCATCGTGAACGTGAACGACGGCGCCTGCCCGATCGTGGCCTTCCAGACCTACGTGTACTCGATCCAAGTGATCGAAGGCATCTTCATCGATGTGACCTCCACCGACGAGAGCTGTGCGGGCATGAACGACGGAACGGGGACGGTCAGCATTACCGCTGGCACGGGTCCATTCCAGTACAACTGGGGTACGATGGGTGCCACGACCGCGAGTATTTCCGCAGGTGCCGGCACCTATCCTGTCCAGGTCACGGACGCGAACGGATGTGTATCCGCCCCGGCGAATGCGGTGATCGCCACGACGCAACCGCCCACGGCCAGCGCGGGGCCTGATGTCACGGCGTGCTACGGTGCATGGCCGGTCGCTTTGACGGGCCTGCCGGGGAACGCGCAGAGCAGCGGCTGGAGCGGCGGCGCGGGCAGTTGGGCCGGTTCCGGGGTGAACATGCAATACACGCCGAGCGCTGCGGAGATCGCCGCCGGTGGTGCGGATGTGGTCTTCACCGCGAACGCGAATGGGACCTGTCCGGATGCGAGCGATCCGCTGCACATCAACATCTCGAACTCGTTCATGAACGCGTCCGTAACGCCGGTGAACGCGGCGTGCAACGGGTCTTCCACGGGCAGTGCATCCGTGGTCCCGAACGCCCCGGGCATCACGTACACCTGGAACACGAATCCGGTCCAAACAACGGCCACCGCGACCGGGCTCGCTGCCGGCAACTACAGCGTAACGGCCACCGATGCGCTCAACTGCTCGATCACACTGAACACCACGGTTGGCCAGCCGGCGGCGGTAAGTATCGCGAGCATCACACCTGTGAGCGAGACCTGCGCGGGCATGGGCAACGGCACAGTAACAGTTGTAGCCGCAGGCGGAACACCGCCATACGCGTACAGCTGGAGCACCGGTGCTACGACCGCATCGATCACGGTAGGGGCCGGAACGTATTCGGTAAGCGTAACGGATGCGAACGGATGCACGCCGGCCACCGCTAGCGCCACGGTGAACGCTGCGGCTCAGCCGAATACGGCCAACGCCGGCCCGGACGCGATCGCCTGCGCTGATGCATTGCCCGTCGCCGTCGCCGGAAGCGTGGTCAACGCCACGAGCGGTATCTGGAGCGGCGGCAACGGCTCATTCACAGGATCCGGATTGAACGTGAACTACACGCCCACAGCGGCGGAGATCGCCAATGGCGGTGTGGATCTCACCCTGACCACCACCGGGAACACGAACTGCCCTGCTGATGCCGACCAGGTACACATCACCATCAGCAACAGCTTCCTGAACGCTGCCGTGAGCGCGACGAATGCTACCTGCAACGGGGCAGCCAATGGAACGGCGACCTACACCCCTGCCCTCTCCGGTCTCACCTACACGTGGAACACCACACCCGTGCAAAGCACCGCAGTCGCCACGGGGCTGCCCGCAGGCAATTTCAATGTGACCGCGACAGATGCGCTCGGTTGCTCGACCACCTTGAGCACCACCGTGAGCGAACCCGCAGCCATCGTGATCACGAGCATCACACCCACCAGTGAAACATGCGCTGGCAACGGGAACGGAGGCGTCGCTGTGAGCGTGACCGGCGGCACCGCACCTTACACCTACAGCTGGAGCAACGGTGCCACGACCGCATCGATCCCTGTTGGCGCAGGCACTTATTCGGTGAACGTGACCGACGCGAATGGCTGTGCACCAGCGACAGCGAGCGCAACGGTGACGGCCGCGGCGCAGCCCAATTCTGCGGATGCCGGTCCAGACCAAACGGTGTGCATGGGTGACTATCCGCTCGCGCTCAGCGGTTCCGTAGTGAACGCGACGGGTGGATCCTGGAGCGGCGGTGCGGGCTCCTACTCGGGCTTCGGTCTGAACGCGGGTTATACGCCTTCGGCGACGGAGATCGCGGCTGGCGGATTGGACCTCACGCTTACAACAACAGGCAATACCGGCTGCCCTCCGGACAATGACGTGGTCCACATCGTCCTGTCGAACTCCTTCCTGAACGCCAACATCAGTCATACGGACGCGCTTTGCGCCAGTGGGAACAGCGGCACGGCCACCTTCGGTCCCAGCCTGCCTTCGCTCAGCTACCTCTGGATGCCTGGCGGGCAAACCTCGGCCACGGCTATCAACTTGGCCGGTGGTTCTTACACGGTTACAGTGACCGACGCCCTCGGCTGTGACACTACGATGGCCGTGACCATCGCGCAACCACTGCCGCTCGTGGTGACCAACGTGCAGACCACGAACCCGACATGCAGTGGTTCGGCGAACGGTAGCGCAACGGCCGTGGTACAAGGAGGAACCCCGGGCTACGTGTACCAATGGAGCGCTAATGCGGGAGGACAGACCACCGCTGCGGCCAATGACCTTGGAACAGGCAGCTACATCGTGACGGTGACCGACGCCCACGGATGCACCGCACAGGGTTCCGCGACGCTCACTTCACCCGCGCCCATCCAACTTACGGCCCAGGTCCCGGATACTGTTTGCGTGAACGCACCGGTCCAACTCACCGCGCAAGCCAGCGGTGGGGATGCCAACCTCACGATCAACTGGGCGGGCATCGGAACGGGCACATCGATCCTGTACTCCTTCCCTGCTTCGCAGAACGTGTCGGTAAGCGTATCCGATGGTGCCGGTTGCGCAGGGCCGACCCTGACCTTCCCGGTGCATGTGCTGAACTTGGCCAACGCAGGACTGAACGCCTACGGAGATACCACGGTGTGCGAGGGCGGGATAGCTAGCGTGGGTGCATCGGTCACAGGCTACGCCGGTGCCCTCTCCTACTCCTGGACCGAATTGGGCGTGATGGGTGCTGGTCCGCACAGCGTACCGGTGAACAATAGCCAGACGCTTCACGTGACCGTGACGAACGTGTGTGGCCAATCACTCCAAGGCACGGTTGCACTGGTGCTGGAGGTGCCTCCGATGATCACGCTGCCGAACGTGATCGGCCAAGGTTGCGCGCCGTTGACCGTCCAGTTCCCTGATAGCCTCACCACGCAGAACGTGACCTGGCTCTGGAACATGGGTGACGGGACCACATCCACCGCACCCGCGCCCGAACACACCTACGCTCCTGGCAGCTACACGATCTCGTTGGTGGTGACCACCCCAGCGGGCTGCTCGGCCGCTGCGCTGAACACATCCACCGTGATCGCGTACACACCCCCGGTCGCCGGCTTCACGGCCAGCACCTACAGCACGGACATGGATTCGCCCACCATCGAGTTCACCAACACCAGCAGTGGCAACATCAACGGCTACCTGTGGCAGTTCGGTGATGGCGATACCAGCAATACCGACAGCCCCGCGCACACCTACACCGACGTCGCCGATTGGACCGTGCTCTTGACCGTAACTGATGTGAACGGATGCACCGATGTGGCCACCGCCACCATCCAGACCTTGCCGATCTACGACATCGACATCCCGAACGCCTTCACGCCCGACCCGAGCGGCGGCAATGGTGGCGTGTGGGATCCGACGGATCTGAGCAACAACGTGTTCTATCCGTTCGCGCGCTTCGTGAAGGAATTCAAGATGCGCATCTGGAACCGCTGGGGCGAACTGGTCTTCGAGAGCAACGAGATCAACCGTGGCTGGGATGGCTGGTACAAAGGCCAACTGAGCCCGCAGGACGTGTATGTATACCACGCCTACTTCCGCTTCGTGGACGACCGCGAAGCTGACAAAATGGGCGACCTCACTTTGTTCCGCTGAGCATGAGGAGTCGCTACACTTCCCGCAATATGCCGAAGTCGGCAGTGGCGGTAGCAGTAGGCAGCGAACGCGCACTGCCCACTGCCACAGCCTACTGCCACTGGTTGCTACTGCCCTTGCTCCTGCTCCTGTCCCTGAAAACGAAAGCTCAGGACCCCCAGTTCAGCCAGTTCTATGCGGCACCGTTGTACCTGAACCCGGCGCTAACGGGCAACACCTTCCAGGACCGCATCATCCTCAACTACCGCAAGCAGTGGATGGGCATCGCACCGGGATACGAGACCTACTGTGTGAGCTATGACCACAATGACACCAAGCTCCACAGCGGTTTCGGCGGAATGGTGCTGCGCGATGTGTCGGGAACGAATGGCCTCGCCTTCACGCATGCGGCCTTCAACTATAGCTTCGAGGCGCGCATCGACCACAAACGCGCCATCCGATTCGGGACACGACTGGGCTACACGCTGCGCCAGTTCGACCAGAGCTCGTTGGTCTTCGCTGACCAGATCATCCGGGAGGATCCTTCAGCCAGCATCGAGGCGGGCTTCCGAAGCCGCGCCTCGTACTTCGATGGCAGCACCGGGGCCATGTACTTCAGCGAGGCCTTCTGGTTGGGGGTGAGCTTCAACCACCTGAACCGGCCGCAGCAAACGCTCTTCACCGATGGTGATGCACGCTTGCCGGTGCGCACGAGCATCCACACGGGCTACCGCTTCGCCACCGACGGTCAACGTCTTCGTCGGAGCAAGACTTACATGACGCTGGCCGCGCACTACAAGGCCCAGGACAAATGGGACCAGCTCGACATCGGTGCTTACTTGGACCACGACCGGTTGAATTTCGGCTTATGGTATCGCGGCTTGCCCGGCCTGAAGGCCTACCAGCCCGGCTACTCCAACGACGATGCCGTCATCGCCATGGTGGGCTACGAAACGCCCTCGCAGATCCGCATCACCTACAGCTATGACGTGACGATCAGTTTGCTCACGATGCGCAGCGGAGGATCGCATGAGATCAGCTTGATCTACGAATGGCCCAAGCGCGGGAAGAACAAGAAGTGGAAGGCGGTGCCTTGTCCGAAGTTCTGAGTACATGCGGCCAGTTCAGGGCACCACGAATCCTCTCTTCAACATAAGCCTAATCGTATCGAGCTGGTCGCGCGAGACGTGATTACCCGGGCACGAAGTCACTGCTCCAGGGCTCCAATACCAGCCTGGATGGATGGCGAAGAGTCTGTGTGCAGCTGTATCGAGGGGTATCACATGGCCCGTGAACTCATACATCCCCTTTTCCTCCGTCCATTCATAGGCGATTACGTATTCCTTTCCTTTCAGCGTATCAACAGCTCCGCTCCGACGCGAGCGTGACAGGTATTCTGTGATTTCCTCCAAGCCCGTCGCTCCTTCGCCCTCAAAAGCGAAGAAGCACGAATCTCCTCGAACGATCCATCCCTTTGCTGCTTTGAAATCCGAATCAGGCCAATAGACCTGGAATTGTGACGGGAACTCCGCGTGAAGGCCTCCTATCCGCAACCAATGCTCTCCGGCATAGTACCCCTTCGTCTCTCGCTCGGGATCCGAACAGCCTAGTATCAAAGCCATTCCGAAGGACACTGGGATTAACCTGTTCATTCCTCACATTCTTTCAGGGAGGTCAATCCCCAAACACCACATGGCCTTCTTGGTGGTTGAAGCCACGGCAGCACTGAGGGCAATGCGGAAGTCGCGCTTCACGGCATCCTCTTCCTTGAGCACCGGCACTACTTGATAGAAGCTGTTGTAGGCTTTCACCAACTCGTAGGCGTGGTTGGCGATCGATGACGGATCCAGACTAGCGGCAGCCTCGTCCAACGCGGCCGGGAATTGGTGAAGCAGCTTGAGGACAGCACGTTCTTCCGGTAGCAGGTCCGCGCTAGCAGGCGAAAACGACTTCACTTCACCAGCCTTGCGCAACAAGCTGCTGATCCGCGCATAGGTATACTGGATGAACGGCCCCGTATGCCCTTGCAGATCGATGCTTGCGATCGGGTCGAAGAGCATGCGCTTCTTCGGGTCCACTTTCAGCAGGAAATACTTGAGCGCGGCCAGCCCGATCATCTCGAACAACGCGGCCTTCTCCTCCGCACTGAACTCGTCCAACTTGCTGAGCTGTTCGCCGGTGGTGCGCGCTTCCTGCACCATTTCCTCCATGATCTCGTCGGCGTCCACCACGGTGCCTTCCCGGCTCTTCATCTTGCCGCTGGGAAGATCCACCATGCCGTAGCTGAGGTGGAACAGTTCACTGGCCCACGGGAAACCGAGCTTCTTCAAGATGAGGAAAAGCACCTTGAAGTGGTAGTCCTGCTCATTACCCACCGTGTAGATGAGCTTCGACAGGCCGGGATACTCCTCGAAGCGCTTGATGGCCGTGCCGATGTCCTGCGTCATGTACACGCTGGTTCCATCGCGGCGGAGCAGCACTTTCTCGTCAAGGCCTTCCGGTGTGTTGTCCACCCAGATAGCACCGTCCTTCTCGTAAAAAACGCCCTTCTTCAAGCCTTCGAGCACGTCGTTCTTGCCGAGCACGTAGGTCTGGCTCTCGTAGTAGTTCTTGTCGAAATCCACGCCCATGCGGGCGTAACTGGCGTTGAAGCCGTCGTAGACCCAGCCGTTCATCTTCTCCCACAACGCGCGGACATCGGGGTCGTTCGCTTCCCATTTGCGGAGCATCGCTTGGGCTTCGAGCAGGATCGGCGCCTCCTTCTCCGCTTCCTCTTTTGATTTTCCGGCGATCACGAGCTGTTCCACCTCCGCTTTGAGCGCTTTGTCGAACGCCACGTAGTACTTGCCCACAAGCTTGTCGCCTTTGAAGTCAGCTGTCGGCGTTTCGCCGTTGCCGAACTTCTGCCAGGCCAGCATGCTCTTGCAGATGTGGATGCCACGATCGTTGACCACCTGCACGCGCACCACCTCATTGCCGGTGGACTTCAGTATGCGGCTCACGCTATAGCCGAGGAAGATGTTCCGCAGGTGGCCGAGGTGCAGCGGCTTGTTGGTGTTCGGTGAAGCGTATTCCACCATCACCTTCTTTCCGGTGGAAGGGAACTGGAGGATGTCGGTCTCGCCAGCTTCTTTCAGGAAGCCGAGCCAGTAGCCGTCCGTGATGACGATGTTGAGAAAGCCCTTCACCACGTTGAAGCGCTCAACGATGGGCAGGTTCGTTTTCAGATACTCACCGACGGCCGTTGCGGTTTGCTCAGGCCCTTTGCCCGTCATTTTCAGGAAGGGGAACACGTTGATGGTCACATCGCCCTCGAACTCTGGTCGCGTGGGTTGAAAGGCGAACTGCTTCGCCTCGATGGACGCGTTGAAGAGCTGTTGGAAAGCCGCTTGGAGCGCGGGCACGAGTTGGGCGTGGAGCCTGTCCTGGAACATATGTGGCGCGGGCACGAGTTGGGCGTGGAGCCTGTCCTGGAACATATGTGGGCCGCCGTAAAATGACCGGATCGGCGGGCGAAGGTCGCTTTCGTCGGTGAAAACGGTTCAGGATCACGCCATCCGATGTCCGTTCAATACATCCACCTGATCCAAGGCTTGGTCCAATGCGCGTTGAATGGACAGTTTCTGGCGATTTGCGCGGACCAGTGCCAAGACCAATGCACACACTGTCAATACTGAAAGCACGGCTACCAAGGTCCAGAGGAAGGTATTCCGGGCACGGCGCTCTTCCGTTTTCCGGATCTCGAGGAGGTTCAAGGCGATGCGTTCGTGCTCTGCGCGGGCTTCAGCAAGTTGTTGGGCCGCGCTGGTGGCCACCACTTGGGAGTTGAGTTCCGCATGGGCGATGGAATCCGTGAGTTCGATCAGCTGCTGGGACAGCGTCAGGGCTTGGGCGAGTTCACCCTTCTTCTCCAGGAATTCCATACGGGCCCTCATCAGCGCTGGCCGTTCGCGTGTCGCTCCGCTGGAACGGATATGGGCTTCAGCGAGGGCCAGATAAGCTTCGCTCTTGTCCAGCAGGTTCAAATGGGCTGTGGCTTTCACCAGGTCGCATTCGAGCCAGAGCTTTTCGATGTCGTCACCATGAACGCTTACATATCCATATGCTTTCATCAGATAAGGCATCGCATTGCCGTATCGACCCTGCTTTATGTGGCAATCGGCGATGAGCCCTTGTGCGAAGGCCATTCCGGAGGGGTCCTCAAGGTCCTCATAGATGTTCTCCGCTTCGCACACCCGCATGATGGCCTCACCGAACCGGTTCGCGTTCACTGCGCAACAGCTCAGGTCGCAAAGGCCCCGCGCGAGGGCTACAGGGTCATTCGCACGGCGCATGTGCTCCAACGCGATCGTTGCCTTACGGAAGCCTTCATCCACCTGCCCTGTGGCGGAAAGTGAGACAGCGATCCAGCCAAGATCATCGCCGATACAACGTTCAGAACCGATGCGTTCAGCGACAACGAGCGCCTGCGCGGAAAACTCGATCACGCGTGCATGTTCGCCACGCAGGAAGTAAACGTAGCGGATGGTATTGAGAGCGTCATGCCAAGCGGACAGGTCATTCGCGGCCTTCGCCAAAGGCACGGCACGTTCGGCGAAATCCATGGCTCTGGCCGGATCGTTCTCCGTATTGGCGTATGCTGAGTCAGCCAAGGCGCGCGCTCCATTGCCGGCGGGCTGAGCCAAGCATGAGGCAGCTATGGCGAGCGGAGTGAAAAACGCGATGATCCTCATGGTGGTGCGGAAGTATGGGTTCTGATCGATCGACCTGTCCGGAAGCGGAACCAGACATGCCTAAGGTCAGATCAGCCGCCATCCCGGCAACGCAACCATCCGCGTGGATCCGAACCGGGGATCGTTGAAAGCCCCCCTTAGCGCAACGGCCGAACGCCTAGGCGTCAAGTGAAGCTCCAGCGGGCCGCAGAAAATTCTCCGCGATCATGCACCGAACGCTCCCTCCGCCAACGGTCTCAATCGTTGGAATAGGCACCGGTACGAGCTGTGCGTACTTCTGCAAGGAGATCCGTTGGTCGGGCTTCAGGGCATGGAAGGCCGTTTCCGACAGGAAGATGAAACTGCCTTTGGGCGAACGCAATTCGAGCAGGTTGCCGCAGTAGCTGTGCATCTGGTCCAGCGTGATGGGGATGATCTCTCGATCCGAGCGGTCCAGTTCAGCCCAAAGGTCATCGCGATCCACCGGGTAGGGCAAGGCTTCGAGGCAGGCCAGGACGAAGCGCTCGCCGATGCTCATGAGCACATTGGTATGGTACACGGCCTGTCCGGTAAGCGTACCGTCCATTGTCGCCTGGAAGGTCACTGGCGCTGCTTCCATGGCTCCGCACCAGAGGTTGATACCCCGTTCCGATGTACGTGGTCCGACGGCGGCGTAAACGATGTTCCGAACGCGGTCGATCACCAAGCTGCCCGTGCCTTCCAGGAATTTCGCGCTGTTCTCCAGCGGTGACATGTCCATCACCTTCTTCACCTCGAAGCCTTCACGGACCAAGGTCTTGTCGAAAACAGGGTCGCGTTCGGTGCGGCGGCTGGGCGAGCACATCGAGTAAAGCACCAGCGTACCATCAGCGTGGGTGCTGAACCAGTTGTTCGGGAATACCGCATTGGGCGCGTGCGGGTCCGTGGGGTCCAACACCGTGGTGCCGATACCGCAGCGGTCCAAGGCTCCAAGCAGCGCATCGAATTCCTCCTCAGCACGCAAGCGTATATCGGTATCCGCAAGGTTGTGCTGGAAGGCGTTTGTGGCGGCGGTCTCCGGATCATAGCCGAAGCCGGAAGGACGGATGAGGATGACGCGGGAAGCGGACTGGGTCATGGCCCCGACCGATCAACGATTCCGCAGAATGGGGAAGAGCGGCTCCAGAACGGTCAGCACCGCCTCGGCCATGGCGTTTCCGGTATCCAGCGCAGGATTGATCTCCACTACGTCCAGCGTGGCTGTCTTGGTATCCGAACAGAACCCCGTGAGCAATGCGCGGGCCTCGTCCAAGTTCAATCCGTGTGGAACCGGGGTTCCAGTGCCCACGCTGATGCTGGGGTCCAGACTGTCCACATCGAAGCTCACATGGATCTTGTCGCACGCGCTCAGGTACGCCAGCGTATCGGCTACTACGCCTTCTGGCCCACGCGCACGCAGTTGGTCCACCGTGATCACCTTGATGCCGTGTTCCTTGATGATGGCCTCTTCCTCGGGCTCGTAATCGCGCAGGGCGATGAAGACCAGATCCCGGGGTTCGAGTTTCGGTCCGCTCATACCGATCTTCCGTAGGCGGTCCCAGGTATCCATGGTGAAGACCCGCGGCTTGTTGCGGCCCTTCTTCTCGATGTTCATCAGGAGCGAAAGGGGCATGCCGTGAACGTTTCCACTTGGGGTCGTCCACGGGCTGTGCAGATCGGCATGGGCATCGATCCAGATCACGCCGAGGCGCTCCGTTGGGAAGGCCATCTTGGTGCCGCTCACCGATCCGATGGCGATTGAATGATCACCTCCGATCACCATCGGAAAGATATTGCTGCGCAGGAACTTGTACACCTCGTACGCCAAGTCCGATTCAAAGCGGATAAGGCCGTCGATGTGGTGGGCGTTCGGCGTGTTATCGTCCTCGTAAAGCACGTCGTTCTCATCGCGCAGGATGCTCTCCTCGGCATGGCCGAAGAGGTCGCTCCCGTTCTTCCATGCGGCAACACGCAAGGCACTCATGCCCATGCTGGCCCCGCGCTTTCCCGCGCCGATCTCACTGGCCGCTTCGATCAATCGCACATCCATGACTTCTGGCGTTTCGGGGGCCAAGGTAGCAGCGGTGGCAGGAGGTGATTCCGATCGCTGACGACCCAGCCAGTCCTCTGAAGACCCGTTCAATGCCACAGCAGCCAGAACGCCAGTATACCTCCGAGGTAGCCCAGCGTTGCCGGTCCGGCGATCCGCTTCAGGTACCACCCGAAGGGAATGTGCAGGATGCCCATGGCCGCCACCCCCGCCGCCGAACCGATCACCAGGATGCTTCCGCCGGTACCTGCGCAGAGCGCGAGCAACTCCCAGAAGGAATGGTCCTGCGGGAATCCGCCAGCGGCCACCTCGGCGATGGGGTACATGCCTTGGGCTGCGGCCACCAGAGGAACATTGTCCACAATAGCACTGAGGACGCCGATGACCGAATTGACCGCGTAGTAGTTCGTACCGAAGACGGTCGAGAGGCCCGAGGCCAGATCGGTGAGATGCCCGGCCGTTTCCAAAGCAGAAACAGCGACCAGGATGCCGAGGAAGAACAGGATGCTGCTGTGATCGATACGCCGCAGGACGCTGGTGACCTGCAATTGGCCACGCTCTTCCACCCCGGTCCTCGCGTGGATGAACTCGGTGTAGACCCAGAGGATCCCCAAGCCGAGCATCACGCCCACGAACGGCGGCAAGTGCGTGAGTTCCTTGAAGAACGGCACGCCCAATAGAGTGACCACACCCAGAACGAATACGCTGGATCTTTCGCGCGCACTCAGACCGGTCTCGTCATTTTCCCCAATGGGAGGCCTTTGAACGCGTCCCTTCAACGACCAACCGAGCCAAACGAGCGGCAGGATGAGGCAAACAAGGCTCGGCACCAACAGCTTCAGGATGATATTGCCGGTGGTGATCTGCCCATCGTTCCAGAGCATGATGGTGGTCACATCGCCGATCGGACTCCAAGCACCACCGGCATTCGCGGCGATGATGACGGCACCTGCGTAGAGCCAGATGTCATCGCGTTCGGTCATCAGCTTCCGCAGCAGCGCGCACATGACGATGGCCGTAGTGAGGTTGTCCAGCGCAGCGCTCAGAAAGAAGGTGACCAGTCCCACCACCCATAGCAGCGTGCGCTTGTCGGTCGTGGTAATGCGGTCGGTAATGACCTGAAAGGCGGCATGGGCGTCCATCAATTCCACCACCACCATGGCCCCGAGCAGGAAGAAGAGGATGCTGGCGATGCCGCTCAGATGATCAGCGAATGCGTGCGACAAGGCCTGCTCCGCTGCCCATCCGGCAATGAGCGGACTCTCAACCCCAACATGTCCCACCGTGATGACCGTCCAGAGCACCATGCCCGTGATGAGTGCACTGGCGGCCTTGTTCACCTTCAAGGGGTGCTCCAACGCGATGGCGACGTAGCCAACGACGAAGAGTATGGCGATGAGCGCGTACACGATGCGACAAGGATAGCGATGGCACGCGTCTACCTTTCCCGCCGTGAAGGACAAGCGAGCGAACATCCGTTTGCAGGCATGGGTACTGGCCGCTGGGTTCGCCCTTATGGCGATCAAATTCCTGGCTTGGCGGCTCACGCACAGCAATACCATCCTGAGCGATGCGCTGGAGAGCATCGTGAATGTCACCGCCGGATCCTTCGCCCTTTACAGTTTGTGGCTCGCGGCCAAACCGCGCGATAAGGAACACCCATACGGGCATGGCAAGGTCGAGTTCATCAGTGCCGGTTTCGAAGGCGGGCTCGTGGTATTGGCCGGCGGGGTGATCATCTGGCGGGCGGTTGAAGCCCTGCTGAACCAGCAGCACCTGCACAACCTCGACAAAGGCATTACGCTGGCCGGAGCGGCTGGCGCCATGAACCTGCTGATGGGCCTTACGCTCAAACGGCGCGGCCAAGCAGCGCATTCCATCACCATGGAAGCCAGCGGCGAACACCTGTTGAGCGACGCTTGGAGCACTGTGGCCATGGTGTGTGGGCTGGTACTGATCCATTTGACAGGTCTGCTCTGGCTGGACCAGGTGTTCGCCATCATCTTCGCGTGCTACATCATGTACACGGGCATTCGCGTGTTCAGGCGGTCGGTCGCGGGGATCATGGACGAAGCGGACCCCGAACTGGCGCGGGAAGTGATAGCGATCCTTGAAGCCCACCGGAAACCCGAATGGGTGGACGTCCACAACTTCCGGACGATCAAGTACGGCCCGGTGCTGCACATCGATTGCCATGTGACGCTCCCTTGGTACCACAACTTGGAACAGGCACACCAGGAGATCGCGGACATCGAAGAACTGGTGAACACCAAGTGTGCGCGCGAGGTGGAACTGTTCATCCACATGGACCCTTGTGTGCCCCGGTCTTGCCCGATCTGTTCGCTGAGCGGATGCCAAGAGCGCAAGGCCGCGTTCGAGACCCGCATACCTTGGACATTGGACACCACGCTGGTGAATCGGAAGCACGGGGTGTAGGGTACTTGGCTTGAGATGGGGAGAGCCATTGGAGGGGGGTAAGGCATAGAGGCGTCGGATCTTGGAATCACGACCACTAAAAGGTCCCCTACGATTGCATTGCCATGCAATCATGGTTTGGACTCAATGAAATCAGCTATTCAGGTTCGGACCGGCAGGTCTTTGAGCACCGTAATGCAGCCCATAAGCAGCGTCAGTTCAGACAATCGGCTACTTTCAACTGCTGAGC
Source organism: Flavobacteriales bacterium (assembly GCA_044224725.1). Lineage (GTDB taxonomy): Bacteria > Bacteroidota > Bacteroidia > Flavobacteriales_F > PHOS-HE28 > PHOS-HE28. Next base: position 22,500 of record JBGAJW010000061.1, read on the forward strand.
CAGGACCTCTTCGTAGGCTAGCCATGGCCATTTACAAAGATTGCATGGCCATGCAATCTTTGCGGTTTCGGCAGCTCCTCAAACCTTCGTCAAAGCCATCACCAGAGCCCCGCAACCGGCTCCTCTGCACTCCCGCTGAACCTTCCGTCCTACTTTCGCTGCCCTTTTTGAAAAGCCCGGCAACGAAGTGACCGGTAGCATCCGTCATTGAGCACAACACCCTGACGCCTTGTCCATTCAACTAACTGCACCGAACCTTGGTTCCCAAGGCATCCGCACCGCTTTTCTGGCCACGCTCATTTTCAGCGGCGCGGTTCGATCTTTCGGTCAAGCATTCTCCATTACAGAGCCCTCCATCACCACCTGCGCAGGTGCTTTGCTCGACAGTGGCGGGGAGGGCGCCAGCGGATACAGTGATAACGAAGACTACACCTGCACCATCTGCTCGGACCAACCGGGTCAGGCTATTTCCCTCACATGGACCATCTTCAACCTGAGTGCTGAAGGCAATGCCCCACAGGACCAGCTCGTGATCCACGATGGTCCTGATGTTTCGGCACCCGTGATCGGCACCTACACGGCCGGGGACAGTCCGGGGATCATTTCCGCCAGCTTCGGCAACACCAGTGGCTGCCTAACGCTGCACTGGACCTCCAATGAGATCGGTCAAGGACTCTTCTCGGCCGCCATCACCTGCTACGTCCCCTGCCAACCGCCCACAGCGGTAGTGACCATGAGCGAACCCGCACCTGCGCTCATCTGCCAAGGTGAAGCAGTGACCTTTGATGCTACCGCCTCTTATGCCGTTGCCGGGCAAACGGTCACCCAGTACGCTTGGTATTTCGATGATGGGTCGGTGGACAGCACCACCGGACCGGTGATCAGCCATTCCTTCCAGACACCAGGTGAATACGTGGTACAGATCGTGATCACGGACGACAACGCTTGCGACAACACCAACCTGATCGACCAAGCCGTATGGGTCAGTACCACTCCGCAGTTCTCCCTTTCTGATACCAGCGTCTGCCTCGGCAATGAGGTGACCTTGAACGGCAACGTTAGCGCCACGACATGGACCGCTTTGCCGAACGCTGATTTCGGGGAAGGCATTCCGCTGCCGGACAACTTGGGGATCCCCTTCACCTCGGATCTGACCTACACCATCTTCGAACCAGGAGCGCTGCTTACGGACATCTCCCAATTGCAGTCCATCTGTGTGGACATGGAGCACACATTCATGGGGGATCTCGTGGTGCAGATCATCTGTCCCAATGGCACCTTGGTAACCTTGCATGAGCAGGGCGGCGGTGGGGTCTTCGTGGGCGATGCAAACGATGCTGACGACGTCGATCCCATTCCAGGCACATGTTGGAATTATTGCTGGAGCCCCGAGGCCACCAATGGCACATGGGCCGAGAATTCTGACGCGGGGAACACCGTTTCGACCTCGCAAGGAGTGGCCATCCCGGCGGGTACCTATGAAAGCGTGCAGCCGCTCACGAACCTTCTCGGCTGCCCGCTGAACGGGACGTGGACCTTCCAGGTCATCGACAATTGGTCCATCGACAATGGGTTCATCTGTTCTTGGGGATTGTCCTTCGATCCCTCGCTCTACCCCGACCTCACCTCCTACACACCTGTCTTGGGCTTGAGCACGACCGATTCCACCTTCTGGTCGGGCAACGGGGTCGTGCTCAACGACAACGACCCCACGATGGCGAGCGTGATACCGACCTCACCGGGAAGCAATACCTACATCTTCACCGTGACGGACAATTTCGGTTGCACGTACTCGGATTCCATGGTGGTGAGCGCGAGTGGCCCGCTCGCCCAGTACAACGTGTCCCCGCCTTCCCCTCAACCGGTCGGTGCCGTCGCGCAGTTCACGGATACCTCCGTGCCCAACGGCACCACGATCACCAGCTGGAACTGGGATTTCGGCGATGACCTGCCCGGAAGCTCCTTGCAGAACCCGGCCATGGCCTTCACGGAGCCCGGCACCTATCCTGTAACGCTCACCATCACATCCGTAGATGGGTGCCAGAGCAGCATTACCTACGACTATACGGTGATCCCGAGCGAGGTGGTCATCCCGAACGTCTTCAGCCCGGACGGGGATGATTACAACGAGGCCTTGGAATTCGAGAACGCCCAGTTCTTCAACAACAACCATCTGCGCGTCTACAACCGTTGGGGCCAGATGATCTATGAAAGCACCAACTACCGCAATACGTGGCGTCCCCGAGACGTACCGGAGGGCACGTACTACTTCATCTTCGCCATGGCTGATGGCCGTGAGTGGGCCGGGCATGTGACGCTGCTGCGGAAGAACTGAGCCGTTGAACGGACGTCCCGTAATGAAGAAAGCCCCTCACGGGGCTTTCTTCATTACGGGGTGGTAGACCGGGCTTGAACCGGCGACCTCCGGAACCACAATCCGGCGCTCTAACCAACTGAGCTACAACCACCATTTCATCCGCCTGCCACTGATCGATGAAGGCGGTTCCCGAGCGCCTCGAGGCGAACGGGGCGCAAATATAGCTGGGCAGAGGCAGCGCGTTACTTTGCCCGACAATGGAGAACCCGTCCGCTTCGCCCCTCCCCCCCCGGGGGAGCCGAAAGGGACCGCATGTCCTGGTTCTTCCCAAGTGGTATCCTGGGCGCAACGATCCTCAGTTGGGGGATTTCATCCGGAAGCAGATGTTGGCTACTGCGAAGACACTCGCGGCACAAGGCGGGAGGATGAGCGTGGTCTTCACAGTCCCGATCACGCAACTGGAGCAGTCCGAGCTACAGGACCTCCAACGATCGGACGGCGCGTGGGAATTACGCTGCTATTACCGCCCCAGCGCAACCGGGTTCAAGCCCATCCGCAAGCTCATCAACCTCCAGCGCTATTGGCGGGCTTCGTGGATGGGGATCCGGCGGGTTATCGCTGAGCAGGGCAAGCCGGACCTGACGCACGTGCACATCCTCGTTCGCCCGGCATTGGTGGCCTGGTGGTTGAAAAAAATGCGCGGTGTGCCCTTCATGCTCAGCGAGCAGAGCAGCGAATACTTGGATGGCACGTGGGAAGCCAAGAGTTCGTTGTTCAAAGCGATCAACCACGCCCTCTTCCGCAGGGCGTCGGCCATTACGGCGGTGAGCACACACCTGGGTGAAGGATTGAAGCGGCTTGCCTTGTGCTCCAGCTACGAGGTGGTGCCGAACACGGTCCCCGGCACGGACCGCCCCCTCCCGGCACCGGGCGACAGCCGCCAATTCATGATGGTCGCCGATCTGGTGGACAAGACCAAGAATGTGAGCGGAGTGCTGCGCGCGTTGAAGGACGGCCGCGACCAAGGGATCGATCTCCGGCTCGATGTGATCGGTGACGGCACCGACATGAACGCATTGCGCGAACTGTCGAGCAAGCTGGGATTGAACGGCAGCGTACGTTGGCTGGGCCGGATGAGCAACTCCGACGTGCTTACGAACATGGCGACCACGGGCACAGTGATCATCAACAGCAATGTGGAAACCTTCAGCGTGGTGACCGGCGAAGCACTGGCCATGGGCAAACCCGTTATCGCGACGCGCTGCGGCGGACCAGTGGCCTTCATCACCGAAGAGAACGGCGTGCTCATTGAGCCGCGTGATGATGCTGCCCTGACCGTGGCGATGGTTTCCCGGGCTACGGAACAGCGTGAATACGATGCGGCCACGATACGCCGGACCATGGACGAACGCTTCAGCGCCAAGGCCGTGGGTGAACAGTTCATGGCCATCTATCAACGCGTGATCGAACATGGCTGAGCGATTGCGCGTCGGGATCATGTGCGATGGGCCGGTCTTCCAGCACTGGCAGGCCGAATGCATCCGCCAAGTGCTGGCGGTCCCTGGGGTGGAACCCGTGGTGCTGATCGTACATGACAAGGCGACCACCGGGCATCGCAAGCGCTCGATGAAGCACGCGCTGTACCGCTGGTTCAAGAACAGTCGCCTGCACGCCAAAGCCCTCGCGCCGGATGATCTGGACGACCTGCTCTCCGGAATTCCAAAGGTTCTCTGCCGTCCGGTCGGACCGGCTTCCGCGCAGCGGTTCGAAGCCAGTGACCTTGCGGCGATCAAGCGCCATGCGCCCGATGTGCTCCTGCGATTCGGCTTCGACATCCTCCGCGGCGAGATCCTCGACTTGCCCACCCACGGCATCTGGAGCTATCACCACGGCGATGAGGAGCACTACCGCGGCCGCCCGGTCGGTTTCTGGGAGATCGTGGACGGCGAACCCGTTACGGGCGTCACACTGCAGCGCCTTTCAGAAGAACTGGATGCCGGCCCGGTGCTCCGCAAAGGATGGTTCGGCACGGTGGACCATTCCCTTTCCGAGAACTTGGACAACGTGATGCTAGGCAGCACGGGATGGATGGCCCAGATATGCCGAGACCTCTTGGCGGGACGAACGGGAGCAGCACAAGGGATCCCCAGCGCTTCGCGAGCTCCGGTACGTGAAGCGCCCGGCAACATGGACCTGCTGGGATTCCTCTTCACCTGCAACACGAACCGCATCGCGCACAACCAGCGGCGCGCAGCGCAGCGCGATGAATGGAACATCGGTGTGCTCTACCAGCCCATCGCATCGCTACTCGAAGCGAAGCCCAGCCTGAACGTGCGCTGGCTGCCTTCTCCCGGGCCCGGCCAGCAGCGCAGAACACCGTTCGGGTACATGACCGATGGCCAATTGAACGTACTGTACGGCAAGTACAACGCCGCGATCGGCAAGGGGGATATCAGCCGCCTTCGCCCCAAGCGGGACAATGTTCTGAAACGCTCACGGACGATGCTCTCCACGGGCCATGTCCTCTCCCACCCCTGTTTGTTCGAGCATGACGGCCAGCTGATGGTGGTCCCAGAGAGCAGCGCTGGGCGCGTGGACCTGTACCGGGTGAATACCACTAACGAGGCACTCGACTTCGTACGCACCTTGCTGGACGAGCCTCTATCGGCGCCGATGATCTTCCGATACGAAGGAAGATGGTGGCTCTTCGGCACGAAAGCGCCCTGGCAGGATGTGGCCCTTTACGTGTACCATGCCCCTTCACTGGAAGGCCCTTGGACTCCACACCAGTCGAATCCGGTGAAAACGGACGTGCGCAGCGCGCGCCCTGCCGGCACAGCGTTCATGCATGAGGGCCAGCTCTATCGGCCCGCACGGGACAATAGCCTGACCCAAGGCTGGCGCGTGGCATTGATGCGCGTGCTGGAACTCACACCGACGACGTTCCGCGAAGAGCTTGTGAAGACGATCGGTCCGCTGAAGGGTTCGGCGTGGTCGCATGGCACGGGCACATTGAGCGCGGTCGGGGACCTTACATTGGTGGACGGCAAGCGTCCCATCTCCACCCGGGGCGGCCCTCAGCCGAAGCGTTCCGGCGGGAAGAGCCGGCGCGGCAAGTCGAAGGTCTCCGAGCGGGAGCGTGACCGGGACGATGACGATGAGGATTGACGAATGCTGAAACAGGCCACTGGCACCGTGCTTTCGCGCGTGTTCGTCGCCGCCATGAACCTGCTGGTGATGGTGCTGGCAGGCCATGCCTTCGGTGCCGCAGGCCTGGGCACCATCGGCCTGATCGTACTGGGCATCACGCTCGTGATGCTGCCTGCCAACCTGATCGGCGGCGGCGCATTGGTCTACCTCGTACCGAGGATCCAGTTGGGCCGACTTGTATGGCCGGCGTACACATGGGCGACGGTCAGTGCAGCGCTCGCCTGGGCGGTACTGCGATCGTTCGCACTCGTACCGGCGGGTTATGAGGTGCACGTCTGCGCGCTGGCGCTCCTGCAGGCCGTGTACTCCGTCCATTTCGGAGTGCTGCTGGGGCAACAGCGCATCGCCCGGCACAACGCGATCAGCGCGGTGCACGCGTCGGTACTGTTGGTCTCTTTCGCGGCACTGCTGTACGCGAAGAAGGAGGTGGACGTGATGGCTTACGTCCAAGCGAGTTACGCGGCGTTCGGACTCACCGCCTTGCTCAGCGCGATCTCGATCGACCGACATTCACCGATCAAGGCCGGCGGACCTGTTGACGTCCTGCGCGTGATGCTGCGCCAAGGCCTTTGGGTGCAAGGGGCGAACGGGCTGCAACTGCTGAATTACCGGCTGGCCTATTGGATCATCGAGCATGTACTGGGCCGCGCGGCGTTGGGACTTTACAGCGTGGGTACCCAACTTGCCGAAAGCGCATGGATCGCGCCACGCAGCTTGGGCATGGTGCTGGTGAGCCGCGTGAGCAATCTGGATGAAGTGGCCCAGCAGCGCAGGCTGACCCTGCTCACCGCCAAGGTGGCCATCATCTTCGCGCTGGCGGTCATACTGGTACTCGCCGTCCTTCCCGATGCTGTATTCCAGTTGGCCTTCGGCGACGATATCACCGGACTTCGCCCTATCATTCTGCTGTTGGCGCCCGGCATCATGAGCATGTCCGCATCGCAGGCCTTCAGCCACTACTTCAGCGGCAAGGGACAGAACCGGCACAACCTCATAGGCTCGGGACTGGGCATGCTCATCACGGCCGGCTTCGGCTGGTGGGCCATCCCGCAATGGGGCTTGAAAGGTGCGGCGCTCATCGCGTCCATGGCCTACACGGCCAGCGTGGTGTACCAATGGGCCGTGTTCTCACGTCGGCACAATGCGCGACTGGCTGAACTCTGGCCGGACGCTGAGGATATCGGCCGCTTGCGCGACCTGTGGCGCACAATGGTCCGCTGAGACCGCAGATGGACGTTCAGGAAAAAAGAACAGGGACTTCCGTCCCCGTTCCCTTGGTCTCAAAACCACCTTACTCCATGCCGTTGATGCCGAGTTCCAGGTTCTCCATCAGGCGTGCATTCACCTCTTCTGCACCAAAAGCGGTCGGCGTCGCGACCACATCAATGCCCGCGAACAGGGCTATCATGTCCACCAACGCCGGTGCCGTGAAGGTCTCCCCTTCCACGATGTCGTGGTGGGCATGCACATGGGCGTCCGTCAGCAGCGCATCCGTGCCGCACGCGTAGTTGATGAGCGTCTCAAACGTGCCATCCCCGTCGGAGTCCGCGTGTCCTTCAATCCTCAGGAAGACATATTCGTCGGCCGCGTCGAAGTACATCGTCGGATCGTTCAGCGGGGCTTGAGCCGTGGCGAAGTCCGCATGGTTCGTGGCACTGTCCAATCCGAGGTCCAGATGGAACTCGTGGATGTGCGATGCGTAGATCGGCCCGAAGAGGAAATCGTTCGTCGCGCTGGCGTCCACCAGGAACCGGGCGCTATCGTACTCGGCGACCTCAACATCCTCGTCGTTGTGAACGTGCCCGCCACCGATATAGAACTTCATCAGGTCCAGTTTCAGCGCATGGCCGAGGCTGTCATGGATGATCGAATCCAATGTGTAGGGGTTCAGGCCCTGGATGAAGGTAAAGGACATTCGGACCGTGGCATTGTGCGGAGTTTCCACCGGGGTGGTGTCCGCTGGTTCGTCGCTGTCCTTTTTACATGCGATGAAGCCCACCGCGAGGGCGACCGTGAAGGCCATGAAGTGTTTCGTAGTCATGTCGATCTGGGTTTTGTGGTGCAGCGAACTACACCCGTTGGAAATTGTAAGTGATGCCCGCAACGAAGCGTTCCCGGTTGGGGATCATCAAGGATCCCTCGTTGTTCAGGATGGCGTGCTGCCAAGTGAACGAGAATCCGATGGAACGCCACC
>JBGAJW010000123.1:0-4409 GCA_044224725.1 Flavobacteriales bacterium
TGCCCGGAAGGCTGATGTGCTGAAGGCGCCTGGCACGGATCCTTACGGATACTGCAGCTATCAGTTCACGCTGGCCACCGTGCATGCCGCGCGTGGCGAGAACGACCTTGCCGAACCCTACTTCAAACGGGCCTTGGTAGTGGCCGATTCATCTGGATTGCCCGAGCAGCTCCTGAACGCCGCGGCCGGTTATGCGAAGCTGCTCGTTGGTCAAGGGCGCGGGGCGGAGGCGCTCGACTGGGCGCGTAAGGGCTATGCTGCCACCGAGCATACGCGGCAACCGGGCTACATGGTGAAGTCCACCACGGCCTTGTCCGATGCCTTTGCCTCGAACGGCATGACCGATAGCGCGCTGGTGTACTCGAAGCTCGCCCACGCCTGGCGCGATTCGCTCACGGCCTTGCAGAACAAGAGCCAGTTGCAGAACCAGCTCTTCACGCAGGAACTGAAGGACCGCGAGGATGCCAAGGCCCGTGAGGATGCCAAGGAGGAACGCTCCCGCAACATCCAGTTCGGCATCATCGCCCTCATCGTCATCACCCTCGGCATCTTCCTGCTCATTTTCAGTCGTACGGCAGTGGTGGGCGCCAAGGCCATCAAGAACCTCTCGCTCATCGCGCTGTTGCTCTTTTTCGAGTTCATCAACCTGCTGATCCATCCCTTCCTCGATCGCATCACGCATCACTCACCGATATTGATGCTGCTGTGCATGGCCGCCATCGCGGGTCTGCTTATCCCGCTGCATCACCGCATGGAGCACCTGATCACGAATATGCTGGTGAGCAAGAACAATAGAGTCAGGCTTGAAGCGGCGCGGAGGACGATCGAAGAACTCGAAGCAAGGCCTACCGACACCAACGCGGGTTGACCATCATGAACGTGAATACACCTCACCACCCAGCCGCCCACATGGGCTTGCCGTTCCGAGCGCTGGTTCTGGGCCTGACGCTGATGGGTCTCGGACAACTCCGCGCCCAGCCTTTTGATACGCTCATGAACCGCTTGCGCGGTCTACCTGTGGATACACTGGAAGCGCGTGAGCGTGCTGCGACGGACCCGCGCGTGAAATGCGCGGCCATCTACAGGCTTACCGGACAGTACCTCTATCTCGGTCGCCCGGAGGACTGCATGACGGCGGCCATTCGCGGGCTGGAAGTGGCGGAGCCGACCGGGAACGACACACTGGTCGGGCAGGCTCACTTCGGCATCGGTGTGGCGTACACAGGGCTCAACGACATGACCGGTGCGCTGAAGCACTTCAACCTCGCCTTTGAGCGCTTCCAGCAGACCGGCGATAGCTTGAGGATGGGGGGCGTATGCAAGGAGACCGCGATCGTGTACCAACGTGCGGGCGATACGGAAGGCACCCTGCGCTACATGCGGAAAGCTCAAGGCTATGGTCTGTCCGAGGGGATCTATGGTCGTTCGATGTCCGTGCTGGCGAAGTGCTATTTGGAACGGGGTGACCTGGACTCCGCGCTCTATTATGCGCGCAAGGCCGATGTGCTGAAGGCGCCAGGGAAGGACCCCTTCGGTTACGCGAATTACCAGCTTGTGCTGGCCGCCGTGTACGCTGCGCGCGGGGAGAACGACCTTGCCGAACCCTACTACAAACGGTCCCTGGCCGTGGCCGATTCATCCGGATTGCCCGAGCAGTTCCTGAACGCCGCGGCCGGTTATGCGAAGCTGCTCGTTGGTCAAGGGCGCGGGGTGGAGGCGCTCGACTGGGCGAAGAAGGGATACGGCGCCACCCTCACACGAAGCAGCCCAGCTTCCTGGTGAGGTCCACCACGGCCTTGTCCGATGCGTTCGCCGCGAACGCCATGACCGATAGCGCGCTGGTGTACTCGAAGATCGCTCATGCTTGGCGCGATTCGCTTACCAGCCTGCAGAACAAGAGCCAGTTGCAGAACCAGCTCTTTTCGCGGGAGCTGAAGGACCGCGAGGATGCGAAGGCCCGGGAGGAGGCGAAACAGGAGCGCTCGCAGAACATCCAGTTCGGCATCATCGCCCTCATCGTCATCACCCTGGGCATCTTCCTGCTGGTGTTCAGCCGCACGGCGGTCGTGGGTGCACGGGCCATCAAGAACCTCTCGCTCATCGCGCTGCTGCTCTTCTTCGAGTTCATCAACCTGCTCATCCATCCCTTCCTTGATCGCATCACGCATCACTCACCGATACTGATGCTGTTATGCATGGCCGCCATCGCAGGGCTGTTGATCCCACTGCACCACCGCATGGAGAAGCTCATCACCAACATGCTCGTGAGCAAGAACAATCGCGTTCGCTTGGAAGCGGCGCGGAAGACGATCGAGGAGTTGGAAGGCCAGCGTTGAAAAGACCCCCAAGATGAAGATGAGTCAAATGGCCCGGATGACCCTGCTTGCACTGACTGGAGCATTCCTGTGCTCCGCGGCTGCCCAGAAGTACGTGTCCAAGCCCCAATACGATTCACTTGATGCACGTCACGACCTGTCGCGTCCACTGGCTGAGCGCTACTTCCTCACCGCCAACCATGGCTGGGCTTGTTTCAACAGAGGGCTGAAACAGGATGGAAGGAAGACTTGCAAGGAGCAACTGGAGTTGGCCGAACAGCTTGGGGTTGACACCTTGCTTGCCAACACATACACCGACCTGAGTTCGGCATTCAGCGGATCGACCGATGCCGCACTTCAGTTGAAGTACGCTTACAAGGCCTTGGAGCATGCCAATGCCTCGGGAAACCCGCAGTTCATCGGCTTGGCTTATAAACAGATCGCAGTGGTGTACAAACCCTTGGGCGACCTGCCACGTGCGCTGGCGTTGCTTAAGCAAGCCATCGCTAACGTTCGCTCTCGCGATCAGTTGAACCGGGTGTGTTGCCACCTCAGCGATTGTTTCCGCTTGATGGGCCAGGCCGATTCCGCGCTTTACTGGGCACAGCGATCGAACATCATTCCCAACCCTGCGGAGGATGATTACGGCTATGCACGTTCGTTCTACATGCTTGGCGCCGCTTATGCAGCCCGGGGCGATCGCGAGCTGGCCGAAGTACACTTCAAGCGGTGCATCGAAGTGGCCGACCAATACCATGTGATGATCCCGCTCTATGGTGCGCTGGTGGCCCGCGGACGGATGAAGTTGGAGGCGGGTGACCTGATGGGTGCTATCGCGGATGGAAGGAGAGGATGCGAGGTGAGCAAGGCTGGTGACGACCTGAACGGGATGATCGAGTCCGCAGCGCTTTTGCGCGATGCCTTCAAGCGTGGAGGGCGGCTGGACAGTGCCTTCCATTACTTCGAGCTGAAAGCCGTTTATGAAGACAGCCTGAAGAACGCCACCAACCTGAACAAGCTCCAGAACATGGCCTTCGCGCAGGAGCTGAAGGACCGCGAGGAGGCAAAGGCCAGAGCCGAGGAAACAGTGCCTTCCATTACTTCGAGCTGAAAGCCGTTTATGAAGACAGCCTGAAGAACGCCACCAACCTGAACAAGCTCCAGAACATGGCCTTCGCGCAGGAGCTGAAGGACCGCGAGGAGGCAAAGGCCAGAGCCGAGGAAGCCGCCGCCCGCTCCCGCAACATCCAGTTCGGCATCATCGCCCTCATTGTGATCACGCTCGGCATCTTCCTGCTCATCTTCAGTCGCACATCCGTTGTCGGTGCGAAGGCCATCAAGAACCTCTCGCTCATCGCGCTGCTGCTCTTCTTCGAGTTCATCAACCTGCTGATCCATCCCTTCCTCGGGGAGATCACCCACCACTCGCCGATCCTGATGCTGCTGTGCATGGCCGCGATCGCCGGGCTACTGATCCCGTTGCACCACCGCATGGAGAAGCTGATCACCAACATGCTGGTGAGCAAGAACAACCGCGTGCGCTTGGAGGCGGCGCGGAGGACGATCGAGGAGTTGGAAGGGCGATAGGGAAGGCTGAAGGGCGCGGTGCCTGGGCGCACAACATCATTGCGCTCATCCCTTCCTCAACTCCTTCATTCCCGCTTTGATGAATCCTTCCTTGTCCTTCTTCACCTCCTTCAACAACGCCTTGCGGTCCGCGGGGATCGTGAAGTACTTCTCCGCCCACAGGTTGATCTCGATCATCACCGGAAGCAGGTCGATCCCCTTCGGGGTCAGCTTGTACAAGAACTTGGACTTGTTTTCCGGGTGATCGAGCTTCTCGATCAGCCCGTTCTCCTCCAGCGTTTGCAATCGCGCCGCCAGGATGTTGGTGGCGATCCCTTCCGGCGACTTCAGGAAGTCCCCATAGGTACACTGCCTGGCGAACATCAGGTCCCGAATGATCAGCAAGGACCATTTGTCTCCCCAGACGTCCAGGGACTGGCTTATGGGGCAATCTGATCGTTGGCTTTTCACGCGCGGAAGGATCTTGTTTTCAAAAGAACTTGCAAAACGCAAGTAGGTGTGTATGTT
>JBGAJW010000062.1:0-29083 GCA_044224725.1 Flavobacteriales bacterium
CGCCGGTGCGGATGGACATAATTGTAGTAGTTGCTCACATGGCTGAAGTAGGAGCCATCATAGAACACGCCCAGTTTCAGGGCACGGTTGGTATTGGACTGGATGCTCATGGCATATGTGTTGGATGTACGGTCGACGATCGTGGGGTCCGCTCCGGGGAGCACCGGAGGAGGGGCCGCGAAAATACCCGCACAATGATGCCGCGCCAGCCGTTCCTCGTCCGAATGACCCTTCGCGCTCAGCAGCCCGCCTAACTTGCCCGCCGTGCGGTACGTGCCCACTATCACTTTCTGCCTGGCCATGGCCGGTGTGCTGGGCCAGCCCGCGCCGGAAGCGGTCACCGGCCAGTTGATGTTGAGCGAGGATGTCGGCTTGGCCATGAACAAATCCCAAGTGCTGGCCGCCGCGCAAGATGCCTGGAGCAGCAGCTTCGGGCAGGAACCCGGAGGCCAGCTCAATCTGGTGGATACGGACAACGGCCTCCTGGAAGGTGCGGCCCGCATGAACTACCGGAGCAAAATGCTCATGGGACGGGAAGAGACGATGGGCACTATCACCTATCAGGTCACGATCAAAGCGACGAACGGGCAATGCCATGTGCGGGTGCATAACCTCCGACACACGGGCAACCGCGGGGCGAAGGGCGGAGGCATCAACGCGGGCCAGCTCATGGAAGGTCCCGCCCCATTGGAGCACTATCCGGGTGTAGGGCTCTCCGTTTCGCGCCGCATGCACGCTGATATCCGCGAAGCCGCAACTGCGCGCCTACAGGAGAACATGCGGCGTTTCGTCGCCCGATTGCGACTGCTCGGAGGCCAATAGGCCGGGCATGCCGAAACCCTCAGCGGTACGGCGCGTTCAAGGTGCGCTCAGCCTTCCGCATGATCTTGAACGCTTCCAATTGGCGCATCTGGCCAGTGATCGCCGGCACGCTCGCCGTCCTTTTCATCGGCTGGGACATCACGCTGATGTCCCGCACCCACAGCGTTCAGGACCGGATCGGTGAGCAGGTGGACCTGCTGGACCGCTTGGGCCAGTTGAACAGCGCCTTGAACCAATTGGGCTTGACGCACCGCGTGGACGTGAACACCGGCCAGGACAATTGGCCACGTGAGCTGGCCACCGTGAAGGCAGGACTCGCTGAAACGGCCAAGCGCCATCAGGACGAACCAGGAATGGCCGTGCTGCCGGGACTTCTCGAGAAGCAGCTGCACGCTTGCGACTCCTTGCACCGCGAGGTCGCGATGCATGAGGGCGGGTTCGGTGCCCAGCGCATGCCGGAAGCGGTGTTCCAGATCATGCTGCAGCGTGCCCAGAAGCAGGTTGACCGAGCGGCCCGGAGCGTGCATGAACAAGGACTCGGCCTGCAGACCGCCACACTCAGCCACCGCTGGGATGAAGCCCAGATGATCCTGGTCCTGGCCTGCATGTTCGCCGTGGTGTTCGCTCTGCTGGTGGGCATGGCCCGCCGTCTGCTGGTGGAAAGCCGCTCCCGCTCCGAACAGCTCGGCATCGCCAAGAACGAACTCGAGATCATCAACCATGAGCTGCGCGAGACCATGCTCAGCAAGGAGGAGAAGGAGGTGATGATCAAGGAGATCCACCACCGTGTGAAGAACAACCTGCAGATCGTGCGGAGCCTGATCCGTTTCCAGAGCGACCAGGTGAACGACGCGCATACCAAGGAGCTCTTCAATGAGTGCATCAATCGTGTGGGCGCGATGGCCCTGGTGCATGAGCAGACCTACTTGAGCAAAGACCTGGCGAACATCCCGGTAAGCACATACTTGGACAGCCTGGTTCGGGACCTGGTGAGCGCCTACAACATCCGCAAGCGGCTCACCATGGACATCGACATCCAAGTGAAGACCTTGAGCGTGGACACGCTCATCCCCCTGGGTCTGCTCATCAACGAGATCATCAGCAACAGCTTCAAGTACGCGTTCGCTGATCGGGAAACCGGAACCATCACCGTTCACTTGAGCGGTTCAGAGAGCGAAGGGCTGCATTTGATCATCGGGGATGACGGCGTGGGCATGCGCAGCCGCGATGGCTTCCACCGGCCGAACAGCCTGGGCATGGAACTCATCCACACGCTCGCAGGCCAGCTGGATTCCGACATCCGCCTGCTCGATGTGCCCGGCACACGTTACGAGCTGATGGGCCAGCGACTCTCCCAGCGCAAAGTCGCCTGAGCGCGACCAAAGAACCGTCCGTCACAGTACGCGGTTATGGCCCGAAGCGACCGTCGTATCCCCGGTCTGCGAACCGGGGTAGTTTCGCGCACCCTTTACGCGCACCATGAAACCCACCCTACTGCCAGCCCTGTGCTTACTTGCCGCCTGCGGCGGTGAAGAAACGATCACCGAGAAAGCTCCCGTGGCCAAACTCGACTACCCCGTCGTACATAAGGACAGCCTGGCGGGCGATACGCTGCACGGCACTTTCGTGGCCGACCCCTACCGTTGGCTGGAGAACGACACCAGTGCGGAGACCAAGGCGTGGGTGGGCGAACAGAACGCGGTGACCAATGCGTACCTGGAAAAGATCCCCTTCCGGGATGCCATCGCCAAGCGTTACGAGGAGCTGTACAACTTCCCCAAGCTGGCCGGTCCCATGCGCGTGGGCGATCTGTACTTCCTGTGGAAGAACAGCGGTCTGCAGAACCAGTTCGTGATCAATGTGCGAAAAGGCCTGGACGGTGCGGACCAGGTCTTCATCGACCCGAACGCCATCGACCCGGCGGGGACCACCACTTTCAGCCCGCTCGGTACCAGCAACGACGACCGCTACATGGCCGTGGGCACCAGCAAGGCCGGCAGCGATTGGCAGGACATCACCGTGTATGACCTTTCAACGCTGAAGCAGACGACGGATCTGTTGAAGTGGTGCAAGTTCAGCGGGGCCGCGTGGTACAAGAACGGCTTCTTCTACAGCCGCTACCCGGAACCTGCGCACGGCACGGAACTGAGCGCCGCCAGCAAATTCCAGAAGGTCTACTACCACAGACTGGGTGACCCGCAAGAGAAGGATGCGCTGGTATGGGAGGACCGGAAGAACGGAGACCTCTATGTCAGCGTCGGCGTAACCGAGGAGGAGGAATTCGCGACGCTCACCATCAGCACCGGTACCGATGGCTTCGAGCAGTACTTCCATGACCTGCGCGGCGGTGTGATGCCCGCTCCCACAACGAAATGGGTTCCTCTTCAACAAGGCTTCGAGCACAAGACGAACATCATCGACTTCGTTCCGGCTACCGGCAAATTCCTGGTGATGACCGAGGTGGACGCGCCGAACTACCGCCTGGTGGAGGTCGACCCGAAGAACCCGGCGAAGGAGACCTGGAAGGACATCATCCCGCACAAGAAGGACCTGCTGCAAGGCGTGAACACCGGCGGTGGCAACCTCTTCGCCGAATATCTGAAGGACGCGACCAGCCGCTTTTACCGGTACAAGCTGGACGGCAGCGGTGAGCAGGAGATCAAGCTGCCCGATATCGGCAGCGCCGGTGGCTTCGGAGGAAAGCGCAACGACACCTTCAGCTTCTACAACTTCTCTTCGTTCACCGATCCCGGCACCATCTACAAGTACGATTACGCCACAGGCAAGAGCGAGCTGTTCTACCGCCCCGAACTGAAGTTCGATCCTTCGCAGTTCATCACGGAACAGGTCTTCTATCCCAGCAAGGACGGAACGAAGGTCCCCATGTTCATCGTGCGCAAGAAGGGCGTGGAAAAGAATGGCAAGAACCCCACGATGCTTTACGCTTACGGAGGCTTCAACATCAGCCTCTCCCCGAGTTTCAGCACCAGTCGCATGCTGCTGTTGGAGCAGGGCGGCATCTTCGCGCAGCCGAGCTTGCGCGGCGGCGGTGAGTTCGGCGAGGATTGGCACCGCGCCGGCATGAAGGAGAAGAAACAGAACGTGTTCGACGACTTCATCGCGGCGGCCGAATACCTGATCGCGGAGAAGTGGACGGACACGCCCCACTTGGCTGTGAATGGCGGCAGCAACGGGGGCCTGCTGATCGGTGCGGTGGAAACACAGCGTCCTGACCTGTTCGGAGTCTGCTTCCCGGAGGTGGGCGTGCTGGACATGCTGCGCTACCAGAAGTTCACCGCCGGCTTCGGCTGGGTGCCCGAATACGGCAACGCGGACAACAGCAAGGAGGAGTTCGACTACCTCCGCAAGTACTCACCGGTACACAACGTGAAGCCCGCCAAGTACCCGGCCACGATGGTGCTGACCGCCGATCACGATGACCGCGTGGTACCCGCGCACAGCTTCAAGTTCATCAGCACCTTGCAACCCGCACAACAGGGCGACGCACCCGTGCTCATCCGCGTGCAGACGCAGGCCGGCCATGGAGCGGGCATGCCCACGAGCATGATCATCCAGCAGCAGGCTGACAAGTACGCGTTCTTCTTCCAGAACGTCGGCGTCACTCCGAAGTATGGAATGGACGCGGAGATGAAGAAGTGATCTTTCCCCAATGGAACGAAGAAGCCCCGGCGGATGCCGGGGCTTCTTTCTTTTCGGGGAACGGCGATGATCAGTCCTCCAACACCCCGAATTTCCCTGCGGCCATATCGGCGAAGGCCTGCTTGATCTCGTCGTAAGTGTTCATCACGAATGGGCCATAGGCCGCGATGGATTCGTTCAGCGGTTCACCGCTCAGAACGAGCAAGGTCACACCGGTGGTACTGGTCACGCTCACACCTTCCCCATCATTGCGGAAGACGACCAGGTGATCCGTGGGTGCGTTGCTGCCGTTCACTTGGGCTGAGCCTTCGACCACCAAGGCCACGCTGTTGAAGTCCTTCGGCAGGTTGAACGCCGCTTCGCCACCAGCGCCGATCCGTAGTACGGCTGCGATGATCGGGGACCACGTCTTCGCAGGTCCCTTCACGCCGAACAGTTCGCCGGCGATCACACGCGCCTCGCTCTTGTCTCCTACGCGCCCTAGCCGCTTCGGCGACGGCGCGCCCTCGGGCAGTTGCACCACCGCCATGTCGCTGGCCTTGATGGCTTGGTAGCGCGGTGCTTCCATCTTGTGCTTCGCGGGCAGGTTTACCCAGAGCTGCGCCATCTGGAACGGGCCACCGGTGCGCGAGAACTCCTGCTCGTGGTACTCCTTGTGCAGGACGCCGCTGCCGGCCGTCATCCATTGCACGTCGCCTTCGCCGATCACACCGCTGTGCCCGGCGCTATCGTGGTGCGCGACGCGTCCTTTGAAGCCGAAGGTCACCGTCTCGAAACCCCGATGCGGATGCACACCGACACCGCGCGGCTCTTCACGCGGGCTGAAATCCACGGACGGGCCATAGTCCAGCAGGAAGAACGGACTGAGCCGGTCTTGGGCCATGTTGTAGCCCTGCGGGAAGAAATTGCTGACGCGGAAACCATCACCCACCATGTGCGGGGCGGGCGGGGCCAGTACGGCCTCTACACTGCGCTTGGTCATATGTGCTTCGCCGTATCCTGATGGAGCTGGGCGAGCGGATGCAAAGGTCCGATGACCGGTTACGCTTCAGCATGAAGTGGTTCAATGCGAATGATCGACGCAGTATCCTTGTAGGGATGCGTTCAATAGTCTCCGCTTTCTCGCTGCTGGTATTCATGTCCGGCCTTCGCGCCCAGGTAGCGGAAGTGCTCCGTTACGTGGACCCCATGATCGGCACACAGCGCATGGGCCACGTGTATCCAGGTGCCACGGCACCCTTCGGCATGGTGCAGCTGAGCCCGGATACCGACACGCTGCCTTACGCCGTGGGCGGCAAGTACAACCCGGATGTCTACCGCACCTGCTCCGGCTACCAGAACGATGACAGCACGATCGTGGGCTTCAGCCATACGCACTTCAGCGGAACGGGGCATTCGGATCTGGGGGACATCCTGTTGATGCCAACCTCCGGCGCTTTGCAGATGGATCCCGGTACCGCTGCCGGCCCGCGCAGTGGCTTCCGTTCGGCCTTCCACCACAAGACCGAGAAATCCGTGCCCGCCAAATACGAGGTACTACTGGAGGACCACAACATCAAGGCGGAACTGACGGCATCAACCCGCGTGGGCATGCACCGGTATGCGTTCGCCCGCCGCGACAGCGTTCATGTGATCCTCGATCTGGTGCATGGCATCTACAACCACACCGACAAGAACGTCTGGACCTTCGTGCGGGTGGAGAACGACACGCTGGTAACGGGCTATCGGCAAACCAACGGCTGGGGCCGAACGCGCACGGTCTACTTCGCGATTGTCTTCAGCGAGCGGATCACGCACTATGGCCAGCAACCCGATGCACGACCGACCGAATACCGGGGCTTCTGGCGGAAGTTCGACCAGACTAGAGACTTCCCCGAGATGGCGGGCAAGCAACTGCGTGCCTGGTTCGACTTCGATCTGAAACCGGACGCCAAATTGCTGGTGAAAGTCGCGCTGAGCAGCGTAAGCACGCAAGGAGCCTTGGCCAACATGAAGGCCGAGGTGCCGCATTGGGACTTTGACCGTGTCGTTCGTGAAACACAGGACAGCTGGCAGAAGGAACTGAACCGCATCTCGATCACGAGCAAACTGCGGGAGGTCCTCACCAACTTCTACACGGCGATGTACCACGCCTGCCTCTCGCCCACCGTGTATATGGATGTGGATGGCCAGTATCGAGGGCTTGACCAGAACAACCATTTGGCGAAAGGCTTCACCAACTACACCACCTTCTCTTTATGGGACACCTACCGCGCACTGCACCCGCTGTTCAATATCATCCAGCGCGAACGGTCCAACGACTTCATCAATTCCATGCTCGCGCACTACGACCAGAGCGCCCACCACATGTTGCCCATCTGGAGCCACTACGCCAACGAGAACTGGTGCATGATCGGCTACCATGCGGTGAGTGTGATAGCGGATGCCGATGTGAAAGGCATCACGGGATTCGATCGGAAGAAAGCACTCGACGCCTGTGTTTCCACTGCGCTCGTCCCGTACTTCGAAGGGGTCGGTGACTACATCGAGCGCCGCTTCGTTCCAGAGGACCGCAGCGGTTCCAGTGTTTCCAAGACGCTGGAGTACGCGTACGATGATCGCTGCATCGCGCACTTGGCCGAGCGTGTGGGCGATGCCGCTATCGCGCGGGAATTCTTCGACCGCAGTGACAGCTACGGCAATGTCTTCGACAATGCCAGTGGCTTCATGCGCCCACGCAACGCCGATGGTTCCTTCCAGAAGGAGTTCGATCCGCTGGACACGCACCAGAAGGGCTTCATTGAGGGCAACGCGTGGAACTACGGGCTGTACGTGCCGCACGAACCGAAGGAGCTCGCGAACATGATGGGCGGACCGAAGCGCTTCGGCGAGCACTTGGACTCGCTCTTCACCATGCGGCTCGATGACAAGTACTTCGAAAAGACCGAGGACATCACGCGTGATGGCATCATGGGCAATTACGTGCATGGCAACGAGCCCAGCCACCACGTGGCCTACTTGTACAACTACAGCGACCGGCCGTGGATGTGCGGCAAGCGCGTCCGCGATGTGCTGGACCGGATGTACAGGCCGAAGCCCGATGGGCTCAGCGGCAACGATGACTGCGGTCAGATGAGCGCATGGTTTGTTTTCAGCGCGATGGGCTTCTATCCGATGTGTCCGGGAAGCGATCGCTATGAACTCGGCGCACCGGTCGTGGAGCGGGCCAGCATCCCCTTGAACAACGGTAAGGTGTTCACGGTGGTGGCCAACAAGCAGGGCGCGAAGAACGTCTATGTCCACAGTGTCAAACTGAACGGACAGAAGCTGGACCGCACGTATATCACGCACAACGAGATCATGGCTGGCGGCACCTTGGAGTTCGACCTGTCAGCCCAACCGCCCAAGCATTAGCCGATGTCCTCCCCTCTTTTCCATCTGCGTCCCTTCGTTGCCGATGACCTGCCCGCGTTAGTGAAGCATGCCAACGACCCGACCGTGGCGGCCAACCTCACGGACGCCTTTCCGCATCCCTACACGGAGGAGGCTGGGCGGATTTTCTTGACCGAGGCCGCGAAACCGGTACCGCTGCGCCGGTGCATCGACATAGGCGGCGAGGCGTGCGGAGCCATCGGACTGCACCCTAAGCAAGACCTGTGGCGGCGCAACATGGAACTCGGCTACTGGTTGGCGAAAGCGCATCGGGGCAAGGGCATCATGCCTGAGGCCATTGAGCAAATGGTCCGGCTCGGCTTCGAGACGTTTCCCGACGTGAACAGGATCTACGCGACACCTTTCGGGAGCAACATCGCCAGCCAGCGTGCCCTGGAGAAGGCCGGCTTCATCCTGGAGGCGAAGCTCATCGGCACGTTGGTGAAGAACGGCGTGGTGCAGGATGAGTGGATATATGCGGTTCGCCGCTGACCGCACCTTCAGCAGGGCGTAACGTTGCGCCGTGACGATGATGGACCGCATCAAACGATGGCGTGACGAGGTTCTCGGCGAGAACACACTGATGGTGCTGGCAGGTATCGCCACGGGCTTGCTGGCCGCGCTGGCCGCCGTGGTCCTCAAGCAAGGCGTGAACGAGTTGACGCGTCTGTTGCACGGCTGGCTCTTCGGTTCGCAACGCGCGCTGCTGGTGCTGATCATCCCCACGGCGGGCATCCTGCTCAGCACGGTGTTCACCCAGGTCTGGCTCAAGGGCGATCTGGGCCGGGGCCTGCCAAGTCTTTTGAACGAGGTGCGCAATAAAGCCGGGGTGGTGCAGCGCCACAAGCTCTACTCCCAGGTGATCACCAGTATCCTCACCATGGGCGCGGGCGGATCCGCAGGTATGGAGGCACCCATCGCCAGTACCGGGGCCGCGTTCGGCAGCCGTCTCGGCCTGCGCTTGGCATTGGATGAGCCCAAACGGAACCTTCTGCTGGCCTGCGGATCGGCGGCCGGCATCTCGGCCATCTTCAATGCGCCGATCGCCGGGGCCATTTTCGCGATGGAAGTGATCCTGGTGAACGTGGCGATCACGCATGTGGTGCCCGTGCTCATCGCGTCAGCCTCCGCCGCCTTCCTCTCCTCGCTGATCTACCGGGGGCAACCGTTCGTGCTCATCACCGATTCGTGGAACACCGCCGCGCTGCCGTGGTACATTGGTCTCGCCTTCTTCAGCGCACTGGTGGCGATGTACGGCATCCGCACCTACTTCGCCGTGGGCGATGGCCTGAAGAACGTACGTCGACCATACGTCCGCGCGCTCGTCGGCGGCACGGCCCTGGGAGCGCTCATCCTCTTCTTCCCGCCGTTGCTGGGCGAAGGTTATGACGGTGTGCTGAAGTTGTTGCATGGGGAGACTTCCGCGCTCGCGGAATACGCGCCCGTGATGCTCGGGCTCGGGGCATGGAACCTGGAAGCGCTGGTGCTCGGACTCATGCTGTTGAAAGTGCTCGCCACCTCCCTTACGGTGAACGCCGGTGGCAACGGGGGCATGTTCGGCAGTTCGCTCTTCACCGGTGCCATGACGGGTTTCGGCTTCGCGCACGGGGTGAACCTGCTCGGGTTCGCACAGCTGAACGAGGTCAATTTCACCGTGGTGGGCATGGCCGCTGTGCTGAGTGCCACCATCCACATTCCACTTACGGCGATCTTCCTCATCGCGGAGATCACCGGTGGCTATGCGCTGTTCGTGCCGCTGATGATCGTATCCTCCCTCGCCTACCTCGTTTCCAAGTGGTTGGTGCCTTATTCGGTGTACAGCCGACCGGAGCGGTCCAAAGGATCCTAGCTTACCACGTCGGTGGAAGTCCAAGCATTCGCTCGGGTTACCCGCGAGCCGCCAAAGGCTTTGCGCACATTCGCGCCCCCAACACCGGACCATGCAACGAAGCTCTACCCTCGCCTTCTCGACCCTGCTCTCCACCTCGCTGCTCGCCCAGGCCGGCACGCTCGACCCCTCGTTCGCCAACGCGGGGATCCAGCAACTCGCACCGGGCACCTTGCACGACGTGGCTTACGATGTTATCGCGTTGCCCGATACGACCAGCTTGATCTGCGGCACGGCCCGGATCAACGGCACCAACGCGATGTTCGTCGCGCACTTGCTGCAGAACGGCTCCTTGGATAGCGGATTCGGTACCAACTCCGGATACACCTTCTTCAACTACGGTGAGGAAGCCTACGCTTATGCGATGGGCCTGGGTCTCGACGGCAGTATCTATCTGGCCGGGCTGGCCTACCCCACCTTCGCACAATCCACGGTGATCCTCGCCCACACCGACGCGAACGGAATACCCGACATGCCCTTCGGGACGGACGGCGTGGTGAGCACGCCCGTTGGTACGCTGGACGCGGAGGCCAAAGGACTCGTCATCCAGCCCGACGGCAGGATCGTGCTCGGTGGCAGCGTGGTGAACGCAGGGAATTTCGCACGTGACATCCTTTTCCTGCGGTACAACCCGGATGGTTCGTTGGACAACACGTTCAGTGGCGACGGCATCCAGATCGCCGATGCCTACGCGAGCGAAGACCTGCTCAATGATATCGCCCTGCTGGAAGATGGCTCCATCGTTGGTGCGGGCTACGCCGATATCATCGGCGACATGAAGACCGTGCTCGCCCGCGTCGATGCCAACGGCGAGTTCGTGACCGGCTTCGGCGGCGATGGCGTGATCATTCCGGGGTTCAGTGTTACGCAGGACCGTGCTTTCGGCATGATGTCCGCAGGCCAGCGATTCCTGGTGACCGGTTCGTTCATGGACGTTCCCGGCAACGACGACATCTATGTGGCTTCGTTCAACGACGACGGGACCCTGGACCAGACCTTCGGACAGCAAGGCGTGTCCATAACGGACGTGGACGCCAATGAGGTCGGACTGGATCTCGCGAAGGGAACGGACGGCAGCATCATCGCCTGTGGCACCACGGGCCAGGCCGGTTTCGGTGTGCCGCGCGACTTCATCGTGATGCGCTTCTCGGCGGAAGGGGCACCTGACAGCGGCTTCGGTACCGGCGGTTACGTGGTCACCTCCATCGATGTCGATTTCGATGATGCGAACGCTGTAGCCGTGCAACCCGATGGCAAGATCCTCGCGGCCGGATTCACCGCTGGCTTCTCGGACTTCACTGACAACGATGTGGCCGTGGTGCGCTATCTCGCGGATGGCCCGAGCAGCGTTACAGTGCATGCGGGGAACGCTGGGGATCTGACGGTGTATCCGAATCCGGCGAGTTCGGGCTACGTATGGTTGAAGAGCACTGCGCTCCGCGCTGGTACGATCATCGATGTACTGGATGCCGCTGGCCGCGTGGTCTTCCGCAGCGCGATGACAGGAGTGGCCAATGGCATCCCTGTGGACGGCCTGGATGCCGGACGCTACCAGGTGCGTATCACGAACGCGCGCGGAGATGTGGCCACAGCGGCGCTGGTGATCGTGCGGTAACGCGGGATCACTCCTTCACGAACCGCAGGGCGATGCGTTGGCCGTTCGCCATCGCCATGAGCACGTATGCTCCGGGCATCAGGTCGCGGATGTCGAGACCGCCGGGTACCCGTGCTTCAGCCAACTGCCGGAACACACGCCCTTGAGGATCCGTGATGGCGAGCGGTGTACAACCGGTGACGTACAGCAACGTGCTGGCCGGGTTCGGGTATGCCTGCGTGACCGCCAGGTCCGTTGATCCGATGCCGGTGGACTGGTCATCGAAGATCCGTTCGAAGTTCTCCGCATAGCTGTATTGGCCATCGCACGCGCTCGCAGCATCCCAATTGATGCTCCAGGTCATCATGCCCCGCAGAGCCGGATAGCCACCGGGTTGCACAAGCGTGTATGTTCCTGGCTGCGGCCCTTCACCGAGCAAGTACTCCACTGCAGCGCGCACCGTAGCCGTGTCCGTATATCCTCCGCCAGCGGCACTAACGCATGCGGGCAGGGCCACCGCGACCTTCTCCGGTGGGAGGCCGTTGAAGAACCCGCCGCCTGTGTTGAATCCTTGGATCACCGCTTCGGTCTGGCTTACGATGAAATCGGCGGTGCCCTGTTCGTAGATGGCTCCATCGAGGCCGAACATGCTACCGCTGTTGTACAGCTGTACTTGCAGGATGTCCAGTGAATCGCGCAGCGCATCGATGATGGGCAAGTAGGCGCCCCAGATGCCGCCATATGCACTTTGTCCGCCTTGCACGCAGGCGGTTTCCGGTGCCATGGTCAAGAAGAGCTTGTTGCCGGTCTCTTGGCGGTACTCCACCATGATCTCCTGCAAGGCGTCGATCAACCGGATCATGGTGCTGTCGACCGGTTGTTCGATGGTGCCGCCGGTGGTCGAGATCGAGGATCCTTCCAGGTCGATGTCGAGACCATCCACGCCCCACGTGAGCAGCATGCTCATCGTGAGGTAGACGAATTGATCGCGCTCGTTCCCGTTGTTCAGCTGCACCGTGGCATTCGCACCACCGATGCTGATGAGCACCTTCTTCCCAGCGGCCCGCAAAGCGGTGATCTGGGCCATGAAGTCCTGCGGGATCTCGAAGTCGGGCGTGAACTCGATGGCACTGGTGGTACCGGCCAGTGGCTCGGCGAAGGCCAGTTCGATCACGTTGTAGCGCGGATCGATCTGGTCCAGTGGTATGTAGGGAGCATTGGCGTCATTCCAATTCTGCCAGTAGCCGATGAGGGCTGGGGCAGGCTCCTGCGCTGATGACAGGGCACAGATGACATTGACCAGCCCCAGGAAAAGGGCGCGCGTGAATGAGTATTCCATGGACCGCAAAGTAGTGGACCCCGCAGCGCTCCACGCTTTTCACCACGGCCAATATTCCATGCGCAGCTGGCGCGTTCCGGCTCTGATCCAAGGTCCGTCGAAAGTCGCCTTGACGGACGGGGTGGATCACTCAAATTTGAGCACCAGCCAACCCCTTGCCCATGGTCTTTCAGTTCTCGTGGCGTCAGCCGCTCGTGGTTCTCGTTCTTCTTCTTGCCATCGGCGCGCGGGCTTCCGTCAGCGGTTACACCTTCGCCGCCTCCACCACCAACTATGTGCCCATAACCGGCACCAATGTGGTCAGCGGTACATGGGATGACACCAACTCCTCCCTGATCACCCTGCCGTTCACCTTCAACTACAACAACACCGCGTACACCACGGTAGGCATCAGCACCAACGGTTTCATCACCTTGGGCGCGGTGACCACCACGGTCTATTGTGGTCTTCAGACGGCCCCGGCGAACTCCATCGCGGGCTACGGTACCGACTTCGTGAACGCCTCGGCCACGTCCAGCGTCAGCTACACCACCAGTGGTTCGTCCCCCGACAGGCGGTTCATCGTGCAATGGTCCGATTGCGACCACTACAACAACAGCCAGCAGAACCACATCAGCTTCCAGGTGATCCTGAACGAGACGACCAATACCGTGCAGGTGATCTACGGCCCCATCACCATGGCCACCACGTTCGGTCCGAATACCTGTAGCGATGTGAATACGGAATCAGGCAATGTGGGCTTGCTGGGTACATCCACCGCCGACTTCAACCTGCGGAAGGTGACCAACGGCACGCATACCTGGGCCGCGACCGCACCCGGTGAAGTGATCAGCGATGTGTGCAACCTCTCACCCACCAACGTTCCCGCGAGCGGCCTCACCTTCACGTGGACACCACCGCCCACTGTGCCCATGGTGTTCACTTCGTGCATGACGACATTCGCGAACAACGGCCAGGTGGATGCGCGCGGGTCCCAGCTCAACGCGGTACTTCGCTTGAACGTGGTGACCACCGGCAACCTCTCACCGCTCTCGGTCACATCGCTCACCTTCTCCACCACTGGATGTACCAATGCGGCCACGGATATCTCCAGCGCGCGTGTTTACTACACGGCCGGAAGTGGATCCTTCTCCACCGGCACCGTGTTCGGTAGCACCGTGAGCAACCCGAACGGTACCCACACGGTAAGCGGTTCCGTCACCTTGCAGGAGGGCAACAACTACTTCTGGGTGTGCTACGACATCCGACCCACGGCCACGCTCTCCAATACCTTGACGGGTTGCTGCACACAGGTGATCGGCTCTGGGTCCATGGGATCGCAGGTGCCGTCCGTGACCTGCCCGGCAGGCGCACAGACCGTGGGGCCGCAATTGGGCACATGGACGCCCGTGGCCTCGCAGGCACCCCAGCCCAGCGGGGGCCTCATGCTCCTGTTGAGCGATGGTACGGTAATGGCCAAGTCGGAAGCGGGTGGCGGCGACGGCATCGGCAGCACATGGCTGCGCCTCACGCCGAACGCGTCAGGGAGCTATGTGAACGGAACATGGAGCACGCTCACGACCATGAACAGCACACGCTTGTACTTCTCCTCGCAGGTTCTGAAGGATGGTCGTGTGTACGTGGCCGGCGGCGAGTACGGAACGGGCCTCACCATGGCTGAGGTGTACAACCCGGTGGCGAACGCATGGACCACGGCGCCCTCACCCGGCGGCAACATCAGTGATGCGAACTCCATCATGCTGGAAGACGGACGCGTGTTGCAAGCGCTCGTGCAGGGCAACCTGCGACCCACCGTGATCTACAACCCGGCGACGAACACATATGCGGCGGGACCAAGCACACTGGGTATCCACAACGAATCCTCCTGGGTGAAACTGCCGGACAACAGCGTGCTCTTCGTGGACCGCTTGAGTACGAATTCCGAACGTTTCATACCGGCCACGAACACATGGATATCCGATGCCACCGTGCCCGTTCAGCTGTATGATCCCTATGGTGATGAGACCGGTGCGGGTCTGTTGTTGCCGGACGGTCGCGCGTTCTTCATCGGCTCTACGGGGAACACGGCTTACTACACGCCCTCGGGCAGCACGGCCAATGGCACCTGGCAAACCGGGCCTTCGGTACCCAACGGGCTTGGAGCGCCCGATGCGGCCGCCGCGTTGATGTCGAACGGTAAGGTGTTGTGCGCGGTATCCCCCGCTCCCACCTCGGCCGACCACTTCCCGCCGCCCACCTACTTCTACGAATTCGATCCCGCGACCAATCAGTTCTCCTTGCTCGGCGCGCCCGGCGGTGGCACCACTTCCAACCACCCCGCGTATGTGACGAATATGCTGGACCTGCCGGACGGCAATGTGCTGTATTGCAGGCAAGGCGTCACGCAGTATTACGTCTACCAACCGGCCGGCTCGCCAGTGGCTTCTGCCAAACCGGGGATCGCGAGCTACGATCAGATCACTTGTGGCACCTACCGCATAAAGGGAACCACGTTCAACGGTGTGAGCGAGGGCGCCTACTACGGCGATGATTGGCAGATGTCCTCCAATTACCCCTTGGTACGGCTGACCTCCGGAAGCAATGTGTACTACGCCCGCACCTTCAATTGGAACAGCACTGGGGTGGCCCGTGGAAGCCAACAGGACAGTTGCAGCTTCACGCTTCCCGTAGGACTGCCCAGTGGCGATTATTCCTTGGTGGTGGTAGCCAATGGCATCGCCTCGGATCCGGTGAGCTTCAGCACGGGAGCGGTTCCTGCCTGCACCATCGCCATCACAGCGGGCAGCAATCCCACTTCCCAGAATGCGCCCGTCACCTTCAACGCGACGACCATCAATTGCGGTAGCACGCCCACTTACCAATGGAAGGTGAACGGCCTGAACGCGGGAACGAACAGCCCGGTCTTCACCACATCATCGCTCAGCAACGGGCAGGTGGTCTCGTGCGTGGTCACGTCCGGTCTTCCATGCGCCAGCCCAACGACAGGTACGAGCAATGCCATCACCATGACCGTTACGGGCGCAACGATCGCGGCGCGCGCACTGCTGGAAGGTCCGTTCGATGGGGTGAGCCTGATGAGCGACGGTCTTCGTTCAGCCGGTCTGATCCCCACTGCGGAGCCCTATTCGGCGTTGGGCTACGTCTTCGTGGGCGGTGGCGGCGAAACCACTGCGCCTGCCGTGCTGGCGACCACCGGGAGCGATGCCATCGTGGACTGGGTGGTTCTGGAGGTGCGTGATGCGAACACGCCCTCCATTGTGTTGGCCTCCAAGAGCGCACTGCTCCAACGCGATGGTGACGTGGTGGCAACGGACGGCGTTTCTCCCCTGTCCTTCGCGCTCTCCGCGGGCACCTATCATGTTTCCATCCGTCACCGCAACCACCTCGGTGTGATGACAGGCACCGCGGTCGCGATCTCATCCACCCCGACGACCATCGACTTCACGAGCGCGTCCTTCGGCACCAATGGAGCGAATGCGCGCAAGGCTGTTGGCGGGCTTATGGTGCTTTGGGCGGGCAATGTGCTCCGCGACCAGTCATTGACCTACACCGGAAGCGGGAACGACCGCGATCCGATCCTGGTTCGTGTGGGCAGCACCACTCCCAACAATACCGCGAAATACACGGGTTCCGGCAACGATCGCGATCCGATACTGGTGAACGTGGGAAGCACCACGCCGAACAATCTCCGGTCGGAGCAACTACCTTGATTGCCGGGAATGTTCCCTGACATCATGCCGATACGGTCCACCTGGCTCCTTGCCCTCACCCTGCCGTTAGCAGGACATGCCACCACTTGGACCGTCGGCCCGGGCCAGAACTACACCCTTCCCAGCCAAGTCTCCACGCTGGTCGGTGATGGCGACACCGTGGACATCGAAGCGGGCGAATACCCGAGCGATGTCGCGCGCTGGCAGGCGAACGACCTCGTGCTGCGCGGTGTGGGCGGCATGGCGCACATGGAATCGAACGGTATGGCCTGGGGCGGTAAGGCCATCTGGGTGATCCAGGGCGATCGCACCACGGTGGAATGGATCGGATTCTCGGAATGCAGCGTACCCGACCAGAACGGTGCGGGCATCCGGCAGGAAGGTCACGACCTCACCGTGCGTCATTGCTGGTTCCACGATAACGAGGACGGCATTCTCGCTGGAGAGATCCACCCGAGCACGATACGTATCGAGTACAGCGAATTCGGCCACAACGGTTTCGGTGACGGCTACTCCCACAACGTCTACATCGGGCATGTGGACTCGCTCATCTTCCGCTTCAACTACAGCCATCACGGGTTCATCGGGCACGAGCTGAAGAGTCGCGCTTGGGTGAACGTGATCGAATACAATCGCTTGAGTAACGAGGCCGACGGCGAAGCGAGCCGGGAGATCGACCTGCCGGATGGCGGCCAAGCCTACGTCATTGGCAACGTGATCCAGCAAGGACCGCAGGGGCAGAACAGCAACATGGTCGCCTTCGGCATGGAGAGCCTCGGCAATCCCGGCCCGCAGGAGTTGTACGCGGTGAACAACACGCTGGTAAATGAGAAGACCAACGGCAGCTTCTTCCAAGCGCCCGCCGAATTGTTCTTCAAGGCCTACAACAACATCCTCGCAGGTGGCGGCAGTTTCATATCCGGCGCATGGCCCACCGACATCGACACACTCGCCAACCTGCGCGCTACGGACATCACCGCGGTTCAGTTTGCGGATGCGGCGACCTATGATTATCACATCAACGATGGTTCGCCCGCGCACAACATCGGTTTCCCGGCGGGTCTCGCCAACAGCGGCTATCCGCTCGTCGCGTTGTACGAATACGTTCATCCGACAGGGGATGTCCTGCGCTGCCAGCACGCCACGTTGGATGCGGGCGCGTTCGAGACCTGTACGACCGGGATCGCTGCGGAGAAGACCAGCGGTTGGGCGATCTACCCGGATCCGGCCGTGGACCAGGTCACCATCACGGTGCCCCTCGGCGTAGTCATCACACATGTCGAGTTCATCGATGCGCAAGGCCGCGTTGTAAAGGGCAACATGGCCACCATGGCGGACAAGACCATCCTCGACGTGAGCAGGCTGACCCCAGGAAGCTATATCGCACGTATCTCGACCTCGGCGGGTATGTGGCGGAGTGCCCTCGTGAAGTTGCCCTGAACGAGTCTGTGCCTCTCGCTTTGGGCTTCCTCTTGTAGCACGAAAACGATCGCGATCCGACGGGACGGAGCGTGTGATCGGGGATGGAGCCTCGCGTGACCCTTCTAGTTTCGCGCCGTGCGAACATCACTCCTCCCCGCTTTGCTGTTGGCTGCCACCGCTCAAGCCCAGCAGACCTCCGTTCTCTTCATCGGCAACAGCTACACCGGTGTGAACGACCTGCCGAACACCTTCCGGCAAGTGGCCTTGTCGTTGGGCGATACCGTAACCACGAGTGCGCAGACGCCGGGCGGTTATACGCTGAACGGTCACGCCACCACACCGGCCACCATCAACGCCATCGAATCGCAGCCTTGGGATTTCGTGGTGATGCAGGAACAGAGCCAGCTGGGCGCACTGCCCTTCGACATCACCGATACGGAGCTCGGCGCGGTACAGCTGGTAGCCGCGATCGAAGAGAATGACGAGTGTACTTACCCGGTCTTCTACATGACCTGGGGGCGGCAGAACGGCGATGACCTGAACTGTCCGGACTTCCCCTTCATGTGCACCTACGACGGCATGCAGCTCGGTCTGCGCAACAATTATGTGGCCCTCGCCGAGGAGAACGACGCCTATGTGGCACCGGTCGGCGTGGCTTGGAAGCGGGTGCGCGATACGCAGCCAGGGATCAACCTCTACAACCCCGACCAGAGCCATCCGTCGGTTGAAGGCACCTACCTGGCGGCATGTGTTTTCTACTGCACGCTCTTCCAGCAGAGCTGCACCGGAGCTTCGTTCATCTCTTCGTTGGCACCGGACATCGCCGCCACCTTGCAAGGCATCGCCAGTTCCACGGTATTGGACAGCACCACCACTTGGAACCTCGACGTGCCGAACGGCACCGATGCCACCATTGATGGCAGCAGCAGCGATGCCTGGAACAACGTCACCTTCTACCATTTCGGCCAAGGCACGCACCTCTGGACCTGCTCCAACGGACAGACCTCCACCGAGGCCAGCCCGACGTTCACGTTCAGCGCATCCGGTGTATACACCTTCACGCACACCTACAACGACCCTTGCGGGAATACGGACACCGTGACGTGGACGGGCGAGGTGATCGAGGTCGGCGTGGATGAGGTCGGTTCATCGAACCCGTACCGTGTCTTCGCATCCGCTCCGAACATGCTTGAAGTCTTTGGTATCCACGGCGGGGAAACGCTCGTCCTGGTGGATCTCCAAGGCCGCGTGGTACTCACGCATCGGCTCAGTGGAGCGGCCGAGCGCATCGCCTGTCCGAGCGGCATCCTGGGTTGGAGCATCCGTGATGCGGAGGAGCAGCTATCGCGAGGCAAGGTGCTCGTGCGGTAGTCGTCTATCCTGTCGTCCCGTGGACTTGTCCCGTCCGCAGGAAGCGGGAACTGAAATGGCGCGTCCGCTCAGATCCCGCGGATGATCTTGACCAGTTCGTCGACCGAGACACGACCATACACAGCCTCACCCTCCCTTACCACGCTCATCTGCTCGTTCGGGATGCCGTAGCCGCGCGGGGCGTCCAGCAGACGCTTTACGGCCATCAAGCGTGTTTCGTCGTCGATCAACGCGATGCGTTCCAGCAATTCCAGCTTGAGGTCCTTGATGTCCATGGCGAGCAGTTGTTCCAAAAGTAGCGCGCTGCCCGCACCTCCGCGTGCTGGCCGGTCCGCTCTTGTCGGATCGCTCTTTCTATCATTGTCTGAACACCGATCACCATTCATCGCATGCGCTCCGCCTCCCGCTTGGTTCCTTCGCTCGCCGCATTGGCGCTCTTCTGCCTGTCCGATCAAGCGCGTGCGCAGAACACCTTCGAGATCACCATTCCGGTGCCGGGCCTTACCAACGTGGCCGGAGGCCAACAGGATCCGCAAGGCGGCTTCATCTTCGGTGGTGAAGTGGGCGATGGACTGGTCGTGCTGCGAACGGACAGTACCGGTGGCGTGCTATGGACACGGCAGCTGGCCGAAGGGGACAACGACGAGGGCATCTACGACCGGAGCCTGGCCATCAGCGGCGACCGTATCCTCACGGGCGGTTACGCCATGGGGCCGAACACGGCCACGCGCGATGGGCTGCTGCATGTGTTGGACCTGGATGGCAACGTCCTCGCGCAACGGCTCATCGATGTGGGCTTCAATTCCAACGCGGTGCATACCGTGAACGCAACGGCCGATGGTGGCTTGATCGCGGGCCGGGCAACGGGTGAAGGCAGCTACGACATGCTCTTGATGAAGGTCGATCAGGACGGCGTGGTGCAGGATTCCTGGAGCTATGGATCTACGGGCTGGGACTGGGCATACGAGGCTATCCGCTGCACGGATAGAGGCATGGCCCTGGTGGGCTATGGCGATGATGTCGGCGGCCCCGCTCCGAGCGCCTACCTCGTGCGTACCGATTCCCTGGGACAGGAACTCTGGGCGCGCGGCGTGGACGGCGCCAGTGCGGACGAAGGCTACACCGTGCTCGAGGACAGTGTGAGCGGCGACCTCTACATCGGCGGCCGCACCTTGGGCATGGGTACACCGGGCACCCGCGGCTTCATCACCAAGTTCACCGCCAGCGGTACCCATGTGTGGACGCGCGTGATCGGCAACGCCTTCGATCCCATCGGCATCGTGCCCCTCACTGATGGGCGCTTCGCCACCTTGGTGCGGGCACAGAACATCGCCGGTGGCCACGGCGACTACGACGCGCTCCTGCTCACGTTCAACGCACAGGGCGACCTGCTCGGCAACCGGCTCTTCGGTACAACGGCCTCCGAATACCCCGTGTCCCTTTCGCCCACGGCCAACGGCGGCCTGCTCATTACCTGCCTGCGCACCGCGAACGGAGCGAATGGCATCTACGCGGTGCTCACGGACGGTCTTGGTGCCGGTGCCTGCTCCGGAATCACCATCGAACCCGGATGGTCCGCCTACACACCGACCATATTCGAGCATACCTCGCTCCTCCAGAACGGGCAGAATTCCACCGATTGGGCCGCGAGCATCACCCAGCCCGCTGCCACGCGCGCATTCGTCTGCTGCACCTACCCCGTGGAAGCCGACTTCACCGCCGCGCCTGTTGAAGGACTCTCTTGGACCTTCACCGACCAGTCGCAAGGCGTCGGTGAGCTTACGTGGAACATCGCCGGCGATACGTTCAGCGGTGATACGGTCAACTACACCTTCACGGCGCCCGGCACCTACCAGGTCTGCTTGACCATTGAGGGGATCTGTGCGAGCGATCAGCTCTGCGAACCGGTGGAAGTGATCGGCACGGGCATCGGTGATCACGCTGCACAAGTCATCCGGTTCAGCCCCAACCCAGCAACGGATCGGCTCTACGTCACCTGCTCGGACGATGTGCTATCCATGGATGTCCTCGATGTGCATGGACGCTTGCTCCGGAAGTGGCCGGTGAACGGTGCACGTTCGCTGCATCTGGATGTGAGCGGACTGCCTTCCGGTGTGCTGGTGTTGCGGACCAGCGGCGTGGCCGGGAGCCGGTCGCAGCGCTTCGTGAAGCAGTGAAGCTCGGATCGCTGCAGCGGATACCCTCGACCATATCGACGATCATTCTGAATGGACCGGGTAATGTTCCCGATCACAAGCCCGGCCCACTTCCCCACTCGTCCACTACGGCCCGCGTTCGCGCATCCAGCTCTGCGAACAAGGCTTCTTCCAATCCGTCGGTGTTCCCGCGCTCGAACGAACGCGTGAACGTTCCGCGCTCCAGTACGTGGATCCGATCGCACAGCGCGACCAGTGGCCCGAGCACATGAGACGTGATGATCACCGTGCGCCCACGTTCCGCGAGCCTGCGAATGATGGCCTCCAACACACGCACAGATGCCAGGTCCAATCCGTTGACGGGTTCGTCCAGCAGCACGATCTCCCGGTCCAGCCGCAGCACGCCCAGTAGTACCAGCTTGCGTCTCATCCCCGTGGAATACGTGCTGATGAGCGTGTCCAGCGGCACTTCCAGCAGGCCGTTCAACGCATCCGCATCAGCCGTTCCGGTGATCGGCATGAACAGTTCGAGGTATTCGCCACCGGTAATGCCGGGATAGAAGTAGCTCTCCGCTTCCTGGAAGGCCGTATTCCCGTGGAACATGTCGGCTCCCTTCCATTGGACATGGGCGGCGGTGTTCCGACCGAAGCCGTACAGCGCATTGAGCAAGGTGGTCTTGCCCGCACCATTCAGGCCAACGATGCCGTGAATGCCGGGTGCCATCTCGTAGCGCGGGATGTCCACGACGGTCTTGTCGCCGTAGGCGCAACGGAGGTCAGCGATGGTGAGCATCGAAACAGGTGTTCAGGTTCGCAAGGGCATTACGCCATTCGTTCAGCAGCATGATGAACGGCACCAGACCCAACCCGGGCAATATGGCGAACAAGGCAGCGATGGTGACGTTGGCACCGTTGGCTTCCAGCCGCTCGTTGGGCCGGTAGTTCGCATACTTCAACGCTACCGAATAGGCCACGAGCACTACCATGCCGAGCCCGAAGAGTCCATGGATCCACCACCAGCCCGGCTGGAAGACCGTGGCCCCGATGAGCACAGGGAGCTGAAGCACGAGCATGATCCGCGCCGCGCCGATCAACTTGGTGCGCAGCAGCGTGCGCGCATCGGTGGAAGTCGCGAGCAGCATGGCGCGCGGCTCGCATTGCTCTTGGGCACCACAGGCCATAAGGGCGAGCGTGCCGAGCAGGAACATCGGCAATACCGGCAACCAGGAGAACCCCAATGCCGCGAGCCAGAGCAGCGTACTCCATGGATGGGTGTTCTGCAGGAAACTCTTCCATTCGAGGAGATGCGCCGGGATCCATTTCCGCATCCACGCTGCGCGAACGCCCGAAGCGCGCGTTACGGGCATCCACGGCAGCGCCAGTGCCGCGAGCACCAGCGCAGCCGGGATCCAGGCCATCGCCAGCAACAAGCCAACGAAGGCCGGTAGGACGAGCACCCCGTATTCGAGGGCCATCGCCAAACGCGCACGTGGCACATGGCGCTGTACGAAGTGGTGATCCGCCCGACGTTGGTGAAGGCCGATCACGGTGAGCAAGGTGCCTCCGGCGATCCAGCGCGTCAGTGTGGGATCGCTCAGTGCCGCATGCCTTACGCCCCACACCAGCCCGATGACCGTGAAAGCCAAGAGCCAACGACCGAAGGCCGGCCATGCCCGCCGCAACTGGAACCAGCGGAGCCGGAGGAGTACGAAGGCATCGGGCGCGTGGGTCATCCGCGCGGCAAGTTGGCCATTCGGGCCGGAGGGCGGATGTGCGACCGTATGTGCGGCACCATGATGCCCATGGTACGCGGAAGTCGTGGAGCAGCTGTTGCGATGGGCGGTCAGACGTGCTGCCCCTGTTCCACCAGAAGCACCGAGGTCAGCGGACCGCGCGATCCGTCCCGTTCAGAAGTGGTCATGGACGAAGCGCTCCCAGATGCCGCCGAATGCGCCTCCGTCATTGTTTCACCCAGCTCGTCGTGCCTGACCAATGGTCGCCATCCATGGCCACCACGCGGTAGGTTCCCGGCGGTAATGCGGACGCGTCGATGTGCAGGACGGAGGTCGCGGTGCGTTGCTCGAGCATCAGTCGTCCGGTGGCATCGAACAACCGTACGACAAGGGCCTGTTCCGAAGCGCCGGGTATCCGCACGTTCAAATCACCTGTCGAAGGGTTGGGGTATAGCACGACGTGCGCATCACCTTGATAAGTCGGGCGCTGAACGGCGACCACGTTCGAATAGCTGAAGGCGCCGTCGAGGTCGATCTGCTTCAACCGGTAGTACGAAAGGCCCTCCAGTGGTCGGGGATCGACTCCCGTGTAGTGGAGCGTACTGCTGCTGTTACCGGCCCCGGCCATCTCCAATACCGCTTGGAACACGGCGGCGTCCGCGGAACGCTCCACGACGAAGCGATCGTTGTCCTGCTCGGTCGCCGTGACCCATGCCAGGTCCACCACTTGGCCATCGGGTTCAGCCGTGAAGGAGAGCAACTCGATGGGGAGCGGATTGTTCGAGGTGGAACTGGACAGCGTGAAGGGACCATAGGCGGTAGGTGTGGAACCGGCCGCCGTGATGAGGGTTCCTGCAGCAGTGCTGCCCGTGGTACCGCCGTTGCCGTGACTGACCCATTGCGTACCGTTCCACCGCGCAACGCGCATTGTGCTCAACTGGTCCACACCGCAGCTCCGTGTATCCCAGCTCAGCGTTACGCGCACGTTGGAGGAGCCGGCCGTGCGTTGGAGATCCCAGTATTCGCAACGGCTCACGTGGTTGATCCCCGCGCCCAAGGAGGTCACGTCGTAGGGCACGGTCTGCGGGTCCAGGTGTATGTACTCGAGGGTAAAGGCATCGCTCGTGCTGCCCGGCGCGGTGATGGTGAGCGGGGCATGGTACAGGCCCAGGTCCCCCACCGGGAAGGTGAAGGCATCATTGCCCACTTTGCGCATCGGGCCGTCAACGAAGCTGCTGTTGGACGCGCCCGAGGTGGTCACGTTGTCGCCGATGACGAGCAGGGTGCTCGCGCTCGTGTTCAGGATGCCCTGCTGGAACCGGAGCGTTTGCGAGGCCGCGTCCATCAACAGGTTGGACAGCAAGGTGACCTGCGCCGCGCTCTTGTTCAGTTTGATGCCGCCATCGTAGTTGCCCGTGGCCCCGGTCAGGTCGAAGTTCTGCTCGTTACCACCGGTGAAGAGCAGGAGCGCGTTCCCGCCATCATAGCCCGAAGCCACCGTCACATCCCCGTACGCCTCG
This sequence comes from Flavobacteriales bacterium, assembly GCA_044224725.1. Classification (GTDB taxonomy): domain Bacteria; phylum Bacteroidota; class Bacteroidia; order Flavobacteriales_F; family PHOS-HE28; genus PHOS-HE28. The sequence goes on from JBGAJW010000062.1 coordinate 24,627, forward strand.
AAGGTTCCCGTGCTCACACGGCCGTCGCTCAGCAGCAATAGGCCATCGATGTGCAGCGAATCCGAGGCCGGAATGGTGCACTGCGGAAGCACCCAACCCGTGTTGATGTTGATGGTCATCTGGTTGAACGTGGTGGCCGGTATCACATCCAGCGTGAAGGTGAGCGCGCTGCCCACGCTCGTGTACGGGTTCACCACCATTGTGCCGCTGTTGTGCGCAAAAGTGCCGCCGCTGTGATTGAACAAGGTCTGGCTCGTGGTCCATGTGCCGCCCACGTTCAGGTTCCCCGTGGGCGCAGTGAAGTCACCGGCCAACAGGCTGAAGGCCTGTACAAGCAGGTCCGTGGTACCGGATGCGGGGGTCAAGGCTCCACCGCTCTTGTTCACCACCAGCTTGCACGTGCGCGGACTGCCGGAGGCGATCTGGTACTCTTGGGCTCCAGTGCCGTCAGCGACGATCGTGCCCGTGCCACCATCCGAGCCCGCGTTGATGATCAGGTTCCGCTTCACTTCGAACAGACCCGTTATGAAGCCGTCGGAATGCGTCAGGTCGTTCCTGGCATCCACGGTGTCAGCGGCGGCCGTGGCCACCAAAGGCATCACCCAGCCGTAGCCACTGTTCACCGTCACGTTGTAGAACGCTGTGGACGGAAGCACATCGAGCGTCCAGGTGAGCTGTGTACCCACCGAGCAGTACGGATTCACCGCGAATGTGCCGTTGTTGTGCGTGAAGTTGCCGCCAGCGTGGTTGAACAAGGTCTGGCTCGTGGTCCAGGTGCCGCCCACGTTCATGTTGCCGCTCGGCGCGGTGAAGTCACCGGACAGCAGGCTGAAGGACTGCATATAGAAGTCCGTGGTTCCCGCCATCGGCATGAATGAACCCGCGCTCTTGTTCACCACCACCTTGCAGGTGCGTGCCGCGCCTGCTGCCGTACTGTATTGCTGGGCTCCCGTGCCGTCCGCGGTGATCGTGCCGGTACCGCCATCGGAACCAGCGCCGAGGTACAGGTTGTTCTTCACGGCGAATTGCCCGACGATGTAACCGTCCGTATGCGTCAGGTCGTTCGTAGCGTTCACTACATCGCCAGTTGCCGTGGCCACCAAGGGCATCACCCAGCCGTAGCCGCTGTTCACCGTCACGTTGTAAAAGGCCGTCGACGGCAGCACATCGAGGGTCCAGGTAAGCTGTGTACCCACCGAGCAGTACGGGTTCACCACCAATGTGCCGTTGTTGTGGGTGAAGTTGCCACCCCCGTGGTTGAACAAGGTCTGGCTTGTGGTCCAGGTGCCGCCCACGTTCATGTTGCCGCTCGGCGCGGTGAAGTCACCGGCGAGCAGGCTGAAGGATTGCATGTAGAAATCGGTCGTCCCGGCCATGGGCGTGAACGAACCCGCGCTCTTGTTCACCACCACCTGACAGGTACGCGCCGTGCCCGCTGCCGTGCTGTATTGCTGCCCGCCCGTGCCATCCACGGTGATCGTGCCCGTACCGCCATCGGAACCCGCACCCAGGTACAGGTTGTTCTTCACGGCGAACTGCCCGATGATGTAGCCGTCGGTGTGCGTCAGGTCGTTGGTAGCGTTCACCACATCGCCCGTGGCGGTTGCCACCAGGGGCATCACCCAGCCGTAGCCGCTGTTGATCGTTACGTTGTACAGCGCAGTGGTGGGGAGCACATCAATGGTCCAAGTGAGTTGTGATCCCACGCTGCAATAGGGGTTCACGACGACGGTGCCGTTGTTGTGCGCGAATGTTCCGCCGCCGTGATTGAACAAGGTCTGACTCGTCGTCCACGTTCCTCCCACGTTCATGTTGCCGCTCGGCGCAGTGAAGTCACCGGCCAGCAGGCTGAAGGATTGCATGTAGAAATCCGTTGTGCCGGCCATAGGCGTGAACGAACCCGCGCTCTTGTTCACGACCAACTGGCAGGTGCGCACCGCGCCCGCTGCCGTGCTGTATTGCTGCGCGCCCGTGCCATCCACGGTGATGGTGCCCGTACCGCCATCGGAACCCGCACCCAGGTACAGGTTGTTCTTCACGGCGAACTGCCCGATGATGTAGCCGTCGGTGTGCGTCAGATCGTTCGTGGCGTTCACCACATCGCCTGTGGCAGTAGCTACCAAGGGCATTACCCAGCCGTAGCCGCTGTTCACCGTCACGTTGTAGAAAGCCGTTGACGGCAGCACATCGAGGGTCCAGGTGAGCTGTGTACCCACCGAGCAGTATGGGTTCACCACCAAAGTGCCGTTGTTGTGCGTAAAAGTGCCGCTGGCGTGGTTGAACAAGGTCTGGCTCGTGGTCCACGTGCCGCCCACGTTCATGTTGCCGCTCGGTGCGGTGAAGTCGCCGGCCAACAGGCTGAAGGATTGCATGTAGAAGTTGGTGGTCCCTGCCATGGGCGTAAAGTCCCCCGCGCTCTTGTTCACCACCACTTGGCAGGTGCGGGCCGCGCCCACAGCCGTGCTGTATTGCTGCGCGCCGGTGCCGTCCACCGTGATGGTCCCGGTGCCGCCATCGGAGCCCGCGCCGATGTAGAGGTTGTTCTTCACGGCGAATTGCCCGACGATGTAGCCGTCGGTGTGCGTCAGGTCGTTCGTGGCGTTCACCACATCGCCCGTGGCGGTCGCCACCACGGGCATCACCCAGCCGAAGGCCGTGTTGATCACCACATTGTAGAACACCGTGAACGGCAGCACATCCAATGTGTAGGTGAGCTGCGAACCCACAGTGCAGGTGGGCACCACGCGCACCGTGCCGTTATTGTGGTTGAAGGTGCCGCCGACATGGCTGAAGAGCGTGCCGCTGGTCGTTCGTGCACCGCCGAGGTTCAAGTTGCCCGATGTGGACGTGAAAACGCCGCCATTGAGCGTGAAGCCGCCATTGTTGATGGTGATGTTCCCGGCCCCGCCTTGAAAGGTGGCATTGTTCTGCGTGAAGCCCCCCGTGCCGATGGTCATGCTGAAGGCGGCCTGCTGTGTGATCGTGCCCGCATACGTGCCCATGATCACAATGGCCTGCACGTTCGCGTTCACGTTCACGCCGCAATTGGCGGAACTCGTATTGTCGAAGATCACCACGTCCGCAACACCGGGTACGGCGTTCGTGGACCAGTTCGTCGGCGTGCCCCACAGGCCATTGCCGTTGCCGTTGGTCCAGGTTACGTTGGCCGCATGCGACCGCATGCCGAGCAGGCAGACCACGGTCAGGGCAGTAATAGCGCGCATAGATGTTCTGATAGGAGCGCGCCCTTGAACGACGGAACCCGGTCATGGGTTCGACGAACAGGTGGTCCAGGACGACAAAGACCTCGTCGAAGCAGCCGAAGCCGGGTGCGCCGAGGGCGATATCTCCGGCGGCAGGGATGCACGTATGACCCGGCGAGATCCGCGGATCGACTGCCCATACTGTGAGTCCACAGATGGCGCAGATGTCACAGATAGCTCAGCCCATCCTGGCATTCATCTGTGCAATCTGCGACATCTGCGAATAACCCCTCCGTGCCGAACTTCGCCCGCATGCAGTTACAGAACTACGCCGCCGGCCAATGGATCGCCGGTACGGGCAAGCAAGCAGAGCTCATTGATGCCATCACCGGCGACCTCATCGGCACCACCAGCAGCGTTGGCTTGGACTAGTCGAAGTAGACCCTGTAGTTCATATCGGCCTTGACCTTTCGACCGCGAACGAGTGCCGGTGACCACCCGGTGCGTTGCACACATCGCTCGATCTGCGCGATGAGCGTGTCCTCAAAGAGATGATTCATCTCCATGTCGAACAGGAAGTGATAGTACAGGATGGTCGCATTGCCAGCGGTGTCCACAACGAAACGCACATCAGCGAAAGCACTGGAATCGAGGTTTGGTCTTGGCTGGTAGCCTGACGGGTAGTGAAGGTGTCGCTCAATCGATGCTTGCAGACTGTCGCTGTCGTCGTCCGGGTGTTCGTCATCACCGGGGTATCGTGGTCTGGTGTCACATTCGGCATAGTACAGGGTGTCACCATTGCTGATCGCGTTCTTCACGAACCAATCATCCGAAACGTCGATCAATGAGTCCATGAAGTGCTCGCCGTACTTGGCCGCTATCTGTTCCTCCATCAAACCGCAATAGCACCATTGGGTTTGCCCCTCTATGACAACATCTGATGTCATTGCTTCCTTGTACCCGATTCCATGGGTTCTGAGCAACTCTTCCAGTTCCTTCGCCGAGCGCAATCGGAAGTAGAGCAGGTTCCCCGCATGATGGCAGTATACCAAGTGTCCATTGACGATATCCGTCCTTGCTTTTTCAAGTTCTTGGTGGCACGCTCTGTCCGAGGAGGGTATTGCATCATAGCGGCTCTTTGAAACTGGTCCTGATCCGCACCCGAGCAGTGCAAGCATTCCGAAAGGGACCACTCCGTTCGTGAGAAATGACAATGTAGAAGGCATCCTGTAGTCCAACGTTCGGGAACGTAAG
>JBGAJW010000063.1:0-29108 GCA_044224725.1 Flavobacteriales bacterium
CAATCGGCCAGATAGACATCGTTGCCAGTGGATGCGTTGCCGTCGTTGCACACGGTACCGACCATCGCCGGGCCACCCGCATTGCCGAGGCAGTCGATCAACTGACCGGCGCAGGAACAATCGGCCAGGTAGACATCGTTACCGGTGGAAGCGTTGCCGTCGTCACAAGTGGTACCGACCAACGCCGGACCACCCGCATTGCCGAGGCAGTCGATCAACTGACCGGCGCAGGAACAATCGGCCAGGTAGACATCGTTGCCGGTGGAAGCGTTGCCGTCGTCACAAGTGGTACCGACCAACGCCGGACCACCCGCATTGCCGAGGCAGTCGATCAACTGACCGGCGCAGGAACAATCGGCCAGGTAGACATCGTTACCGGTGGAAGCGTTGCCATCGTCACAAGCGGTACCGACCAACGCGGCGCCACCCGGGACACCAAGGCAATCGATCAACTGACCAGCGCAGGAACAATCGGCCAGATAGACATCGCTACCGGTGGAAGCGTTGCCGTCGTCGCAAGCGGTTCCCACGAGGGCGTTGCCACCCGGGACACCAAGGCAGTCGATCAACTGACCGGCGCAGGAGCAATCGCTCTGGATCACGTCCATGGCGGTACCGGCGTTGCCATCGTCGCAGGTGGAACTGATCTGGCCTGTCACGAGCGGGCAGTTGTCCGCGCAATCCGCCACGCCATCGCCATCTGTATCGGTGTCGGCAATGCCGCAACCGCAGATACCGGGTGCGGCCTTGTTCGGGTCGTTGGGGCAGCCATCGGTGCAGTTGACTGTGCCGTCGCCATCCGTATCACTGTCGGGAACACCGCAACCACAGAGGCCGGGGGCGGTCTTCAGCGGATCGGAAGGGCATTGGTCGTTGTTGGTGCCCACGTACCCTGCGGGCTGTGCACAAGCCGTTGTTGTTACCGCCGGGTCGCCGGCCGCATCATTGTCCGCGTCCCCATACCAAACGGTCGCGATCGTCTCACTTACCGTGACGGTGGCGCTGTCAGCGGAGCATGGCGCGGTGGCAGGAACCGTGTAGGTATATATTCCGGGAACGTCCACGGATGGATCGTAGTCGGCGCTGTGGGGCGCAGCGGCGAAAGTCCACGTTCCGCCATTCGTGACGCCGCTGCCCAACTGCAGGACAAGGCTTTGCGTCGACCCCGCAGCGCAGATGTCCAGAGCACCATCAGCGCCAGCATCGGGAGCCGGAACATAGGTCACCGTGAGGAGGGCGCTGTCAGCTGGACAGGGCGCCTGACCGGAGATCAGGTAGCGGTACACCTGTGTGCCGCTGCCATAGAAACCGGGGTCTACGACTCCACTGAAAGTCGTGTTCGCGCCTTTCTTCCACGTTCCACCGGGTTGGGCGCCGTTGAGCAGCGTGGCCAGGTCGAATGAACTCAGGTCCGAGCAGAGGGAGATGGACGCGTCACCGCCCGCATCGGAATGCGCGTTGATGGTAACGGGCGCGGTCGTTTGGAACTGTGGGCAGCTACCGGCCGACGCGATAGTATAGGAGACCGTGTAGTTGCCCGGTGCACTCGTGTTGAGGTTGATGAAGCCCGTCCCTGCGGTGATGGCCAGACCCGCATTGGATGCGTAGCTGCCGCCAGCTGTTCCGGTACGCGTCACGTTGGCGCTTCCGAGGTCGCAGTAGGGTGTGCCCGTGTAGTAGATCGTCGCTGCGGGCATGGGCGTTTCGGAGACGGAAACCACCGTTGAGTGGTTCGCGCATCCGGGGCCACCTGCTACCGTATAGGTATAGTTACCGGGTATATCCGTCTGCGGGTCGTAGTTCGCACCGTGCGGGGCATTCGATGGACCGCTCCAAGTGCCGTTGTTCGCCGGATTGCCGTTCACTGAAGGAAGCAGAGCGACGGACGGACCTGATGAACAAGTGGACAAGGAGCCTCCGGTGCCTGCCCAGGGGGCTTCGGTAACGGTAACGTCTGCCGTTGTGCTGTACATCGGGCACGCCGCCGTGGCGGCAACGGTGTATGTCACGGTGAAGGTCGTTCCCGTGTTCAATGCGAGCGTGGCTCCCGGTATCACTTGACCTGTGGCGCCGTTCAGGGCGAGGCCCGTAGATGCGGAGAAGGTTCCTCCGGTTGTACCCGTGAACGCAGGGGATACCGGGCTGCTGTTATTGCAGTACGGAGTGCCCAGATAGCTGAAAGCGGCGCTCGGTGAGGCTTGGATGACGATCGGTGCGGTCGTTTGGTATGGTGTGCAACCACCGCTCGCGGGGACAGTGTAGGTGACGGTGTAAGTACCCGGCGTGCTGGCAACGGTATTCACACTGCCCGTTGCCCCGTTCAGGGAGAGACCGACCGCAGAGGACCAAGTACCCCCGGCTGTTCCTGTTCGGTTCACCGCCACAGTGCCAACGCTGCCGCAGTAGGGTGAAGCCGGATAGTTGATCGCGGCGGACGGAGCGGGCGTTTCGGTGACCTCGACGACGGCCGTGGTATTCGTGCACCCGGGAGGAGCGGCCACCGTATAGGTGTAGTTGCCGGGCGACATGATGGCTGGGGCGTAGTTGCCACCGACCACCGGGCTTGGTCCGCTCCAGGAGCCGCCCGTATCAGGACCACCGCCCAGGCTTCCGAACAGACCGATGGGCGAAGAATCGGAGCAAATGGCCAAGGCGCCGTTGGACCCTGCGTGGGGCTTACGGTTGATGGTAACGGTCGTCGCGGTGGTGAAGGCCGCGCAGCCACCCGAAGCGCTCAGGGTATAGGTGACCGTATACGTTCCGGTATCGCTGTCGCCGATGTCGATCTGACCACTGGAACTATTCAGGTGCAGGCCGGACGGAGAAGAAGAGAATTGGCCTCCGGATGTTCCGGTGAATGCCACGTTCGCGGAGCTCTGGCTGCTGCAATACGGTGAACCGCTGTAGACGATGGTCGCACTCGGTGCGGCGTTGATGGTGATCTGTGCGGTTGTCTGGAATTGTGCACAACCGCCATACGCAGGAACGGTATAGGTGACAGTGTACGTACCCGGAGTGCTGGAGCCTGGAGTTATATCACCGGAAGTTGGATTGATGGAAAGACCTGAAGTGCTGCTGTACATCCCGGAGGCAGTGCCGGTGCGGGTAACCGTGGCCATGCCGCTATTGCAATAGGGTGAGCCCGTGTAGCTGATCGTAGCGGTCGATGGCGCATTCACGGTCATAAGCGTTGAAGCCGCGCTCGTGCAACCTGGTTCCCCCACGGTGTAAGTGATCACGTGCGTGCCGACACCGGCCGATGCCGGGTCAAAAGAGAACCCGGTACCAACGGATCCGCTGGCACCCGGCCCGCTCCAGATCCCATCCGCTGGTGATCCCATCAGGATCGTGGCCCCACCGTTCACACAACTCGCGGGATATGTGCCCGGACTGACGTTCGGAGGAGCAACGACCACGACCGACTCCGTATGACTTAGAGCACAGTTTCCACTGCCGGTGAACTGGGTTACCTGATAGCTGCCTGGCTGGGAGTTCGTCAGGTCGATGATCCCTGTATTGGCATCAACGATGAGGTTCGTGGCATCACTGGATGTGAAGGTGCCAGAGACGATATCAGGTGACACTGAAATGCTTGTCGTACAGAATGGTCCTGCACCATAGCTGAACACGGGGTCGGTAGGGGTAGCGAGGGAGATGACAACATCGGCGCCGGCATTTCCGCATGGGCCGGAGATACTGTAGGAGTATGCACCTGGCGGGTCCGTATCGGGGTCGAAGACATCGGGGTGGGGCGAACCACCGAAGAACCATGAGCCTCCAGCTTGCGGGGTGCCGCCCAGTGAGTCCATCAATTGGAATGGAGCATCCAATGAACACGCGATGACGAACCGATCGGATCCTCCATCAGCCTGCGGGTTGAGCGTTACCGTCGCCGTATCCGACATGATGTCATAGCACGTTCCAGCAGGTGCGTTGTAGATCACCTCGTTCGCACCGATCTGCAACGAGGATGGCTGAATACCACCGTCTGCTGCGATGATGTTCGCGCCTGCGTTGCACTGGAAGGTGCCCCCTGTCGGCATTGTGTTCACCGGGTACCGCGGAGATGGTGTCGGGCAGAAGCTTGATGGTGAATAGGCCAGGTCGGGGAGGCTTGAGGGGATCACGTGGACGACGAAGGAGCATGAGCTGCTGTTCCCGTTCACGTCGAGTACACTGAATACAACGGTGCTGTCACCGATCGGCCAAGACCCATTGTTCGCACTGGTGGTCCAGGGCTGCAGCCCACAAGCATCGCCCAAGCTGGCCGGACCTGGTATCTCGACCAGCACAGAACATGCGCCGCCCGCAGCCTGAATATCCATGTCAGTTGGGCACGTGATCGTAGGCACCACGTTGTCGCTCACCGTAACGTTCTGAGTGCAAGTAGCGGTATTGCCGGCTGCGTCAAATGCGGTCCACGTGACCGTAGTGAGCCCGAAAGGGAATGCGGCGGGCGCGTTGTTCTCCAGTGTGAAGAGACCGCATGCATCGCTGACCACAGGCGAACCCAGGTTCACCCCGGTCGCTGTGCAAAGGGTATTCGTGGTCTCGCTCCTAGCGGCAGGGCATTGTATCGCAGGGGGTGTCTGGTCGAGTACTGTGAGCGAGCTCGTGCAGATGGAGCTGTTCCCGGCCAGATCGGTAACGGTTAGCTCCATCGCCGCTTGGTGTTGCGCCGTGATGCTCAGATCATCAACGCCGAAGTTCATGTTGCGTTCATTCGCGAGGCCGCCTCCGATGCGTCCGAAGGCCAGGCGCACGCTCTGTCCGGGTGCTATCGATACCGGTATGATGTGCGTTAATCCGCGGGCTGACAGTCCCATCGCATCCATTTCTGCATCGGTGAGCCATCTCTGCGTGTCGCTGCCATTGGTCACGAGGTCGTTCAGGATCGTTGGGCTGCTTGCCAATGCGCCGCTGAATGGAGCCGGTCCAGTGCCGTCCGGGTCGAGGTACCATTGAACCTGCGCAGAACGAGGAGTGGCATTCGTGAGCCGCACGTAAGGCACTTCAAGGTCGTAGTTGATCGTCAGGCTGTTGATGGCCTGGCTCGTGGTGTTCGTAAGTCCGATCTGCCATCGCACTGGATTCCCGACAGCCGTGCGGTACACACTCAGGCAGCGATCGGGGCTTTCGGCTGGGAACGACCAGTATTCATCGAATGCCGAACCATTGGCACCTTGAACGCCCACGTTGCTGAAGCCTGCGGCGGTCTGCTCGTCAGTCGGTGAGCACTGGTTGATGTGCGTATCGAAGTTGTTCCTGTAGATGAGCGTACGGGTGATGTCCGCGCACGTAACGGTCGCAGGGTTCAGCGCGAGTACGAGCGATCCCGTTGGTGTGCAGTTGTCGGTGCTCCCGTTGTCGACCAGTGCTGTTCCTATCACGTCCGTTCCAACAGCGCTCAGGTAGTGCGTGACAGGTAAGCAGCTCGCAGCGGGTGGGGTGATGTCCACGACGTTCCCCACGGTCATGTCGCAGGTCGAAGTGTTGCCGCTCAGATCGCGCACCGTCACGGTCACGATATCACCATTGTTCACCAAGCTTCCTGGAGGAAGTGACTGGCTGATAATAAGATCCGCGTCGCTCGTGCAATTGTCGCCGGTGATGCTGATCAATGAGGTGACGTCGCCGAGCGTTGCCGAACAAGTGCCGGCATCCATGTTCAACGGAAGCGTGCCAGGGCAAGTGAGCACAGGTGCGATCGTGTCCCTGATCCAGATCCAGTGGTCGTTGTCCGTGTGATTACCGTAGATGTCGTACACATCCATGGTCATCCGTACCAACGTGTCCGTTGTAAAGAGCATGCCCGCCGGGGGCCACATGATGTTCGTGTCGATCGGGGAGCAATCGAAATAGCTGATCGAGTCACGCAGTTCAGGGAACGCGATCTGGCAGTCGGCGTCGAGATAGTATTCGATATTGTCGTACAGCGGGCAATAAACGCTCGGGGGTTCGACGTCATTCACGATGACGTTGAAGGTGCAGGTCAACGTCGAATAGCCGTTCGTGATCACGTAGGTCGTAGGGATGGTATCGATCGCGATGTCGTTCCAATCCGAAGGACCGCTCACTTGGGACCATGTTTCGCAAGCGCCCAGGCCCGTCGGAACAGGAGCGGCAAGGCTGCCGCTGCATGATCCCCCCGGAGCATCCCCGACCGCGTCCGTGGGGCAAGTGGCCGCGATCGTGGGAGGGTTCAGGGTTATAAATACCGAATCAGAGTGTGAATTAAAGGCGGTATCCGTCGCGGTGATCACCACCCATTGGTCAGTGAACATCGGCTCGCCGATCGAGGGCGATTGGGAGGTGACGATCGTTTGCGGACAAGGTTCGCCGATCGTGCAGAGCAGACTCAGATCCGGTACGGTCGCTCTGCAGCTGCCGGGGTCATAGCCCGATGGAGCCGTGGCTGGCAGACCGGTAATGGTAGGGCCAGTTACATCGATCACCCTGACATTGAACGTGCAGGCAGGGCTCGAATTGGTCCCGTCATGTGCCGTGACCGTAACGGGAGTTATCCCCAGCGGGAATGACGAGCCCGGCGCAACGGAGTAGGAGACCGTCGGAACGGACCAACAATTGTCCGTTGCGGTCGCCTCGAAGGTCGCATTGGCTGTACAGCTAGTTGCTGATGCGTCCAACGAAATGCTGGGAGGGCAGTGCAGATCAGGTGCTTCCTGGTCGTTCACCGTCACGTTGAACGCGCATGTGGCGGTGTTGCCGCCATGGTCGGTGATCTGATAGACAACGGGTGTGTTTCCAACGGGGAATGTGGACCCGCTTGCAGGTCCGCTGGTGCGTACCGCTGAGAGGGCGGGCAGACAATCGATCTCAGTGATCCAGTTGAAAGACCCCGTGACTGCCGCGTCGTCCCATTGTTGCCCGCCGAACGCGTTCATGTAGGCATAGTCCGAGTTACCTATGTTGTCGGGCTGTGTGGCGGCCCAATCCAAGTGGTCGGTGGGTTCTCCGTTCACCCAGGCCCATGTTCCCTCAACTGCGGCGTCGCTCAACCCGATCCAGAACGGCGCATTGCTCCCGAGTTCGTCGAAAAGGGTGTTCCGGAGCCAGGTCTCTTCGCTTGGGCTTCCAACGGTCACCAGGTGGCCGCTCGGAATCGTTTGCGCGTTCACGTTCGCTGTGGTCCAATCCGCAGAGTTCCATGAGCGCCAGTAGGTGTGCCCTTGGTACATGCCTATGTAGGTATGTTGTGCTACGTTCTGTTGGGCGCACCCAAGGCAGTTGTCACCGATTACAGGATCGCCGTACACCACAACGCTGGTACACTGGCCCGCTGAGGAGCTCGCCGTGATGGAGGATGGACAAATGATCGTTGGTGCCGAATCGTCCACCACCTGGATATGGAAGGAACAGCCTGCCGTACCACCGTCGTTGGCGGTCATTTGGAACTGCTGGATGCTCTCGCCGATGGGGAAGACACTTCCGGACACATAGCCCGTCTTGTCGATCTGGCTGGTATTGTTCACCCCGGAATCGTCTGTGCCAACGGGGACCGGGTAGATCACCAATGCGCCGCATGAGCCGGCGTTCGTGGAAACGGTCATGTCGTTCGGGCAGTTCAACACCGGCGCCGTGTTCGCCACCACCTGGACCATGAACGAGCAGTTCGCCGTGTTTCCCGATGCATCGGTAGCTTGCCAGGTCACGGTAGTGATCCCCAATGGGAAGGATGAGCCGGAAGCGGGCCCGGCGATCCGGGCAACAGTGACTCCGCTGCAGTTGTCCGTGGCAGTGGGTGTGGAATAGGTAACCACTGCCGAGGGGCCTGTGGTGGCCATGGTCTGGTTGCTCGGGCAAAGGGTGAACGTCGGTGCGATACCATCATGGACAACCACGATCTTGGAACAGGTGCTGATGTTGTTGCTCTGGTCCTTCGCTGTGATGATCACCGATGTGTTCGCAGTGATCACCGTACCCGTGGCAGGTGACTGCGTAATGGTCACACTGCTGCAATCGTCGGTCGCGCTCGCAAGCGCAACGAGGTTTGGTACAAGTGCTTTGCAGTTGACGTCCAGCTCGGCGGTGATCGTTCCTGCGGGGCAGATGATGACAGGTGCCGTGTTGTCCGCCGCGGTGATGGTCAATTCGTTGCTGTACACACCACCGCATCCGATCGAGGAGCCCTTCACCTTCAGCTTGGTGGTGGAATTGATCGGAGCGAGTGTGACACTGGCAACGTTCGTGGTCAATGTGCTTGATGTGGCCCAGTTGTCCGTGCTCTTCAGCCATGTCGTCGTTGTAGCCGTGGATCCGGAAAGGGTGATCGTGGCGCTGCCACCGGGGCATACGGCTGTCGCCGACGAAGTGAGGGAGCCAGCGATCGGGGCTGGTGTTACTGTGATGCTCTTGCTCGTGCTCTTGGTGCAAGGGGCTCCCGATGTGGCCACTGTGTAGGTCAGCGTTATTGAGCCGGACAGACCTGATGGGTCGAAGGAACTGCCCGCAACACCGGATCCGCTCCAAGCTCCATCAGGAACGCTGCCATAGGCGAAGCGCAATGCGTCGATCTCGGCGTTCGTGGAACCGGCATTCAGTATCACCTTGACATACCTCGTGTTTATGGTGGTGAGCGATGTCGACCATACGAACCAGGTGGAGGTGGTGGAAGCCGATGTGTTGATGGTGGTCCAAGGTCCGGTGGCGGAAATGGATGCTTGCACGGTAACAGCAACAGTGGCCGATGCGCCCGTTCCACGACGGAAACGCAGTTGGATGGCCTCGCCCGAGGGCACCGTGTCGTTCAGGTCGATCACCATGTTGGACGTGGATGCCGTTGTGAGTATGGCGCCACTGCCATCCGGTGCGGCGGTCCCAAGAGCGGCCGATGTGACGCTCGTGGAATTTGTCACGCTCACACCGTATCCCAGGTGTGGTGCGATCAAAAATGTGCTCAGGTCGATGGCACCGCTGTTCTGGCAAACGCTTGTAGGCGCCTGCCAGCGTGAAGGATCCTTGAGACCCAATGCCCTTGCACCGGACTGGGCTTGTGCGATGAAGCCATCGTTCTGGGCCGCTGCGTTGTAGGTGGTTCCTCCCACGGAATAATTGCCTTGGAACTTCCCACCGAGCGATACGGCCCCCAGAGGACCCACTGCTACGGCGTTGCATTCAGCGATACCGGAACCGTCCAGTCCCTCCATGTTCACCCAGTCGCTGTTACGCTTCAGCGTAAGCAGGAACGCATCTTGGGTGGCATTGGCCGTCATCGCATGGGTCTGGTAGGTCACCGTGCCTTTATAGCGGCCGGCCACCTGGATCTCATTGCGTGGGCCAACAGCGATGTCCGTACCCGTGAATTCACTTTGATTGTTCGTCGTGCCGAACTGGACCCAGTTCACGCCGCCGGTCCCTTTGTCCAATTGGGCTACGAACAACGCGTCCGATGTCGCAGTCGCGGGATAGGTCGTACCGTTATTGAAGAGGGTACCTGCCCCGGCCTCGGCTGTTATGTATAGGCCGTCGCAACCAGCGGCCATGCGCACATAGTCGTGGAAGTCCGTGGTGGGGTCCTTTACGAAAGTGGACCAAACGAAATTCCCGCTCAGGTCGAAGCAGGTGATGTAAGCGTCATTCGCAAGGCCGCTGGTGGTCGTTCCGAAGGGGAACGATAGAATGCTGCCCTGGATCCAGTTCATGGAGTTGCCAAAGGCCTGAGTGCTGACGTACAAGTGGGTTCCATCGCACGTGATGGAGCCTGCATGATCGTCCCCGTTGCCAGGGCTGTATCCTTCCAAGGTCCATGTCAGGCCACCTGAAAGACTGAATCGCGCCAGGAAGGGATGTCGGTCGCCATTGCTGAGCAGAGTATTTGTTGAATTCGAGACCGCGTTCGTCCCGGTCACCGTCATTTGGTTCACGGTCTCACCAAGGACCGTGATCCCACTGGCGTCCACGGCGATCAAAGGCACGCTCTGCTCACCTGCCCCTGCCATACGCACCGCCCAGAGGAAGGTGCCTGCGGGGTTATAGGCCGCCAAGTAGATATCCGTTCCGCCTGCCAGCGCCAAGCTGGTGGCAGAAACGGCTCCGTTCGAGCTGTAGAATCGGCAGGTCTCATCATATGTGCCAGTAACGTAGATCGTGCCATCAGCACCAACGGCCACGCCTTCCGCTGTTTCTGTGCCATCCCCCCCGATCTCCAGTTGCCAGATGATGGCCCCTGTTTCAGAGTACTTGAGCAAGTAGCCTTGGTCGCTTCGTGTGAAATTCAACCCCGAGTTCAATGGGTTGTTGTTGTCGGAATAACCGACGGCGTAGAGGTACTGTTCGTTCGGGTCGAAGGCGAGGTCCTTGATCTGGTCCTGGTGGTTGGAGCCGATGACCTTGGAGAATTGCCACGAATAGGCTGCACCTGCGCTCCCGCTGATGAGCAGGCCAAGCGTCGCCATCAAGGCCGGTTTGAGCAGGGTAAGCCTTCGCGAGATCGGCATCCTTCGTTCAGTTTCGATCATTCATGGGCGGTCCAAGCCCATGGAGAGTTGGCGGTTTCAACGGGCGAAGGGATCAGGGGTTTCATCGGTGCCATACGCGTGTTCGTCGTTGGTGCGTTACTTCCACCACGGCCCGCATTGGGGAAGACGCACATTTCATGGATGCCCAGCAGGAGTTCACCGCGATACAGGCCGCCAAGGCCGACCCCCGGGCGTTCACCCCGCTGTACTCCGCCTACCATGCCGTCATCTTCCGCTTCATCCACCGTCGCACCAACAACCGCGACCTGTCGGCGGACCTCTCCCAGCAGACCTTCTTGAAGGCCCTGCTCGCCCTGCCGCGCTATGAATCGCGCGGGTTGCCTTTCCGGGCATGGTTGTACCGCATCGCCTTGAACGAGGTGCGCATGCACTGGCGGAAGAAGAAGGAGGCGGTGATGGACCTGAGCTGGGCGGAAGTGCGCGAACTGAGCGGGGATCTGGGGGTGTTGGAAGTCGATGAGGACCTGCAGCGTTTGGCCAAGTGCCTTTCGCGCCTTCCGGCGGAGAAGGCCCGCTTGATCGAACTGCGCTACATCGATGGTCTGTCGTTCATCGAAGTAGGCCAGGTGCTCGGCATCGCGGAGGACGCCGCCAAGATGCGGGTGCACCGGGTGCTGGCCAACCTGCGTCAATACCTTGGTTCCCGCACATGAGGCATCGCTACCGCATATCACCCGAAGGGCGGCCTCCCTTGTCCGAGGCGGAGGTGTCGAGCCATGCCGATGCCGAGCGCTTGTTGTACAACTACCACCACGCGGTGAAGCCGCTCTACAAGCGGCCGCTCTACAAGGATCCGCGCACCTTCATCGCGTTGGTGATCCTGGTGCTGCTCGCGCTGTTGATCAGTGAAGTGGTGGAGGATCCGCCTCCTGCTGTGGACGATGTTCCCGAGCGTTCCGCACGTTGAGCGGGGTCAAGAAAGGAAGAGGCCCACGACCGGCAGGTCGCGGGCCTCTTCTTTGGATGTGGGCTATCGCACCACGCGCTTGGTAAGCGAACGCTCGCCTTGGCGCACCGAAAGGATGTAGAGGCCATCACAGACCGGGCCCGTCTCGGCCAAGAGGTTCATCCGGCCGTGAACGGCCTCACGGGTGGAGCTCCAGATCGCTTGGCCAGCCGCGTTGTGCAAACTGATGGTGGTGGGCAGCGCCGTGCCGGGCAGGTCCAGCACGAGGTTGAACCCGTTGGAAACCGACGATACGGTGGCCTCAAAGGGTTCCTTGGGCGCAGGGGACAGACCGAGAGCGATGCCTTCTATAAGGCCCGTATGGTCGTCGCTGTTCAGTTTAATGGTGTAATCGCCGCTGTTGGCGGTGGTCCATTCGTCATTCACCACACCGATGCCTTCTGCCATGCCGAAAATGGGTACGGAGAGCGCGGTAACGCCCACGCCCGCGTGCCAAGCGTCGTCGGAATTGGCGATGCTCTTGATGCCTTCGCCGTGGAACCGTTGGTAGGTGAAGCCACCAGCAGTGACCTCAGGGCCGATCTTCCCGATGGGCAGGTACTCCGCGACTTCCTCGTTCTGGAGCGTTGTGCCCAGCGAGACGCCGTTGCCGGACGGCCAGCGAACGGTGAAGTCCAGGTCCGTTACCCAGCCGAAGAAGTCGCTTTCCGGGGTGAGGATGATATCGAGGTTTCCGGTGCCCTCATCTTGGGATCGGATGGAGACATCCGGTTCGGGGCTTGGATACAGGACCCCGGTCGCTTCCAATCCCCCCAATGAGCAGAAGTAGTTCCTGTTGTTCGCCGCGGTCCAGGCATCATTCATCAATTCCATCGTGGTGCCGGGGACGAGAATATCCGCCGTGCAGACCGGGTACTCTCGTCCGGCTTGCCAGGAAAGGCCGAGTTCCGAAAGGGGTGTCAACCCGAAGCCATTGAAGGTCCTGTATGTCCAGCCATCGTTCACAACGGGTTGCACGGCGCTCACAGGGATCGCATCCTGGAACGGATAGCATCGTACCGCGGTGTCCAAAGCGATGCCAGCGGAGGCGGGCCAGCGGACCGTGAACGTCAATCCGGACATGATGCCGGCAAAATCACCGGCGGGACGGATCCGGAACTCGAGCTGGTCTTTTCCGTTGTCGCTCATCGTCATGTCAACGAGCGGGACCGTGTCCTGCGCGGATGTTGCCAAGGCGATGAGCAGGAAAGGCGGTAGGATCAAGCGTTTCATGGGCGGGATATTCCACCCCGTGCAACGAGCGGTGCGGGAATTGGTTGCGAACGACCGGCCCGGTCAGGGAATCTGCTCCACCCGTACCGCATTCGGGGTGGTGTTGCCCACGTTCACGAGTATGGGGTCGCGGTCGTTGGCACTGCCCGTGTAGCTGACGGTGCCGTTGAGGTTCACGTCCTCTGTCCGATATCCGGGGATCGAGTTGTTCGGAGTGGTGCTGCCCACGGCCACCAGGATCTTGTCCCGGTCGTTGGCGGAACCGGTGTAGCTGAGGAACCCGTTGAGGACGGTGTTGCCCGCCCAAAGGAGCATGGTGCCGCTGATCTGCTTGCGGGCATTGGTGCCATAGCAAGCCACGCCGGGCGAGGTGAAGTCCACGCTGAGCAATGTTCCGGTAGGAACTACAGGCAGAGGCAGCGCCGTCATGATGCCCATGTGATTGCGGTGCCGGACTTCCAACATGTAGGCCCCGGGCTGTTGGGAGAAACGCACCGGGCTGGTTCCGTCCAGGTCCACGATGTCGCCATCGCGTTGCAGCAGGGCCATGCGGATCTTCTTACGGCCGTAAGGCGGTTGCTGGTCGCGCAGGGCGAGCATCACCCAGTCCACGATGGCGTCGGGACCTGTGGTGGACAGGACGGAGGCGCTGATCTGCTCGCCCCCCCCGGCTTCCGCTGGATGGAAATTCAGGAGGGTGTAGGGTTCGGTGAGCGGGATCAAGCTTCCAGCGCGCAGCGCATCATTCATGATCGTTCCGTTGAACGGACCGTCCAAGAACACCCGCGCGGCAACATCCACCGCTCCGCCGATGCAGATGCAACTTGCCGAATACGAATCATTCACGGTTGTTGGATCCCCATCATCACAGGGAGCGCCTTCGTACTTGTCCGGATCGGTATCGTCGCAGTCCGTGTTGTCCAGAACGTATCCCGGCTGATCGCCACAGGTAACCACGAATGCGGCCGGGTTCCCGGTACCGTCACCGTCGTTGTCCTGGTACCAAGTGGGTGCTGCCAGGATGCCCGGATCGGAATCATCACAGTCCGAATGGTCGAGCACGTGAGCGACCGGTTGGGTGCAACTGGCCAAGGGCGACAACGGGTCGCCCAGACCATCGCCGTCGGCATCCAGGAAATAGAGGGTCTGTAGGCAGTTCTCGATGCGGGTGAGGCCGTTCTGTAAGGTACCCTGGTAGGAGTTGAAGGTTCCGCCGGCCAGGATCCGGCCTGAAGGGTCTAACACCAAGGCGTTCACCCCTGTTCCTGAAAAGCCCGCGCCCACGGAGAAGGTTCCGTCAAGCGCTCCATCAGCGAGCAGGCGCATGATCCTCGATCGCGCCTGCCCGTTGTAGGTGCTGAACGTGCCCCCGCAAATCGGAAGGCTGTTCTGTTCTATGGCGATGCACAGGACCACATCCGTTGAAGCGAGTCCAGCGGCGTTGAACCCGGCATCCACCGAGCCGTCCTGCCCGATGCAGACCAAGGCCGGGCTCACCGTCCCATTGAACTGGTCGAAGTCCCCGCCCAACAAGTACCTGTTTCCGGGAAGCACGGCCGAGGCGAAGACGACATCGTCAGCGCCGGTGCTGGGTGAGAAGGAGGCCACCGGAGCACCGTTCGGTTCAAGCAAGGCTACATGTCCGGCTGCGGAACCATTGAATGTCGTGAACAGACCTGTCAAGAGAATGCGGCCGCCCGTATCAAGGGCCAACGACCGCACGGTGTTGTTCGCACCGATCCCCGGGTCGAAGCTGGGATCCAAGGCTCCACCGGGCAGCAGACGGGTGATGCCTCTTCGCGTGAATCCGGGATTGGTGAAGAATTGTCCGCCCACGAGGATCGCGCCATCAGGTTGTACGAGCAGTGCGAAAACGGGCAGGTTGACAAGGGGTGCGAAGGAGGCGTCCACGGTCCCATCCGGGTTCAATCTGGCCAAGCGGGCTTGCGTAGTGGAGTCGACACCGGAGAAATTGCCGCCCACGAGGATCTTGCCATCGGCCTGCACAGCGCAAGCGTTCACGCTGAGGCCCACCAACCCGACGGCCGCGGTGAAGGCGGCATCCAAGGTGCCATCAGCGGATACTTTGGCGAAGAGATTAGCGGGCGCCCCGGCGAATTGGGTGAATGACCCGCCAACGAACACATTGCCCACCGCATCGGTCGCTGTGCAGAATACGGGTCCGTTCGCCCCGCCCCCGGCTTGGAGGGAGGCCGCGAAACCAGCATCGATCGAACCCGACTGGGCGTAGGTGATCAGAAGCAGTGTGCAGGACAGTACGGTGAGGATGCCTCGGTTTCTCATGGCGGATATCCTTGGTTCTCGGGAGGTCCAAGCTATCCATAATATTCGTTGCTCCAACGTTTTTCTCGGGACGTCGAAAGTGCGCGACCGATACCTTGACCCGCTCAAAAGACCGCTCATGCGCAAGACCGTAGTCCTGTTTTTCTTTCCCTTTCTGTCCGCAGTGGATGTTCTCGCCCATGAAGGCATGTGGCTGCCGACTTTGCTGCAGGCCATCGAGGGCGACATGCGCACCGAGGGTCTGCTCATCAGTGCCGAGGATATCTACAGCCTGAACAACGGCAGCCTGAAGGACGCCACCGTGCTTTTCGGAGGGGGATGCACGGCCGAGGTGGTCAGTGAACAAGGACTGATCCTCACCAATCATCATTGCGGGTTCAGCGCGATCGCCAACCACAGCTCGGTCGGCAAGGACTACCTGAAGGACGGTTTCTGGGCGGCCACCTTGGCGGACGAACTGCCGAATCCCGGCACCACGGCCACCTTCATCGTGCGCATGGAGGATGTGACGGACCGCGTTCTGGCCGCCGTGAGGCCGGGCATGTCCGAGCAGGAGCGCACGGTGGCGATCGGTACGGCGGCTGAGGCTGCCATCAAGGAAGCGAAGGAGGGTAAGGGCTACGACGCGGTGGTGAAGCCCTTCAACTATGGCAACAGCTGGTACCTGATCGTGAGCCAGACCTTCCGCGATGTACGGTTGGTGGGTGCGCCTCCCGGGGCCATCGGCAATTTCGGCGGTGATACGGACAACTGGATGTGGCCCCGGCACACCGGCGATTTCAGTGTGTTCCGGATCTATGCCGATGTTGACAACAACCCTGCTGATTTCGCGCTCACCAACGTGCCCTTCAAGCCACGCCGCAGCTTGGCCGTGAGCATGGACGGCGTAAGAGAGGGCGACTTCGCCATGATCTTCGGTTTCCCCGGCAATACGCAGCGCTACCTCACGAGCTACGGCGTGGACTACGTGATGAACACGGGCGACCCGCTGAAGATCAGATTGCGCCGGGCCAGCCTGGCCGTGATCGATGAGGCCATGCTGGCTGATGACCGGACACGCATCGCCTACGCGGACAAACAGAAGGGCATCGGCAACGCGTACAAGAAATGGATCGGTGAACTGCGTGGCATCACCGAACTGCGCACGCTGGAAGGCAAGCGTGAACTGGAGCGTGAATACCGGGCGCGGGCTGCCAGGACCGGCAGAACCGACTTCGTCGCCGCGCTCGATTCCATTGCGGCGGTCTATCGCACTTACCCGTCGTTGGCGGAGGCGCGTGACGCTTTCGTGGAACTATACTCCGTAGGTGCCGATCTCTTCAGGTTCGCCAAGGGGTTCGAGACGATCATGCTTCCGGAGAATGTCGCCAAGTTGAAGGCGGAAGGCGGCTGGGAAAAGGAACTCGCCCGGGTACGGGACAACGCCGCGTCGTTCCACAAGGACTTCGACCCGCTGGTCGATGGACGGATCTTCAAGGCGCAGTTGCCGATCTACCTGGCCAATGTGGACAAGGGCTACGGCTTCGTGCAGCCTGCGAAGTTCAAGGGCGTGGATGACCTCTATACGCGCAGCGTGTTCGCCGACTCGGCCAAGCTGGCCGCCGTCTTGGCGAAGTGGAGCCCCGGTGCGGCCAAGAAGCTGCTGAAGGATCCCGCTTATGTGATGGCCTGCGCGCTCACGGACGGTTATAGCACCCGGGTAAAACCATCACTCGATGCGGCGAACGCGCGGCTCTCCGTCCACATGCGCACTTGGATGCAAGGCCTGATGACGCTGTTCCCCGAGAAGACCTTCTGGCCGGATGCGAACAGCACCTTGCGGTTCAGTTACGGTGAAGTGGAGGGCAGTAGCCCACGGGACGGTATGGCCTATGAGCCGTTCACCACGCTGGACGGCGTGATGGAGAAGTACCGCCCGAACGATCCGGAGTTCGATGTGCCGGCGAAGTTGCTCGAATTGCACGCGAAGAAGGACTATGCGCCATACGGAACGGCTTCCGGGATGCCGGTATGTTTCACGTCGTCCCTGCACACCACCGGCGGCAACAGCGGGAGCCCTGTGCTCAACGGCCGGGGTGAGCTCATCGGCATCAACTTCGACCGTACGTGGGAAAGCACCATGAGCGACATCCAGTTCGATCCGGCGAAATGCCGGAACATCAGCGTGGATATCCGTTATGTGCTGTTCGTGATAGACAAGGTCTGCGGCGCTCACCGTTTGATCGATGAGATGAAGCTGGTAAGGCACGCCGAGGAACCGTACATGATCCATCTTCCCATACACCGTTGATCACCATGTGGAAGGAAGAGGACAACAAGCTGCAGCGGGAATTCAAGTTCAAGGACTTCAGTGAGGCGTTCGCGTTCATGTCACGCGTGGCGCTGCTGGCCGAGAAGATGGACCACCACCCCGAGTGGAGCAATGTGTACAACAAGGTCACGATCGTGCTGCGCACGCATTCCGCGGGGAATACGGTAACGGACAAGGACCGGGAACTGGCCGCCGCGATAGACCGGTTGGTGGCATGAGAAAGCCCCGCTTGCGGGCGGGGCTTCCAAGAGGGGAGTGCGCGATCAGTGCGTAGGGGCCGCCATCGGGGCCGAAGCGGGATCCACCTGCACGTCTGCGGAGATGTTCAGGAGCGTTTGCGGGGGATCGGTGTTCGCGGTCACGGTCACCGTCTTGTTCTGGTTGCCCTGCTGTCCGCCTGGCTTGTACACCACTTTGATCTCGCCCGTCTTGCCCGGTGCGATGGGCTCCTTGGGGTATTCCGGGACGGTGCAACCGCAGCTGCCCTTCGCGTCGCTGATCAACAGGGGTTCTTTCCCGGTGTTGGTGAACTTGAAGACGTAGTTGTTCTCCGTGTTCTGCTTCACCTTGCCGAAATCGTGGGCGATCACCGGGAACTGGATGGAGGTCTTGGGACCCGTGACGGCCGGCATGTTGGTCGGGCTCGGCGGAACGGTGGGGTCGAAGGTGTTCTTCGGGGGGGCGTTCAGCTTCGGGGTGGCGTCCGTGCTCGGGCGGGCGGGCATGGCGCTGGCCGTATTGGCCACGGTGCTGTCCGAGCCGCTGCGCTGGCCGATGGTCTGGATGATGAGCGTGCCCGCGATGATGGCGAGCAACGCGATCTTGATGGTGTCTTTCATGTGTGCCTGTGTTGACGGGCGGCGAAAATAGGACGCCCCGGCGCGGGAGCGCCAGGGCGTTAACGAAAGATCAACAGCGGGTCTACTGCTGGGCGAGCTTCAGGCGCTGGAACGTGTCATCGCTGAGCACCTCAAGTGCGCGCTGGAAGCTGCGGTCCACAGGGTTGTCCCGGTTGATCACCTGCCAGTAGGCCGAAGTGTCCCACACATCGCGGGCGATCAGTGCTTTCAAGCGCAGGTCCACCAGCGCGCGGGCTTTGGCCAGTCCTTCGGCGTCGGCTTTCACACCGTCCTTTTCGCCTTGGGCGACAAGTCCATCAAGGACCGCTTGCGTCACGGCGAATGACCTGTCGAACTGGTCCACATTGCGGTATTGCTTCAGGATCTCGTCTCGGTGAGCGTCCACGTAAGTGATCGCATAGGTGTTCAACACGCCTTTGCGCACGAGCTGCCCGAAGTAGTCCGAACTGAGCGTGGTATCGATGGGCACGAATACATCGGGCATGATCCCTCCTCCGCCGTAGACCACACGCTTGTTCACGGTGTAGTAGCGCACGGTATCCGTCGTGTGGATGCTGTCCGCGTTGGTGAGTTCCCCGTGCTTCAGCCGATCGCGCTTTTCCTGTTGATAGGCTTCGGCGCCTTCAGCGTAGGATTTCTGGATGCACCTGCCGCTGGGCGTGTAGTAGCGGCTCACGGTCAGGCGAACGGCACTGCCATCGGGCAGCATCACCGGGCGTTGTACCAAGCCCTTTCCGAATGAGCGGCGGCCGACCACCAAGGCCCGGTCCCAATCCTGCATGGCACCGGTAACGATCTCGCTGGCGCTGGCACTGCCTTCGTCCACCAGCACCACCAATCGGCCCTTTTCGAATTTGCCCTCACCGGTCGCATAGGTGTCCTCGCGTGGCGAGGTGCGCCCTTCGGTGTACACCACCAGTTTCTTGTCGGGCAGGAATTCGTCGGCCATTTCGATCGCGGTGCGCAGGTAGCCACCGCCATTTCCCTGCAGGTCCAGTATCAGGTCCTTCATCCCCGCCTTCTGCAGCAGGGCGAGCTTCTCGCGGAACTCCTTCATGGTTGTGGCGCTGAAACGGCTCACCTTGAGGTAGCCCGTGCTGGGGGAGGCCATGTAGCTGGCTTCCACGCTGTAGATGGGGATCTTGTCGCGGGTGATGGCGAAATCGAGCGGTTCTGGCTCTCCTGTTCGCACGATGGACACGTTCACCTTCGTGCCCTTCTTGCCCCGCAAACGCTTCATCACGTCGGCGTTCTTGAAGCCGACGCCGGCCACGTTCTCACTGTCGATGCGCACGATCCGGTCGCCGCTGCGGATGCCGAGGCGTTCGCTCGGCCCGCCCGCGATGGCGTCCACCACGTAGATCGTATCGCGCACCAGATTGAACTGGATGCCCACCCCTTCGAAATTGCCTTTGAGGGGTTCGTTCACCTCGTCGAGTTCCTCCTTGGGGATATAAATGCTGTGCGGGTCGAGCTTTTCCAGCATGCTCACGATGGCCGTTTCCACCAATTCCTTGTCGTTCACACTGTCCACGTACATGTGGTCGATCTGGTAGAGCAGCGCCTCCAATTTGCCCACGGTTCCGGGGTCCACTTGGGCGTGTGCGAGCGTGGTCAGGGTAAGCGCGCCGACGCACGCGAGGGACTTCATCATGTGGCTGCTGATCAGGATACGGTGAATGTAACGGAAGGCCACCCGCAGCGGTTGCCCGGCCGTGTTAACGAAGGTGAAGCCTCCGGTGTTCACTTCAGGAGGGAACGCGGAGCACCGATCGGTTCTCCGTTGCGGTAACGCTCGAAGCGGACGAGCCGACCGTTCTCATAGTACTTCCACTTGCCGTGCTTCTTACCGTCCTTGTAATGGCCAACGATCCCTTGTTCCCGGAAGGCCCAGATCCCGTCGCGTTTTCCTTCCTTGTATTTCCCTTTCACCGTGATGCGCCCGTCCTGTCCGTACTCGGTCCAGTCCCCGTTCAAGTAGCCCCAGCCGTACACGGCGAAGATCATCGGAGCGCCATCCGGGTACCACGCGCGGTACACGCCGCAAGGCTTGCCTCGTTTGAACCCGAGCCGCACGGCGACGCGGGATGTGTCCATCGCGTAACGTCCCTCATGCGTGAAGCTCTCGGTCGTCTTCAGCGGTGGATAGGTGACGGCATAGGCCACAGTGCCGCCTTTTTCAGCGATGTACAGTGAATCGGGTTGCGCATGGAGCGCTTGGATCAGGAGCAGTGTGAAGGAGAGGAGCAGGGTCCGTAGCATCGGCTATCGCTTGGCGCGACTGGTGACCGCAAAGGAATGCCGCAACGACCGTCCTTGCGCATCGGTGAGAGTAAGGGTGTGCGGCCCATCATCCGGATCGATGGCCATGCGGTGGTCCCCGCTGGTGGAACCGATGTAGGTGCCATCGAGGTCCCAATGCACGGTGGCGTTCGGATCGCGGTGGGCGACCTCCACCACGGCCTTGCTGCGCGAACCATCGAGTTCAACCGGGATCAGCAAGCGGCTGTCGCGTTCCGGATAGAGCACTTCCATCACCGTTCCTTCAGCCATGCGGCCATCGCGGAAGGGTGGGAGGGGACGGTAAGCAGGGTGGTTCAGCGAGTAGTAGCGTTCCATCGCCGGAGGCAGCACGAACCAAGAGGTCGGGTGCCCTTGGTCCGGAGAAGTCCGCCACCGTTCTTGGTCATCCACCTGGATCCGCCGGTGGTAGGGGCATGGCGTTGTGCGGAGTCCTTGCCGCGGGATCCAGGAACTGTCCGCGGTCGGGCAATCCAATCCGGCGAGATGCCCGCTGGCCGGGCAGATCGGTGCGCGGACGAGTTCATCGTAGGGCGGATCGAAGCCGCGTCCCTTGCTGAGCAGCCCGAACAGGTCGAACATCAGGGGGGCGGCGGCAAGCGTGCCGGTGAGCCCGGGGCGCCCTTCCCCCGTCGCGTTGCCGGTCCAGACGGCCACACACCAGCGATCGCTCGTGCCAACGGCCCATGCATCGCGATGGCCCACGCTGGTGCCGGTCTTCCAAGCGATGCGCTCGCGGTCCGCGAAGGCTTTCCATCCTTGCTCGTCCGCAGGCCGGTTCACGTCACGCAGCGCGGCAAGGGCGAAGTGGATGCTCGCGGCGGTAAGCGGCGGATGTTCCAGCCGGGTGGTATCGCACCGGCCGGTGTCAGCCAGCAGCACGATGGGCGGATGGATGTCACCGACGCGGTAGTTTTTTCCGCCCGCGGCGAACCCGCGCAGCACCCTGGCCATGCTGGCATAAGCGCCGCCGATCTCCCAGAGGTCGCTTTCCGCGCCGCCGATGATCAGTGAAAGCCCATAGTGGTCCGCCGGTCGATCGATGGAACGGAAACCCATGGCATGCAGCGTGGAAAGGAAGCGGCCGGTGCCGTGCTTGCGGAGTGACCGTACGGCGGGCACGTTCAGCGAACGGGCGAGGGCCTCGCTCGCGGGCGCCGCACCTGTGTAGCGCTCATCGAAATTGCGCGGCGAGAAACCGTCGTACTGCGTGGGCACATCGGCCACCAGCATGTCGGGCAGCAGTTCACCGCTCTGGAGCATATCCGCGTACAGGAAGGGCTTCAGCAAGCTCCCCGTGCTCCGTTGGGCGCGCGTTATGTCCACATTCGGTGCGTGGTCGGCGGAAGCCGAGGCGAGGTTGCCGATATAGGCGCGCACTTCACCGGTGGGCACATCGATGATGAGCGCTGCCGCATTGTGTACCTCATTGGCGATCAGTCGGGGCGCGTAGCGTTCGCAGGTCTCGGCCACCCTTCGTTGCAGATCGCCATTGATGGTCGTCCGTGTCCGCTGCCCGGCGTGTCCTTGGGCCATCAATGTGGTGAGCAGGTGCGGGGCGGCCTGAGGCAACGCCAGCGGTCTGCCGGGAAGGGGTTCTTCCTTGGCGAGAGTCCATTCGGTGGTATCGATGGTCCCGATCTCCAGCAACCGGCCGAGCAACCGGTCGCGCTTGGCGCGTAAGGCCGTTTGGCCCTTTCCGGGGTAGATGGCCGACGGTGCGTTGGGCAGCACCGCCAGCGTGGCGCTTTCTGCCCACGAGAGTTCCTGCGGCGATCGCCCGAACCAACGCCAGGCCGCTGCCTCCAGGCCCACGACATTGCCGCCGAAAGGGGCGTTGTCGGCATACAAGGACATGATCTCGGGTTTCGTGTACCGCGTTTCGATCCGGAGCGCGAGCAAGGCCTCGATCAGTTTCGCGGAATAGCTGCGCTGTTTCGCGCCGCGGCTCATGCGGGCCACCTGCATGGTAATGGTGCTGCCGCCGCTTACCGTGCGCCCAGCGGCCGCATTCTGTCGCAAGGCGCGCACGAGGCTTTGCGGTCGAACGCCCCAATGATCGTAGAATGCCCGGTCCTCGAATTGCAGAAGGCAGGTGGCGAACTTCTCCGGAACGTGATCGCTACCGGGAAACCTCCACTGGCCGTCTGGTGCCACCGTTGCCCCGAGAAGGCCGCCTTGTCTGTCCAGCAGGACCGTGGAGCGCGGCTTGTCGAAGAGCGGGTCCATCGGCCCCCAACGCGCCCAAGCGTAAAGCGCGACGAAGAAGCCGAGAACGACCAGCAACGTCCGCCTGCGGCGTCGCACCCACTTCCACCATCGGCCCAGCATGTACGGTTGGATAACGCGGGACCAAGTTCGCCTGTTGCGGGAGGCCAACGACCCGAACATTGACCATTGTCGGGCGTTCATCAGGTACCAACCCGCAGTGGGCGGATCGTTGATAACGTGATGTCCCGTTGGGCGTAGTTTGGCCGACCCTTTCCAGAACCCGATCCCTGAATGAAGCACTCGTATTTCGCGGTCGCACTGGCCGCCCTGTTCGCCTTTGAAGCGAACGCCCAATGGAGCGAAGGCGGCCTTCCGTACGCTCTGCGCAACCGACTGGACCAGGCCTTCGTGCCATCGGTCAGTACCGGAGGTATCGACCGCTCAGCGGTGGATGAACACGATGCGCGCCGCGCTGAGGAAGGCAAGGTGCCCGCGGACGCTCGTCTGTTGCCGGTGAACGCCGACCTGCAGACCAGCGGCGTATGGGAGACCCTCCCGAACGGCGACGGTGTTTGGCGGCTGCGTGTGGAAAGCCCGGACGCACTGTCCACAGAGTTGTTCTTCAATGACTTCGAGATCCCGCCTGGAGCCCTGCTGCACGTGTACACACCTGATGGTGAACAGGTGCTTGGTGGCTTTACCGGTTACCACAATAAGGAGAGCGGGATCTTCGCCACGGCAGCATTGCGTGGAGAAGCGTGCATGGTGGAGTACTACGAGCCCGCTGATGTGCGGGGCGAGGGGCGGTTCATCATCCGCTCACTGGGCCATACCTACCGCCACCTCGGACCCGATCGCGCGGATGATTGCGAAGTGGACGTGAACTGCCCTGAGGGCGATGGATGGCAGCCACAGCGCGACGGCGTCGTGAAGCTCCGCATCGTGGACGCTGGCGATATCTTCTTCTGTTCCGGTGGTCTGGTGAACAACGTCGCGCAGGACTGCAAGCGGTTGATCCTGACCGCGCTGCACTGTGGTGTCGGCGTCACTGACGCGGATTTCCTGTTGTGGAAATTCTACTTCGGCTATCAGCGCCCGGGTTGCGGTACGGGTAGCGCGCTCCAGAACCATATCATCACAGGCTGCTTCAAGCGCGGCGAGAGCAACGACAATGGTGGTGACTCGGGTTCGGATTTCCTCCTGTTGGAAGCGGAGGACGTCATCAGCCCGTCGTGGAACCCGTTCTGGTTGGGCTGGGACGCAACGACCAATACGCATACGGGAGGCAAGTGCATCCATCATCCGGCCGGTGACGAGAAGAAGATCAGCACCTTCACGGGCAACGCACAGAACAGCTCTTCTTGGAACGGCCTCAGCACGCACTACCGCGTCGTATGGGCGGGTACCGAGAGCGGTTGGGGTGTCACGGAAGGCGGTTCTTCGGGTTCACCGCTGTTCGAGAGCACTGGCAAAGTGATCGGTACGCTTACGGGTGGCGGCTCCTTCTGCAACAGCGTGCAGCCGGGCGGCCAAACGCAACCTGATTACTTCGGGCGCATGAATTACCACTGGGTCAGCAACTCGGGGCCAGCGACCGAGAAACTCAAAACGTGGCTCGATCCGGACAATACGGGCACATTGGTACTCGATGGGAACTACAGCCCTTGCACTGTTTCGATCGCCGAGTCGCCCGAACTGATGCGTCCGGTTCTCGCTCCTAATCCGGCGACGGACGTGGTCCGTGTCACCTTTCCCACTGGTGTGGAACATGTGGATCGACTTGATGTGTTGGACCTGACGGGCAAAGTGGTCGCCAGTGAGCGCCCGACCGGTGCTCAAAGCGCTTCCATCGTCGTGGAGCATCTCGCTGCCGGTACCTACTTCGCACGCCTCACGCTCGATGGGGCCTACCTGCCGGCCGCCCTCTTCGAGGTCGTTCCGCGCTGACAGGAAGATTTGAAAAGAAGAAGGGTCCGTGCGAACGGACCCTTCTTCTTTTCTATGGTCTACCCTAGTGCTTCTCCGGCTCGACGGTCTCTTTCGCCGGCGCAGTCGTGGCCTCGAGCATGTTCACGGTAAGCTTGCGCGCCTCGTATTTGCCTTTCAGCGTTGTGCGTGAGAGTTCTCCCTCTTCCGTGGTGGCGAAGCGCATCACGTCGATGTCCATGATCTTGGCGAAAGGCGCGTAGTCCTGTTTCACCCGCTTGATGAGCATCGGTGTCGTGAAGGCCTCGGTGGTCTCGAACAGGGGAGAGATCGTCACGACAGGTCCATCGCGCCAGTCGCCGATGGCATAAGCCCAGATCCTGTTCGGGGGTTGTGCGAGCAATGCGTTGGCCAGGAAGGCGAAAGCGAAGGGGAGGATCAGGCGGAGTTTCATGCGGGGATCGGTTTGTGGTTTTCGCGGAGCGATCATCGTGCCGTTCCGGTTCATTGTTTCACCAAGCGTTGGGTCGAGCGGCCAGCGGCGGTCTCAACGCTCAGGGCGTAAGTGCCGATGGGGAGCGAGGTAACGTCCAGGAACAGGCGTCCGTCCGTCGGTATGCTCGCATTGTTGAAGGTCTTCACCTCACGACCGGTCACATCGCGCAGAACGACGCGGGCGAATTCCGGCACGTGGTCCACTTTCAATGAGGTGTGCGACACGCACGGATTCGGGAAGAGGTCGAGGATGGCGGGACCCCGAGTCTCCGTTACCGAGGCATTGATGTCCAGCACACGGAACATCCACCAGCCGTTCGGAGCAACGATGGGCCGTACCTGCGTCTTCCCGCTGTTGGCGATCCCACGCACGTAGTAATAGATCGTGGTGTAGGCCGGATGAGCGGGAATGGTCGCCCCCCAGTTGCCGCTTCCCTGGTCGGTCATGACCACCTCGTTCCAGGCTTGGGTGGTGTCCGTGGTCCAGAACAGGCTGGCCGACGCGATGCCGCTCTTGTGGCGCATGTAGGCGCTCACCGGGTAGGGGTTCACCGTTTCATAGGTGTCCAAAAGGCGCTGGTGGCGGATGAGCAACGGATCGGCCACGCCGACGCCCTTGGTGATGCAATGGATCGCTCCGCTGGCGTTGATGATGTTCGCGCCAGCATTGTCGCAATCGATCGGAACGATCCGGTAGCCGGGGAGTGACTCATGCAGGATGCGCAGCGCGGTAGTGTCGTACTCGGTGCGGTAGGTGGGAACGATCACCGTTCTGTTCACGAAGACGTTGTTCGCGTACGTTCGGTAAGATGCGTCAGGTGCCCAGTCCCCTTGGGTGCTGGGCGGCATGGGGATACGCACTACGCGGTAGGGCTGGCCGAAGACGTTCGTTTCATTGCCCGCGATGATCCCCAGATTGGTCTCCAACTGCGGGCCGTCGCTCTCCCCTTGCGGGAACTCGCCAACGAGCAGCGTTTCCTCATCGATCAGCTTCATGTGCATGTCGATGTGGTGGATACCATCGTAGGGCAGGGTCTCCATGCGGATGTAGTTGCTGATCCCCATCCACTGTCCCATCAGCGCGTCCACTTCGGCAGGGGTCTTCACCGTCTGGTTGAATTGGCCATTGGGCCCGTTCTCATCGATCACCAGGTTGCTGCTGAAGGCGGTGCCGAAGCCATCGGCCATGAAGTTGCCGCCGGTGTGTACCAGGTCGTACGGTGCGGTGGTGGTGTTGAACACGCCGATGCCCAAGGTGGTGCCGATCGCGTCCGGGATCACGTCATCATCGGGCCGCGGGCGGTTGTAGATCCAGTCGAGCAGGAAGAGGGCTGCTGAAGGCGGTGCCGAAGCCATCGGCCATGAAGTTGCCGCCGGTGTGTACCAGGTCGTACGGTGCGGAGGTGGTGTTGAACACGCCGATGCCCAAGTTGGAGCCGATCGCGTCCGGGATCACGTCATCAACGTGCCGCGGGCGGTTGTAGATCCAGTCGAGCAGGAAGAGGCTGTCCACTTCGTTCTGGTAGACGCACTCGGCGCCGTAGTCACGCATCCAAACGCTGTTGAAGTCCTCCACGATGAAGGTGATGTTGTCCAGGTCCGGGAGCGGCCCGCCGAACGTATTGTCCATCAGGATGCTGGTAACGGCTGCCTGGTCCGAGCAGATGATGATCACCTCGCATTCGGTCTTCGCGGCCGCGACGATCTGTTTGAGGATGCCGTCATATTGGGCCCAACAGATGGCCAGCGCTTGGATCTCCTCCCATTCGGCCATGGTGCGCACGGGGAAGTCCGGGGGCGTGGTGATGCCGCGGTCAAGACCGGCGCGGCTGTCGCGGTAGGCAGGGATCAACGGGATCTCCGACGGGGCGAGCGTGTGGGGGAGTGAATGGTCTTGGCCGAGCGCGGAGACGAAGGCGGTGGCGGAAAGGAATAGCAGGGAGGAGCGGTTCATGAATGCGCGATCGGAGCGCCAAGATAGCGGGGGACGGACGGTGTGTTCAGCCGTAAGTCGGCTCCGCGTGGAAGGCTTTTACTTCCGCCGGTACTGACCGAAGGCCGAGACCACATCGCGCACGTACCAGAAGGTCTCGTGGGCGCGGCAGTAGCCGTTCTTCACCTCGGTCCGGGAGAACCAGCGCGGTTTTTCCAGCAGGAGCAGCGCGCGTTCCACCGAGCCGTCCCAACGATTGGAGGCGAGTCCATAGAGTTCGGCCAATCGCTGCGCGTCCTTGATGTGCCCGGGGCCGGCGTTGTACGAAGCCAGCACGAATTTCAGGCGCTGGTCCTTGTTTGGAACGCTGGCGCGCCACATCGCATCCAGCTTGTCGAGGTATTTCGTCGCACCACCGATGTGCCCACCGATGCCGTCCGCTGAATCGATCCCGAGCGCTTCCGCTGTGGCCGGCATGATCTGCATGAGGCCTGAGGCTCCGGCGTGCGAAACAGCCGATGTGTCGAAGCGCGATTCCTTGAACCCGACCGCGGCGAGCAGTTCCCAATCGAAGGCCGAGCTGTCCGCGTGGGCTTGGAACAGGCTATCGAAGGGAGAGATGCTGTCGGTAGAGAACTCCAGATCGTGCAACGTGCGCAGAGGGCCATTGGTCAGTCGTCCGCGCCCATAGCTCTCCGCGATCAGTTCACGCGCCTCCGTTTCACCGGGCGTTGCGAGCCATGCGTTGATCGCGCCCAAGAGCTTCGTTGAATTGGTGCGGATGCCGAAGGCCAAGGGCAACGAGCGTCCGAGCCGTGGCCCGAAATGGACGTGCGGCAAACGACGGACTTCCAAGGAAGAGACGGCATCGACCACCACGGCGCCACGGCATTGCCCGAGCGCAACGCGTACCAAGAGGTCTTCAGGAAGAGCGGTATCGGTGATCAGTGTGACCGGGCCGAAGGCTGTGTCGAACGCGGTCTGCAGGCCCAAGAATGGCGACCAGCGGCTTACGAGCAATGTGTCCGGTTTGCCGGGAGCATGCCTGTCACGCACCTTCGGCCGCACCACACCATCGGAGTTCAGCACGACGCGCAACGGCGCGACCGTGCGATAGGGATCGGAAAAGGAAACGTAGCGGTTCGCCCAGCCTTTGGGTGTCAGCTGCGCGGCCATCACATCGCCCTCACCGCGTTGCAGCATCAGGAGCATGCTGTCCGGATGATCCACGGGGATGGCATTGAGCTTCAGTTTCGCATGGCGCGCGAATCGTTCGAGCAGTTCCCATTCAAGACCGGATACGGCACCAGGGTGCTCCTCCCAGATCAGTGGATCGCGCAACACCAGCACGTTCAGCGTATCGGCGCGTATGGCATCGAGGTCCCGATGGACCAAGGGCCTTGCCCAAGGGGGACCTTCAGAACCGAAGAGGGAAGCCGGTGCTGAAGGCCGGATCAACACCAGCAACAACAGCACGACGAATATCCCGGAACCAGCCCAAGCCGCTTTATCCTTCTTCACGCGACAGGTGTGTACGCAGGTCGCGAAGAAAAGCAGAACACTCGGCGACGTATGCGTCCCGGTGCGCGGTGAACACCCGCTCCGCTCCGACGAGCACAGACCCATTGGGAACACGTTGCGCCAAACCCTGTAGTGCGCGTGCGATCCCGTCCAGCTCTGCATAGCCGGTGAGCCAATCGTTGCGCATCATGTAAGGCAGCATGCGCTGCGTCCGTTCGGGCATCAGGTGCAGATGCGCATCCAGCACCGCGTACATGCGCTGCGCGAACTCGGGCAGCGGTTCCGTCTCGTTCCACGTGGAAGCGATGCAATGGTCGTAGAGGATGTCCAGCGCCACCCCGGCGAATTTGCCGCAGTGCGCGCGCAGGCGCTCACGCCCTTGCAGGGTGATAGCGTGCTGGTCCGTGAACGTGTCGATGCGCCGATGCAGGCGGATGCCGCGCTGGATGGCCTCCGGGAAGCGGGACAGGTCGCGCCCTTTCACGGCGTCCGCCATGAAGTTGCCGGTGATCACCAGCGGGTCGTTGCCGGAAACCAGCAAGTGGCCGAGGAAGTTCATGCGCCGGGG
>JBGAJW010000064.1:0-28555 GCA_044224725.1 Flavobacteriales bacterium
ACAAGCTCACCTCGGACTTCACCAGCAACCCGTTGGGGGCGATCATCTCCGGCTACAACGGCATCACCAGTGGCTCCACGGTCTCCATCGTTGTCCCACCGAACGGCTGTGGGCCGGTCGGGAACATCTACCTGAGCCAGCCCGACAACTCCATCGTGGACTTCGACGGTATCCAGTTGACGTTGAGCTCGGGTTGCGGTGATATTTCCACGGCGGTGACGCTTTCAGCGCACTTCGGCACCGACAACTTCGGCAGCTACTGCCAACCAGCGAGCACGGCGGGCACAACGCTCGGCGATTATGTGGACGGCGTCGTTCTGAGCAACATCAACAACACGGGGACCGGCAACGTGGCCGGTGCTTCCTACACGGACTTCAGCGGGCAGTTCAGCACGCCGCTTTCGCGCAACGCACAACGCATCGTGACCATCACCACCGGTTCACGCGCAGGTGGTCGTTACGCCGCCTGGATCGACTACGATCACAGTGGCACCTTCGAAGCATCGGAGAAGCTCGGCGAGTTCGAGAACAGCGCTGCGGGTCAGGCCCAGAACATCGCGTTCACCGTTCCGGTAAGCGCGCAGTTGGGTTCCACGATCATGCGTGTGCGTGGCGTGAACGTGACCGTAGGCGAGCCAACCCCCGTGGATCCGTGCTACAGCTACCAGGCCGGCGAAACGGAGGACTATGCCGTGGTGATCGATGCGAACACCCCGCAGGACTGCGCCGGTGTGAACAACGGCACGGCCCTGCCCGGCAACGCTTGCAGCGATGGCAATGCGAACACCGGCAACGACACATGGACGGCGAATTGCCTTTGCGTGGGCCAGGTGATCGACTGCGCCGGTGTGCCCGGTGGAACGACCTCCATTGGCAGCCCGTGCGATGACGGCAACCCCAACACCGACGGTGATACCTATGGCGCGAACTGCCAATGCGTCGGCCTGCTCTACGATTGCATCGGAGTGCTTGGAGGAACCACCGTGCAAGGCACCACCTGCGATGATGGCGATGCCGGTACGGGCAACGATGTCTACAACGCGAACTGCCAGTGCGCTGGTCAGCTGATCGATTGCCTCGGCGTGATCGGCGGCACCACAACCGTGGGTACGCCGTGCAACGACGGTAACCCCTTGAGCGGCGGTGATGCCTATACCGCGAACTGCGAATGCGCGGGTGCCTTCGCCACCGATTGCGCGGGTATCGCTGGAGGCCCCGCTCAGCCCGGCACGCCCTGCGACGATAGCAATGCCGCCACGGGCAACGATACCTACGGTGTGAACTGCACCTGCGCTGGTGTACCCTTCGATTGCGCCGGCAACCCCGGTGGAACACAACTGCCCGGAACGCCCTGCGACGACGGCAACAGCGCGAGCAACAACGACACGTTCACCGCGGAATGCACCTGCGAAGGCGTATTCGCGAACGATTGCCTCGGCGTACCGGGCGGTACCGCACTGCCCGGAGCAGCCTGCGATGACGGCAATGCCGATACCGGCAACGACGTCTATGACGCGTTCTGCACCTGCACGGGTCAACTCACCGACTGCAATGGTGTGATCGGCGGACCCGCCCAGCCTGGCTTCGGTTGCGATGATGGCAATGCGGCCACGGGCGCCGATGTGATCGACGCGAATTGCCAGTGCACTGGCCAGCTGATCGACTGCCTGGGTCTTCCCGGTGGAACGAGCACGATCGGCAGCGCTTGCGATGATGCCAATGCGAACACCAGCAACGATGTGTACACGGCGAACTGCATCTGCGCCGGCGTGCTCCCCAACGATTGCGCAGGCGTGGCCGGCGGAACGGCCCAGCCCGGGACCACCTGCGATGATGGCGATGCGAACACGGGCAACGACGTGTACAGCACGAACTGCGTATGCGCCGGTGAGCTGATCGACTGCGAAGGCACGATCGGTGGTCCGGTACTTCCCGGAACGTCTTGCGATGACGGCGTGGCCTGCACAGCGAACGATGTGCGCGGCGCGGATTGCGTTTGCAGTGGGACCACCATCACCATCGGTGCCATTTCAGGGGCCACCACGGTGATCGGGAATACCTCCAACGTATACCTGGTAGCCACCGTGGCCAATGCCAACAGCTACAGCTGGACCCTGCCGAACGGTTGGTCCACCAGCGACAATGGCGCCTTCGCGCTGATCGCCGAGGTGGGCAACACGCCGGGACCGGTCGAACTCTGCGTAACGGCCACCGTGGGCGCCTGCGAAGTCACCAGTTGCGTTACGGTCACCGTGGACTTCAATACGGGAATCGCTACGAACGATGCGACTTCCTCCAATTGGTTCACCGTGCAGCCCAACCCGTCCAACGGCATGTTCAATATCCTGCCTTCGGACGATGGCAAGGAGCCCGTGCGCATCTCCGTGCACGACGGTGTCGGCCGCAACGTCATCGCGCCGTTCATGCTTTCACTTGAACGGTCGTTCCCGCTAGACATGGGGAACGTGGCGCCGGGAGCCTACTACCTGATCGCTACACGCGGTGATCGACAACAGGTGGTGAAGCTCGTGGTCGCGCAGTAGACAAAGCGGTCCGCACGGCAGCCCCCCGACTTGTCGGGGGGCTGCTTGCTGTGATACCCGGCCTCCGGTTAATAGCTATAGGCCCATCGCCGTAAAGAGCACGCTACCGGCGAAGTAGCTTGGCACCATGAAGCGATCGATCGCACTGTCCGGCATCCTTCTCCCCGTCGTGGTTCTGGCGCAACCCGTACTCGACCATCGCGTGTTCCCCACCACGGGCACGGCCTTCGACTATCACGATGCGCCCTTCTTGCAGGTGGGCAAAGGCGGCATGGGCCTGCAATGGGACTACCGCGCGCTGCCGGATGGGGGCGTGGTGCGCTACGAATGGACCACGACCAGCATCGAGCCCGGCGCCGGTGCCTTCCCGAGCGATGCTTTCGTGCTGCACGTGCCGGGCGAACCGAGCACCTACTACTGGCAGGGGGATACCGCCCTGTATGTACTGGGTACCTATATCGACACGGCGCTCGTGCGTTTCGATCCGCCCTTGGTGATGGTGGACCTGCCGTGCGCGGTGAACATGACCTGGTCGGACACGGGGCGCGCTGCGGTCACCGGAGCGGGAAGGATCGACATCCGGACGGCCTCCTTGCACGCGCAGACGGATGCATGGGGCACATTGGCCATGCCCTATGGCGAAGTGAAGGACGTGATCCGTATCCGCACCGAGTTGCGCGTTACCGCGACCAATGATCCCGGGCGCCTGCTCATGCGCGAGGTGACGAGCGCGTGGTATTGCGACCGTACCCCGATGCCCTTGCTGGTCATCAAGGAGCGCACGGGCCGGCCCTTCCCGCTGCGCTACACGCGCTGGCTCGATGGTTCATGGCGCGACGGGAACGGCACCATTCCCCGCGCGATCACACTCGCCCCTTTCCCGAATCCCTGCGGCGAACTCGCCACGGTGGACCTGCCCGGTATGGGCCCCGACCACACCACGGTGCAGGTGCTGGATGAGAAAGGCCAGGTGCGCAAGCAATGGCTGGTGGAATTCACCCGACGCCAGACCCAACGGCTCACGCTCGAACTTTCCGATCTGCCCTCGGGCCAATACACGCTCACCTGGATCGGCACCAATGGCACCTTGGGCAACGCGCGGTTGGAGAAGGAGTAGATAAGGATTCCGGGTGCTTACGGGACCTGATCCATCGGATCCGACCCCTGGCCTTGTTCTCCGGTCGTACGCGCGTCCTGCTCGAGCGCTGTTCCGGGTACATGCCTTTGCTTCCTCAACTCATCCCAGTACCGGTAGTGGAGTCGACGGCTCAGGCCCAGGAGGTCGTCCAAGGGGATGCGTTCGCCGTGCAATTGGATCGGGCGTCGTTCCTCGAATACGCGGCCTTCATCATCCACGGTGTACACGCCCGCATAAGGCGGCAGCATGCCGAAGGGCAGCTTGCGGAATACCTCGCACGGCATCGCGAAGCAGAAGTAGTTGGGTCGGCGGCACAGGACGGCTCCGGCCTTGCGCCGCTCTTCTTCCATGCGTTCACCTGAGGTCCTGCCCACCTCCTCGGGCTTCTCGAAGAATGAACCGTTCATCAGCATGCCCTGGCTGTGCTTGGGTTTCTTCAGGTCCTGCAACAGATCGGCGCGCGAGCATTTGATCTCGATCTCGCACACCATCCGGTCCGGTGTTATGGTCAGGAGGTCGCTTTCCCAAGCATACAGAATGGCGTTGGGCGTGATCCACTCGTGGCGAAGGTCCGCCGCGTAGCAGCGCATGTGCCAAGCGATATCAGGGGCGGTGAGCGAGCTCATGGTAGGCGTGACAAAGCTGCGATAGAATGCACTGGCCACCAGGTCCTGCTGAGCGCTGCCCCGGACGTCTTATTCGCCAGCGGTCAGGTCCCTCGCCGGTATCCGCAAGCAGGTCTCGGTACCTTCGCGCTCCGTTCGCCGGGGCGCACACGTGCGACGGCGCGACCATGTCACTGCGCATCGCCACCAACACCGTGGAAGCCGTACTGGACCAGTACCAGCGCGACCTTTCGCAACTGTATCCGAAGGGCGAGGTGCGCGCGATCGCGTGTGCCGTCTTCTTCGAACGATTGGGCTGGGACGCCACCGACCTGATGGTGAAGCGGGAAACCGCCTTGAGCGAGAGCGAACTGCTGAAGGTCTATCTGCCGCTCAAGCGCCTTCGTACGGGTGAGCCCTTGCAGTACGTGTTGGGCAGCGTCGATTTCCACGGATTGCGCATCCAGGTGGATACCAGCGTGCTCATCCCGCGGCCGGAGACCGAAGAACTGGTGGACCTCATCATCCGCTCGCGCACCGGAGCGCCGGAACGCATCCTGGACATTGGCACGGGCAGTGGATGCATCGCGCTATCGATGAAGAAGGCGTTCCCCAAAGCCCACGTGCAGGGCATCGACACCAGCCCGGAAGCGCTTGCTACCGCGGACCGCAACGCGCAAGCGAACGGACTTTTTGTTGAGTGGAAGCGGATCGATGTGTTGGACGCTCTGGAGAGGCTGGACCCATGCGACCTCATCGTCAGCAACCCGCCGTACGTGCCGCGTTCAGAAGAAGCTTCTTTAGCGGCCAACGTGCGCGAGCATGAGCCGCATCTCGCTCTTTTCGTCGAAGACATTGATCCTTTGCTCTTCTACCGGGTCATTGCGCAACGGGCAATGGACCTGTTGCCAGCTGGTGGAGACCTGTGGTTCGAAGGACATCATATCCATACCCCCGGGGTCGGGCGGATGCTCGAGGGCCTCGGCTATGCGGACGTGCGCGTGCTGAACGACCTCAGCGGCGCGCCGCGCTTCACCCACGCCCGGCGATGAGGGCGTTGATCGCGCTTGTGCTGTTGCTCTTCTCCGGGAATTCTTCCTTCGCGCAGTGGAGCGATACCGCGCGGGCCCATGACCTCCAGGACAAAGCCAAGTTCATCGTGAACTTCGATGCGCGCCGCCAACAGGTGGCCGGGGACATCGTACGCTTCTTCGGCCTGCGCATGGGCATCCAGAAGAAGCGGAACATCTATGCGCTCGGCTTGTACGGTCTCGGTTCCCCCTTCGAGGACCGGTCCATCCTCGTGGAGGACTTCGGCAAGGACAGCGTGGACATCCGCACGTCCATCGGCTATTTGAGCGGCACCTATGAGCGCATCCTGCTGGACACGCGCAAGTGGCAGTTGAGCGTGCCCTTCATGGCGGGCATCGGCACTTCGCCGCTCGATCGGAAGGACAGCACCGGGGTTTACAAGCGCGTCAAGGATTTCCCCGTCTATCCGCTGGAAACGGGAGTGCGCGCCTCGTACAAGATCCTCTTCTGGCTCTATCTGCAAGGCGGCGTGGGCTACCGGAAAGTCGCAGGCCCGAAAGAATTCGTTGATCGCCGATATACCGGCCCAACATGGAACTTCGGCCTCTCGATCAAATTCGGCAAGATCTACAAGTACGCCAAAGACAAGATCGAGGAACGACGGGAACGAAAAGCAGGAGAGGATGGACCGCCTTGAGGCACAGCACCGCATCGCCGCGCTCAGCGCGGAACTGGAAGAACACAACCACCGCTACTATGTGCTGGCAGCGCCGACCATCAGCGACCAGGAATTCGACTTCAAGCTGAAGGAGCTCGAAGCGCTGGAGAAGCAGTGGCCGGAATTCGCCTCACCGAACAGCCCCACACAGCGGGTCGGCGGGGACATCACCAAGGAGTTCGCCCAAGTGGCGCACGTCTTTCCCATGCTCTCCCTGGGCAACAGTTACAGCACGGAGGAAGTCGCCGATTTCGTGAAACGCGTGGAGAAGGATAACGGGCGCACCACCTTCACTATGGAACTGAAGTACGACGGCGTGGCCATCAGCCTCAGTTATCGGAACGGTGAACTGGTGCGCGGTGTGACCCGTGGCGATGGCGAGAAGGGGGATGACATCACGGCCAACGTGCGCACCGTGCGCGCGATACCCCTGAAACTGTGCGGTGACTTTCCGCCTGTCTTCGAAGCGCGCGGCGAGATCCTCTTCATGCGCAAGCAGTTCGACAAATTGAACGCCGAACGCGCCAAGCGCGGGGAGGAACTGTACGCGAATCCGCGCAACACCGCGGCCGGTTCGCTCAAACAGCAGGATCCGAAGGATGTGGCCAAACGCGGGCTGGACAACTTCATCTACACGTTGCAGGGGGAGAGGCTGCCGACCCGGAGCCACTACGAGAACATCCTCGCTGCGCACACCTGGGGCTTCAAGACCCCCGACCCGAAGCGGCGTTTCATCGATCGCGCGGATTCGGTGGAGGGCATCATGGCCTTCATCGACCATTGGGACACCGCCCGCCACCAGTTGGAGATGGACATCGATGGCATCGTGATCAAGGTGGATGACCTGCGTGTGCAGGAGGAACTGGGACTAACGGCGAAGAGCCCGCGTTGGGCCATCGCCTACAAATTCCAAGCGGAGCAAGCCGTTACCCGCTTGAACGGCGTCAGCTATCAGGTCGGTCGCACCGGGGCCATCACACCCGTCGCTGAGCTGGAACCTGTTCTGCTGGCAGGCACTACCGTGAAGCGCGCTTCGCTCCACAACGCTGACCAGATCGCCAAGCTCGATCTGCACATCGGCGACTTCGTGAAAGTGGAGAAGGGAGGGGAGATCATTCCGAAGATCGTCGGCGTGGACCTGGACCAACGCGCGCATCATGCGCACCGGGTGAAGTTCCCGGAGACCTGCCCTGAATGCGGGACCGTGCTCGTTCGCTATGAAGGCGAAGCCCAGCACTATTGCCCGAACGAGCATGCCTGCCCGCCGCAGATCACGGGACGCATCGAGCACTTCGTTGGCCGCAAGATGATGGCCATTGATGGGCTTGGAGGGGAGACCGTGGTGGAACTCGTTCGCGCCGGGCTCATCCACAATGTCGCCGACCTCTACGACCTCACCAAGGAGCAACTGCTCGGCTTGGGCAAGGGTTGGGGCGAGAAGAGCGCCGGGCAAGTGATCGAAGGCATCGCCGCGAGCAAGGCCATTCCGTTCGAGCAAGTGCTCTTCGCGCTCGGCATCCGCCACGTGGGCGAAACCGTTGCGAAGAAGATCGCGCGTTCGGTGGGCAGCATCGATCGGCTGATGGGCATGACGCTCATCGACCTGGTCACCATCGATGAAGTAGGAGAGGTGATCGCGCAGAGCATCCTGGACTTCTTCGCCGCGGAGGGGAACCGGAACATCGTGGAACGCCTCCGGGCGGCCGGGCTCCGTTTCGAGGTGGACGCATCGCAACAGCAACCGGTGGGCGACAAGCTGAAAGGCCTGTCGTTCGTGGTCAGCGGCGTTTTCACCGGCTACGACCGGGACGGCGTGAAGGAGGCCATCGAGCGGAACGGCGGAAAAGTGAGCGGATCGATCAGCAAGAAAACGAGCTTTGTGCTCGCCGGTGCCGACATGGGCCCAGCCAAACGCGCGAAGGCTGATGAGCTGGGCGTGAAGGTGATCGG
This sequence comes from Flavobacteriales bacterium, assembly GCA_044224725.1. GTDB lineage: Bacteria > Bacteroidota > Bacteroidia > Flavobacteriales_F > PHOS-HE28 > PHOS-HE28. The sequence goes on from JBGAJW010000064.1 coordinate 7,987, forward strand.
CGAAGAGGAATTCAACCGTATGATCGGGGCGTGAAACTGTTCGACCGCATCAAGGAATGGCTCGGCATGCGTCGCCTGCTGAAGGAGACCATGCCCGATCGCCGGCCCGTGGCGAAGAACCTCGCGCACTGCGTGAAGGTGGGCATCGTCTACCTCGCCGAAGACGAGAAGGCCCACACGGACGTGAAGAACTACGTGAAGAAGATCAAGGACGAGCTCGGGCTGCACAAGATCAGCTGCATCGGCTACCACGAGGCCAAGGAGCTGCCCTTCTACCTGCACGCCAAACTGAACTTCGACGCCTTCTGCCAGAAGGACATCAATTGGTATCGCATCCCCGGCGGGAACACGGTGAACAACTTCATCGCGGAGGAACACGACGTGCTCATCGACCTGACGATGGACGACTACCTGCCGCTGCAATACATCGTGGCGAAGAGCCGTGCCCGCTTCAAAGTGGGCCGCTTCACCGAGGGCAACAAGCGCTTCCTGGACATGATGATCGATACGGCCGGGGCGCACAGCCTGCCCCAACTCATCGCCAACGTCGATCGCTATCTGTTGATGATCAACCGCAAGGTCGAACACTCTTTGAACTGACATTATGGACCATCGCTTCCGCGGCCTCGGTGTCGCTCTCGTCACTCCTTTCCGTCCCGCAGCGCATGGTGCTGTTCCACCCATCGACTATGCGGGCCTGCAGATGGTGATCGAGCACCAGATAAACGGAGGCGTCGACTATCTGGTGGTGATGGGCACCACGGGTGAGAGCGTGACCATCACGGCGGAGGAGAAGAAGCAACTGCTCGCCTACGTGATCGAAGTGGTGAAGAACCGCGTGCCCATCGTGCTGGGCGTTGGAGGCAACAACACGGCGGAGGTCGTTCACCAACTGGAGACCTACGACCTCAGCGGCGTGGATGGCATCCTCAGCGTGTGCCCGTACTACAACAAGCCGACGCAGGAAGGGATCTACCAGCACTACAAGGCGCTCGCGCAGGCCAGTTTGTTGCCCATCATCCTCTACAATGTGCCCGGCCGCACCATGAGCAACATGACGGCCGACACCACATTGCGGCTCGCGCGCGACTTCGAGAACATCGTCGGCATCAAAGAGGCCAGCGGCAACCTGGACCAGATCGCCATGATCCTCAAGCACCGCCCCAAGGACTTCATGGTCATCAGCGGTGATGATGCGCTCACACTGCCGATCCTCGCCCTGGGTGGTGACGGCGTGATCAGCGTGGTCGGCAACGCGTTGCCGACCGAATTCGCCCGACTGGTCGAGGCCGCCATGGCCGGGGATATGCCCACGGCGCGCCGCGAGCATTTCAAGCTGTTGGAGTTCATGACCTATCTGTTCGCAGAGGGCAACCCGGGTGGCATCAAGGAGGCGTTGAAGACGCTCGGCCTCTGCGGGAACCAGCTGCGTCTGCCCTTGGTACCCGTGAGCGAAGCCACCGCGAAGAAGATCTACCACGCCATGGCGGACGCCGAGGTGGTGAAGCTCTGAGGAGACGGAATTCGCCATCACATGGCGAAATTATCGCCACGACGTGGCGATTTTCCTCCAATCACCATTCCCACAATGCGCTCATCGGCACGGCGTGCAGGTCCTTGTCGAAGCCGGTGATGGCGGGGCCGGAGTGCAGGACGATACCGCGCACCCACTTGTCCTTGGCGATCTCACGCAGTTGCTTCAGCCCGATGAGATCGTCGCTGCCGATGCTCGCCGAGGCCTTCACTTCAATGCCGACCACGCGCCCGGCGCTGTCTTCCAGCACCACGTCCACTTCGCGTGCTTTCTCATTGCGGAAATGAAAGGCTTCGATGGAGGTCTTGCTCCAACCGCTCATCTTGCGGAGTTCGCCCACGACGAAGGTCTCCAGCAGGTTGCCGAAACGATCGCTCTTCGCCAGGTCGCCCGCCGAATGGATGCCGCACAGGTGCGCCGCGAACCCGCTGTCCGACAAGTGGATCTTCTCGGCTTTCACCAAGCGGTTCGAACGGTTGGCGGTCCACGGTTTCAGGGGTACGTGCAGGAAGGTGGCTTCCAGAAGTGACAGATAACGGCGCAGCGTGGTGTGTGGCGCATCGATGCCCCGACCGATATCGGCCAGGTTCATCAGGCCGCTGCTGCGCATGGCCAGTTGCGCGAGCAGTTTCGGCATCGCGGTAAGGTCCGTGATGTTGCTGATGTCACGCACATCGCGTTGCAGGATGCCTGTGACGTAGGCCTTGTACCACGCGCTCCGGCGTGCGCTGTCCGCACGCCCCATCACTTCGGGATAGCCGCCGGCGAACACCTTGCGAGCGAGTTTTGACCGGTCGCAAGGAGCGATGGCCTTTACGGGCAAGCGCTTGCCGAACACGGCATCGATGAAGCCGCTCTTGCGCCCGGCCAGTTCGTCCTGTGCCATCGGGTACAGTGCGACGATCTCCATGCGGCCAGCCAAAGAGTCGCCGAGTTTGGGCAGTACCAGCACGTTGGCGCTGCCCGTGAGCAGGAAGCGTCCCGGTCTGCGGTCGCGGTCCACAGAGGCTTTGATGGCGCGGAAGATGTTCGGCGCGTTCTGTACCTCGTCGATCACGGCGAAGGGACCGAGGTTCGCGATGAAGCCCGCAGGGTCGTTCAGCGCAGCGTCCAGGTCGGCGTGGTCATCCAGCGTCACGTAGCTCGCCTTCCGCTTCGCGGCGATGTCCTTCACGAGCGTGGTTTTGCCCGTTTGGCGGGCACCGTTCACCAGGACGACCGGAGTGTCCTTCATCGCGATATCGATGTAGTGCCTGAGATTCCTGGCCTTCATGGCTGCCCGTCCTTGTCCGAAGGGCGGTACGAAGGTATCGACAATGGTGGAAAATCGCCACACCGTGGCGATAAAATCGCCACACCGTGGCGATTTTCCACCTACAGCAACGCCCTCGCCTTGATCTCCAGGTACTTGTTCAGTACGCTCACGCTCAGGTCCTGCGGGCGGGTGAGGATCGTGAGGATGCCATGACTCTCCAGTTCTTTCGCGATGAGCTGCTTCTCGTAGATGAGCTTGCTCGTGATGGTCTTCACGTACACGTCCATCGTGTCGCGATCGGGCAAGGCCAGCAGCGCATCGAGCTCGGTGTTCTTGAAGATCACCGTGGCCACCAGGTGCGCGCGTGCCAACCGTTGCAGGAAGGGCAGTTGCCGCCGCATCGCGCTCAGGCTCTCGAAGTTGGTGTACACCACCAGCAGGCTGCGCTGGCCGAGCGTTCGCTTCACCCGGGCGAAGAGCGTGTCGAAGTCCGTTTCGGCGAAATCCGTCCGCTGCGCGTAAAGCAGCTCGAGCACCTTGCGGATCTGGGACTTGTCCCGCGATGGCGGTAGAAGCCCGTGCACCTTGTCGCTGTACGTGATGATGCCCGCCTTGTCGTCCTTCTTGATGGCGATGTCGCTCAGGACGAGCGAAGCGTTGATGGCGCGGTCCAGCAGGGTGAGGCCCTCGAAGGGCATCTTCATCACCCGACCGAGGTCGATGAGGCTGATGATCTGCTGCGCCTTCTCATCCTGGTACTGGTTCACCATCAGTTCGCTCCTGCGGGCCGTGGCCTTCCAGTTCACTGTGCGCTTGTCATCCCCGGAAACGTAATCGCGGATACGCTCGAACTCCACGCGCTGGGCGCTGCGCCTGACCTTCTTCACACCGGCCATGCTCCAACGGTCGGCCAAGGCCATCAGTTCGTATTTGCGCAGATGGATGTAGCTCGGGTACACCGCGACTTCTTTGCCTTGTTCTTGGCGGTAACGACGCTCTACGAGACCGAGGGACGTGCGCACGAGCGTGTTGATCGCCCCGTAGGTGTACACGCCGCGTTCCACCGGGCGCACCATGTAGTTGAAGGAGCGAACCCCTTCCGCCGGGATATCCGCGGCCAGGTCCAGCTTCCGTTCCTGGAACTGGAACGGAAGTTCATCCAGCACCCGCACGTTCAGCGGTATGGGGTAACGGCTCACAACGGTCAAGGTCACCGGGTTCTCATCCCCGTTGCTCCACTTGTCCAAGGTGCTGCGGCCCGCGCTGATGCCGTTGCGTACGCGGTAGAGCATGATCACGTCCACCAGCGCCACAACGCCGAACGCGAGCAGGCCGTAGGTGGCGATCGGTAGCATGAATGGCCAGAAGAACGCCGTGCAGAAGAGCACGACGAAGGCCCAACCGATGCCGAAGAACCGGGAGGTAAGGAAGAATGACCGGAGGAACTTCTTCACCGGGGCACGGGCACTTTGGCGATGAACTGCGCGACCACTTCATCCGGGCGCAAGCCTTCCATTTCACGTTCCGGCGTGAGCAGGATGCGGTGGCGCAGCACGGGTGTGAGCACGAGCTGGATGTCCTCGGGCACCACGAAGTCCCGGCCTTGTATCGCAGCGGCGCTCTTGCTGCCCCGCAGGATGGCCAAGCTCGCACGTGGGCTCGCGCCGAGCATCAGCGCGCGGTCGTTGCGCGTGGCGTGGATGATGTCGGCGATGTAGCGCACCAGCTTTTCATCGCAGCGGACACCGCGCACCAGCATGCGCGCGCGCTCCAGTTCAGCGGGTGTGATCACCGGGTTGATGTGCTCCACGCTCAATCGGTGCGCGCTTTCCTGGCTGCGCAGCATCAAGGCCACTTCGTCATCGACACTCGGATAACCGATATCCACCTTGAAGAGGAAACGGTCCAATTGCGCTTCCGGCAGGCGGTAGGTGCCCTCGTGCTCGATCGGGTTCTGCGTGGCCACCACCATGAACGGAACGCCGAGCGGGTAGGTGTGACCGTCCACCGTGACCTGTCGCTCCTCCATGGACTCGAACAGCGCGGCCTGCGTCTTCGCCGGTGCGCGGTTGATCTCGTCGATGAGGATGATGTTGCTGAAGATCGGTCCGGCCTTGAACTCGAAGGTGCTGGTGCGCGGATCGAACACGCTGGTGCCGATCACGTCGCTGGGCATCAGGTCGGGCGTGAACTGGATGCGGCTGAACCCCGTGTGTACCGTGCGCGCCAACAGTTTCGCCGTGAGCGTCTTCGCCAGGCCGGGCATGCCCTCGATGAGCACGTGCCCGTCGCTGAGCATGGCGATGAGCAGCAGATCCAGCACTTTCTCCTGGCCCACGATCACCTTCTGCACTTCCGCGCGGATGCGGTCGGCCGTATCGCGCAGCTCCGCGAGCGGCAGCGCTGGTATGTAGCCGGAGGCGCTCACCTCGGCCGGTGCAGGCGGGAGGGGATCCATGGGTGGCACGTGGCCCGGCTGTGGCGCGTGGGGATCAGGGGCGGGAGCGGCGTAGGGATTGATCTCGTCGGTCATGGTCGTGGTTGGTTGGGGCGATGCGTGCATCACCCGTGCGGTCAGTGGAGTTGCTCGCGGACGCGTGAGAGTGTCTTGTTGAGTTGCATGAGCTGGTCTTCGCTCACGTAAGGTGTGCTTTCGTAGTGCGCGAGCAGACGGAAGGTGCTCTGCCATTGTTCCACCGGGATGCCCGTGCGGCCCGCGACGTGCTCGATCGCCTCGTCGTCCCAGACGTTTCGGCGCAGGTAGAGGCGTTGGCGCAGTTCGTCCTTGAAGTAGAGGCACATCTTCTTGGCGAGATCCGTGTGATCGCCCTTGAAGAAGTAGAGCCGCCCGATCGTTTCCGCGAACTCCTTGCTCGTGTTCTTCACCGGATCGAGCTCGGGTATCGCCCGCTGGCGGCGGCGTGCGTAGACGAACACGGTGAGGAAAAGAATGCCCACCATGGTCCAGTAAGCGCGCTTCAACGGTGCTTGGTCCAGTATGAATCGCAAGGGCGTCCGACTTTCCAGGCGGCCGGTCTTGTAGAACTCGTCCCACAGCACGGGCTGGTCGGGCAGGAGGGAGAGCGCGCCCTCCATGAAGCCGCGGGATGATGGTTTCAGCAACGCGTAGTTCGTGAATGCGTTCGGAACCGTGCAGAGGTAGATGAGCCCTTTGCCCCAGCGCATCCGCACCAGCACCGGGTAGCGCTGCATGCCCGCGATCGAGTCCCATTCCGTTTTCACCGCGAGCACTTCCGTACTGTCGATGCGGAAGCTTTCGAACATGTAGTCGAAGTCACCTTTGGTGAAGTAGGACGCGCTGTCCTGGTTCAGTGGCCATGCCGTGAAGCGGATCTCCACCGTGTCCGTGCGCTGCATCTGCCCGATGCCTTCGTTCCATTCCATCGGTGTGTAGCGGTAGTCCACACGCAGACCCAGGGTGTCCATCAACAGGCCGGTGTTCCAGAATTGTCGTGCGCAGATGAACGCGTTGTCACCGTGCTCCACCATCTTCAGCAGATGATCGCGGTCCAGTCGGTCCCATTTGATGCTCTCGTCGATGAAGACATGGTTCACGCGGGGGGCGGAACTGTCCAGTGCCAAGCGCGCCTGCGCGGTCACGTAGATCGGATCATGCACGTTGGTGACGCCCTGCGTGAAGAGGTCGCTCATCCGCTCCACCACCAATGCACAGCCGTGCGGATCGCGCTTGTAGGCGCTGAAGCTGTCGCGCCAATCCGGTTCTCGCGGGGCGATGGTCTCCAACAGGAGGATGAGCAGCACCACGGCCACGGTGCCGATCACGATCAGTCGTTCGCCCCGGTTCATGCGCTGGTGGCCGAGGCCGTCGGTGCGGGCTTGCCTGCCGTGGCAGGTCGGGACGTCGGTGATGTCGGGCGGTGAGCGGCCTCGAACGCGGGTTTCAGGTGCTGGTAGCGTTGCGCATCCATCGGCGCATCACCGTACCACACCCACTTGAACAGGAAGCTCAACTCGCTGAAGGTGACGCGCAGGGCAGGCTCCTTCAGTTGTGAGAGGTAGTCCGCGTCCGTGAAGCGCGGTTGCCATTTGATGCGGCCCTCATCCACCAGCTTACGCAGCACCTTCAGCCATTGGTAGCGTAGTGCCATGCGCCAGTCCGAGCCTTTCTCGGCCTCGCGCAGCAGCTTGTCCAGGTCGAGTTCTTCGATGTTCTCGGGCATCTCGGTGACCTGTCTCGCCTTCTTCGCATCGAGGCCGAAGACGGTGCCGAAGAGATGCTTGCGGAAGTACCAGATGACGAAGAGCACCGCGATGCCCAGGATGATCCAATGGATGTTGTCGAACACCGCACGGCCGCCCTTGGTGCCGAAGATCCCCTCCAGCCGGTCGCCCAGCCAACGCAAGAAGCGGGTCCACCACAGGTTGTCGTGCTGCAGGTCCCGATCGTAGTCCAGGTCCGGGTCTTCGAGGTACTTCGTCAATTCGGCTTCATTGAACCGACGGCGTTCCAAGGCCACCGTGTCGTCCGCCACGTGCTTCCAATCCTCGTAGGCCAGGCCGGACTCATCGACCTCGGTATATTCCTCTTCTTCCCCCGGCTCTTCGATGTTCCAAACACCGCTGTCGAGCGCAACCGTGGTGCTGTCCATCGCCACGGCCGCGGCGGCGGAATCCGCTTGGGCCTGGAACGCGGCCATCATCGAATCGGCCACGGCCTGTGCTTTGGCCTCCGCCTCATCGTGCTCCTGCACCTTCTTCGGATCGCAGCCCGAGGCCCAGAGCGCCAGGCAGCCCGCTATCAGCCCTGTGCGCGACACCCTCATCGGATCTTCGCCTCGATGATGAAGCCTTGCACTTCCTGGAGAAGCCCGGGTGCCTCCTTTTTCTCCAATGTACTTAGCATGTGGTAGCACATCGGCACCTGCACGAAGGGCATGAGCAGCAGCGCGCTCACATTGCCGATCAAGGCGAAGAGCGTGAAGAACCACTGCATGCGCCGTCCCGCGCCATCGGGATCATCCATCCAATCCATTCCGCTCAACGACCCGAATCCGGTGATCAGCCAGCCCGGGATGTCGATCGCGGCATTGAGCAGGAGGGACATGCCCACGAGCATGAAGAGCAGAGCGAAGGTCATCCACCAGCGGCCCCAGACCAGGCTGAACGCACGGCCGATGCACTCGCCGAAGTCAGCCCGCTCGAAGGCGTGCAGCGGATAGCTGAACTGGAAGACCACCAGCAGGAAGAAGCACGGCAGCACGAAAAGGAAGAAGCCAATCGCGATCATCGCGCCGCTCACGAGGCTCAGCGCGAAGTAGAAGAGGAAATGACGTCGTGTTTCCCGCCAGACCTCGCCCACGGTCGGCGTTGTGCCGGGGCGTACCATGGTCCAGCGCATGTACTCGCAGATCACCACGGAGCCGAGCATGTAGGCCAGCCCGATCAGCGCGTAGCCGGCGAACATGCTGCCGAAACTCGCCGAGGCCGGGAAGTTCCCCGGCCGGAAGTCGTGGAAGAAGGAGCCGAGCAGCACGCTCGCGATGATCTTCACCGGAAGACAGATGAAGAAGAGGGGCCGGTACAGCGTGCGGAAGTGGTCCCGGATGTAGCGGAAGCCCGTGCTGATGGTCGCGCTGACATCCCGCGTTTCGCGGAACGCGATCGGCGAGACGGCAGGTTGTGCGGGGCTACCGGGCATCGCGGAGGCGGCGCTCGACATGGTACGGGTAGATGATGAAGTACACGATGATGAACGCCAGGCTCGCCAGGATGATCGATGCGCTGGCTTCCGCGTACATGATGGGGCTGTGGCGTGTGACGAAGGACTCCAGGAAGCCCGCGATGATGAAGCAGGGCACCAGGCCGATCACGATCTTCAGGCCTTGCTGGGCGCTCTGACGGAAGCTCGCCAGCCGCGTATAGGTGCCCGGGAACAAGAGCCCGTTTCCCATCACGATGCCCGCCGCGCCCGCGATCACGATGCTGCTGATCTCGATCGTACCGTGGATCCAGATGCTCAGCACGCTTTCCTTCAATACGCCGTGCTGGTACATGAAGTACTGGAAGCAGCCGAGCATCACCCCATTGTACATGAGCATCATCCAGGTGCCGTAGCTGAAGATGAGCCCCGCGGCGAAGGCCATCATGGAGACCATGATGTTGTTGAGCGTGATCTGGAAGAACATGTCCATCTCGTGGTCGCCGCCGTAAACGTCCATCGGCTTGCCGTTCTTGATGTTCTCCAAGGTCATGTCCACGTAGCCGTCGCCCATGATCAGCCGCGTGAACGTGTCGTCGTAGTGCGCACTGAGCGCGCCGATGGCGCACGAGATGAAGAACACGCCCGCAGCGATGAACAGCTGCTTGCGCGTCTTCGCCATCAGCATTGGGAGCTCCTCGGTCCAGAAAGTGATGAACCGCCCGCTCGATGTCTTCTGGTTCTTGTGCACGTGCTGGTGCATGCCCACGGCCAGCTCGTTCAGGTATTTCGTCACCTCCGTACCCGGAAAGAAGGTGCGGGCATAGCTCAGATCGTCCGTGAGCTCGATGTAGAGCGCGCTGCTCTCGTCAGCGCTCAAGCCCTGGTCCCGGTGCGCCAGCACCTGCTCGAGGCGTTGCCACTTCTCCTTGTTGCGCTGTACGAAGGCCGCTTCCCGCATCGTTGAAGGCTACCGGGCAAACATAGCCATGGGCCCACCGTCGGTCCGCCGCGACTTGTCCGCTTATTTTGGCCCTTGGAGAAACGTCGTTTACACGCGATCCTTGTGACTTGAGGGGACCACGGCCTTTGCCGGGGATATCATGGAAACCATCCGCATCGACACGCCGCAGAACGTGGCCATCGAATACAACGTGGCCACCATCGTGAGCCGTGGCCTGGCCTCCCTGCTGGATTGGACGGTGCTGGCGGGCTATACCATCCTGTTCTTCCAGGTATTGGACCTGCTCGATATCGGCACAGGGTCGCTGCCCGAATGGTTCTTCATCCTCGTGCTGGGTATCCCCTGGACCTTCTATAACCTGCTGTTCGAGATCTTCATGGACGGTCGCAGCATCGGCAAGCGCACGATGAACATCAAGGTGGCCCGGCTCGATGGCGGGCAGCCGGGGCTCGGCCACTACCTCATGCGCTGGATCCTGCGGCCCGTGGACGCCATCGCCTTCCTCGGCGCGGTAGTGATCCTCTTCAACGGCAAGGGCCAGCGCTTGGGCGATATCGCGGCAGGCACCTGCGTGATCTCCTTGAAACAACGGGTGCGCTTGAGCGATACACTGCTGGTCGATATTCCCGAGGACCACAAGCCCACCTATGCGGAAGTGGTGCGCATGACGGATAGGAATGCGCGATTGGTGAAGCGCGTGCTGCGGAATACGAGTGGACGCCGCCGCAGGCTGGTGAGCGAAATGGCCGACCGCGTGAAGCACGAACTGCAACTGACCACCGAACAGCCCGCCGAGGAATTGTTGAAGACCGTCCTGCTGGACTACGTGTATTTCACCGGGAAGTAGCGCCGGTTCATCCTTGGAAGCCATTCTTCCGGTGGCTCCCGTCGCAATAGGGCTTGTTCGCGGATCCGCCGCAACGGCACATGGTACAGCGCTCTTCCTTCAATTCTATGCGGCCGTCTGCATGTTTCACTTCGATCGTGCCCTTCACGATCAACGGACCGTTCTGTATGACTTCCACGGACGCACCGGGCCCACCCGTGCTCGTGTACCCATCCACGTTCGTTGCGGGCGATGAAGCAGCGGCCGTTTCCTGCGTGGCGATGCTCAGGGCGCCGCTCGGGCATTGCCTCACCTGATCGATGATCCGCTGGCCTTCGGCACCGTCCGGATGTATCCACGGGCGCTCGCCGGGCTTGAAGACGGCGGGCAGGTTCAGCCAGCACTTCTTGCTGTGGATGCACAACTGCGGCTTCCAGAGGATCGTGACCTCTTTGCCGGTATAGCGGATAGTGCGTTCGATGGACATGATCAAACCTTGGCGAACATCTTCAACTTCGGTGCCTCGCCCGTGTACGTCGTGCCCACGTACATGATGATGCGCTCGAGCAGATCGACATCCCCCTCTTCCAATCGCTTGAAACGGATGCAGCTCTTGCCGCAGTTGCGCGTGCGCAGATCGTGCTTGAAGGCGCTCAGCAGGTCGTAGGGCATCACGTAGAAGGTGATGTGGTTCTTCTGGCTCGCCAGGGCGAACACCGGTTGGCCGCCCAAATGGTAGGTGGGCATACCGTAGGACATGTCCTCCTTGGCCTTCGGCCATTGCTTGCGGATGATCTGGCGGATGCGGGCCAGCGGCATCTGTCGGTCGGAGGGGAGTTGCTCGAAGTAGTCGTGGGAGGTGGTGGCTTCAACGTGCATGGCGGTCCGGGTGGGACGGTGAAGCTCGCGAATTCCCGGATCGGTCGGTCGGCCCGTCGCGGCTTAACCAACTACCCGCCCATCGTCCATCACGATGGTGCGGTCCGTGCGCGAGGCGAAGTCGTTATCGTGCGTCACGATGAGCAGCGAACGTGTTCGTTCCGCCGCGATCTTCTTGAATATGTCGAACACGATCGCGCTGTTGCGGCTGTCCAGGTTGCCTGTCGGTTCATCGCCCATGATGATGAGCGGATCATTGATGAGCGCCCGTGCGATGGCCACGCGCTGCTTCTGCCCACCGCTCAATTGGTTCGCCATTTTCAGAGCCTGCCCATGCACATCAAGGTCCGTCAACAGTTGCATCGCGCGCGCTTCGACCTCCGCAGCGTTCTTGCGGGCCAGCTTCAGCCCGGGCAGCATCACGTTCTTCAGCACACTGAACTCGGGCAGCAGGTAGTGGAATTGGAAGACGAAGCCGATCTTCTCGTTGCGGATCTCCGACAACCGCGTACCGCTGAGCGCGTGGGTCGGTTCGCCATCGATCCGCAGTTCGCCCTCGTAGTCCGTGTCCATCGTGCTCAGGATGTACAGCAGGGTGCTCTTGCCGCAACCGCTCTTTCCGGTGATGCTCACGAACTCGCCGCGCGCCACGGAGAGTGAAACATCCTTCAGCACCGGTACGGTCACCGGATCATGGAAGGACTTGTTCACCTTCACCACATCGAGGACATTGTGCTCGGCGCTCATTTTCCACGGATGATCTCCACCGGGTCCACTTGGCTCGCCTTCCTGGCCGGGAACCACCCCGCGATCCACGTGGTGATGAGCGCGAAGGAGACCGCGATGATGTAGTATTTCGGGTTGTAATCGATGGGGAAGGTGGTGACCGTGGGCAAGGCCTGGGTGACGAAAGGGATGTTGTCGATGACGTTCTGCAGGCCGAAGCCGAACAGAAGCCCGCCCGCACCGCCGAAGATCCCGATGATCATGGAGAGGGAGAGGAAGATCCTCCGCACGTCACTCCCGCTGAAGCCGGTGGCTTTCAGGATGGCGATGGCGTCGAGCTTCTCGTAGATCATCATGTTCAGGATGTTGTAGATCCCGAAGCCCGCCACGATGAGCAGTACCACGCCTACCGCATAACTGATGATGCTCCTCACGTTGCTTCCCGTCTCGAACTGCGCGTTCGCGGTCTGGATATCGATGGCGTCCACATCGAATCGTTCACCGAGCTCTTTCGCCATGGCGGGAGCATCCAGTATGTCATGCAGCTTCACATTGATGTCGGTGTAGTAGGTGCTGGGCCGGCCGAGCAACTTCTGAACGGTCTTGATGCTCGCATAGCACTGCACTTTGTCATAATCCGCGATGCCGCTCTGGAAGATACCGGTCACTCGCAAGAGGGTGCGATCGCCGGCGGCGGTGGTCACTTGCACCACGTCGCCCAGATCGGCCGCCATCATTTCCGCGAGCCCTTTGCCCAACACGATATTGTTGCCCCCGGTGGCCAGGTCGTGCGGTTCACCTTGCGTGAGGTAGTCCGCGAATTGGTAATAGCGGACCTCTTGATCCACATCGACGCCGCTGACCTGCCCGTTCAGGTCCACTGTGCCCACATTGAAGAAGACCTGCGCGACGAGTCTGGGTGAAACGGCGAGCACGCGCGGGTCCTTTTCCAGCGCGCTCATGATGCCGGTCGCATTGGCGATGCGCTGGAGCTCGCTCTTGGGGCGCACCGAACGGACGAAATTGTGCGTCGTGCTGTCGGTGGTGCGGTCGATGGGTTGTTCAGGTGATGCCTTCAGCTCGTTGTAGAGACGGACATGCGGTGTGCGGTTCAGGATGAGCCCGTCCAGCAGGTCGTTCAATCCGTTCATGAAGCCCAGCAACGCAACGAACATGGTGATGCTGAAGGTGACGCCAACGGCCGCCACGATGCTCTGTTTCAGCTTGGCCCGGAGCAGTGTGAAGGAGATATCGAGCAGCAGCCGCATGCCCTACGGCTTGTAGATCACCGTGGTGCTGTCGATCCCGCTCAAGACCTCAACGCGCTCCAGGTCCCGAGCACCGAGTTCCACCGGCTTGCGCTCGTCTTCGGAGATGAGCACGGAGGAGCCGTCCACGATGTAGGAAGCCGGGATGGTGATGGCGTTCATCTTTTTCCGGAGCACGATGCTCGCTTCTGCCGTCAGGTTCGGATAGAGGACGGGTGGGCGCTCGTCGAACCGCGCTTCCACCGTGAACGTGCGCGAGCGCTCGTCCATGATGGGAATGATCCGCGTGATCCGCGCGGAGTACACTTTGCGATCATCGATCTCCAACGACACGTGCACTTCTTGTCCGGGCTTGATCAACGCGATGTCCTTCTCGTCCACTTCCAGATCGAGGTAGAGCTCGGTGGCACTGCCGATCACGGCGATGGCCTTCTGCGGTGTGGCCAATTCACCCGGCTCGATGGTGAGGTCGTACACCCGGCCGTCGATCAGGCTGCGGGGCGTGCGATCGTCGTTGCCGGCGGTGTTGATGATCGCGTTGTTCCTTGCCACGTCCAATTCGCTGCGCAAGCGGTTGCGCGTTTCCTCCAAGGCACTTGAAGACCGCTGGAACGCGGCCCTGCTCGTGGTGAAAGCCAGTTCCCGCTGTTCCAATTCCGCCTTGCTGCCGATCCGTTGCGACCAGAGCGCTTGCTGGCGAGCGTAGTTCGCACTGTCCAGCCGCAGTTTGTCCTTCGCCTGCTGCACCGCTTCCCTGAGCTGCGCGAGGACAGGGCCGTTGTCCCGGGCGTTCTCTTCCAAGGTGCGCAATTGGGCCAAAGCGCTTCGCGAAGCGGCTCCGCTGCTCCGGTCGTCGAGCCGCAGGAGTGGCTGGCCGGCCTTCACGGTATCGCCCTCTTCCACCAACAGAGCCGTTACCGTTCCGTTCACGGTGGGATACACCGTGTACTGGCCCACGGCCTTCACCACACCGTTCGCATAGACGCTCTCGGTGATCGGGCCGATCACGGGCGTAGTGGTCTCGTGCTTCTTTCCACAGGCACCGAGTGCCACCAGTACGATGGCTGGGATGATCCTCTTCACATCACCAAAGGAACGACAGCGCCGTGATCAGCGAGCTGACGTTCGTCTTATGCGGTCCAGTCGGATCCGCTCACCGCTGTCGAGTACCATCCATTTCGTCCGGTCCTGCAGGGTTGGTCCTTTACATGCAGGTGATGGATGGGTATGCTCGTGCGCATGTTGAATGACGGAGACGCGCCTGATGAGCGCTTGGCTGCCCGATCCTCATTTCACCGCGCTGATCCAGACCTCGCGTCCTGATCGGGGAGGGATGGAGTTGTGGCAGGGCTCCACCTTCACTTGTCCGAAGTATCGCCTGAAAAGACCCTCGTAATCCCCTCGACTTCCACCGAAAGGCGGAGCGCCGGCTTCTTTGCCGGGCTGTGGGTCGTCGAAGAGCACACCGACGAGTTTTCCTCCGGGTGCCAACAGCCCGCGCATCTTCTCGGCGTAGCGTTCACGAAGTGCCGGATCGATCGCGCAGAAGAAGGTCTGTTCGATGATGCGGTCGTATCGCCCTTCATGCGTGAAGAAGTCGCCCACAATGAGGTGTTCCCGAGGGAAGTCCGGACAGCGTTCCAGGAATCCAGCGAACGGCCCGCCCGTGAGGTCCATCAGCCACACATTGCGGAAACCGCGCTCGTGCAGGTATTGCCCCTCCCACGCAGCGCCGCAGCCGGGGATCAGAATGCGCAGATCCTTGTCCGTGAGTTGGTCGATGTAAGTGGCCAGTGGCGTGCTCGGTGCGCCGATGTCCCAGCCGTCGGTGCCCGTGTCGTAGCGGTTCTGCCAGTAGTCCTTGTCCAGTGCGCCTGTCGCCATCTTCAATCATACAATTCGAAGCGGAACGCCATCGTCGTGGTCTCGGAGGATCCGAGCTGCATCATCATCTCGTCTTTATCGCCGCCCTTGTCCATCTTGAACAGCTGTTCGAGCACGGAGCCTTCCGATCGCGGGAGTTCCTGCGCGCTGATCACCCTGCCGATGTGCCCGCCGGTAGCACCCACCAGTGCCTCGGCTTTCCGCCGCCCGTTCTCGAAGAGCTTCTTCATCAGACGCGGTGATGCCATGGTCGCTTCGCCATAGTGGGCCTGTTTCGGTGTGCCGGACCAGCCGCTGTGCGCTTCGGTGGCCTTGTAGTAGCGCTCCATGTCGGCGGCTTTCAATTCCACCAGGTAGTTGTTCACGTCGAAGGTCTTGTTCGTCTGGCCGGTGTAGTCCTGGGAATGCTCCGTGGACGCCAGCCGATATGTGTACCCTGCGCTCTTCATCAAGGCGATGAATTCCGCTTCGCTGCTTTTCGCATCGGCCTCCGCCTTCGCGAGCAGTTTCTCATAGTCGATGTCCTGATCGCCCAGTTCCGAGGCCTTGGCCATGGCCAGTTGGATCGGATCGTCCATCCGCACTTCCAGGTCCATCCCTTGGAAGGGCAATCGTACACTGTCGGTCACTTGTACCTCGATGAAGCGGGACGGTGTGCCTTGCGCAAGAAGGGAGATGGGGAGCAGGAGGGTGGGGAGGAGGTTCGCTACGCGCATGTGATGATCGTTGCGCGGCGAAACTATGATGGAGGGGTGCTACGGCGTCGTCGGCTTCATCTCCTGCCAGTTCTGGTCCTGGAAAACGCTGCTGGGATCGAAGCCCGGCGAGTTGCTCAGGATGTAGGTGCCATCGCCGCGGCTCCATGCCTGGTCGTACCCGCTGCTCAGTTCCACCTTGCCGCTGCCGTCCTGGTAGGTCTGCACCTCGCGGATGGTCTGCACGAAGGAGGTGTGCATGCGGTCCTGGCTGCTCTGTTGGCTTTCCCACGAGCGCATGCTGTTGTCCATGTTCGCCATGCGCTGGTCGTGGGCGGCTGTGCTCGCTGCACCCTGCTGTTGGATGTTCGCCATGCGCTGGTTGTGCGCGGCGGTATTGGCACGGGTCTGCGCATCTATCGCGGCCAGGCGTTCGCGGTGCATCATGTCCTGTTGTCCGCGCATGCGCACGAAGAAGTCATCGATGGAACGCTTCCATT
Source organism: Flavobacteriales bacterium (assembly GCA_044224725.1). GTDB lineage: Bacteria > Bacteroidota > Bacteroidia > Flavobacteriales_F > PHOS-HE28 > PHOS-HE28. The sequence continues at coordinate 24,198 of JBGAJW010000064.1, forward strand.
CCGGATTGGTGCGGAAACTGCTCTTCACGTTCGCGAGGAATCGCTCGGCTTCGTCCTTGCGTGCTGCGTGAAAGCGGATGTAGCTGCGCTCTGCGGCCACGCTGGTGGTGATCTGTTGCATCATACCACTGTATGCGTCCTGCATGTTGTTGAAGATGTTCGAGACGGAGCAGAGTGCCACGCCTTCGCTGCCATCGGCCCACTTCAGCCGTGCGGTGATGGCGCTGTTCTGTACCTCGGGCATGCCGCCCATTTGCCGTATCGCGTCGAGCGTTCGTTGAGATTGTTGATCCATTTCCTGACGCGCTCCGGCATTCTCTTGCACTTCGTTGATGCTGGCACCTTGCAGTTCACGCGGACCGAAGACCTTGCGCAGGTATTCATCAGCAGGCATAGGCCCACCGAATTCGCAACCGCCGCTCTGCGCTTGCATCATCATGTTCTGCTGCATCATCGGGTCGGAAGCGGAACCCCAGGTGTGCAGCGGCAGTGAAACGTATTTGATCGCGCCGTCAGGTGAGCTCGCACTCCAGCGCCCGGTGACCATCTCACCCCGGCAAGCATTCATGTCCTTCCACGTGATGCCACCCTCATGCTTCCATCCTTTCGGCAACAGCACACTGAAAGCTTCCGCTGGCTGCTCGAAGCCCTGATCGTCCATGAAGCGCACGCGCTCCATGATCGTGTAGTCCTTGCCCTCGATGAAGGTCTTACCACCGGAAGCGGTGCCTTGTGCCGAGACGGGATTCGTGCCCGCATCGCCACAGGAGGCCAGCAGGACCGCGATGAATACGCAAGACGGGAGGGATGTGCGCATGTGAAGGTGCTTTGTACAAACCTACCCGTGCGGAACGGAATGGCACCCGCCGGATGCATCCCATGAAAGGGGGACGGGCCGATCAGAAAATGAGATGATCAGAAGATCGGATGATGGGGCCTACCTGAGGTTCAGGCATACAGCGCCAGCGAACAGATGCGTCAAGCGAAGCCATTTTCTGATCATCTCATCTTCGGATCATCCGATCACTTCTTCTCCAGCTTCTTCCAGCTCTCCTGGAACGCCACGTTCGGATCGAAGAGCGGATCATTGCTGAGGATATACGTGCCATCGGGCTTGCTCCAGGCTTCATTGTAGCCGCTGCTCAGTTCGATGCTGCCACCACCGGGATCCTTCCAGGTCTCAACGCCGCGCAAGGTCTGGCTCCAACCCTCTGAGATGCGGTCGCGGCTGGCTTGGCCTTCTTCCCATGTGCGTTGCTGCAGGTCTGCTGAATAATTCATCGCATCTCGCTGTATCGCCGCGCGTTTCGCGGTCTCCTGCTGCTCCACCGCTGCCACGTTGTTGAACATGCGCTGCACGCCCGCCTGCCATTCCGGGTTGATGCGGAAGCTGGCCAGAACGGAGCTCAACAGCTTCCTCGCTTCGGCCTCTTTGCCTGCTGGACAACGTACCGCCACTTTCTGATTCGCCGCGCAGGTGTAGCTGGCGCTCTGTCCACCGGTCATGTAGTTCGGCATCCAAGCCACCGTCATGCCGATGCTGCACAAGGCGATACCGCCACTGCCGTCAGGGAAACGCAGCGTGGCCAATGCGGCGCTGGGGCGGTTCTCCAAGCTCACACCGGCCTGCTGGTATTGTTGGTTCGCCGCTTGGGCCTGTTCGCGGAGCACCTTGTTCATCTCTTCGTTCGGCTCCACCGTCAACACCTGCGCGCCTATTTCCTGCGCCATCGGGCCTTGCAGGAATTGCCCCGCGTCCATCGGTTGGGCGATCGGGCAACGCTTGAACACCGGGTTCTGCTGTTGTTGCATCTGCGTCTGCAACATCAACTGGTCATCCCACCATTCCCACTGCTGCACGGGGTAGATCTCCAGCGCCATGCTTCCGTCCGGACTGGTCACGCTTACGCGGTTGCGAATGGATTCCACCATGCACGGGTTGCCCACCTGCCACGTGATGCCGCCTTGGCTCTTCCAACCTTTCGGTACCAGGATCGAATACGCTTCCATCGGTTGCCCGAAGCCGTTGGGGTCGATCACCCGAAGGCGTTCGAGCACGACGTAGTCCTTGCCCTCCACGAACTTCTTTCCGGGTTTTTGCACTTCCTCTACCGTGGCTTGCTCAGCCGGGGAGATCACTCCGTCGCCATCGATGTCGATCGGAGCGGGGGAACTCCCACAGGCCAGCAGGAGTGAGGAGAGGAGGAAAGGTCGGGTCATGGAAAGCGCGTTCACAGCGAAGCTACCAAAGCAGCGGAGTTGAAAGCTACCACGGATCTTCGGGAGCGTCGGTCACGATCAGCTCTCGCTCGCTTGCGCCCGGCTCTCGATCAGCGCTTTCAACTGTTCGATATCGATCTTCAGGTTGCTGCTCGCCATGCTGTGCGGCGTACCGTATTGGGCGAGGGCCATGCGTTGGGACCAACGGGCGATGGGCGCGAGCCGGGCCAGAACCTCTTCCACATTGTCCACATGGATCAGCAGGATCTTGGTCCGCTTCACTTTGTTGATGGAGCAATGCGTGATGTGCTTCCAAGGGATCACCCGCTGGAAACCGAACAGGCCCAAGCGGTGTACGCCTTCATCGTTCAGGATGAGGCCGGGTCGGGAGTCGAAGAGCTTGTAAGCGAAGATCACCACGCCCAGGCCGAAGAGCGGAACACAAAGGACGGCACCCAGGAGCGCCTTCCAATGCTTGAAGCCCGAGTAGTTGTCCGCGATGTTCCAGAGCCAGAAGCCACCGACGACGAACGCCAAGCTCAGGAGCAGAAAGAGGAAGAGCCGGCCTTTGTTCAGCGGGATCGCTACCTGGGTCATGCGATCAGACCCGCTCCAACCGCACCACGTTCTCCACGTGGTAGGTGTGCGGGAACATGTCGATGGGCTGAACGTGCGTGATCCGGTACATGTCTTTCAGAAGTGAAAGATCGCGCGCTTGGGTGGCGGAATTGCAACTCACGTACACGATGCGCGCAGGCGCCAGTTCGCGGATGCGCATGACCACGTCCTCGTGCATGCCCGCGCGCGGCGGATCGGTGATGAGCACATCGGGTTTGCCATGACGTGCGATAAAGTCCGCGTTCAGCAGGTCTTTCAGGTCGCCCGCTTCGAAGGTCACGTTGGTGATGCCGTTCAGCTCCGCGTTCTTCTTCGCGTCCGCGATGGCTTCAGGAACAAGCTCCGCGCCGATCACTTCCGCGCAATGCCGCGCCAGAAAGAGTGAAATGCTGCCCGCGCCACAGTAGAGGTCATACACCTTTTCCGTTCCGGTGAGGCCAGCAAGCTCGCGCGTTACCTCGTACATGCGCTGCGTCTGTTCCGGATTGGTCTGGAAGAAGCTCTTCGCGCCGATGCGGAATTTCAGGTTCGCGAAGCCTTCGTCCTGCAACTCCTCAACGATGTGGTCTTTGCCGTGGAAGGTCTTGATGTCCAGATCGAAAATGGTGTCGTTGCCCTTGGGGTTGATCGTCCACAAGAGCGACGTGATGTTCGGGAACTCCGCCTTCACCGCGCCCAGCAATTCTTTTTGTGCTTCCGGATGGTCCTGCCCGAAAGCGATGAGCACCATGCACTCCCCGGTCGTAGTGGTGCGTACCATCACCGTGCGCAGCCAGCCTTCGTGTTTGCGGATGTCATAGAAGCCGGGCTCCTGCTTGCCCGCAAAGGCGCGGATGAAGTTGCGCACGCTGTTGCTCGGCTCCGGTTGCAAATGGCATTCATCCACCTGCAGCACCTTGTCGAAGCCACCCGGAACATGGAAGCCCAGCGCGTTGCGATCGGTGATGTCGCCCATGGTCGCCAGCTCTTCCGAGGTGAACCAGCGGAAAGCGCTCGCAGTGTACTCCAGCTTGTTGCGGTAGTGCGTGGTGCGTGCGGAGGGGATGATCGGCGTTACTTCCGGCAGTTCCAAACCACCCAAGCGGATCAGGTTGTCTGTCACTTCCTGCTGTTTGAACGCCAATTGCTTGGGGTAGGAGAGGTCCTGCCATTTGCAGCCGCCGCAGACCCCGAAGTGCTTGCAGAAGGGATCCACGCGATCGGCCGAACGCTCAACGATGCGGATGGCCGTGGCTTCGGCCCAGGTCTTCTTCTTCTTGGTCACCTTCAGGTCGGCCACATCGCCCGGCACCGCACCGGTGATGAAGATCACTTGGCCTTCGCGCTTGGCGATGGCCTTGCCTGTGGCGCCGTAGCCCGTCACCGGAATGTTCTCCCATACCGGCAAGGTCTTCTTGTTCCTCATTCTGTCAGCAAAGAAGGGGAGAATGGTGGTTGTACGCCCCGATATCTTCGCGCCTCGTTCGCCGGAGCTCGCGATGGGCGGGCGAAGGAGAACCCATTCGCCCAGCCATGCAGGA
>JBGAJW010000065.1:0-28273 GCA_044224725.1 Flavobacteriales bacterium
CAGCCGCCAGAGCGAGCCGATTCGTTGGTGAGCGGGGTCGTGTTCAGCGTAAAGGTCTGGGCCACCAAAGCCGGGGCGCAGAAAGTGGCCAAGGGGAACAGGAGCGTGCGTACGTTCAGTGCCATGTGTCTGGATAAGCGGTCGCGAAGCTATTGCCCCCCCCGCTGGACGTCAACGATTTTCGACAGGAATACGCACCGGACGTTGTTGGGCGCGGGTTCCGGTAGGATACCGCTGCTCAGGTCTTGACAACCGGGAGCGGGACAACAGGTGAGGCAGGTCAGTCCACAACGATGCGCGCCGCGCCGCGCCTCGTACCCTCACGTACCACGTGCAGGACATACAGCCCACTTTCCAGATGGCCGCGTTCGATGATCACCGTGCTTGAGCCGTTACCGTTCATCGTGCGCAGCAAGCGGCCGCTCGCATCCACCAGTTCAATGCGCGCATCCGCATTAAGCGGCCACGGCAAGTCCATTCGCGCGGAACTGCGCATCGGATTCGGGTATATGGCAAGGAGCGCATCGGGTGATGAAGGCGACCATGCCGTTGGCAGATCGCCGCTGTTGCCCAACCATGCCGCCGCGCCGCTTTCTGAACAGGTCAGCACATCCAGGTCGCCATCATTGTCCATGTCGGCCAGTGCGATGTCATCCGTTCCGCTCTGCGTGGTGGCATCGGCCACGATGCTCATGGCCCCGAAGGTGGAACCGCCGATGTTCGGCCAGAAGAGGATGTCGCCGTTGGAGGCGATGGCGATCAGATCCGGGAACTGGTCACCATTCAGGTCGCCGATGGCCAAGGCTTTTGCTTCGGGTGCGGGCAGGGCATAGCCGTCGGTGAAGGTGCCGGCACCGGTGCCGTGCAGCACACCGATGCTGTCGTGGTTGAAGAGGACGAGGTCCTCGATGCCGTCCAGATCCAGGTCCGGGTGTCGGAGCAGTCGATATTCGAAGTGACCATCCAAGGGAGGTATGACCGATAGCGGCGCGAGACATGCGAATTGTGCCGGGCCTACCGCGCCTGTGCCATCGTTCGCGTTCCAGAAGAGCGAATCCGGGCCCCCGCCGTCCAGCCCCCCGTGTCCCCACACTTGGTCCCGGTCGCCATCGTTATCCATATCCATGAGCGCGAAGCACATCGGGAAATAGCCCGTACCAGAAACCCAATAGGTGCCAAGCGTGGTGAAAGCGCCGTTGCCGTTGTTGAGCATCACACGCGAGGAGCCGCTCATGCAAACGGCATCCGCATCGCCGTCCCCGTCCACATCTGCGAATTCAAGAGGCGCCGGTATTCCAACACCTGCAAGCTCCATGCTCAGGAAGGAGGAGGTGTCGAGCATGCCGGAATTATTGATGAGCAGCTGCCACTTGTGCGAAGTGCCGACCGTGGGTTCCTGCCACAGGACGGCAAGGTCTTGGTCGCCATCGCCATCCACATCGGCGGCAACGCTCCCGCGCGTGGAGAGCGCTTCGGGGAAGGGTGCCCGCGGCTCTTGGAGCATTTCGCCTCCCCCGCTGTTCATGTGGGTGGCCAAGCCCCAGGGCCAGGGTCCCTCATCCATGGGCGACCAGGGCGCATAGTTGCTCACGACCACATCCATCGCACCATCATCGTTCACGTCCACGGGGTTGATGCTCACCGGCGCGAACGAGGTGATACGCACCAGGTGGTTGTCCGCTGAGAACCCGGCCCGGATGCCGTCGTTCATGTGGGCCACCCCATCGATCACCTCATCACCATCGAGGTGCCCCACCGCATAGTGGCGAAGCTGGTCGGCGTAGTAATGCTGCCATTCGAAGTACTGGGTGAACGCACCGCTCCCGTTGTTCAGAAGGCCTAGCACCTCATTGACCTGAGCGACCAGTCCATTGGTCTGGAAGAACACGTCGGGGTCGCCATCACCGTCGGCGTCCTCCAGTTGGAGGTCGATCCATGAGAGCTCGGGCGTTCCCGGAAACACTTCTTCGTTGGCGAAGGAGCCGTCACCGTTATTGAGCATACGGCCCAGACCGTAGCCGAGGTAAATGAGAACAAGATCGGGATCGGCATCTCCGTCCAGATCGCCCATGGCGATGTCCGTACCGGTGCCTTGGATCGGGTGTTCAACGAAATCGCCAGCGCCGTCATTCTCCAACCAGGCAAGGTCCGGCGCGCGCAGGGCGATGTCCGCGTCGCCATCCTGGTCGATGTCGCCGATGGCGAACCGGCTTTCGAACTCGGTAGAATAACTGGATCCGAAAAAGCCGGATGAGAGCGTGGTATTTCCGACGAAAGAACCACCCCCCTGGTTCTCCGACCAAGCGATGATGCTCGTGAGATCGCCACTGGAATGGACGAGGTCCAGATCCCCGTCCCCATCAAGGTCGGCGGCTTCCACCCGGTAGGGATCGTTCATACCGACGACCAGATCGTTGACAGGTGCGAAGGAACCGGCACCAAGACCGAACGCGGCCCCGATGCGATCGCCGGCCTGGTCGGCGAACAACACGTCCTGTTCACCATCACCGTTCACATCAGCGAAGCGGATGCAATGCACGGTACCCGCGAGCCCAAGGTCGGCCTCCATGCGGAAGGCCTCGGGGCCCACCTGCGTATGAAGCATCAGATGTCCTCCCGTTTCGCGCAGGAAGTCCCCGTCCCCATCGCCGTCCACATCGCGGATGGCCAATGCGCGTCCGCCCGAGGGATAAATGAACCGATGCTCTTCCCCCAATTGGCCCTGCGAGGTACAAGTCGCGCCGAGAAGGATGCAGAAGAGCGACGTGCGCATGGGTCAATGGATGATCAGGCGCGCGTTGTGCACACCCGCAAGACGTACAACCCGCTCTCCAGGTGCCCGCGTTCGATGACCACCGTGCTTGAGCCATTGCCGTTCAGGGTGCGCAGCACGCGGCCGCTCGCGTCCACCAATTCGATGCGCGCATCAGCGGAGAGCGCTTCGCTGAACACCACCCGGGCCGCATCGCTCATGGGGTTCGGCACCACGGCCATGCGCAGTGCGTTCGGCCCGTGTATGCCCGAGATCACCACTTGCAGTTCTTCGCTCATCGGCGCGCAGCCATAGGCATTCGTGACTTCCACCGAGTAGAAGCCCGTGACCTCCACCACGAGTTCCTGTGAAGTGGCGCCCGCGATGGCAAGGCCGTCCTGGTACCATTGATAGCTCTCGCCATCGCTGGCCTGCAGCAGGTCCACATCCAGTTGTGTGATCGAGGAGGTGAAGGCATCGCAATCCACCAAGGTGGTGAGCGTTGTGTTCGTGATCACCGGCGCGTTGAAATCAAAATAGATCTCCGCCGTGTTGTGGATCTCCGTCAGGTTCGGCCGGTCCGGTAAGGGCCGCATGCGGAAGCGCACATGACCATTGCTGCCCGCCATGTTCGCACCGCTGTCCGGCAGGTTGATGTGGTCATACCGGAAGTTCAGTTCGCCGTCCTCCTGGATGAAGATGTTGGTGAGCGGGTGCGAGGTGCCCAGCACTTCCATGCTCGACCAGTCTAGGTCAGCGCTCAAGCGATCGATGAGCAGCACGTTGAAGGCCGTGTCCGTTCCGGTGTTCTGGAAGCGTATGGTGTAATCCAGCCAGTCCTGATCGATGGGCACGGCATGATGCACCCCGACACCTTCCGGGAGTACGGACTTGTCATTGGGGTCATACGCGCAGGAGATGGTCTGTAGGCCCGCGCTATCGGCGAGCACCGCTCCCGTGCTGGCGAATCCTACGGTCGTATGGGCCATGCCACCGGCCCCGACAGGACCGGCCAGCACATCCACTCGGAAGTGTCCGATGCCGAACCATGGCAAACTGTCGAAGGTCCAATAGAGCGTATTCGCCACGACCGAATCAGCGGCAGGGTAGGAGGCGAGCACAGCGAAGTCCTCGTCGAGTTGCAGGTTCACGGAGATACCCGTGAGAATGGTGCTGCCCACGTTCCGCACATCCACGTAGAACGATCCTTCCGTGTTGCAGCGCAGCAAGGTGCGGGAGATGGTCAGCGCCTGCGCGTCCGCATCGATCACCGGGCCGAGACCGAAGAGCAGGCTGTCCACGATGGGTTCGTTCAGGTTCGCTTCCACAATGGCCGTATCTGGCACCGTGGTCACGTGATAGATGGCGGGCACTTGCGGCCAGAGCTGATAAGTGACCCCGCTGTCCACGGCCATGTCGAACTCGCCGAAGCTGTTCGTCCAACTGAGCACGCCACCGGGGCTCATGCCCATCGCGGCGAAGGGCTGGGGGGCATCACTGGCATCGCGTACGCCGTCCTGGTCAAAGTCCTTGAACACATCGCCGCGTAGGCGGAAGGCATCGAAGAAGTGGTTCTCCTGCCAGGCGATGGTGTGGAAGCGGCTCTCGACGAGGTCGGGCACCACGTCGCCGTTCACGTCGGCGAAGGCGAGGCCCGCTGTGCTCTCGGCGCTCGGGTCCACCAGGAAGATGTTGCCCATGCTGCCATCGCCGTTGTTCAGGGTCGCATAGGTCTTGTGGTCGTAGCCGTTGCTGCGCGCCCAGATGGCGTCCGGGTAACCGTCGCCGTTGATGTCGTACGCGAGGATATGCCGGGGTATCCCCTGGCTGCCCACCACGAGTTGTTGCTCCGTGAGCGCCCCATCGCCGTCGTTGAAGTAACCGTACATCACGTCGCCGAAGCCGTTGGACATGGCGAGAAGGTCATTGTCGCCGTCGGCGTCCAGGTCCGCGATGTCCAGCACCCCGAGGGGGGATGCGGGTGTTGTGCTGAGCACGGTGAACACGCCGTTGCCGTCGTTCAACAGCACGTTCACCGTAGCGCCGGAATAGATGAGGTCGGGAAAGGCATCATCGTTCAGCAGCCCCGACCGCACGCTCGTTGCGCCCGCGATGTTCATCGTGGCATCCACCACTTCGGTGAAGCTGCCGCTCCCTTCGTTGCGGTACCACTGGCCCGTGCCCACGAGGTCCGGGTCGAAGTCGCCGTCGAGGTCCACGGCCAGTGGGGCCACCCCGCTAGTGGGCAAGGTGCCGGGACTGAAATGCCCGGTGCCGTCGTTCCACAGCACCGCGGCTTCGGGCTTGTTGGTGAGAAGCTCCGGAAAGCCATCTCCGTTCAGGTCGGCTGCCCTGCAGACGTTCACCTGGTCCAGATGCTCCATCACCACTTCCTGCTGGGCGAAGGTGCCGTCGCCGTTGTTGGCGTAGGTGGTGACCCAGTCACCATAAAAGCCCGCTGCCGCGATGTCGTTGTCGCCGTCACCGTCCAGGTCGGTCACCGAGATGCCCGTTCCGCCGCTCAGCTCATGGCCGATGCGCTGGCGCAGCCCGAAAGTGCCGTCGCCATTGTTCGGGTACCACGCGATGATGCCCAGGCCGTGGCAGATGGCCATGTCCTGGAAGCCGTCCTCGTTGATGTCCGCGTACGCGTAGCGCGTGCCCGCGAGGTTGTACCCGCTGAAGAGCTCCACGTTCAGGGTGCTCCACGCCGTGCCGCCACCATCGTTCCGGTACCATTTCGCATCGCAGCTCGTGCCGGTGCCCACGCACATGTCCACGTCGCCATCGTTGTCCACATCGGCTGTCGGCGTCGATCCGCCGATGGTGTCGGCCACGGTGAACACCGCGTTCCCGTCATTCGCGAACCAGCGGTTGCCGGGCGCCACGCCGAGCACCAGCAGGTCCTGGTCGCCGTCGCCCTCCATATCCGCTGCCTGCACGGTGGGTGAGAGGTTCATGTTGGTGATCAGCTGACGCGCACCGTAAGCACCGGATCCCGAGTTGGGATAGTACCCGTTGAGATTCGCATCGCCCCCCACTACGATGTCCATGTCGCCATCGCCGTCGAAATCGGCTTGCGTTGCGTTCACGTCGTTCCCGGCGTTGCTGCCGAGGGACACCCCATCGGTGAAGTTCCCGTTACCGTCATTGATGACAGTACCGAAGAACATGGTGATGACGTTGCCGTTGAGCACGCCTGTCTTTCCGACGAGGTCCACGTCGCCATCGCCGTCCACATCGCCCACCATCGCCAAGGTGAAAAAGTCATCGATGATGCTGGCGAAGGCGAAGTTCCCGGTCCCGTCATTGGCCCACCAGCCGTCCTGACCGATGACGTCCTTGTCGCCATCGCCATCGATATCCGCGGAGGTGAGCCTTTGTGGGTACGTGAGGTACTGGCTGAAGATCACCTGCTTTTCCCCGAACACACCGTTGCCGTCATTGGCCCACCACAGCAGTTGGTTGTTGTCCCAGGCGATCGCGTCCATATGGCCATCGCCGTTCAGGTCGTCGAACCAGATGCGGTAGGGGTAATGTACGTCGCTGTCGAAAGCGAAGTGCTGTGGGCCGAACTGGGCGGTGGAGGTGAAGGCGATGGAGAGAAGAGCGAGGACGGTAAGCGAACGCTGCATGCTGTCAGGTGGTTGGACGAAAGGTAGACGCGCGAAGTCCACGTCCGTTGCCACCCGGCGTTACGGCACTTGCTCCGTGCGCGTGCTGTTCGGCGTGGTGCTTCCCACGTTCACCAATATCGGGTCGCGGTCGTTCCCGGCACCCGTGTACTTGACGGTGCCGTCCATGTTCACGTCCGTTACCGCATAGCCGATGGAGGTATTGTTCGGTGTGTTCCCGCCTACCTTCACCAGGAGGGCATCGCGGTCATTGCCGCTGCCCGTGTATTTCAGCGCACCATCGCGCACGGTGTTGCCCGCCCAGAGCACCTGCACCGCGTTCACCGACTTGGTCGCGTTCGTGCCGTAGGTGCTGGTGGTGGGTGCAGTGAAGTCGATGAGCACAGGAGCGTTGCTGAGGGCGATGGCGTTGGCCGTCATCGCGCCCAAGTGGTTGCGGTGCCGCACCGCCAAATAGTACTGATCGCCGGTGCGTGCGAAGGTCACCGGCGAGCTGCCGTCCATGTCCACCACATCGCCATCGCGTTGCAGCAATGCGCAACGCGTGCCCAGGATGACCGTGGGGTCGTTCTTGTCCCGCAATTCCAAGAGCACCTGATCCACGATGGCGTTGTTGCCCGTGGTGTTCAGCACGGCGGGGGCCATGTTTTCGCCACCACCGTTCACCTGAGTGAAGCCGAGCGCGGTGTACGGTTCCGAGAGCGGTACGAGACCCTGCACACGCAAGCTGTCGTGCATGAGTCCCGTGTTCGCATCGTAGGGCCCTTCCAAGAAGCACCGGACGCTCACCTGCACGTTGGCCAGCGGAACGGTGAAGTCCGCCGTGATGGGGAAGTGGTCGCTCGCCGTTGACGCATCCGTGGCGTTGAGGCCGAGCGCGGTGAGCGTGGCCGGGGGCATCACCTCGGTGCGCAGCGTGAACGACTTGGCGAGACCCATCGCGGCGTCCGTGAAGAACAGGTGGTCAAGCCTTCCGCTCGGATAGGCGCTGGTGCTGCTGCGCCAGGTGTAGGCCATGCGCGCGTCGGTCTGCTCCAGTTCCGCGGAAGCCGCGGCCGTACCGTCCCAGTCCATCGGCCCGTCCGCGCCGTAGGTCGCGTTGTTCACGATGTCGCCGGTGAGCAGGGTCGTCATCTGTTGCACGTAGCCCACCGAATTCAGGTCACCCGCGTACGCCATGGGCGTGTTCGCGGGCAGGGTAAAGGCGCCGCCGGCATTCTTGGCATCCTGAACGAAGCGTACATATTCGTCCGCCTGGTTCTGACGGGTCGCATCGGCCGTGCAGCAATTGAGGTGCGCGGCGGTAATGAGCAGATCGGTCGCATAGGAGGAAGGCAGGTCGATGAGCGCTGCGAACTGGCGCGTGAGCGAAGGCCACGATTGCGTGATAGGCCAGCGCGAGGCGATCACCATGTCGTAGTCGTCCTTCACCGTATTCCAGCCGCTGCCGCCGATCGGGATCCAGGTATCCAGCTTGGTCTTCACCTGTGCCGCCGTACTGGTCACGCATTCGCTGAAGCCGATCACATCCGGGGAAAGCGCCGAAAGGATGCGCTGGTACTGCCCTTGAAGCGCTGCGCTGGTGATGCCGTCCGCCAGCACGTTCCACGCCGTGATGCGCACGAGCGGAGCGTCCGCGCGTGTCACGGGGATGGGTGCGGATTGCACGGTGGGCGTACCGTCGAAGGTGTAGCTGAACACGGTGCCGCTGTTGGGCATCGAATCCCCGCCGTCCGTTTCGCGGAAGAGCAATTTCACCGTACCCGAGGCGAACAGGTCGTTCACCCCGTCGGGCTTCGCGTTGCGCGCGATGGCGATCTCGAACACCGTGCCCGTGGTGGTGGGCAAGGGCACCAGGTCCAAGTTGCTCCAGCTCACGGTGCTGCTCGCGCCGAAGTACTCCGTCACAGTGCGCGTATCGAACTTCACTTGCACCTCCGCGCCATAGCCGGTCTGAACGGCGTTCCCGGTTGAGCTGTTGTTGTCGCCATCGATGTACAGGCGGATGGTCTGCGGCACCAGGTCGTCCTGCAGGTCCACCTCGCTGCCCACGGTGAGCTTGATGAAGAGGTAAGCCTCGTCATTCGTTACCTGCATGCTCTGCAGGTCGATCCCCGTGGTAGGCGCGTTGTTGTCCGTGAAGGTGGTCAGTGCCGGGGACCAGTCATCGAACCGGCCGTCCAGGAGGATGGCGGTGCTTTGGGCGTTCGAGGACAGTGCGACCGGTAACACTGTGCAGGTCACCATCCCTCGGATGACGAACGCAGAAAAATTCTTCGCATCAAGCATCGGCGCAAGGTAGAAGAGGCGGGTGGTGATGCCGGGGGGTCACTCCATCACGAACCGCCCGCTGGCCAAGCGTCGTCCTTCCACCATGAGGCACACCGTGTACATGCCCGATGAGAGCTCGTTGCGTTGCAGGGTGGTCGTTTGCGCGACCGCGCGTTCCGTCCGTACGGTCCGCCCGTGCATATCCAGGATGCACAAGGTGGCGCCCGGTGGCGGCGGGGTGCTGAGGTGTACGCGCGACCAGTCGCCCATCGGGTTGGGAACGATGGCCATGCGCAGGCCGCCCTCCTCGGCGATGGCGGTGTTGAGCGCGGCGAAGGGGTCGCTGAGCGCGGTGCATCCGTAGGCGGTGGTCACCTGCACGGTGTATTCCCCCAGTTGCGGTATGATCAGGAGTTGCGCGGTATCGCCCGGCAGCGCTTCGCCGTTCAGGTACCATTGGTAGTGCAGGCCGTCGCTGGCCAGGAGCGTGGCCCCATCGAGCCAAGTGATGTCGGCCCCGAAGCTGGAGCAGTCTACCAGCGTGTTCAGCACCGTGTTCGTGACCACCGCGCCATTGTTGCCGAAGTAGATGTCCGCGCTGTTCTCGATGGTGGAGCCGTCCGGCGCGCCGGGCCGCACGCCGATGCTGAACACCACGTAGCCGTGGCTGGCGGGTTCGTTCACGTTGCTGTCGGGCAACAGGATGTTCTCGAAGCGGAAGACAGCCTCCCCATCGTTCTCCACGTTCAGTGAGGTGAGCGGGTGCGAAGAGCCGAGCACTGCTATGGTCGCTGGGTCCAAGTGGTCGTTGAGGCGGTCGCGCACCATAACCGTGAACGCGGTATCTGTTCCGGTGTTCTGGAAGCGCACGGTGTAGGTGAGGCGCTCAGTGCCGATGTCGATGGCGCCGAATTCTCCGTAGCCCTCCGGCTCCACCTGCTTGTCGTTCGGGTCGAAGGCGCAGAGCACGTTGCGCAGGTGCGTCAGCGAATAGTTGAAGGTGATGCCGGGCGCGGTCATTTGGGCATGCACGGAGTCCTTCAGTTGTAGGAAGGGGGACTGGTCGTTCTCGGCCAGCAGGGCGATGTGCTTCGTTCCGAAGAGGGGCAGGGTGAAATTCCAGCGGAGGATGGTGCCGATGGTCTGGTCGGGGGCCGGCTCCACCGTAAGGATGGTTTCCTCGGCCTGCGGCACGAAGTCCAGCTGGACCACCGCCTCCTGCGTGCCGCTGTTCACCAGGTCCAGCCAGCGCATGTAGGGGACGTCACAACGCAACGGCGCGGACGTGCTGGATACCGAGACCACCAGCGTGTCATAGGCTGCAGCGAAGCCGAAGTCGACGTTCTCCGCCACCGGTGCCTGTGGAGTGAGCTCCACGTTGTAGGTATCGGGTGCTGAGGCGAGCTGCCACCACGGATATGGGGGCGGGGTGCTCAGGGTGTAGGCCTGCGGGTCGGTATGGAAGAGGTAGAAACCACCGGCACCGCTGTATGGCACGCTGGCCGACGGGTCGCAGATCACGGGCGTTCCGGGGAAGGCCGCATCGCCGCCGCTGAAGGTGCCGTTGCCGTCCACGTCGTGGTACACGTGGCCGCTCACCGCGTACGGGCTGCCGATGAAATTCTCGTACCAGCGCAGGTCGGCGCTATAGGCCACGAGCAGGTCGGGGTCGCCGTCCGCATCCATTTCGGCCGCGTCCCAGCCGGCGGCGTTGTACCCGACGTCGATGGTATCGCTCGTGGGGAAGTGCCCGGTGCCGTCGTTCGCGAACCACTTGAAGAGGTAGTCCAGATTGGTGGCGGCGGCCACCAGGTCGTTGTCGCCATCGCCGTCCAAATCGGCGATGTCCAGTGAGCCGTAGAGGATGCCCTCTCCCACATCGGCGGTATCGAGCGCGGTGAAGGTGCCATCGCCGTTGCTGCCCATGCAGAGCAGCGAGGGGGTGGTGCCCCGGGCGATGACCACGTCGTCCCATCCATCACCGTTCAGGTCGTCGGCCGCCAGTTCGTACAACTGGGAAAGGCCGGGCTGGATGACCGTAGGGGCCGCGAAGGTGCCGCTACCATCATTCAGGCAGAGCATGGTGCCGCCGGAATACTCCTTGAAGAAGACGATGTCGGCCACGCCGTCGCCGTTCACGTCCGCGCAAACGAGGTTGCGCACGTTCGACTGGCTGGTGGCCACGGCGACGGGCGGTTCGAAGTTGCCGTTGCCCGGGTTCTCGAACCGGACGATGCTGCTCGCGGAGAAGTCGCAGGCCGCGAGGTCGAGGTCGCCATCGCCGTCGAAGTCGCCCATGTCGAACTCATCGCCCGGCCCGAAGGTGTTGGTAATGATGAGCGGAGCGGTGAAAACGCCGCTCCCGTTGTTCCGGTACCACACCATGCGGTCCTGGTAGAAGGACGTCACCACGTCCAGGTCGCCATCGCTGTCCACGTCGCGCGGCAGGAAGCGCTGCACACCGGGGGTGGCGTCATCGATCACCTGCACAGGACCGAACTGGTCGCCCCCGAGGTTGCGCTTCCAGCCGATGACCTCGGCCCCGTAGAAGGCCTCCACGATGTCGCTGAGCCCATCGCCGTCTAGGTCCGCGACGGCCACGTCCAGCACCGTGCCGCTCACCTCGGTGAGGGTCTGGAGGAGCGTGTATTCGTAGTTGCCGTCGCCGGCGTACACGGCCACCTCGCCGGCATCCGCCGCGGCGGTCACCAGGTCGGTGAGGCCATCGCCGTTGAAGTCCGCCACCGCCATGCCCGAAGCGCCCATGACGCCGGTGACCAAGGGGATGCCGCTTCCGCTGCCGGAGAGCAGGCGGATACTGTTGTCGTCACTGACGGCCGCGACGATCTCCTCGTAACCATCGCCGTTCAGGTCCAGCAGGCGCAGGGCTTCCACGCCCGGCAGGCCGGTCGCGTAGTCGCTCACATAGTTCAGCCAGGAGTAGTTGCCGGTACCGTCGTTCGTGTAGTGGACCACGCGATCGTTCCACTCTTCGGCCACGAAGATGTCCGGGTAGCCGTCGTTGCCCTGGTCGTAGAGCACCAATCCGCGCACGTCGCTGAGCTGCGTGGCGATGTAGCCGCCGTTGTACGGCAGCGTGCCGGTGAAGTGGTGGTTCTGGTTGTCCCTCCAGGAGATGCCGTCGCCGGCCGTCACGATGTCCACATCCCCATCGTCGTCCATGTCCGCTGCCGCGCACACCCAGGCGTACGGGCAGCTGACGATGGATTCGCGCGGGCCGAAAAGTTCGTTCCCGTCATTGCGGTACCAGGCCACCACGCCGTTGATGTAGCTGGAGAGGAAGAGGTCCAGGTGGCCGTCCGCATCCACATCGGCCCAATCGAGCGAGCAGGCCGTGTTGGCCGCCAGCTCGTCCACCAGCGTCTGTGGTGGTGAGAAGCTGCCCGCGCCGAGGTTCTCGCACCACGCCGCGTCCGGGGTGGCCCAGTTCACGTAGGTCACGTCCAGGTCCCCGTCGGTGTCCAGGTCTACGAGCTTCACTTGGTATACCCGCCCGGCCTCGGCCAGCCGCACGGCCTCGCCGAAGACACCTCCGCCCTGGTTGAACCACGCGCTCACATGGCCGCCATCCGTGCCGATCACGATATCGGGGTCGCCATCGTTGTCCAGGTCGCCAGCGGTCACATCCTGCACGTTGGTGGCCTCGGGGAAGTTCAACGGCTTGTACGCGCTGAACTGTTGACCGCGTGCGACGAGCAGACCGGTCGCGCAGGAGAAGACCAGGATGTAGCGGAGCATATGCGTTCTGTTACTGGAAGAGGAATCGATCGGTGGTGATCACCCGGCTGTTGCGGTCCATAAGGCGCAGCGTGTACAAACCGGCGGGCAGACCGTCCCGGTGGATGAGCAGGTCTTGGGTGTTCGTCACGGTACGCCGAGCGACCACGCGTCCCAAGGGATCCAGCAGTTCCAGCGAACGGACCGGATCCACCGGGCCGCTGATGCGAACGGCGTCGGTCGCTGGGTTCGGCACCAAGCGGAACGCGGGCCTCGTTGGGTCCGGGACGTTCGTGATGACGTAGTCGTAGGGCGCGCTCATCACCGTGCACCCGTAGAGGTCGGTGATCTCCACCGTATAGCTGCCGCTCACCTGCGGATAGATGGTGCTGCCGGTCTGGCCTTCCTGCGGCTCGCCGTTGAGGTACCATTGGTAGGTGGTGAAGGTCCACGGCATCTCCTCGTAGGTGGTGAACAGGTAGTCGCCACCCCAGGTGCCGAAGAGGATGGGCACCTCGATCTCGTTGCAGACGGCTACGGACACCCACGTGTCCGCTTGGAATTCGAGCGCTCCATCGCCGTACAGATGTATCGTCGCCTGGTTGTAGAACTGGTAGCCGTGGTGCAGTTCCACATTGATCACCGGGATGCGGAAGGTGACGAAGCCCTGACTGCCCGCCGCGTTCTGTGTCATGGTGGGCAGGTTGATGCCGGTGAAGTTGAAGCTCACCACCGGAGCGGTCTGGTCGCTCTCCACCACCGACAGGGTGTACGGATGCGATGCGCCGAGCACCTGCAGGCCGGAGACGTCGAGGTAGGCAGGCAGGGGATCTTCCACCACGACGGTGGTCGCGACCGTGGTGCCCGTGTTGCGGAATGCAATGGTGTAGTCCAGCCAGGGCGTTTCCACCGGGATCAGGTGGAACTCGCCTTCGCCCGCCGGGTCGGATACCTTGGTGTTCGCCGGACCGGAGCAGGTGATCGTGTCGGTGATCTGATCCACAACGGCGGGTATCGGTCCGCCGCCGCTCACACCGGCTTCGATGCGCAGACCGTCCACCACGGCCTCACCGGCGGATGATGCGCCGGGCATCACCAGCAGCACGGCATAGGTCAAGGCCGCACCAGGGCCGAGGTCGGTGAAGTTCCAAATGAGCGTGTCGCCGTTCACCGCGTCCGGAACGGGGATAGCGCTCGCATAGTTGAGCAGTGGGTCGATGCCCAATTTGGCCGTACCGCTCAGCAGGGTATTCCCCGTGTTGGTGACGGTGGCCCACAGCGGCGCCTGGCCGGTGCAGGTGAGGAAGGAGGTGGTCACGTTCGCCAACGCCTGCGGGGCGGGCGTAGCCGTGGTGAAGCCCAGGTCCAACCCGCTTTGCAAGGGTTCGCCGGAAGTCAGGGTGGTCTGGTAGGAGTCCGGTGCCACGGCGAGGTAACCACTGCCCGGCGGAATGGCCGTGATCGAATACGTGGTGGCATCGGCCAGCACGGACCAGGAGCCGTCCGCGTTCACCACCGGCGCGGCGGCGGGCGGGTCGATGACCAGTTGCGCGCCCGGAAGACCGGGCTCACCGGTATCATATTGGTTGTTGCCGTTCGCATCGAAGTACAGGTGACCGCTCAATTGGTAGGGACTGCCCGCATAGCCGAGCGTGATCCAGATGGAATTCGCGTCGAGCGATTGGGCGATGTCCTTGTCGCCGTCACCGTCGAAGTCGGCCGCGCACAATGCGAAGCAATCGCCGTGGCCGGGGGAAAGGGATATCGGCGCACCGAGATCGCCGCTGCCGTTATTGGCGAAGAAGCGTGAGGGAGCGAACTGCTGGTTGCCACTCACCGCCACGTCCACGTCGCCGTCGCCGTCCAGGTCCTCCACCAGGACGGCATCCCGGTAATAATCCATGGCGCTCTCACCCAGCACATGCTGTTCGAGAAAGAAGCCTCCGTCGTTCTCGTACCACGTCAATCCATGATCGTAGCTTCCGGAAGTGAAGACATCCTGGTCGCCATCACCATCGGCGTCACCGAAGCGCACCGCGATGGGAGACACGCCTTCCTCGATGAATTGCGGATCGGCGAACTGCATGCTCCCGTCGTTCTCCAGGAAGGCCACACCCGCCGGGTTGTTCACCTGGCCTACGATATCAATATCACCGTCCCCATCGATGTCCCCGGCATCGCCGGCATAGAACGCCAGCGAACTTCCCAGCGAGACCGGTGCCTCGAAGCCGCCCCCCGGCAGCGCGCGCAGGTACTTCAAGCTGCTGTAGTAGTACAGGATGTCCACGAGGCCGTCCTGGTCCAGGTCGCTCAGGCCCAAGTGCCCGCCATCGGAGAATTCGTCCACCAGGGCACCCAACGTGAAATGGCCGGCGCCGTCGCTGAGGAGCCAGTGCATATCGCCATAGTTGAGCGTGCTCCGGATGTTCGCCAGCAGGTCGATGTCGCCGTCGCCTTCCGCATCGATGCACACGAAGTCGCTCACCCAGTAGTCATACAGCTCCAGCACGGGGTGCTCCGGCCACATCGGTCCGGCGGTATTCTCCAGCCAGACCACGCGGTGGTCGCCTTGTGAACTCGCCACCACGTCAAGGTCACCGTCGCCATCGATGTCCGCTGACCGCAGGACGCGCACCGTGTTCATCGCTTGGGAGAAGATCGTGGGAACGGCGGGAAAGATCCCGGTGCCGGTATTCGGGATGTACCAGACCTCGTCCAATTCGCTCCAGGTCGAGACCAGGTCGTTCGCACCATCGCCATCGAGATCACCGATGCATGCGAAGGTCATGGTGACCCCGGTGCCCGACATGCCGTCCGTAACACCGGTGAAGTTGCCATTCCCATCTCCGGGGCTCCACTTCAATACGCTTCCGGAAAGCCCCCACAGATCGCGGAGCCCATCACCATTGATGTCCTCCAGGCCGAGCACTGTTGAAGCGGTGACAGGAAGCTCCACCGATGCGGTCAGGTCGCCCGATCCATTGTTGATGAACTCGCGGATGCCGGGATAGCCCGCTGTGGCGAGCACGTCCGCATCGCCGTCGCCGTCCACGTCATCGACGAGGATGTCCACCACGGCGTTCGAAAAGGTGTAGAGCTCCTGTCCTGCGGAGAAAGAACCTCCCTCATTGGCATACCAAGTGAGATCACTGTCAACTCCGGTACCGAGCACCACGTCCATGTCCCCATCCCCGTCCAGGTCGCCGGTCGCGATGCAACGCGGGCTGATGTGGTCCGTGTCGATGTCCTGCGGTGGGCCGCATACCATGGATCCATCGTTGGCATACCACGCGAACAGGTGATCGCCTTCACTGGCCGTGAGTATGTCCATGTCGCCATCGCCATCCATGTCGGCCGCATCCACATCGTACAGGTAATAGGAGCCATGAGCCACCACCTGGGCAGGCGCGAAATGTCCGGTGCCATCATTACTGGCCCATCGGATCGTGTCGGCCACTTGGTAGGATCGGCTGCCACTTAGCACATCCACGTCGCCGTCCCCGTCGAAGTCCACAAAACGTACCGCATCCGGCCAATAGACGTACCCGGCGTCCTCGGCACGGCCCACGTTCGCCGAGCCATCGTTGCGGAAAAGCCGCAAGTGGCCATCGTTGGAGATGGCGAGCACATCCTTGTCGCCATCGCCGTCCAGGTCATTCAACGATGCGTGTCGTGGCCCATCCACTTCGGTGCGGGCCGTCATGTGGAGGGGGCCGAACTGGGCGGAAACCGCATGGACCGTGGAAAGGAGGGCGAGCGCCAGAACGGTGGAATGTCGCATGGCAGAGGAGGTGTTCACAAAGATGCTTGATGCCTGAGAAAGGGATGCTTGCCATGAAGACCGTTGTCGGTAGTTATTGACGGGGCCCGGCTCATGGCTTTCCAACGTGTGGATGCGGGCTCAAGGGGAGGTCTTTCGCGTCCACACCTGCGCATAGCCCTCGTCGCACGTGAGGGCGTAGTCCTCGCGAAGTGTTCCGTGCAATCCGCGCCAAGCGGGCAACGCGGCCTCGTCCGCTGCGTCCAGCACCAGCACCTGCCGCAGCTCGGGCGCGATGCCCTTGCGGATGTGTTGACCGATCCAGCCCCAGTTGTTCTCGGGCGAGAGGACGTAGTTCCGCAGGTAATGGATGGGCGGTGTCTTCCAGCCGAAGCGCAGATGGTCCCTGCCTGTGAACAGGATGCCATCATGGCCGATGGCCGCATAGGCCGTGCGGTGGCGGGCGAGCCAATCGTCATCGAGCACCACGGGCACCACGAGCGCACCGGGCTGGAACGAACGCGCAGCCGCCAACACCGCGCGGTCCCGCGCTTCCATGCCGTGCATCCGGCGCTCGATGTAGACCAGTCGAACCGTGTGGAGCGACAGGATGCCCAATGCGATGATGGGCGTGAGCGTTCGAGGAAGGCGTTGTACGCTCAGCCAGCAGACCGTAAGCAACAAGGCGAGCCACTGCGCCCTGTCGGTCACATAGAGCAATTCGGTCTTCGGCGTGCGGATGAACGAGACCAGGAGGAGGATCACGGCGGTCAACAGAAGCGCGTCGGCCGGTGTGGGCTTCCGGAGCGAGTGGCGCCGTTCCCACCCTGCCATTGCGAGAAGCCCGATGAATGCGCTGCCGCAAGTGATGCGCAAGGGCCGCTCGGCGATGCTGTCCGTGAGCAGCAGTGGGCGGAGGGTGATCAACTCCCAGAGCGGCCGGTGCGGCTCATGCGGGTGGATGACGGGTGTCGCGGAGAAACGGAACGCCACTGCGACCAGACCGGACACCACGATGGAAGTGGCCAGCACCGGTGCGGTCCATGATGGCAAGGCCGCCCAGCGCGCGCGCCATGCGCCGGCATCACATGCGCGCAGCACCGCCTCGTGCAAACCCGCGAGCAGCAGCAGCAAGGCCCCGCCAGTCTTGTGCGCGAACGTGCCCACTGCGCAGCCGAGCAGAAGCAACAGGAGTTCGTGCCAGCGGATCGAGGGTCGCGAGACCCACCAGCCGGAGATGGCGAAGGCGATACCGACGGCGATTAGAAAGTGGAACAGCCCCAACAACAGGGTGAACCCGAAGGCGCAGGGAAGCACCAGGAGCCAGGCCGCGTTCAGGTCGCGCTCGTACGCGCGGGCCATCCGCCAAGCGCCCATGCACACGCAGGTGACGGCGACCACCGCCAGCAACTTGTGCAGCACGAACGGATGCACCAGACCGGACAGGCCGATCAGCAACAGGTCGCCGAGGTTCAGGTCCAAACTTCCTACATCCACCCACATGCCTTCCGCTGCCCTGACCTTCCCGGAGAGCGCGTCGCGCAGAACGGCGGCATGCAACAGATGCATCGGGCCGTCGAGGGAAACGAAGTGGCGGAATGCGAGCACCGCCAGCGCGTTCAACCCGATGAGCGCAGGGAAGAGACCTGCCCGTGCCCTTACTTTCAGCTTCGCCCCGTCCATGGCGGCGAGTTACGGTTTTGGAGCCCTTGGGGACTCGCCTGTAACTTTAGACTGGCCTTCACGGTCCTACGCATATCCAAGGCGCCTTTCCCCAGCGGAAATGACCCTGCACGACTTCAATACCTGCGTGGATATGCACAGCGATGGCGTGTACCGTTTCGCGCTGAAGCATCTTCGGGATGCCGATACGGCGAAGGACGTGGTGCAGGAGAGTTTCGCACGGCTGTGGCAGAAGGTGGAGGAGGTTGATGCGACCAAGGCCAAGAGCTACCTCTTCACCACGGCGCACCACATCATGGTGGATACCGTGCGCAGGGGGCAGCGGAGCACACGGATGGAGGAGCACCATGAGGACCTGCAGTACACCAGCGAAGGTTCACAACCGGACCTGAAACGGATCATCGATGCCGGTCTCGCTACATTGCCGGAGGTACAGCGCTCGGTGATCCTGCTGCGCGACCTGGAAGGGTACACCTACGAGGAGATCGCTGAACTCACCGGCCTGAACCTGACGCAGGTGAAAGTGTACATCTACCGCGGCCGTACCGCATTGAAGGAATACCTCGGCAAACTGGAGATCGTCCTGTGAACTTGGACCGCACCACATACGAAGCCTGGCTGCTCGACCGCATCGAGGGGAACCTTACGCCCGCGCAGGAGCGCGAGTTGGACGCTTTCCTCGCGGCGAATCCGGACCTCCGTGCCGACATGGGTGGCTTGCCCACCGTGGATGATGGAACGTCTGAGCCTATCGACTGGAAGGCCGAGTTGAAGAAGCGCCTTCCGCCTGTGGGAATGCCGGATGCGGCCCGCCTGAATGAGTTCCTCGTAGCGCGCATGGAAGGCGACCTGGAGAAGGCGCAGGAACTCGCGTTGGACAAGTTCCTCTACGAGCATCCCGAGCATGAGCAGGACGCCAAGCGCTTGGCCATCAGCAAGGCCGAAGCAGAAGCAGTGTCCTTCGCGCACAAGCCCACCATCGAGCGTCATTTCCCGCCCCAAGGCTTGCCGGACGCTCATCGGCTCACGGATTTCCTCATCGCTGCCAAAGAAGGTGACCTGTCCCCTGACCAGCAAGGGGCGCTCAAGGCGTTCATGGCTGCCCGTCCGGAAGCGGGTCGCGTTGAGCGACTGGTCGCTGCCGCCCGTGTCGCCCCGGAGCCCATCGTCTTCGCCGGGAAGGAAGGATTGAAGAAACGCGAGGTACGCGTGATCGCCCTATGGCAGCGCTATGCCGTTGCCGCCAGCATCGCATTGCTGATCGGTTTCGTCTGGTGGATGATGCGTGAAGAGACGAATGCCGGGCCTGCGGTCGCTGAAAAGGAGAAGCCTCGCGAGCAGGCGAAGGGGACGCCGCTTCCGGTCACGCCAGCGCCTCAGGGTCCCGAGGCGGAGACCCTGAGGGAGAATGAGGGTCCCGAGTCGCCTTCGCCTAGCTACGGCGACCAAAGAACCGAGACCCTGAGGGAGAATGGGGCCGCAGGGTCCCGACCCGGCCTTCGCGAAGATGCCCCGGCGCGCAAAGACGGTGAGCCTGCGGGGAAGAAGGAACGGCAGGAGCCACTTGCGCCGTCCATCGTGCCGCTGAATCCGCAGCCTGAGCCGCAGTTCGTGGAAAGCCCCATGCCCGTGCAACAGGAACCCGCGCCGGCCTTGGCACAGGAGCCTCTGCCCACACCACGAGAGGATGGTCCGGGAATACCCGTCGCATCACAGCAAGAGCAGCCCGCCATGGCGGCCGTGGAGCGCTCCTCCCCCGGCGGCACGCCCATCGGTGCGGTCTTGGCCAATACGGTCCGGAACGGCGTACTGGAAACAAGGGAGCGCACGAACGGGCTCGATCGCGAGGATGCTCTGGCGATGGTGAACAAGGGCCTCGGTGCCATCACGGGCGGAGAGGGAGGGGTGGAGGTTCAACGAAAGACCACGCGTGACCGTTGGAAGGTCCGTTTGGGCAAGAACCTCGCGATCTCCGCGAGCACCGGCCGATAACACGGCTGAGGTAGTCCGGCCGTTCACCATCCTTAGGATTTCTTGCAGGCCTTTTGGCGAACCCGCCACATGGCGCGTGCCTTCTTGTGCCCCGATCGGCGGGGCTTCGCCGCTCATCACCAACGGACATCCGTTCATCCATTCGGCCTATGTGACCTGTAACAGATCCCGGCACCAGGCCGTCCAATGCCCAGAAACCGATCAGTACCAACGCGCCATGAAAACCTCCGCCACCCACTTCCTGATCACGCTGGCTACCGTGTTCACACTCGGCCATGTTCGCGCCGCTGAACCCCTTCCCGTCGCCGCTCCCGCTCCTTCAGTGGACAAAGAGCGCGAGCTGGAGCGCCAGATCAACAAGTACGTCACTTATCCGCTCATGGACCGCGCCCATCGCATGGACGGTGAGGTGCTGGTGAGCTTCGTCATCGACACCGAAGGCAAGGTGAAGGTGATCAATGCCCTCAGTGCCAACACCGCCTTGTGCGAGTACGTCCTGCGCATGCTGGCCAGGGTGGACATCGGCGACAACCCCGATGGCCTGTGGAGGACCACGCACATGCGTTTCAGTTTCCGTCCGGAGGTGTAAGGGGTACATTCCGGTCGGACTCCGTCGGACGCCGCTCTTCATGGGGCGGCGTCCGCTCTTTGATACTGGACCGTCGGGATGGTGCGCCTGGACCCGAGCCCGGCCCGTCCGCCGTTCATCACCCGCCCAACGCCTCTCCTCACGATCAGCGCTGATCCCTGTAACAAGCCGGCACTTTTGGGCGTCCTATCACCGGAAACACCAAAGACCACGCAGCCATGAAAGCCCTGACCACCCGTTCCGCCATCGCGATCGTTACCGTCTTCGCCGCGGTGGGCGTACGCGCCACCGAACCGGTCGCGCCGATGACCACGAGCAATTCCACCGTCATGGAGCGTGAACTCCAGCGCCAGATCGACAAGTACGTCAGCTATCCACTGATGTCCCGTAGCAGCAATATGGACGGCGCCGTGGTCGTGAGCTTCGTGATCGATACCGAAGGGCAGGTGAAGGTGATCGGTGCAGACGGCACCAGCGATGAACTGCGCGACTATGTGCTGGGCAAACTGGCCAAGGTGGACGTCGGCAGCAACCCCGACGGTCTTTGGAGGACCACTTACATGAAGTTCGTATTCCGGCCCGAGGCATAAGGGGTATGCCGCCCCCGGGCTTCGCGAACGCCGCTCCTTCACGAGCGGCGTTCGCTTTTCATACTGCCGTTGGAGGATACGTCCGTTCATCCATCGGCATGCGCCATCCGTCACGAACATGGAAGACGCGTGTAACAACCCGGCACCTTTGAGCGTCCGATGAGCATACGCGCACAACACTTCTTCCCCATGAAGACCTCCATTTCCCGTAGCCTCCTGATGCTCGCCCTCGCATCCACCTTCGCCGCTGCCCAGGCGGCACCTCCCGCCGATCCGCTCCGCGCCGATGTGCCCAGCGCACAGGAACGTGAGCTGAAGAAGCAGCTCAACAGGTATGTCACCTACCCGCTCATGGAGCGCAAGCGTGAGATGGACGGCGAGGTACGTGTGAGCTTCGTGATCAATGCGGCCGGCAAGGTCGAAGTGATCTCCGCCGTGAGCGCGGATCCCGAGCTGCGCGCCTACGTCCTGCGCAAACTGGAGCGGGTGGATATCGGTGAGAACCCCTCCGGCACCTGGAAGACAGAGCACATGCGCTTCGTGTTCCGGCCGGAAGCCTGAACTTTCAATAGCTCTTTCACGCAGGCCCCGACTATCGGGGCCTGCGTGTTTTCCGGCGTTCCGTGCTGGCGCTGAGACCCATGTTCCCGGTTTTTTTCGGTCATCCTGTAACAAAGCGGGCCCCTCACTGTCCTACGAACAGAACACAACGAACCGATGAAGCCCCGTAACCTCCTCGCCATCGCCACAGTCCTGCCATTGGCCGCGCTCGCCCAGACCGACACCGCTCGAGTGGACACCTCCATGGAGCGTGGCTTGGAGCAGCATCGCCTGGAACTGGGCATCAACTCGAAGCAAGGGGCTTATGCCCAGGTGAAGGACAAGGACGATGATGGCAACGACACCATCCGCCTCGAGTTCAAACACAAGGTGGTCCGCATCATCAGCACCACTAAACTCGCTTCCGTCCTTTCTGCGGACAGCCTGACCGACGCCATAGATGACGCCCGACGCGAGCGACGCAATGTGTTCACCTATTGGAGCGGCATCGACGTGGGCATCAACACCTTCATCACGTCCGATGGGCGCTATGGCGATGGCCCCAAAGCCGGGCCGATGCTGCTGAACAATCTGCGCAGCCGTTGGGTGAGCATCAACTTCATGGAGCAGAAATATGAGTTCGGCAGCCACCATGCGGGCCTGTTCTGGGGCTTGGGGCTGGAGTTCACCGGCTACCACCTGAGCGAGAACGCCACCTTGGGCTACAACGGGGACAGCACCTTCGCAACGCCCGTGGATGAACCGCAATTCAGCAAGAACAAGCTGCGCCAGATCGGCCTGCGCCTGCCGCTCATGTTCGAGTTCAACACCAAGAAGGCGCCCCTCCCTTCCTCCCCTGAGGAATGGAAGAAGTTCCACGAGAAGAACGGCTTCGATCGCAAGGGCAACTTCCACTTCGCCGCCGGGGTGGTGGGCAGCTGGTACTTCGACACGATGTACAAGCAGAAGTTCCGCGAGGGCGGGGAGAACAGGAAGGTGCGCGACAAGGGCGATTACAACCTGCTGCCCTACCGCTTGGCGGCCCGCGCACAGATCGGCATCGGTGGCCTGAACCTCTTCGCCGAATACGGGCTCACTCCCCTCTTCGAGAGCGGCACCGCACCGGAAGTCATGCCTGTAACGGTGGGTCTTACCCTCCTCGGGTTCAACTGACAGCAGCGGCGCCCGCGACAAGGGGAATTCTCACGTGCGCCACGAACGAGGCCCTGTTCGCCATCCGGCGGACGGGGCTTCGCCTATTTTCGCGGCCCTGTCACTGATACCCTGAGCCCGCCGAAGGGCAGACCACTCCCAATATCATTCCCCCATGGGCCGCATCTTCGAAAAGCGCAAGCACAAGATCTTCGCGCGCAACGCCAAACTCAGCAAGCTCTTCACCCGCATCGGCAAGGAGATCGCCATGGCCGTGAAGGCCGGCGGGCCGAATCCGGACGCGAACTCGCGGTTGAAGATGGCCATCCAGAACGCCCGCGGCATGAACATGCCGAAGGACAACGTGGACCGCGCCATCAAGAAGGCCGCCGGCGGGGAGGGCGCGGATTTCGCGGAGACCACCTACGAGGGGTATGCCCCGGGCGGCGTCGCCATTTTCGTGGACGTGGCCACCAACAACACCACGCGTACGGTGGCCAACGTGCGCAGCTTCTTCACCAAGTGCGAAGGGAACCTGGGCACCACGGGCTCGCTCGCGCACGTGTTCGAGCGCAAGGCCGAATTCGTCATCGAGAACGCCGCACTCAAGGGCAAGGACCCCGACGAGTTCGAGATGGAGGCCATCGACGCCGGTGCGGATGACGTGATCCGCGACGAGGAGGGCTTCATCATCCTGGCACCGTTCACGGCCTTCGGTTCCATGGCCCAGAAGCTGGAGCAACTGGGTATTGAGAGCAAGAGCGCGGAACTGAAACGCTTCCCCCTCTCCACGATCCCGGTGGACCTGGTGACCGCCCGCAACGTGATGAAGCTCATCGACCTGCTGGACGAGGACGAGGATGTGAACGCCGTGTACCACAACATGGAGCTCAGCGAAGAGGTGGAGGCTGAGTTGGCGAAAGGCTAATCCAGCAGGCAGGGGCAGTTGGCGGGTGCAAGAGCACCGCAGGATCACGCCGTCTTGAAGCGGATGTGATACCGTGTACCCTTGCCGTCGCTTTCCACGGTGAGGTAGCCGTTCAATTGCTCCACCAGGCTATCGATGAGGCTCATGCCGAGCGTAGCGCCGTCGTGGGTCAACTTCTCCTGTGGAATGCCTACGCCATCGTCGGTATAGATCAGGTCGAACTCCTTGTCGCTGACGCGGGTGATGCGCAGGTCGATCAGCCCTTTTTCCCGGCCCACGAACGCGTGCTTGAAGGAGTTCGTGATCAGCTCGTTCAGCACCAGTCCCAGCGGTACCATGGTATCGAGGTCGAGCGTCAGGCCTTCATCGATACTCGTGTTGTAACGGATCGTGTCGCGTACGTTGTTCAACTGCACCAGCTCGGCGAAGAGCTCCTTGAGGTAGCCCCCGATGTCCAGCTGCACGAGATCTTCGCCCTTGTACAGCTTCTCGTGGATCAGCGCCATGCTCGCCACCCGGCTCTGGCTCTGCCCGAAGACCTGCTGCAGCTTTTCATCCTCGATGGTCTCGCTCTGCAGGCGCAGCAGGCTGGCCACCACCTGAAGGTTGTTCTTCACACGGTGGTGGATCTCCTTGATGAGCACATGGATACGCTCGTTCGCCTTCTCGAGCTTGTCCTTCTCCAGTTGCAGCGCCAGATTCTGTTCCTGGTCGCGCTCACGGGCGGCCTTCAGGTTGTCGCGCATGCGGGCCAGCGCGTTCCCGAGCACATCCTGTTCACCGCGCAGGTTCACCTCGGTCTCGTAGTTGCCCTTCCCGATGGCATCCGCGCTGGCGGCCAGTGATCGGATGTTGTCGATCATGCCGTTGAAGGTGCGCGCCATCTGGCCGATCTCGTCGTTGGCGTTCACCGGCACGTGCGCCCGTACATCGCCAAGGCTCAGCGCGCTGGTGGCACTGGTCACTTCGTCCACGGTGCTCCGGATGCCGCGCATGATCACGAAGGCCATCACGCCCACGGCACCGACAACACCCAGCAACGCGCACAGCACGATGATGAGGCGGCGTTCGGCGTACTGCGAGTTCGCCGCCGTGGCCGCGATGATCTCCGCGATGGAGCCTTGTTCAACAGCATGCAGGTGTTCGATCGCCTTGCTGCTCAGGTCCCACCATTCCCGTGCGTTGCTGCGCATGCCCAGCAAGGTCCGCTTCTCGTGGATCGTCCCGATCATCGTGCGCATGTAGTTCACCTCGTCCCCGCGGAAGGTGTTGCGGTAGAGTTCCTGCACGCTCTCCTGCGCGTCCCGCTGGAACAGCAGCGTGTTGGTCTCGTATTGCGCGATACGCTCGTTCAGCTCGCCGTACTGGGACGGGAGTATGGTGTCCGCCACCAGCGCCCGGGTTATGCGCGTGCGGAGATCGTTCAACGCCTCCTTGGCGTTCAGCAGGCTCAGGTGGGCGAAGATCCGCTCGTTCGTTTCGGCGTCCATCGCCTGGCGGAAGATCAGTCCCAGGTATTCGATCTGGCGTCCGCTCATGCGCCGGTACTCCAGTTCAGCCTCCGCCGAGGCGATGCGCTTTTCGGTCACCCGCTCGCGTAATACGTCCAATATCGCCAGTGTGGTACCGGGGCGGACTTCCGGGTCCAGTTGCAGACCGGGATCCTCCAAGCGGGCCCGCACATCATTGGTGGCGGTGCGCCGCAGTTGCATGCGCTTCTCGTTCTCCTCGAGGCCCTCAAGCCAAGCTACTGCTTGCGCACCCTCTTGCTGCAGGGCGTCCGCCATGTCGCCCAACAACCGGATGTTGCCGGCCTGCGTGCTCACGTAGCCCAGTACGTCCTTGCGCTTCAGGCTGCCATCCACCTGCTTGCTGATGAGCAGCACGAGCCCCGCCACCGGTATTCCCAGCGTGATCAGGAACTTGGTGCGTACGGGAAGATCGGCGAAGCGCCAGGCCATCGTTCCGGCGAATGTAGGCGGCGGCGTGCGGAAGGTGCCGCACGCGAGCGCGGCGTGGACGTCTCCCCTACATTCGGCGCGATGGAGACCACACGTACGAAGACCAACGACGCCTTCGCCACGCTTGACGCGAAGGTGCAGCAGGCCCACCTCGGCGGAGGTGCGGACCGCATCGCCGCGCAGCACAAGAAGGGCAAGCTCACCGCCCGCGAACGGGTGAACCTGCTCCTGGATGAAGGCAGTTTCCAGGAGATCGGCCAACTGGTCACGCACCGCAGCGTCAACTTCGGGCTGGACCAACAGGTCTTCCTCGGCGATGGCGTGGTCACCGGCTATGGCACCATCGATGGGCGGCTCGTGTATGTCTTCTCGCAGGATTTCACCGTGCTGGGCGGTTCGCTCGCGGAAGCGCATGCCGAGAAGATCTGCCGCATCATGGACTTGGCCATGCAGAACGGCGCCCCCGTCATCGGCATGAACGACAGCGGCGGCGCGCGCATCCAGGAAGGCGTGGTGAGCCTCGGTGGTTACGCGGACATCTTCTACCGCAACGTGCGCAGCAGCGGCGTGATCCCACAGATCAGCGCGATCATGGGGCCCTGTGCGGGTGGTGCCGTCTACTCACCAGCGCTCACCGATTTCGTGATGATGGTAGAAGGCACCAGCTACATGTTCGTCACTGGACCGAACGTGGTGAAGACCGTGACGCACGAGACCGTGACGGCGGAAGAGTTGGGCGGCGCTTCGACGCATGCCAGCAAGAGCGGCGTGGCGCATTTCACGGCACCGAACGGATTGGACGCCATCCGCGACCTTCGGAAGCTGGTCTCTTACATCCCGAGCAATTGCGAGGAGGAACCGCCCGCAGTGGCCTACGAACCCGGCGATGAGTCACGCCCGGAGCTCGATACCATCATCCCGGAGAACGCGAACATGCCGTACGACATCCGCAACGTGCTGAACGCGGTGATCGATCCGGACAGCAGCATGGAGGTACATGCCGACTACGCGCGCAACATGGTGATCGGCTTCGCCCGTGTGGAAGGCCGCACGGTTGGCTGTGTGGCCAACCAGCCCTCGGTGCTCGCCGGTGTACTGGATATCGATGCCAGCGTGAAGGCCGCGCGCTTCGTGCGGTTCTGCGATGCGTTCAACATCCCGCTGCTCGTCTTCGTGGACGTGCCCGGCTTCCTGCCCGGCACCGATCAGGAGTGGCGCGGCATCATCGACCACGGCGCGAAATTGCTGTACGCCTTCAGCGAAGCCACCGTGCCGCGGATCACCGTGATCACCCGCAAAGCGTATGGCGGCGCGTACGACGTGATGAACAGCAAGCACATCGGCTGCGACATGAACTACGCTTGGCCCAGCGCCGAGATCGCCGTGATGGGCGCGAAGGGTGCCGCCGAGATCATCTTCAAGAACGAGATCGCCAAGGCCGATGACAAGGAGGCCAAGTGGAAGGAGAAGGAGGCCGAGTACAAGGAGCAGTTCGCGAACCCGTATGAGGCCGCCGCGCGCGGTTACGTGGACGAAGTGATCCGGCCCAGCGATACCCGCATCAAGGTGATCCACGCCCTGCGCATGAGGAGGCCAAGTGGAAGGAGAAGGAGGCCGAGTACAAGGAGCAGTTCGCGAACCCGTATGAGGCCGCCGCGCGCGGTTACGTGGACGAAGTGATCCGGCCCAGCGATACCCGCATCAAGGTGATCCACGCCCTGCGCATGTTGCGCAACAAGGTGGACAAGCTGCCCAAGAAGAAGCACGGGAATATCCCGTTGTGAGTTTCGTCAAGTGATCAGCGCGCAGGGGCCCGAGGCGGAGACCCTGCGGGAGTCAAAGGACCTCCGGGGAACAACGGAACAGTTTCAAACCAGCCCCTACCAAGACCTGTCGAGGTCAGGAGATCACCATCTTGGGCAACGGCCCATGTAATGAGGAAAAGAGTCGCAAGACTCGAAATCGAGCGCGTTCGAGTTCTCATGGTTGTGAAGGGTTTTAGGGTGAAACATGAATGACAGTTACGGGAGACCAGTGCCCTTTCATTGTGGTCAATTTCAGCAAGTAGGTGCCGGAGGGGAGCGCTTCGATCTCTATTGATGGATCCCCAACACCCTGCGACAGCACACCGTTCTGAGCGCAACGTCCTGCCGTGTCGTAGAGTGCATAGTGGATGATCCCATTCCCCTCGTGAGGCGCATGGATATGAAGTTCCCCGGCGCTTGGAATAGGGTAAATCACTGGTCGCTTGCGGGGTCCACCTTGTGCGGACAGATCCAATGTGCAGTAGGTCAGGTCGAATGATGCGCGCACATCGTCAACAAACGCATAGGCCCAATCCGTTGCATTGAACCCGATAGAATCCTGAATAGTTGGTTCGTTGAGCGAGTCGGCGAAAAAATTTCCGATCACGACGTACGAGTAGGCCGAATCAGGAAGGTACGACCCTACAACCGAGTACCAGATGGCTGTATCTGTGGGCACTTCTTCGATGTTGAGTGCAGCTGAATTCGGATAGTCATAGATGTACTGCTCCGTTGGCAGAGAGTTGAAGAATTTCATGCCTAACCCCTTGCACGTGTAACCGGCCGAATTCCCTACCGAGGTTCCAAAACCTCCAACTGCGGTCTTGAACGAGAGGCAAACAGGCACGCCGACCTGCAATGGCTCGGTCAATTCAAT
>JBGAJW010000124.1:0-5142 GCA_044224725.1 Flavobacteriales bacterium
GGTCGGTAAAATTCGAGGTGATCCGTTGAGTGATAGATGCGCAGAACGATCGCACTACTGATGCTTGTGCAGGGGGTCGCCGCATGGTGGTCCCCTGCGCTGGCGCAGGGCTTTACCAAGCGGTATGACGTTATCGGTCTAGGGGAGCCGCAGGTCGGCTATGGCATTGAACGCCACCCATCCGGGTACATCATCGTGGCCCCCACGCCGGTGCTTTTGCAGAACCAGGACTACTATAATCCAACAACCACCTCCCTCATTATTGGGTTCACAGGAGAGGTACTGGCTCAAGATTCAGTCATCGTGCCCGATCACTATTTGTATCCGGGTGCATGGAACACACTTTCGCGGCGCACGGGGGGGGGGGTATGTTGCAGGTGGTTCAACGGAGATAGAGGATGGTACCCAACGTTTCGCACTGCTAAAGATCCGCGTTGATGGAACCGTCCACTTCGTAGCGGAGTATGGCCCAATTGGCGAAGAGCTCATCGGCCGGCAAGCGATCGAATGCAAGGATGGCAGCTTTCTGATGGTAGGTGAAACTGGAGCGGTTGGTGTGATTGACGGCATGCTGATCAAGACGGACAGTTCCGGTGTGGTAGAGTGGCAGCACAACTATGGTGGACCCTTGCGGGATTACTTCTGGGCTGCAGATACCACTGCGAATGAGGATCTCTTCGTTGTAGGTGGCCGACGCTTTGTTGAAACTGACATCGAGTGGTGGGCCATGAGGCTCAGCCCGGTGGGTGATACTGTATGGGCCAGGACTTGGGGCAGTGATTTCCCGGATCTTATTCCAGGGATGACGACGAAGAGCAACGGCAACATGCTGTTCGCTTCGGGCTGGAACTATGCACAGGATTCACCGGTGTCCCGGGTCTACATGGCGGAGTTGGACCAGGAGGATGGCGATATCGTCTGGGAGCGCGAGTATGGTCCCATGCTCAACTTCACCATTCTGCGAGTAGCGAAGGAAGTAACGCCCGGCGCAGGCCACATCGCCACGGGCATGGCTTTCGCCGAGAACACGAACTTCTTTCAAGGCGTGCTATTGCGCACAGCGGACAATGGCGACAGCCTATGGATGCGGCGCTATTTCTATTACGACGACCTGATGACCGATGGCATGGGCGAGCTGAACGATGTGGTGCCCACATTGGACGGCGGCTTCATCGCTTGTGGCTTTACGCAAGGCTCATACACGGGGCCGTATCCGCCGGGCTATTCGCAGGACGTGTGGGTGGTGAAGGTGGACAGCCTCGGCTGCATCATCCCCGGCTGCGATATCCCCATGGGCATCACCTCGCAGATCACCAATTTGGGCTATGCGCTCAACGTGTATCCGAACCCCCTTCGGCGGGCACAGGGGGTCAACCACTTGCACGTCGCCGTCAAGTTGCCCGCGAACTTCAAGACCGAAGGGCCGCTCGTGCTCACGGTGGTGAGCATGGAGGGCAAATTGGTGCGGCAAGAAACGATACCGACCAGTGCGCCGAACGAAATCGTCTTGGATGTGACGGGTGTGGCACCGGGTGCTTATACCGTGCATCTGAGCAATGCGCATACCTGGATCGCGGGGAAGAAGTTCGTCATCGAATGAAATTGCGGCCTCAGGGTCCCGAGTGTCATGAGCGCACTGCACCGAGCGGAGACCCTGAGGGAGATTAGAATGGGCCCGGCCACCGGAATGCGGAGATCGGGTGAAGGGCGAGCGCAACCGCTCCCTCGTTCGTACGACCGCTGGCTCAGTCCAACGGGGCCTGGGCTGTTCCACAGGGTTCCTTCGGGTATTCAACCGCTTCGCCATGGCACATCGCTACGGAACCGCAATCGCTCTGTTCGCCGCACTCACCGTTCACGCCCAGCTGCAGCAGACCTGCATGGTGGTGCAGAACGGATTCTACCACCTGAGCGAAGCGGGCTTCGTGCAAACGGTGGATGGCGGGTTCGCTTCCGCGGGGCCGTTCTCGGAGTCCAACGATGGGTACAACGAGACCGGCGTTACCCGCTTCGATGCCGATGGCAACGTGCTCTGGATGCGCAAGTGGACCACCGGACCCAACACCAACTTCTTCCCGCAAGCGCTGGTGGCCACCGCCGATGGCGGGCTGGTGCCGGATCGATCAGGTCACCGCCGCAGAACGGATGGTTCATCATCGCTGGATGCGACCGGTACGCTGCAATGGGCGAAGAACTACGCCAGTCCGGATTGACGCGTCTCTATTCCGATGGCTTCATCCAGACCACCGATGGCGGATTCGCCATGACCGCGCATAAGTCCTTTCCCGAACCGCAGCTATTGCATGCTGCGCACCGACGGACGGGAACCTCCCCTGGAGCGATGAGATCCGGTACACCGGCGTGCCTTCGGATGGGCCGAGCTGCCCAACGGCGACCTGGATCTTCACCGGCTGGCAGAACGGCCTGGCGTGCCCCCGCTCACCTTACGCAAGGATGGGTCTACCGGTGAAACCGGAATGATGCACTGGCACACCTCCGTTACCGATGTGATGGATGTGGCACGGTGTGGCCGTTGGCCCCGACAGCACCATCACCACCGGACCCGTTCCGGCACCACGGCGGGTGAGTGGAGCCACCTGGGCGCGATGGCGCTGAACGCCCAGGGCACGCTGCTCTGGATGACCAAGGTGCACACGTCCCATCAGGCCGTGGGTTACCGGGGATCACCCCGCACCCGGCAGGCGGCTACGTGGTGGTGGGCCCACACAGGCTGTCTCTGGAGCTGACGGAGACGCCCTACGGTGACGAAGCTGAGCGATGACGGACAGCTGGAATGGAGCAAACGCTATCCGCTTACACCCGGCATGGTCTCGTCCTGGTTCTCGCGCGTGAACATCGCCGCCGATGGCGATCTGCTGGTGACCGGTCGCACCGCCGCGACCGACAATCCGTGCAACGCTTGCTGAAGTTGGCGCCCGATGGCACCGGTTATGGAAGGCCTACTGCCCCAGCCAGGATACAGGTTCATATCAGGCACTCGAACCCATGATGGCCGCGATCGCTGAAACACGGATGCCGGCCCGTGGGCGGTGGAGTCTCCATCACCTTGACCATGACCGACCACACCGCCACGGTACTCGCCGATGTCTGCGGTGCCACGAGCATCGCCGAGGTGGCCAGCGACCGCACGCTGATCGTTTCACCCAACCCGCTGGTGGAGAGCGCCACCGTGCACGTACCCAGCGCCACGGCCGCCGAACGCGCCGTGCTCCGACTGGTGGATGCCGCCGGCCGCGTGGTGCGCACACAGCCCATTACCGGCACCACGCTCACGCTGATGCGCGGGGACCTCGCCGCAGGCAGCTACATCTATCAGCTTGTTGGCACCACCGGGATCCTGGCTGCGGGTAAGGTGCAGGTGGCCGGGCGGTAGGTCCACACTGGCGCGATCGGCCACGCTCGCGCTCTTGAACAAGTTAGCTAAGAGGCACGAGCGAGGATGATAGCGCCCGAGGGCGACTATTTGTGCTTCCGTAGCGTACGACAGAACAGGACGAAACGGGTGTGGTATCCTCCACTCTCAATAATCGCCATCACACCTGGGCGATTTACAAGCACAGCAAGAATGTTCTCAGCCGTTCTAGCGTGATACTCGGTGCGCAAGAGGCCGTCACGCTGCCCGACGAACTCGGATTCGAGAATGTTCAGTAGATTATACGTGAGATGGATCCTCAGCTGTTCTTGGGTGGTAGTTCCTTGGATACCGTGCAAGTCGTTTGATGCTTGTAGCAATTCTCTATCACCAGAACCGAGGATCGTGTTATTCAACTCAATCCAGTTACGCAGGCTCGCAGCCATGAACTGCGCCTGCTCATTCCGGCGCGAGCGATAGAAGATCACCAGCGTTAGGGCGATAGTTCCGAGACCTATCGACGCCTGTGAGCAAGCGCTGAAAACTTCAACAGTAGTTGCTTCCATAAGGTTAGATCCGCGGATGGTTTCTTGTTGGCAGAGGGGTGACCGCCTCGCGTTGCGGTGCGCGCCGAACACTGGCGACAACATGGGTGTAGGAGGGCTTCATCTCATTGTCTTGGTGCAGCACCCCTGCTCTTTGGCAAGGAATCGAACCTTCTTTGCATGTCCTCTTCTTGTGCACGGATCTTGGCCTTCAGTTCCATAGAGGGTGTGAGTGTGTCCTTCACATAGGCAAAGAGCTTCTTCAAGGAAGCACAGTCTGAGTCATGACTCAGAACCACCATGGCTTGTGGGCAATATTCCTCAGCTACCACAGAAAGAACGAAGTCGAGATCTTTGTTGAAGCTCGACAACCCTTTCCGCAATTCGTCGCGCTTATACCTCTGTAGGGTTGTTGTCAGGACATGCAAACTGTGGTTCCGAAGTTGCACGCTCTTCGGTACCTTCATGATCAGGCAGTCCTCCTTGACTGCAACCTCCTCAATCCGTCTCGCAGATTCAATTGTCCGGATATCGACACTATCGCGCAGCCGATACAAGTTCGCTGTCGTCACAACAATTGGTAGGTGATAGAACATCATACCGCCCAAGAGCTTTTCGATCTGGTTTACCATGCCCTCAGCCAGTCGTTCGGCAAAGGCATAGGAGAGTTGCGCTGTTGCTTGATGAATGGTCTTGGGGTCCGCACCGCTGGTAGTGAGCTCAATACCCTTAGAGCAGAGCTTGCCTAGTTCGACTGGAAACGTGCTGGTGTATGGAAACTTCGCCTTAGAAAAGTGCGAATTGGGATGAAGGAATGAGTTAGGATACACTTCATCTGGCCCACCGTATTCTTCTGGGACAAAGACCCAGTTCGTACTTCTATGCCTGTATTTGCACTCGATCATCAGGTCGACGTAGTGCGGCCCTTGAATGTATGCGGCATCAAGGTCATAGGAGAACTCCTTTGGAATGGAGGTCTCATCTTTTTTGATGTACGAATATTCAAATCGGCTAATGCAACCGTGCGAGGCCAAGAACTGCTTGACCTCATACTCTAGCGGGAGTCCGGATTTGAGGATATGGTCCTTCCAAGTTGTAGCCATGGTCAGCGATGCGCCTTCTCCATTTCCCTCACCACCTCCACCGTCTCCACACTCACCGTCGTCACCCGCTTCAGCAAGTCTATCACCTTCTCCTTATAGTCTGCGAAGCAGCCTGACGAAG
>JBGAJW010000066.1:0-27419 GCA_044224725.1 Flavobacteriales bacterium
TCAGAGTTGGAATCCGAGTCCGACGTCAAAGCCCACCCCCGATGTGGGCTGCGTGCCGAAGGGCCCTGGTGCGCTTCCCCCGCCGGAATACCCGACCCCGACTTCCAGGAAGAACTTCTTCTCCTTGCCGATCCTTGGAGCCACACCCATGAAAATGTTGTAGCCTTCAGTGGAGTATTTCCGCTCGGCCTGTCCCGGGCCATTGGAGATCGCACCGACCTGGTAC
The DNA here is from genome assembly GCA_044224725.1 of Flavobacteriales bacterium. Taxonomy (GTDB): domain Bacteria; phylum Bacteroidota; class Bacteroidia; order Flavobacteriales_F; family PHOS-HE28; genus PHOS-HE28. The sequence continues at coordinate 227 of JBGAJW010000066.1, forward strand.
GTGCCGTAGCTGCCGTTCAAGTAGAGGACATGCCCGAGCAGCACTTGGAGGCCCGCTGAATAGCACAGTTGGCCGTCGAGTGTTCCGAGCCCCAACGCGAGGCCCGATCCGTCAGGGCCTACGACGGTGCGCACCCCCAACATCCCGTGGCCGGGTCCTGCTCCAATGCCCAATGAAACGAATGATCTGCGCTTGTCCGGATCACCGGCTCGCTCCGGCATGAGGAAGCATGCCCGCACGTTCGGGTCCTGCAGCAATCCCGAATTGACCTGGTTGATCCGCGCGTCGGTCGTCTTCGAACCATCGTAGATCAGCGTGAGCAATTCTCCTTTTGCACAGGGCTCGTGAACGTTCTTCGCTGGTCGCACTTTTGCGAGCGAACTCGACTTGTCGGTCAGTACCCATTGGTCATTGCCTGTCTGGAAGGCCAGCACATCGTCTTTGGGGAGCCGACCGCCACCGAACCAGCAGAGGGTGTCCTTTTTTGGGAAGAAGTCTGCGTTCACTTCGAGCGAGTCACCGTTCCTGAGGTACACCACGTGCCTGTCGAGAAGCGCCTTCCGCGCCGTCCCCAACACCTCTTTCTGGGCGCGTGCCGTGTCCTTGGGTTCCGCTTGCGCTTTGCGGAGATGCCCGTCCGCGTCGACAGGCACATCGCGATCGTACATCTCGCGTCGGAAGAATTTGATGAAAAGCGTGTCGCCCAGGAGCCGTGCGGGAACGGGCGGTCGGAATCCTTCCAGTTCGAGCCCGCTGCCAGCGTACTTCGCCGCATAGGCGCGACCGGCCCGGCAGGCACGGCAGCTCTCCTTCAGCTTCACGCGCGTCTTTTCGCCAGTTAACGAGTTGTACACGTAGTCCTTCTTGTCCATCGTGACGAACAGCACGTCGCGCTTGGCGATGCGCCCACTGTCCGTCGAGAGACTGTCACCTTGTTCGGACACGGCCGAGATCCTCCAGATGCGCCCATCCTCGCATGTCACCACCGTCTGCGCCATGAAAAGGCCAGCATGCAGCAGGGCGATCAGCGTACCTGTGCAACGTGCTTGATTCGTTGTTGGCATGGAGCGAATATGTCGGATCCGAAAGGAACGAGTGCTTTGCCGCAAGGTCTAAATTCGCGCCCGTTCCGCCATGATCACCATCGATAAGATCCTCGAACTCAAGACACGTCTCGAAGCCCTCAAAGGCTACCTGGACGTGGAGGAGAAGCGCGGGCAGATCCTGGAGGAGGAGAAGTACACCCACGACCCCGACTTCTGGAACGACCAGAAGAAAGCGCAGGTGGTGATGAAGAAGATCCGCGAGATGAAGCGGTGGGTCGGGCTGTATGAGAGCGTGAAGCGTGAAGTGGACGACGCGGAGGTGACCTTCGAGTTCTGGAAGGCCAAGGACGTGAGCGAGGAGGAGATGGAAGCGCAGTTCGCCAAGGCTTCCACCACGTTGGAAGAGCTGGAGTTCAAGAACATGCTCAGCGCGGAAGAAGACCCCTTGAGCGCTGTGGTGCAGATCACCGCCGGCGCGGGCGGCACCGAGAGCTGCGACTGGGCGGGCATGCTACTGCGCATGTACCAGATGTGGGCCAAGAAGAACGGTTACGATATGCGCACGCTGGACTTCCAGGACGGTGAAGGGGCCGGTGTGAAACAGGCCACCATCGAGGTGAACGGTGACTTCGCCTACGGCATGTTGAAGAGCGAGAACGGCGTGCATCGTCTGGTGCGCATCAGCCCCTTCGACAGCAACGCGCGCAGACACACCAGCTTCGTGAGCGTGTACGTGTACCCCTTGGTGGACGAGACCATCGAGATCGACATCAACCCTAGCGACATCACCTGGGACACCTTCCGCAGCGGTGGTGCGGGCGGCCAGAACGTGAACAAGGTGGAAACAGGTGTGCGTCTGCGCCACGGGCCCAGCGGGATCATCATCGAGAACACGGAGACGCGCAGTCAGCTGGACAACAAGACTAAAGCGCTGCAACTGCTGAAGAGCCAGCTCTACGAGATGGAACTCGAGCGTCGCCGCGCGAAACGCAACGTGATCGAAGCGGGCAAGAAGAAGATCGAGTGGGGCAGCCAGATCCGCAACTACGTGCTGCAACCCTACAAGCTGGTGAAGGACGTACGCACCGGTTACGAGACCAGCAATACCGACGATGTGCTCAACGGCGATATCGGCGAATTCCTGAAGGCCTTCCTGATGCAACAGGGACAGAGCCAGAATGTCTGACGTGCTGATAGTCGGCAGTTGCCAGTGGCAGTCGGCAACTGATCGATGGTGATAGTATCGGACTGCCAACTGCCAACTGCAACTGCCACTGCCAACTGAACAAATGGACTACCGGATCGAGAAAGACACGATGGGCGAGGTGAAAGTCCCCGCTGACAAGTATTGGGGAGCGCAGACCGAGCGCAGCCGGAACAATTTCAGGATCGGCCCGCCGGGCAGCATGCCGAAGGAGATCGTGCATGCCTTCGCTTATCTGAAGAAGGCCGCGGCGCTCACGAATCTGGAACTCGGCAAGTTGCCGAAGGAGAAGTGCGACCTCATCGGGAAGGTGTGCGACGAGATCCTCACCGGCGCTCTGGACGACCAATTCCCGCTGGTGATCTGGCAAACGGGCAGCGGCACCCAGAGCAACATGAACGTGAACGAGGTGGTAGCCTACCGCGCGCACGTCGTGAACGGCGGCAAGCTCACGGATGAGCAGAAAGTGCTCAACCCGAACGACGATGTGAACAAGAGCCAGAGCAGCAACGACACGTATCCGACGGCGATGCACATCGCGGCCTACAAGCTGACGGCGGAAGTCACATTGCCGGGCGTGAAGAAGTTGCGCGACACCCTGGACAGGAAGGCGAAGAGCTTCGAGAGCATCGTGAAGACGGGTCGCACGCACTTCATGGACGCTACGCCGCTCACGCTCGGGCAGGAGTTCAGCGGTTACGTGCAGCAGCTGGACAATGGCCTCCGCGCCGTGAACAATGCACTGGAAATGGTACGCGAACTGGCACTTGGCGGTACCGCCGTGGGCACGGGACTGAACGCGCCGAAAGGCTACAGCGTGCTCGTTGCGAAGAAGATCGCCGAACTGACCGGACTTCCGTTCGTTACCGCACCGAACAAGTTCGAATCGCTCGCCGCGCACGACGCGATGGTGGAACTGAGTGGTGCCTTGAAACGGCTGGCCGTTTCCCTGATGAAGATCGGTAACGACATCCGCATCCTCAGCAGCGGTCCGCGCAGTGGCATCGGTGAGCTGGTGATCCCGGACAACGAGCCCGGTTCATCCATCATGCCCGGCAAGGTGAACCCCACGCAGCCCGAAGCGCTGACGATGGTGTGCGCCCAAGTGATCGGCAACGACGTGGCGGTGAGTATCGGCGGCATGCAAGGCCACTTCGAGCTGAACGTCTTCAAACCGCTTATCGCCGCGAACGTGCTGCAGAGTGCGCGTTTGTTGGGTGATGCCTGCGTGAGCTTCAATGACAAGTGCGCCGAGGGCATCGAGCCGAACAGGGAGGTGATCAAGCGCCATTTGGAGAACTCGCTGATGCTGGTGACCAGTCTCAACCCGCACATCGGCTACTACAAGGCGGCGGAGATCGCCAAGAAGGCGCACAAGGAAGGAACCACCCTGAAGCAAGCAGCGCTGACGTTGGGATATGTCAGCGCCGATGACTTCGATAAATGGGTGGACCCCGCCAAGATGTGCAGCGAGGGCTGAGCCGGAAAAGCGAAGCGGGACCGGATCCCTCCGACCCCGCTTCCGGGCCAAGGCGGAAAAGCTCAGTCCTTGAGCACCTTCTTCACGATGGCTCCATCACCGGCACCGATGCGCAGAAAGTAGATGCCTTCTGTCAGTTCACGGATATCCACATCACCACCGCTCGCGCGGAGTGTCGCGCGGCGCACTAGGCGACCGGTCGCGTCGGTGAGTTCGATAGCGCGCATGTTCACGGACAGTGGCTCGTTCGCGCGGATGGTGATCATATCGCTTGCCGGATTGGGAGCTACGGAAACAGTGAACGCTTCAACTGCTTCCACCGTGGTGGCACAGGAGGCCGACTCCGCGAAGAGCAGGCCCACCTCGTTGTCAGTGAGCGCGCGATCATAGAAACGGATATCGTCCACGAGACCCGTGAAGGTCTCCCCGATGGAGATGCCTTCGTTGGATTGGCTGAGGAAGAGTGTTTGTGAGGAATCCGAAGCTTGCAGCACATTGTCCAACCAGAGCTGGTGGATACCATTGCTGTACACGCCGACGAGGTTGTGCCATGTGGGGTCAGGAATGTTGGGAATGACGTTCGACCAGAGTTGCCCGTCATCACCGCCGAAATAGAGTCCGCGATTGACGTCGTACAGGGCAAGGGCATAGTTCCAGTTGTGGTAGAAGCCGGGGGTGTTACGCTTCCGGAAGATCCATTCCAGATCACCGGCATTCGGGGATCCACCTTGGTACCAAAGGCTCAGGGTGAACGCACCGCTTGGAGCGATGTTGAAATCCGCGTCGAAGGGCACTGCGATATGGCTGCTGTCGCCGGGGAAGGAGAGGGCGCAGCTGGGATTGCCGGCGCGGTCAGGGCCGGGAACCACGGTGCCGATGATGGTGCCGCTGTGCGCGTTGCCGCTCACGTCCGCAGCGCCACCGCTGAAGATCCAATGCGCTTTCAGTCCGACGTTGAGCTGTGCGCTCGCGAGCACGCTGGTGCAGATCGTCGCAAGGAGTAGTGAGTTTCTCATGTTGGTTGTTGCTTGTCGAAGGGTTGACGCGAGGGAACTCCGCATCGGTGCCCAGGCAACATCATGATCGAACAGTGCGTCGTGGCCGATCCCCTGCTTAGTTTCGCACGGTCATGCAACGGGGTGTCCCGACGAAAGTCGGGGCTGAGATCATACCCGAAGAACCTGGGCGGGTAATGCCGCCAAGGGAAACGGATCACACGTGTGATCGGCCCCGTGCGGACATTCGACATGGGGTACACGAACAGCAGGTTTCTCTATTGCGCCGCAGCGATGATCACGCTCGGCAGCGCGAGCGCGCAGGTCCGCTTGACCGGCCGTGTGGTGAACAGGGCAGGTGAAGGTCTCGCCTTCGCCCAAGCATCCGTGGGTGATATTCCCTTCCAAGCACAGGCGGATGCGCAGGGCGCCTTCGCACTCTCCGGCTTGCGCTTCGGACCCGCGCGTCTTCGTATCGCGCTCGTCGGGTACATCCCGCTGGATACGACCATCGTGCTTGCTGATGGTGACAATGCGATGTCATTCGCGCTGCGCGATGACAGCCGCCTCTTGGGCGACGTGGAAGTGAGCGCCGTGCGGGCGGGAGATCGTGCGCCGTTCGCCAAGAGCGTGATGACGAAGGAGGACATCGCACGCGTGAACACGGGCGTCGATCTTCCGTACGTGTTGGGTCTTCAGCCGAACACGGTGAGCACCAGTGATGGTGGCACGGGCATCGGCTACACGTATATGCGTATCCGCGGCACCGACGGCACGCGCACGAACATCACGCTGAACGGCGTGCCGTTCAACGATGCGGAGAGCCAAGGGTCCTTCCTGGTGAACCTGCCGGACATCGCCACGAGCGCGGAGGACATCGAAGTGCAGCGCGGCGTGGGCACCAGCACGAACGGCCCGGCCGCTTTCGGTGCGAGCGTGAACCTGCGCACCACATCGGTAAAGCGTGACGCGTGGGGGCAGGCTGCGGTCTCCGGTGGTTCCTTCAACACGCAACGCTATTCCATCAGCGCGGGCACGGGCCTTCTGCAGGACCGTTTCAGCTTCGACATGCGGCTGTCATCCATCAAGAGCGACGGATACGTGGATCGCGCCAGTTCGGACCTCAAGAGCTACTTCTTGCAAGGCGCGTGGATCGGGGAGAAGCGCTCCTTGCGCTTCATCACTTTCCGGGGGAAGGAGGTCACCTACCAAGCATGGGGCGGTGTTCCGAAGGAGGTGATCGATACGAACCGCACGTTCAATCCGTACACCTACGCGAACGAGGTGGACAACTACGACCAGTCGCACTACCAGTTGCTTTTCGAGCAGAAGCTCGGAGCGAACGCCAAACTGAACCTCACGCTCTTCCGGGTGAATGGCGCCGGCTATTTCGAACAATACCGCGAAAGCGATGACCTGTCCACCTACGGCATCTCACCGGCGGTGATCAACGGGGATACGATCACGAGCACGGACATCATCCGTAGGCGCTGGTTGGACAACACGCTCACGGGTGCGAACGCGAGCGTGCTAGTGAAAGCCGGTGCCCACCGCTTGTTGGTCGGCGGGAGCTACAGCGATTATCGCGGGCATCACTTCGGCGAGGTGATCTGGGCGAAGTACGCGGGCGACCTCGACATCCGGGATCGCTACTATGACGATGATGCGCGCAAGAAGGACGCGAACGCCTTCGCTAAGCTCACGTATGCGGTGAACGGGAAGATCGACGTCTTCGGCGATGCGCAGGTGCGCCGTGTGGAATACGACTTCCTCGGGTACGATAACGAGCTCACGAACGTGGATCAACGCGTAGAGTACACCTTCTTCAACCCGAAGGCCGGTCTGCTCTGGCGAGTGCATGAAGGCGGCAAGGCGTACGCTTCGGTCGCCGTGGCGAACCGCGAGCCCAACCGCGAGGACCTGGCGGAGAGCACGCCGAAGAACCGGGCGCGCAGCGAGCGACTGATCGACTATGAACTGGGCTACGAGCGTCGCTCTGGACGCGCGGCATACGGCATCAACGGATACTTCATGGACTACCAGGACCAGCTGGTGCTCACCGGAGAGCTGAACGATGTGGGTGCGGCCCTGCGCACCAATGTCCCGAAAAGCTACCGAGCCGGCGTGGAACTGAGCGGGGCCTTCCAACTGACCAAGCGCCTGATAGGGAAGGGCAACCTCGCGTTCAGCCGGAACAAGGTGGTCGCGTTCACGGAGTTCGTGGATGACTGGGACAATGGTGGCCAACAGGCCTTCGGCCTCGGGGAGCGCGATCTGTCCTTCTCGCCGAACACTGTGGGTGGAGGTGAGCTCGGTTACCGCTTCTGGGAAGGAGCGGCAAAAGGGAACGCCACGATGACCTGGGTGACCAAGTACGTGAGCGCTCAATACCTGGACAACACGTCCAACCCGGACCGGATGCTCGATGCATACCTGGTGCACGACCTGCGGCTCAACGCCAGCCTGCTCATGCTGAAGGGCGTACGCTCCTTGGATATCAACCTCACGCTGCGCAATCTCTTCAGCGAGCTGTATGAGAGCAATGGCTGGTCGTACGCATATCTGAGCGAAGGCCGCAGGCAGTCCATGGTCGGGTTGTATCCCCAGGCACCGCTGAACCTGCTGGGCGGTATCACGCTGGCGTTCTGATCCGCTATAACGAACGTTACACTCACCGGGTATTGCGAATGCGGAGGATCCGGGTCTTACTTTGGGGGCACTGATCTCCCTGCCCATGCGCACCCCCAAACAGCTTCTCACGTTCATTTCCATCTGCACCGCGGCGGCGGCCATCGCCCAAGGCAACCAGTACGATTCGCGGATCGATACGTATGTGGGACTGCGCTATCCCTGCGACGGAACGGTGCAGCCCGTGCTGCGTGTGCAGAACGTCGGTGGTGAAACGATGACGAGTTGCGACATCGATGTGCTGAAGAACGGCGTGGCCAACACGACGTTCAATTGGATCCTCGGCGTGCCTGCGGTCCCCGGCGACTTCCGCCAGCCGGTGCTACCGGTGGTCACGAACGTGCAACCGGGCGATGTCCTGGAGTTCCGCATACTTACGGTCAACGGTCAAGCCGATCAAGGGCCCACCGAGAACATCAAGCAATTCGCCATGACCGATGAGAAGGGGGATGCGGGCAGCTATCAGGTGCAGGTGAAAGTGCTTACGGACGACAATCCGGGGGAGACCAGTTGGAAGATCAAGGACGCGCTGGGGACCACGGTGGCGCAGAGCCCTGTCTATACCGCAGCGGGCGCATTGGTGGAAACGCCATTGGTCCTCACCGCCGATCAGTGCTACAACTTCGAGGTGTATGACAGCGGCACGGACGGTTTCGGCGAAGCGCGCGAACTCGGCTATGCCAAGCTTGTGAGTTTGGGCCAGGATGTGGCCGTCGCCAGCGGTGCGTTCGGGGCCTTGTACAGGAAAGTCGCGCAAACAGGGACCGAGAACGGATGCTTGCCCTCGCAGCTCACGACATCCGCTGACCCGGTCGTCTCGTGCGGCGCGATGAACCTGGTGCTGGGCGCGAGCGCGATCCACGCGACCGCTGTTCCCGGCGCGAACAAGTACATGTTCCGTTTCACCAACATCCCAGGCCAGCCCGCCTACTCGCGGAACAACACATCGCCCACGCGTTCGCTAGCGATCGGCAATTGGGCGACGCTGCCGTTGAAGAAGGGGCGCACGTACAATGTGCAGGTGCGTGCGAGCTTCGACAACGGCGCGACCTATTGCGACTACGGAACATCTTGCACGATCCGCATCGCCAATACACCAGGAGCCCAGCCACGTATGCTGGCTGACGGCACGAGCACCGAGGAGCCCGTGTTCACCGTTTTTCCGAACCCTTCGCCCGATGGGCACTTCAGCATCAGGACGGATGCCTACGACGAGGAGGAGCCGATGATGGTGGAAGCATTCAACCTGCTCGGTGAGCGTGTTGCTTCTGCGCGTCCCGTGCCCATGACCGAAGGTGGCACCGCACCGGTGCAATTGGACCGTTCGTTGGAAAGCGGCGTCTACCTGCTGCGCATCACGGTCGGTGAAAGTGCCACAACGAAGCGGCTCGTGGTGCGCTGAAAAGGGCGCGCTTCAAGCGCGCTCCACGAAATACATCTCCAGATCGCCCTTGCCTTTGGCGTGGATGAGGCCGCGCGGCTCGAAGCGGAGCCACGAGACATCCTTCACCAGGGCATAGGTGGTCGCGCTGATGTTCACCTTTCCCGGTTCGCCGCTGCTCTCCATACGCGCTGCCGTGTTCACGGTATCGCCCCAGATATCGTAGGCGAACTTCTTCACGCCCACGATGCCGGCGATCACCGGCCCGCTGTGCAGGCCGACGCGCATCTCGAAGGCGGGCTTGTTCTCGCGGAGGCGTTCCGCCCGTCGTTGGGCGATGAGGTCGCGCATCTCGAGCGCGGCGAGCACGATGTCCGCTGCGGTCGAGCCGTTCGGGTCCGGCAGTCCCGCAGCTGCCATGTAAGCATCCCCGATCGTTTTGATCTTCTCCACGCGGTGCTTCTCCACGATGGCGTCCAGCCCTTTGAAGCAGTGGTCGATCTCGGCCACCAGGTCGGCGGCGCTCAGCTGTTCGCTCATCGCCGTGAAGCCCTTGAAGTCCGTGAAGAGCACGGTTGTGCTCTCGAACGCTCGCGCATCGGCACGGCCTTTTTCCTTCAGCTCGGCGGCCACCTCTGCGGGCAGGATATTCAGCAGCAGGTCATCGCTGCGCTGCTTCTCCAGTTCGATGGCGTCCTTGGCCCTGCTCGTGTACCGCAGACGACCGAGCAGCGCACCGGCCACGATCACCACAACGACGACGGAGAAGATGAGGAAGCCGCGCCGCGTGCGTTCCTGTGCCAGTTGCCGGTCGTACGCGAGCTGCTTGTCGAAGTCGGCCTTCACCTGTTCGAGACTGTCGGCGATCTGCTGCTCCTGGAAAGCCAGCGTCATTTCCAGTCGCGTCACTTCCTTGCCGTCGTTCACCTTGTCCAGCGTGTCGTCCAGTGAAAGGAAGGAACGTTGGAGATCGTACGCACTGCGGAAGTCGCCACTGGCCGCGTACGCGCGCATGAGGCAGTCGGTGCATTCCTTTCGTGGTGCCAGCAGTCCCAGACTGTCCGCGATGGCGAGTCCGCGCTTGCACATCAGAGCGGCGTCACGCGCACGGCCTTGAGCGAGCAGCGCCTCACCCGTGTAGAACAGGTTGCGGCAAAGCGGGTCTTTGGCCTGCAGTTCCGTGAAGATCCCGCGTGCCGTGTCGAGCTGTGCGAAGGCTTCGGGCATGCGCTTGAGACGTGCAAGTACTTGGCCTAGGTTGTTGTGGGCCTTGCCCCGATCGATCCGGCTCCCGATCTGCCGGTACAGGTTCACGGCGAGCTGCAGTTCGCTCACGGCCTTCTCGCGCTCCCCCAGTTCGTTGTGCATGGTGCCGATGCTGACCAGTGCACCCGCGCGGCCCTTCATGTTGCCGAGCTCGTCATAGAGCGCAGCGCTGCGCTCGTAGTTCTCCAGCGCTTTGCCGAACTCGTTCAGCCGTTTGTACGTGTTGCCGATGTTGTTGTAGGTACCGGCCATGCCCTCCTTGTTGCCGAGCTCCTGATCGATACGCAAGCTCTGGTGCAACAGGTCGATGGCCTTGGGCTGATCGCCGAGGTCCTTGTACACCGTGCTCATATTGCTGAGCGTGTTGGCCAGTCGGCCGCGATCGTTCATGGAGCGCGCCACTTCCAGGCAACGGTTGAAGTAGTCGAGCGCCGCGCTCATATCGCTGCGCAGCTTGTTGCCCACCGCCAGCGTGTTGTAGGCGGTGAAGATCGCCTTGGGGTCTCCGCCCTTGCGGGCGAGTTCCAGCTGCTTGTTCGCGAGCGCGATGCCGCTATCGGGCTTTTCGAACACCGCTTTCCAAGAGAGCGTGCTGATGGCCTTCAGGCGCGCGCTGTCGGGAAGTGAGGAGTTTTTCCAGACGGACCAGAGGGAATCGCTCTGTGCGAAAGCAATGGCCTGCATCGTGGACAACGCGCAGAAGAGAAAGGAGCGGAGAGCGCGATGCACGTGACGAAGATCGGCGAACCTGCTCACCCGTGTACCGCCTCGCTCATCGCGAAGATCAGCTCAGGATCCTGCTCGAAGGCCGTGCCCACAACGAGCACATCCGCACCGGCTTCGCAAAGCGCACGGGCGGTTGCGGCATCGCGGATGCCCCCACCGATGATGATCGGCAACTCGACGCTCTTGCGCACGGCGGTGATCATCTCCGGACTCACGGTCTTCTTCGCCCCACTGCCCGTGTCCATATAGATGGTGCGCAGGCCGAGCAGCTCCCCTGCGATCGCGGTTGCAGCGGCGATGCCGGGCTTGTCGTTCGGGATCGGGAGGGTCTGGCTCACGTAACTCACGGTGGTGGGCTTGCCGCCATCCACCAGCATATAGCCCGTGGGGATGGCTTCGATCCCCAGCGCGCGAACGGTGGGAGCTGCGGTCACATGGTGGCCGATGAGCAGTTCCGGGTTCCGGCCGCTGATCAGGGAAAGGAAGAGCACCGCATCCGCATTGCCGCTCAGTTGGGCGGGGCTTCCGGGGAAAAGCACCACGGGCCCGTCGCTCCAGCGCTTGACCAGTTCCACGCAGTGGTCGAAGGAAGCAGAGGTCAAGAGGCTGCCACCCACAAAAAGCAGGTCGGCCTTGGCCATGCAGGCGTTCTGTACGGTGCGCTCCAAAAGGGCTTCGTCTTGCCCGAAGTCGGGATCGATGAGCACGGCTAAAAGCTTCCTTCCGCGAACCTTGGCGTCTTGGAGTTGTTGGAGGACCTGACCCATCGCTGCGAACTTAGTACACCCCGCACCGCTGGCCGTGCTCCAGATAACCAGCTACTTTTGCGCCCCGAACGAAAAAGATGACCATGCCAAGCACACAGACCGCCCTGAAGTACAAGGTGAAGGATATGAACCTCGCCGAATGGGGCCGTAAGGAGATCGAACTGGCCGAGGCCGAAATGCCCGGTTTGATGGCGCTTCGCGAGAAGCATGGGAAGGAGAAGCCTCTGAAAGGTGCCCGCATCGCCGGTTGCCTGCACATGACCATCCAAACAGCGGTGCTCATTGAGACCCTGAAGGAGCTCGGTGCGGAGGTGAGCTGGAGCAGCTGCAACATCTTCAGCACGCAGGACCACGCTGCGGCCGCGATCGCGAAGGCCGGGATCCCGGTGTACGCATGGAAGGGCATGAACAACGAGGAGTTCGACTGGTGCATCGAGCAGACGATCTTCGCCTTCGAAGGTGGCCAGCCGTTGAACATGATCCTGGACGATGGCGGTGACCTCACCAACATGGTCTTCGACAAGTTCCCCGAACTGGTGAAAGGCATCAAGGGCCTGAGCGAAGAGACGACCACGGGTGTGTTGCGCCTGATGGAGCGCGAGCGCAACGGAACGCTCGTAATGCCCGCCATCAACGTGAACGACAGCGTAACGAAGAGCAAATTCGACAACAAGTACGGTTGCAAGGAGAGCGCGGTGGATGCGATCCGTCGCGCCACCGACATCATGATGGCCGGCAAGGTGGCCATCGTTTGCGGGTACGGCGACGTAGGCAAGGGTACCGCCGCATCCCTGCGTGGCGCAGGTGCGCGTGTGATCGTTACCGAGATCGATCCCATCTGTGCGCTGCAAGCGGCGATGGACGGTTTCGAGGTGAAGAAGTTGGTACCGAACGTGCATCGTGCGGACATCATCATCACCACCACGGGCAACTTCAACATCGTTACGGAAGCCGCCTTCCGCAAGATGAAGGACAAGGCCATCGTGTGCAACATCGGCCACTTCGACAATGAGATCGACATGGCCTGGTTGAACAAGACCTACGGGAACACCAAAGTGGAGATCAAGCCACAGGTGGACAAGTACACGATCGATGGCAAGGACATCATCATCCTGGCAGAGGGCCGTTTGGTGAACCTGGGCTGCGCGACGGGCCACCCCAGCTTCGTGATGAGCAACAGCTTCACCAACCAGACGCTGGCGCAGCTTGAACTGTGGAAGAACCACGCGAACTACGAGAACAAGGTCTATGTACTGCCCAAGCACCTCGATGAGATGGTGGCCAGTTTGCACCTCGCCAAGATCGGTGTGGAACTGGAAGAACTGACCGATGCCCAAGCCAAGTACATCGGTGTGCCGAAGAACGGTCCGTTCAAGAGCGACGCGTACCGTTATTGATCCAAGGAATACGAACGAAGAAGGCCCGATCGTGAGATCGGGCCTTCTTCGTTGGGGACCACAGCCGTATCAGTTGTAGATGCGCAACGTGTTCCCGTTGAAGATCGTGTGGTAGGAGGTGAGCGGGAACGAAGAAGGTCCGTCCGTTGGCTGGCCATCCATCAGGAGAAAGGCCGATTGGCAGCACGCGGTATCCCGGGCGATCACTTGGCTTTCGTCCACGAACACCCGGCAGAGGTTCTCCGGCTGGAATGGGCAGTGGCGGTCCACAGCCGTGAATTCATCGGTGTTCTTCCGATACACGATGAGTCCTTGCGAGCCGCCGGTGAGGTAAAGCCATCCACCGGGCACCTGCAGGTCGGCGTATTCGGGAAGATTGATGTTGATGGTGACGTCCAAGGAGACCGGGGGAACACCGGTGCGGTTTTCCTTCTTGCAGGAAGTGGATGCCAGCAGTGCCAGCGGAAGAAAGAGGAACGGTAGGCGCTTCACGATGCGAATGTAGGCCGGGACGGAAGGTGCTGATGAAGAACGATCGTTCATGGGGATCCGTTCATCGGTGCGGGAATTGCCGTCCGTGAACCAACTTTCGGCCCTCCGATGAGAACCATCCGTACCATCCTTCTGCTTTTCGCCCTGGTCTCCACACCGGCCATGCTCCGAGCCCAAGATGCCGAAGGCGGTGGCGGCAAGAGCGCCGGCATGAGCAAGAAGCAGCAGGAGAAGCACTTGGCCAAAAAGGAGCGGAAGGACAAGAAGTCGCTGGCCAAGGAGGAAAAGCGCTTGCATAAGAAGCACTTGGAGAACCAGGACAAGGCCGCCCGCAAGCGCATGAAGCGCAACGAACGCAGGGCCGGCAAACACGGGCAGGGGCAGCACCGCGATCCTTTTTTACGGCGGCTCTTCGGCAGTAAGCACTAGTCGGACCTGTATACCGGCCCGCGCGAACGGCCAGGCGTTCAGCAGGGAATCAGGGAAGGTCTCCGATATATTTCGCCGACAAGTCCGGACCATGTTCACCAAGATTCCCCACGCTGCGGTCCAAGGTCCGGTCACGACCTTCGGAAACCCGCGCCCACCAAGGGTTTTGGAAAATTTCACAGACAGCGGATGTTTCTATATTAGCGCCCCCTCGTCGCTCACTGCCATAGAACGCAAAACCCTACGTTGATGCTGAGTCGCATACTCTCGGCCCTGGCCTTTGTTGTTATCGGATCGACCTCCATGTTGGCGCAGGTGGGTTCAGGAACACTCCAGGGAACCGTCAAGGACAAGAAGACCGGAGAACCGCTTCCGTTCGTGAGCGTGGTGGTAGAGAACCGGGGCACGCGTGTGGCCGGCGGCTCCACGGATTTCGACGGCAACTACAAGATCAGTCCGATCGAGCCGGGCACCTATGATGTGACGGTGAGCTACGTGGGTTACCAGCCTATGAAGCAGACGGGCGTGATCGTGAACAGCAACAAGATCACCTTCCTGAACCCTGAGCTGAGCAGCGGTGTGGACCTGAAGGAGGTTGAAGTTGTTCGCTATAAGGTGCCGTTGATCGACCGTGACGGCGGAGCGAGCGGAAGCACGGTGACGCGGGAGCAGATCGCGCGCATGCCGGCCCGTTCGGCCGTGGGCGTGGCCACCACGGTGGCCGGGGCCAGCACGGCGGGTACCGGTGGAGGAGTCAGCATCCGAGGTTCGCGTTCGGAGAACACCTACTATTATATCGATGGGGTGAAGGTGCCTGCCGGTGCGGGTATCGGCCTGCCGAAGTCGGCCATTGAAGAAGTGCAAGTGGTCACCGGTGGTGTGCCGGCCAACTATGGGGACGTAACGGGCGGTCTGGTGAACATCACCACGCGCGGACCCAGCCGGAATTTCTTCGGTGGCGTGGAGTACCTCACGTCCGGATTCAAGACCGGGAGCGACATCACGGACATCACGGGCTTGGACAAATACGCGTTCAACCAGGTGGAAGCCAGTTTGAGCGGCCCCATCTTCTTCAAGAAGGACAGCGCGGGCAATAAGGTGAAGCCCTTGCTCGGCTTCTTCCTCAGCGGCCAGTTCACGGACGTGGTGGACGGCAGCCCATTGTATGGTGGCGACCTGCGCGTGAAGAAGGACGTCCGGGACGACTTTGTGCGCAACCCGCTGGCCATCCGTCAGATCGGTACGGACATCGCGGCGGTCTATCGTGGCGACTTCTTGCGGGCGGACGATGTGGAGCGCTTGGATACGCGCCAGAATGCCGGAAGCACCAGCTATCTGGGCTCGGTGAAATTCGACATCGCGACGACCCCCACCATCAACTTTACGGTTGGTGGTTCAGCGGACTACCGGAGCTACGCGGATTTCGACAGGAACAACTCCTTGCTGAACGCGGAGAACAACCGGCAGATCAAGGATTTCACCTATCGGGGATTCGTGCGCTTCACCCAACGATTCAGTTCACGTGAGGAGGAGAGTGCGGGTGCCGACGGCGCGAAGAAGAAAGGGGGCATCAAGAACGCTTACTACAGCTTGCAGTTGGATTACTCCAAACGCCAGCAGGATATCGAGGACCCCACCCACAAGGACAACCTGTTCGATTACGGATACATCGGCCGTTACCAGACTTTCCGTGCGCCTACCTACGCGGTGAGCAACGGGCGATACGAGCAGACCGGGTTCCGTGACACCTTGGTGACCTTCTCGCCCGGTGATGTGAACCCCACCATCGCTACCATGGTGGATCAATTCTTCAACATCTTCCCGTACCAGCCCTTCTTCGTACCCAGCCTGTTCGGAGCGGGGAGTCCTTTCACCGGGTTCTACGAGAACTTCAACGAGATCCAATCGCGCAACGGCTTGCTGAACGGCCAAGGGCCGCCCAGCGTGTACAGCCTTTGGAACAATGCGGGGGTGCTGGGGAACAGCTTCGAGAAATACGACCAGCAGCAGATCCGCTTGAGCGCGACCGGCTCGGCTGACATCGGCAAGCACGCGGTGAGCGTGGGGGTGGAATATGAGCAGCTCGCCACCCGCAACTTCCGGATGTCACCGGTAGGCCTGTGGAAGAGGGCCAGGGGCTTGGCGAACTTCCATATCCGGGAGTTGGACCTGAGCAACCCGACGATCACTTACCCCTTGGGCACCTTGCCCTTCTACAGTTACGACCGTTTGGTCGGTCTGGACCAGCCCAACTTCGACCGCAACCTCCGCGAGGCCTTGGGTCTGGACCCCAATGGCACGGACTTCATCGATGTGGACGCATTGGACCCTTCGACCCTCAGCCTGTCCATGTTCAGCGCGGAAGAGCTGATCAACAACGGGAACGGCCTCCTGGGCGAGACCGACGGTCTGATCAGCTACTACGGGTATGACCACTTGGGCAACAAGCTGACCTCCAAGCCGAGCTTCGAGAAGTTCTTCAATGGGTCCACAATCAACGGGGAGGACACCTTGTACTCACGCCTCCAGGCCCCCTACCAGCCGATCTACGTGGCGGGCTATGTGATGGACAAATTCTCCTTTGATGACATCATCTTCAATGTGGGTGTGCGCGTGGACCGCTATGACGCGAACCAGTACCAGTTGAAGGACAAGTACCTCTGGCGTCCGGCATGGACCGCTGGGGACGCGGCCAATTCGTCGGATATCGGCCAAGGCATCCGGAACCAGTTGCAGAACCGTCCCAGCAACATCGGCGACGACTACGTGGTGTACGTGGACAACGCCAAGGCTCCTAGTTCCGTGGTAGGCTATCGCGATGGCAACACGTGGTACAATGCCTCTGGCGAATTCCTCAACGATCCCAGCGTGCTCCGTTCGGCCGAGGGCATCCAGCCATTCCTGATCGGGTATGACAGTGATCAGAGCGGCGATCTGCGCGGCTCGGAGATGCGCCAGAGCGCCTTCAAGGTCTACGAGCCGGTGGTGAACGTGATGCCGCGTGTGGCCTTCAGTTTCCCGATCAGCGATCAGGCGGTGTTCTTCGCCCACTATGACGTGCTCACGCAGCGCCCCACCGGAGCGGCCCGTCTGGACCTGTTGGAATACGCTTATATCCGCAACACGTCCAACACGCTGAACAACCCGGCCTTGAAGCCGACCAAGACGATCGACTACGAGTTGGGCTTCCAGCAGGTGTTGAGCAAGTCCTCCAGCTTGAAGATCAGTGCGTACTACCGCGAGTTGCGGGACCAGATCCAGATCCGCAACGTGGCCGAGGCTTGGCCGGTGACCTACAAGACCTTCGACAACATCGACTTCGGTACGGTGAAGGGCTTCAGTATCGCCTATGACCTGCGTCGCACGGGCAATATCCGCCTCACGGCGTCCTACACGCTGCAGTTCGCTGACGGTACGGGGTCCGACCCGAACACGAGCTTGTCGCTCATCAATGCCAACCAACCGAACCTGCGCACGATCGCTCCGCTGAACTTCGACCAGCGCCACCGCTTCACCACGAACGTGGACTTCAGCTACGGCGGCGGCAACGATTACAACGGCCCGAAGCTTTTCGGCAAGAAGATCCTGCAGAACACCGGGGTCAACTTCACCAGCATACTGGGCAGCGGCACACCGTACAGCATTTCGAGCCTCATCGTCCAAGAGGGCAACTTCAATCCGCCCAGTGGCCGTTTGGTGGGCACGATCAACGGTGCCCGCCTGCCTTGGCAGTTCAACACCGACCTGCAGCTCTACCGCGACATCGCATTGACCTTCGGCAAGGACGAAGGGGAGAACAAGGCCAAGAAGGCCAACCTGAACGTGTACCTGTTGGTGACCAACCTGTTCAACACCCAGGTGATCACGGGCGTTTACCGCGCCACGGGTTCACCGGATGACGACGGCTATCTGGCCGCCGCGCAGTACCAAGCGACGATCCAGAACCAGAACGATCCACAGAGCTACCGTGACCTCTACGCGCTGAAAGTCGATAATCCATACAATTTCGGGGCGCCCCGCACCATCCGTTTGGGCGTGCGCTTCGATTTCTGAACGCACCATGAAAGCGAACATCCCCAACGGTTCCGCGCTCGTTACGGCGCTCGGCCTCGTGCTGGCAGCGCCGATGGCCTACGGCATGGACTACAATACCGCGCACGGCGTGCGCGGCGCTGAGGCGCATGGCGCGTCCGGCAACGCGAAGGCCGCATCCTGCACCCCGGCCACTGCGACCACGGAGATCCAGTACAACAACGTGCGCACCCTGCTCACCACGAGCGGGTTGTTGTGGTACGACAAGCCGAACAACAAAGCGGCCTATGAAGTGCCCAAGACCCCGGACCGCACGGGCCCGAAGGCCATCTATGCGGGTGGCTTGTGGATGGGCGGACTCTCGCCGGACAACCAGTTGAAGATCGCGGCCATCCGCTACCGCGAAGGCAATGACTTCTGGCCAGGTCCACTCACCATCGGTGGGGACGCGTCCGTGACGAGCGATGTGTGCGAACGTTACGACAAGTTCTTTACGACCTATAAGGCTGACGCCGAGCGGCACCGGAACTACTACGCCTGCTTGGCGAATCCGGACGAATGCAATGTGGCTGACGAGTTCCCTGACGGCTACATCGTTCCCACGTCCTACTACGACTGGCCCGCCATCAACACCGAGCCCGGCTACGACACGTATCTGGCCCCGTTCACCGACGTGAACAACGACGGTGACTACGACCCTACCGCAGGTGACTATCCGGGGTATGACCTCGAGCAGGTGGTGGATTGCGAGACGCGTTTGGCGAGCGATCCTGTGCCGCTCTTCGGAGACCAGAACATCTGGTGGGTGGCGAACGACAAGGGTGCCCAGCACTCAGAGACGGGCGGCCAACCGATCGGTATGGAGATCCGTTCGCAGGCCTTCGCGTTCAGTACGAACGATGAGGTGAACAACATGACCTTCTACAACTACATGCTCATCAACAGGGGCACGCAGACACTCACGAACACCTACTTCGGCCAGTACGCCGATCCCGATCTGGGCGGTTCGGATGATGACTTCACCGGATGCGACGTTCAGCGCGGCCTGGGCTACGTGTACAATGGTGATGAGTTCGATGAGGACCGTCAAGGAGCTCCGGGTTATGGAGCGCAACCCCCGGCCATCGGCATAGACTTTTTCGAAGGCCCTTACCAGGATGAGGACGGTGTTGACAATCCCGGTCCGCTTTCCAGCTCTCCTTACCCTGATTGCGGACAGGCGGTGGCCCAGAAGGGCATCGGGTACAAGGGCATCGGCATCGGCTACGGTGACGGCACGCCCGACAACGAGCGCTTCGGTATGCGTGCGTTCATCTACTACAACCGGGAAGGCCCTTCCGCCATCGTGGATCCGACCTTGGCTGTGCACTACTACAACTACCTGCGCAGCATCTGGAAGGACGGCACGCCGCAGACTTACGGAGGGACAGGCTACCAGCCGAACAATCCGAATGCGACGCGCTGCTACTACATGTTCCCGGGCGACAGTGACCCGATCGGCTGGGGAACGGATTGTGTGCCCCAAACGGCATGGCAGGAAACAGCACTCACGAACCCCGACCGTCGTTTCGTGCAGAGCGCCGGCCCCTTTACCCTGGAGCCTGGTGACTACAATAACATCACAGTGGGCGTGGTGTACGCCCGAGCCTCAAGTGGGGGAGCGTTCGCCAGTGTGCGTGAATTGCGCAAGGCGGATGACAAGGCGCAAGCGCTCTTCGACAACTGCTTCCGCATCCTGGATGGTCCTGATGCGCCCAACCTGGAGATCCAGGAACTCGATCGCGAGTTGGTCATTTACCTGACCAACCCGAACGGGAGCAACAACGTGAACGAGAGTTACGGCACGAACCCGGCGAACTCCACGGACCCGACCATCCCGGAATTCACGATCAATTCGACCATCGAACAAACGGTGGTAGCCGATCCGAATAATCCCGATCTGGTCGCTCCGCTGGACACGGGCCTGTTGACCACCACGTACACGGTGGACACGATCCTCAACGACCAGAGTTACCGCTTCCAAGGCTATCAGGTCTATCAGGTGCGCGATGCGGAAGTGAGCGTAACGGACCTGGGTGACGTGGACCTGGCGCGATTGGTCGGCGTGTATGACATCGCGGACGGCATCGGCCGGATCGTGAACTACATCCAGAACGACGAGTTGAACGCATCGGTGGCGACTGAGATGGTGAACGGCCCGGATACAGGCGTGGTGCATTCGATCCGCGTTACGGAGGACCTGTTCGCCTCTGGCGACAAGCGGCTGGTGAACTACAAAACCTACTACTACATCACGCTGGCGTACAGCCACAACAATTACCAGCAGTACAACCCGGACCCGAACCTGTTGAGCGGTCAGGCCTATCCCTATCTGGCCGGTCGTAAAGCCGCTTCGGGCAGCATCCGGAGCTATTCGGGCATACCGCACCCGCCCGCCTCCGAATCCGGGGGAACGATACAGAACGCGCAGTACGGTGACGAGTTCGCCATCACACGCATCGAAGGACAGGGCAATGGTGGCTTGGCGCTCGAACTCTCGGGTGTCTCGGAGGAACAGATCGCTTCACCCCCTTACCGTGCGGACCAGGTGAAGTACGTGGCCGGCAAAGGGCCGGTGAAAGTGAAGGTGGTCGATCCGCTCAAAGTGCCGCAGTCGGAGTTCGAACTGTGGTTCCAGGATACCACCCTGCTCCCCAGTCCGAGCAATATCCTCTCCTACAATCGCCTGAACGATGCGTATTGGGTACTCGTGAGGTTGAACGGTTGCGATTGTTCGGAGGACACAGTGACAGCGGATCGTGCCATTGAGGTGGGCAACGAGCAGCTCATCCTGGATTGGGGACTCTCCGTAACGATCGATCAGCCCGCCTACGATGGCAAATACACCGAGGCACTGGAGGGGTTGTTCCAATACACCATCAGTCCTGACGGCACGGTGGATCCTTGGTACTTGGGCATCTTTGATATCGACAGTGAAAGCGAGCTGAACTGGATCCGTTCAGGCACGGCCATCGATACGGCGTTGGACTACCCGGATTATGACGGGCTTGATGACAATCAGACCTACGAGAAGACCTTTGGTACCTGGGCACCTTTCGCCCTCATCGGCGATGGGGATTTCCAACCCGGAGCGTCAGGTTCCACAGGCAATAGTTCGCTGATCACGGACGCTGCGGTCAACGCATCCTCCAGCATCCAGGTGGTGTTCACACCGGACAAGAGCAAATGGACACGCTGCCCGGTGCTGGAAACCTGTGCCAAGCCCATCCTCACCACGCCGTCAGGGACCAAGAAGCTGCGTATGAAGCCTGTGCCCAGCGTGGACAAGAACGGGCGCGCATACGGCAGTGAGGGAGCCAACAATGATGAGGCGGGTCTGAACGGTACCACCGGTATGGGGTGGTTCCCAGGCTACGTGATCGAACTGGAGACCGGCGAGCGGCTGAACATGGCCTTCGGCGAGGACAGTTTCTGGGGCGGCGAGATCGGCAAGGACATGCTGTGGAACCCGTCTTCGGATATCACGACCGGTCAGGACTATGCGATACTGGGAGGAGGCCACTGGATCTATGTCTTCAACAACACCCGCCGCATGAAGAACGACGTGACCTACATGCCGCACTACGATCAGGGCGAGTACCTGCAGAACAGCCTGTTGAACAATCCGCCAGCGGGCTTCCTCAAGGTGTGGAAGTCATGCAACTGGGTGGGTTCCGGGGCGCTGCTACCGGCGGAGCTGGGCGGCGTACCGTTGCTGTCCCCGGAGGACGGCCTGATCCCGAACGAACTGCGCATCCGCCTCAACATCAGCAAGCCCTACCTGACCTACGTGGCGTATCCTGGCCAGCCGGAGCCGGGCGTGAATACGGACCGCAACGGTGGTCTGGGATTGTACACCTTCAATACGGAAGGATTGGAGACCGTGACGGAGGTGAACAGTGTGGAGGAGGACAACCTCGACGAGATCGGTGTGGTGCCGAACCCGTACTACGCGTTCAGCGGGTACGAGACCAGCCGGTTGGACAACCGGGTGAAGTTCATCAACCTGCCGCGGGTCTGCACGATCAACATCTACAACGTGGGCGGTACGCTGATCCGGACCTTCCGGAAGGACAACGACCTCACATATGTGGATTGGGACCTGAAGAACCACAAGAATGTGCCCATATCCGGCGGCACCTACATCGTCCACATCGAGGTTCCCGGAGCAGGGGAAACGGTGCTGAAGTGGTTCGGTGTGATGCGACCGGTGGACCTCCAGAATTTCTGAACGCTTGGACCCAAGGAGAATGAAGACGAAGATGAAACAAGGCCACCAGGCCGCGCTGGTATTGGCACTGCTGCTGGCCACCCCGGTCTTGGCCGGTAACCCGGACCGTGCTGGTTCGGCAGGGGCTTCACAGCTGCTCATCAACCCATGGGCACGCAGCGCCGGTTGGGGCTTGGCCAACTCATCCACCTTGCGTGGTGTTGAGGGCATGTTCGGCAACATCGCCGGCTTGGCGCGCGTGAAGAAGACGGAGGTCTTGTTCACCAGTACGCGCTGGCTCGAAGGCAGCGGCGTGAAGATCAGTTCGGGCGGACTGGGCCAGAAGCTGGGTGAGGCCGGTGTGCTCGGTATCTCCTTCACCTCGATCTCCTATGGCGACATCGCCGTGACCACGGTGAACCAGCCTGCCGGCGGCATCGGAACCTTCCGCCCCACAAGCGGCAATTTCGCCCTCGCCTACGCCAAGGAATTCTCCAACAGCATCTACGGGGGCATCCTCGTCCGCGTGGCCAGCGAGGCCATCAGCAACGTGCGCGCCTCGGGTTTCTGCTTCGATGCGGGCATCCACTACGTGACCGGTCCCACGGACAACATCCACTTCGGCATCGCGCTGAAGAACGTTGGGCCCCCGATGCGCTTCAGCGGTGACGGTATGGCGGTGCAGGGCCTGCTCACGCAGGGCAGTGACCAGTTGACGATCGAGCAGCGCAGCGAGCGTTTCGAGCTGCCTTCGCAGATGAACATCGGTGCGGCCTACGACTGGAACGTGAGCGAGCTGCACCGCGTGACCTTCGCGGGCAACTTCACCAGCAACTCCTTCACCAAGGACCAGTTCGCCCTCGGAGTGGAATACGCCTTCAAGAAGATGATCCACTTGCGTGGTGGCTATCTGTACGAGAAGGACATCACGGACGACAACCTGCGACAAACGGTCTTTACCGGCCCGAGCGCAGGCTTGAGCGTGGACCTGGCCTTCGGCCCGGAAAAGGCGAACACCTTCGCCATCGACTACGGTTATCGCGCGACGAACCCCTTCAGCGGGGTACACCAGATCGGCCTGCGTGTGAGCCTGTAACCGAACACTGTTACTTTTGGAAGAGGACTCCGGCAGGGGTCCTCTTCCTTTCTTTCCAACCAGCAAGCTGCCCGCCATCTTCCGGCGGCATCATCATGAGCACACCGGCGTACTACACCGAAGAAGGTCTGAAGAAGCTCCAGGACGAGCTGCACCGCATGAAGACCGTGGACCGTCCGCACCTGAGCCAGCAGATCGCCGACGCGCGCGACAAGGGCGACCTGAGCGAGAACGCGGAATACCATGCGGCCAAGGAGGACCAAGGCTTGTTGGAGGCGCGCATCGCCAAGCTGGAGGAAGTGGTGTCCAACGCCAGGATCATCGATGCGAGCCAATTGGACACAAGCAAGGTCTACATCCACTGTACGGTGAAGGTGCGCCATACTATCACGGACGCACACAAGCACTTCACCCTGGTAGCCGAGAGCGAATCGGACATCAAGGTGGGCAAGATCAGTGTCAGCTCCCCGATCGGGAAGGGCCTTCTGGGCAAGACCGTTGGCGAGATCGCCGAAGTGGTGACGCCGGCAGGCAGCACCATGTTCGAGATCATCGAGATCACGCGCTGATGCCGAGCATCTTCACCCGCATCATCAACGGCGAGATCCCTTGCCACAAGGTGGCCGAGGATGATCACTTCTTGGCCTTTCTGGACATCAACCCGCTGCGGGAAGGACACACCTTGGTGATACCGAAGGTCGAAGTGGACAAGTTCTTCGAGTTGCCGACCGATGTGCTTGCCGGCATCATGCCGTTCGCCCAAGGCGTGGCCCGGAAGATCGCGGCCGTGGTGCATTGCGATCGCATCGGCGTGAGCGTGATCGGGCTCGAAGTTCCGCATGCGCACGTTCACCTGATCCCGATCGACAGTGTGACCGACATGGACTTCAGCCGACCGAAGCTGAAGTTGACGCAGGAGCAACTGGGCGCGATCGCCGAACGCATCCGTTCCGCACACTGAGCGCAGATGGATGGGCATTTCTCCATCCCCGGTGGCGAAGGCGGGATGGGGCGTATCCGACTACTTGATGCGCGTAGGATTGTTGCGCACGAAACTTCCCCAGTCGCTGGAGCCGCGGGATGAACCGCCTTTCGCTTTTGGCCGTGTGATGCTGTTCCGGCTGAAGTGATGGCACACGGCCACGGCCACGGCATCGGTGGCGTCGGTGGAAGAGGGGAGTTGCGGAACACGCAGGATGCTCAGCAACATGGCCGCGACCTGTTCCTTGGTGGCGTTGCCGTTGCCGGTGATGCTCAGCTTCACGCGCTTCGGGGCGTACTCCGTGATGGCCAGTTCGCGTTGCAACGCCGCTGCGATGGCCACACCCTGTGCGCGGCCGAGCTTCAGCATGCTCTGTACGTTCTTCCCGAAGAACTGCGCTTCGATAGCGAGTTCATCCGGATGGTGCCGTTCGATGATCGCGGTGGTCTCCCGGAAAATGGCGCGCAGCTTCAGCGTGTGGTCATCATCCGCCGGGAAGCGGATCGCGCCCGCGTCCAAGAGCTTCACGTTCGGCCCTTCTTCCAGCAGCACACCGAAGCCCATCACCGTAGTGCCGGGGTCGATGCCCAAGATGATGCGTTCGGTCGGTGAGGCCACTCGGGTACTTTTGGTCGTCTTCCTTACGATCACCGCGAAACTACCGTGACCCGTCGCACACTGCTGTTCATCCGATGGGGAGTTTTCATCGTGGCCGGTGCACTGCTTTATGTGCGGCTTACGCGCAAAGTGGGCATGCACTACCCGTGGTGGCTTTGGCGGAACAATGGGGAGCCTGCTCCTTGGGGGGCATTGGGTCTCGTCGCCTTGTTGATGCTGGTGAACTGGAGCATCGAGTCGTGGAAATGGCGTTGCCTAGTTCGACCGGTCCAGCATGTGGGTTTTCTGCGCGCGCTCACAGCCACGATAGCAGGGACAACGATCGGCCTCATCACACCCAATCGCGTGGGCGAGTTCGCCGGACGAGTATTGTTCCTTCGTGGAAATGGCGTTGCCTAGTTCGACCGGTCCAGCATGTGGGTTTTCTGCGCGCGCTCACAGCCACGATAGCAGGGACAACGATCGGCCTCATCACACCCAATCGCGTGGGCGAGTTCGCCGGACGAGTATTGTTCCTCGATCCGGAGCACCGCGTGCAAGGCGGTTTCGCGACGATTCTTGGCAGCATGGCGCAATTCGTCGTCACGCTCCTCGTCGGAGGCGTTGCGATGATGTTCAGCCGATACATGCTGTTCAGCAGCGGCGAACTGCCCCACACATGGTCCGTGATCGTTTGGTCCACGCTGATGATCGGCTGTGCGGCGGTATTCCTGTTCTTCAGTCCGGGTGCGTTCGCGCGGGTGCTCTTGGCCATCCCTTGGTTGAGGCGTTTCGAACGGCACGCACATGTTTTGGACTCTTTTTCGCGAACGGACCTCGTGCGGGTATTCCTTCTGAGCCTGCTGCGTTATGCGGTGTTCACGGCCCAGTTCATCATTGTCCTGGTGGCCATTGCGCACATTGATGTCATCGAAGCGGTGATGGCCGTGCCAGTGGTCTTCCTGGTCACCACCTTGGCGCCCACCATGGCATTGACGGAGCTCGGCGTGCGTGGCTCGGTGGCTACGACCTTCATCGCTGGCGAGGATGTGGGCATCATGGTATCCACCGCTTTGATCTGGCTCATCAACCTGGTGATCCCGGCCATCGTGGGCGGCATCATCCTGATTGTCGCGCGCATCCGCACGAGCGAAACCGCGTCATGATGGGCTTGCTCCCACTTGTGCTCCTGTCCTTCGGTGCCTCGATCGTGTTCGCGGTCATCATCCAGGATTGGCGCGAAACTGTTTCCAAAGGGGAGGACAAGAAGGAGGTCGGTGACCCGCATAGCACGCACCTGACGGTCGCCATGATCATTCCCGCCCGTAATGCCGCTGATACCATCACGCCGTTGCTGCAGGATCTCTATGCGCAAGACTATGATCGGGAACGGGCCACGGTGATCGTCGTGGATGATGCCAGCGAGGACGGCACGGCGGACAAGGTGCGCGCGTTGATGCCGCGTTGGCCCCGGCTCAAGCTGTTGTTGTGCGATGGCGAGGGCAAGAAGGCCGCGATCACCACCGGCGTATTGGCGACCGATGCAGAATGGATCCTGATGACGGACGCCGATGGGCGCTGCGGACCGGAACGGCTGCGCATGCTCATCGAACATGCGGAACGAACAACGAGCGACCTCGTGCTCATGCCGGTGGCCACGGATGGGGAAGGGGTGCTGGGCCGTCTTCAGGAGAACGAGCAAGCCGCATTGATGATGTGCGCCGCCGCCGAGGCCATCCAAGGGAAACCGATGCTCGCCAATGGAGCGAACCTCGCCTTCCGCCGCAGCGCCTTCATGGACGTACGCGGTTTCCAGGGAGACCGGTACGCCAGTGGCGACGACATCTTCCTCGTGCAACGCATGCGCAGTGCGGGCAAGCGGATCAGCTACCTGCTGCATGCAGGCGCGATCGTGCGTGTCGAAGCCGAGCGCACCTGGAGCGGTTTCTTCCGTCAACGGATGCGATGGTCAGGCAAAATGCGGGGCGTTCCGTGGAAGTACACGTGGATGCCCGCACTGGGCCTCTTGTTCCCGTGGCTCTTGTTCGCGGTAACGCTCGGTATCGATTGGCCGAACGCGGTGGGCCAGCGCTTATTCATGAACGCGCTGCTGGTTGCCGGGGCCTGGGTGCTATGGCTCGTATCCGTACCGGCGCTCGTGCGCGACGGGAAGAATCTCCTCGGGCAACGGTACTCGCTCACGGGGGCGGTACTGAGCTATGTGGCGTTCACGGTGTACGCGCCGATCTTGACCATTGCTGCGATCTTCATGCCTCAGAAGTGGAAAGGAAGACGGTTGGGAAGTTGAGCAACCGGAAGGGTCATCCCAGTGAGGAATATCGCCGTCTCGATCACGATGTGGTGCA
>JBGAJW010000067.1:0-26386 GCA_044224725.1 Flavobacteriales bacterium
GCTCCAGCCCGGCCCGCTAACCAGCATGCGGGCCGGGCTGGAGCCCGGCGGACCCTATTTTCGGAGCATGGCGAGCGACACGGATGAGGGCTATGGCACCCTGCGCGCTGGACTCAAAGAGGTCGGCACTTCCGGAGCTCCGTTCTGGTGGGATCGCGGCTATGTGCCGCACATAGAAAGCCATTTGCTTAAGCAGCATGTGTGTTTCCGGTTGGCGGACAGCCTGCCGGCCCGTGTGGTCGAGGAGATGTGGGCGGAACTTCAAGCGACACCACCTTCACTCAGGAATGCGGAGATGGAGAAGCGCGTGATGGCTTACCTCGATGCGGGTCATGGAAGTTGTGTGCTCCTCGAACCCGAATTGGCGAGCTTGGTGCAAGATGCGTTCATCCACTTCCACGGCGTTCGGTACACGTTGCATGCTTGGTGCGTAATGCCGAACCATGTGCATGTGCTCTTCCAACCATTGGATGGGTGGACCATGAGCAAGATCGTGGCTTCATGGAAGTCCTTCACGGGGCGGAGGATCAGTGACTGGAGAAAGCGGGCCGGGCAGGCCTTCCTAGGCCGGGAGCCCGGCGGACCGGGAGTTTGGCAGAGGGAGTTCTTCGACCGGTACATCCGTGATGCGGGGCACTATGCGAACGCGGTCGACTACATCCACGAGAATCCTGTGAAAGCTGGTTTGGTGGAGAGGGCTGAGGACTGGCGGTATTCATCGGTGGGCATCCGTTCCTCGGTGGCAGGTCGCGGAAGGCGAATGAACCCGCAGTGGCGCATGGAACGGCCCTACTGCATACGGGCCACCATCCGTATCCATGGCGTTCCTGTTCCACGCTCAAGAGCGCTGTGATCGCCCTAAATTCGTCGCCCTTCCGGCAGGCCGGGGCACCTGACGATGTCGCACGTTTCCTCTCCGGTCCATCACCAGCGCGCACCCTACACAAGAGACGTTCGTATGGCCGGGATCCCCAAGAAGCTCCACTACATCTGGTTCGGCGGCAATCCGAAATCGGCGGAGATGGAGGCCGTGATCGCCGGCTGGCACAAGCTGATGCCCGAGTGTGAGGTGATCGAATGGAACGAGTCCAATTTCGATGTGGGCCTGCATCCATGGATGAAGCGGATGCACGCAGAGCGCCGCTATGCCTTCGCGAGTGACTACGCGCGGTTCCACATCCTGAAGGAGCACGGCGGGGTATACTTGGACACCGACGTGGTGATGAAGAAGAGCATCGCGCCCTTCCTCAGCGAGCGTTGTTTCTTCTCTTTCGAGTTCGACTCCTTCCTCTCCACTTGCATCATCGCGGCGGAACCCGGGCATCCATTGATCTCCGCGCTGCTCACTGGTTATGACAAGGTGAATGGGCCCGTGATCAACAACATCATCGTCACGGAGTACTTCCTTGAGCACTATCCCGAGTTCCGGCTGAACAACCATGACCAGCGGATGCACGATGGCGTGCGCGTGCTGCCGAAGGAGTATTTCGTGCTGCCCTCGTTCGATAGGAGCAAGAACTTCTCGGTACACAACGCCAATAACCATTGGAAGGAGGAACGCGCCAAGTGGAGCATCGGCCCGTTGGTGCGTGGTATTATCGGCGATGTGCTTTTCTTCAAGCTCTTGAACGTGTATATGAACTGGCAAAGCGACTTCCAGGCCAAGGACCGGGCACGCAGGAGGAAGTGAAGCCGGGTCCGCTCGAACCGGTAGAGATGGTCATTGGATACGGACCATGGCGACCGGGGAGAAGGCGACATCCACACGCACCGGGTAACAATTGGATCACGATCGCACTTCCCATGGAACCACGCCCACCCGTACCGCCCTTCACCGAAGAGACCGCCCGCCAGAAGATCCAGATGGCGGAGGACGCTTGGAACAGCAAGGACCCTGAACGCGTGGCGAAGGCCTACACGGAGGATAGCGAGTGGCGCAACCGCTCGGAGTTCATCACCGGGCGCGTGGAGATCATCGCCTTCCTGAAGCGCAAGTGGGCGAAGGAGCTCGATTACAAACTGAAGAAGGAGTACTGGGCGCACCAGGGGAACCGCATCGCTGTGCGTTTCGAGTACGAGTGGCACGATGATGCCGGCAACTGGTTCCGCAGCTACGGCAACGAGAACTGGGAGTTCGACGAGAACGGCCACATGAGCAAACGTTTCGCGAGCATCAACGATCTGCCGATCACGGAAGGTGAACGGCGGCTCTGAGACCTAACCTTCCTCCCCGATGCGCACCAGTTCGTTCACCGTGCGCCAGTTGCGGGTGGTGGCGCTCACCTTCAGCTTGCTCTCGAAGAAGGCATTGTTGAGTTTGGTGTTCCCGTATCCGTCCGGGCAGTGGACATAGACCTCCCGTCCGAGCAGCTCGAAGCTGTCATCGCCGAAGGTGGCATCCGAGATCTTCTCCGCCTCGGTTTTCTTCGGCGCATCAGCGAGGAAGGTCACATGCAGCTTATCGAGCTCGATGCCTTTGCGCTTCATGTACGGGTTCGCTGAGACGGCTTTCTTCATTTCGTCCAGTGATCGAACTATCACGGGCACATCATAGTCGTACCGCTTCTTGATCGCCGATTCCACCTTCCTTCCGAATGTGCCGACGTCAAGCCTCGCGCTCTCGAATACGACGTTGCCGCTCTGGATGTAGGTGCGCACGTTCGTGCACTTCAGCGTTTCGAAGAGTTCCTTCAACTCCTTCATGGGAAGCTTGCGCGCCCCGCTCACATTGATGCCTCGTAGAATGGCGATCCAGGTGCTCATTCGGCCAAAGGAAAGCAGAGCGGCCGATCGTTACCTTGTCGGCATGTCTGTGATCGGACGTTTCTACACGGCCTTCGGGCAGCGCGACTGGTCCGCCATGGGCGCGTGCTACGCGGATGATGCACGGTTCAGCGATCCGGTCTTCCCTGAACTGGATGTGGCCGGTGTGCGCGCGATGTGGAAAATGCTGCTGACGAGCGGTAGCGACCTCCGCATCACGTTCAAGATATCGGAGGAAAGCGACGAAAGTGCTGTCTGCGAATGGGAAGCGTTCTATACCTTCAGCAGAACGGGAAAGAAGGTGCACAACGTGATCCGCAGCGAGTTCGAACTGCGCGAAGGGTTGATCCATCGTCAACGGGACCACTTCGACTTCTGGCGTTGGAGTCGGCAAGCGTTGGGGCCTTCCGGGCTGCTGCTGGGCTGGTCGCCCTTGGTGAAGAACAAGGTGCGCGGCATCGCCGCTGCCGGGCTGAAGAAGGCGATGGGCACCGCCTGAGCTCAGTATCCGGGCAAGAGGATCACCGGTTCGTGCAGCACGGGGAAGTTCACCGAATTCGCGATGAAGCAATACTTGTGCGCCGGTTTATGCAAGGTGCGCGCGTTCTCCAGCATGCCCTCTTCCGCCACGACCACCTCAGGATGCAGGATGACTTCGGTGAAGCGCCCGCCGCCATCAGCGGTGAGGAGCATCGTCCCGGTCGCGCGGTCGCGGTAACTTTTCACCAGGATGCGTTTGCGCGCGCAGAGCGCGAGGTAGGTGAGCATGTGGCAACCGGCGAGCGCGGCCAGCAACAGGTCTTCGGGGTTGTGCTTCGCAGGATCACCACGGAACGCAGGATCGGCGGTGGCGATGATGTCCGGCTTGCCAACGATGCGGATGGTGTGTTCGCGTGAATAGCCCTCGTACGTGAAGGTCCCGTCCGCGCCAGCTCCGGTCCATTCCAGATCGAGCGCGTAGTTGTGCGATTTTTCCATGGTTCTACGCCATACCATCGGCAGCGGCGCGGGTCGAAGATGCAGGGTCTCCCGGGCAGGCTGCCCAACATCCGTCAATCGTCGGACTATTCTTTGATGAAACGCCCACGCAGCGAGCGGTCACTGGAGGTGAGCGTAGCGACATAGCTCCCGGGCGCCAGTCGGGATACATCGATCAACAGACCGGCAGGAGCCACCAAGAGCGTGCGGCCATCCGCATCGGTTATGGTGAGCAGGGCGTTGGATGACGTGTCACTGGATCGGTACTGGAGGATGTTAGCAACGGGATTCGGCCAGAGGGTAAGACGCTTTTGCTGCACAGGGATCTCGTTGACGTACACTTCGGACGCGAGTGTCCATCCGATGTCGCGCATCATCGCCAGGCACAGCGGCCCGGGCCAGTGGTTGGCGTTCCCTGCCGCGCTGAACGGGGTCATCAGTTCATTCGCATTGCCCTCGGGATAGGTGCTTTCGTTCAAGTGCACACAGCTGCTGCCGAGCGCGAAAATGGAAGGCGAGTAGATGCGTGGTGCGTTCCCGTTGTTTGCTTCTAGGGCGAAGGCACCGTTGAAGCGGACCTGGTTGCTGGTCATGGCGGCACCGAGGGCGGTGCCCGGATTGTCCATAAGTTCGAGCGGTCCGCTCTGCGGGTGGGCGAGGAAGCGATCGAAGATGCCCGGCAGGGTGTCGAGCTCCGGCCAGGGGAAGGAGGTGACCAGCGGTGCGAAGTCGGACATCTCCAGCAGGCCGAAGGAGCCTTCGCTACCCGTTTTCTTGGACAGCCCGACGAAACCGAGACCATGGCCCATCTCGTGGAGCGCGACGCTCACAAGGTCATACTGGCCGCTGGGCGTGGCCCCATCCGTTCCGTAATACCAGGTCGTGTTGGAGCTGAGAAAGATCTCGAAGTCATTTTCGTCGGGATTCAATTCAGTCCCGGCGATGGAGTTCGCGAGCGCGGTGGCGTACCAGGTCTGGGAGAAAGGGGCGGAAGGGAAGTCCTTCCGACCGTTGGGGAAGGTGATGCCGAGCGCGGAAGTACCGAGCGGGGCCCAGGTCACCATCGCCTTGATGGGAACGGAGGAAACGAGGATGCCTTCCCAGACGCCAGCCGCGTGCTCGATGGCCACTTGTGCTTCGGCGGGAACGAAGTTGTACGTGATGTCGATCGAGGTGCATTCCGCGGAAAGCGAGAGCAGCGATGAGGGTAGCAGGAAGAGCGGACGTATGCGCATGTGTTCCATTCCGCGTGGCGGTCAGCGAACATACCTCACACGGCGAGCATCTTGAGCAGTCGGAAGAGGTCCTGGTCGATCGTTTTGCGTTGCGTCACTACTTCCACGTAGGGCGTGAAAGTGATGTCGCTCTTCACCAGGCCCACGACGCAACCGTGCTTGCCTTCGATCAGACGAGCACGCTGACACGGATGTCGAACTGCGGGCACTGGCGCTTCACCTCTTCAGCGAGCTTGAACGCACCGCCTTCCTCATCACCCTCCGCCACAACGACGATGCTGCTGCTCTTTTCCGACGATCGGTTGAGCAGCACGCGCACGAGCTCGTCCACATGCTCCTTGCGTTCCGGTACCATCACGTATTCCGCGCCGGCGGCGATGCCGGTGTGCATGGCGATGAACCCCGTATCACGGCCCATCACTTCCACGAAAAAGATCCGGCCATAGCTGGACGCTGTGTCGCGCAGACGATCGATCGCTTCGAGCGCGGTGTTGCATGCCGTATCGAAGCCGATGGTGCGGTCGCTACCGCCGAGGTCGTTGTCGATGGTGCTGGCGATACCGATGACCGGGAGCTGTTGTTCACGGGCGAAGGCGTATGCGCCGCTCTGGGTGCCACCACCGCCGATGCAGATCAACGCTTCGATACCGGCGGCCCGCAGGTTCTTCGCGGCGGTGGCCATTCCTTCAACTGTGCGGAACGCTTCACTGCGCGCGCTGCGCAGCATGGTGCCGCCGCGCTGGACGATGTTGCCGACATCGCGCGGTCCCAATGGGATGAAGTTGCCCTTGACCAGTCCGTCGTAGCCGTCCATCACCCCCGTGACCTGGATGCCATGGTAGTGCGCCGTCCGCACCACGGCACGGATGGCGGCGTTCATGCCGGGGGCATCGCCTCCGGAGGTGAGGAGGGCGATGTGTTCGGGCTTCATGGTACGAAGATCGGCCGCAGCATGCACTCCACGAATGCGCAAGCACGATCGCGGACGTTATGGCGAGCTTCAGGGAATGCTGGAAGCCTTCGCCTTCAGTGAGCGGATCTCCTGTTTGGTGAGGGCCTTCTTTCCGGCTTCCCGTGCAGTGACATACCAGTTACGGTCCACGCTCACCTGCGCGGTGCTCAATCCGCTCACCGGGAAGGACCAGTTCTGCGAGACCTGTAGAACGCGCTCCTCACCGTTCACCATGATGTTGGCGGGCATGGAGAAGCCATCCACACAGTTCGCCCAACGCATGAAGAGGTCGCCATCGCGCATGGACCATTCCAGCACAGGGATCTTTGTTGTCCGCAAGTACTGGTCGAACACCTTGCTCAAGTCCCTTCCGCTGAAGTCACTGATGAACTTCTCGATCTCGTCACTCGATGTCACCTTGTGGTAGAAGCGCTTGTTCATCTCCAGCATCATGGCCTTGAAGGTGCTGTCCCCGATGATGTGACGGATCATGTGCATGAGGTTGGCGCCCTTGGGGTACATGTCGCCGGGCCCTTCCTGGTTCACGCTGTACGGACCGATGATGGGCTTCTTGTTCTCGATCTTCTTGCGCAGTCCGATCACGTAGTCCGCACCGGCTTCAACGCCTTGTTGGCACTCGGTGAACAGCGCCTCACTGTATTGCGTGATGCCTTCGTGTATCCACATGTCGGCGATGTCCGCGGTGGTAATGCTGTTACCGAACCATTCATGCCCGCTCTCGTGGATGATGATGAAATCCCACTTCAACCCGTGGCCCGTTCCGCTCAGATCCATGCCGAGGTAGCCGTTCTTGTACTGGTTCCCGTAGGCCACGGCGCTCTGGTGTTCCATGCCCAGGTGCGGGGCTTCCACCAGCTTGTAGCTGTCCTTGTAGAAGGGGTATGGCCCCAGCCATTGCTCGAAGCACTTCAGCATTTCAGGCACCTGCTTGAACTGCTCGCGCGCTTTCGCTTCGTTGTAGGCCAGTACCCAATAGTCGCAATCCAGCGGACCTTCCATGCCCATGAACTGTTCGCCGAAATGCGCGTACTTGCCGATGTAGGGTACCAGGTTGTACGTATTGATCGGGTTGGTGACTTTCCAGTGCCATGTGCTCGTTCCGTCGGCGTTCTTGACCACGTTGCGCAACCTGCCGTTGCCGATGGCCTGCAGGCTGTCCGGTGCGGTTATGTGCAACGCGGCACCGTCATCGGGCTCGTCGCTTTGCGTGTCCTTGCAAGGGTACCACACGCTCGCACCGAGACCTTGGCAGGCCACGCTCATCCACGGGTTCCCTTGCGTATCCGTCTTCCAGATCCAGCCGCCATCCCACGGCGGATGCACAGCCTCACGTGGCACGCCGTGGTAGGTGATGCGGATCGTGCTGGCCTCCCCGGCCTTCATCGGTCCGGGCAGGTCCACCCAAAGCACATTGCCTTCGCGTTCAGTGTTCACGCGTTGGTCAACGATGGTGAAGTTGCCGTTGCGGAACTTGCTCACATCCGCAGTGACCGAATCGACCACCAAGGGTTGCTGAAGATCGATCTGCATGCGCAGGCCATTGTCCGTGGCGATGAAGCCGATGATGGTGGTGCCGCTGATGCTCTTCGTAGCGAAGTCCGGCCTGACGCTGACGTCATAGTGGAGCGCATCCCACCAAGCACGTTCCGGACCGATGCTTCCGCGCAAGGTGTCCGCGCGGGTGAAGGATCGCGCACCGTGCAGGGGTTGCGCTTCCGCCGCTTGGAGCATGACCAGCGCGGCGATCAGAAGGGTCGCTTTCATCCGGCGACAAGGTACACGGACGGTATGTGCGATGACCCCATGATTGACGGGGCGTTAACACCGTGATGGCTACAGGCCGAGCTTCTCCAACCCTCTGATGTTCGGCCTTCCGAAACGATAGCCCACAGCGAAACGGACGGTTCCGTATGTCGAACCCAAACTCACCTTTTTCTCGTCCGCGTCCGCGTTGTAGTAGAAGGCGGTGGTGAGGGCCGTGTACCATCGATCACCATTGAATCCCAGTCCGCCTTTGAATTCTGTGAGGCTGCTCAATCCCTGCTCGGCGGGCAGCTTCACGTCACCTTGGAGATGGCGGCTCTGGTCGCTGGAAGCCGCTCCTGTGAGCAGTGAAAAATGGATGAAGGCCTTGTGCCAGAACACGAAGGTGTGCGAGTATCCGATGGTTGCGCCGAGGAGTGTTCGCCGGGCCTTCACGATCCCCGCCTCCGGGGCGAAGGCCAGACTATCGGTGAGAGGCACAAGTGTGCTGTCCGCGCTGAGCCTTGTGAGCCAGAAGGAGGCACCGGCCACCCACGTGCCCCAACTGCGTTTCTGGCGTTCCATCTGTGTGAGCGCCGCCACTTGGGAGAAGCGCCGCTTTTTGCTGAGCGCATAGTTCAAGGAGCCCATCCAGGTCTCCGCCTCCAGGTCCTTCCGATATGGCCACGGATCGGTGCTCTTCCAGCCCGTGATCAAAGCTTGGGGTTGTTCGGCATAGAAACCCGAACTCGTATTCCAGAAACCCCGGAACCACAGCCTCCGACCTGTGAATCCGAGGCCAACGCCTCTTGATGACGTGGAGCCGAAGGTGGGGTCGGCCGCATCCAGGGCGGGCACACTGAAGGTGGCTTCCACCGAAAGCCATTTGAAGTCGAGCGCCGCTCCATATTGGGTAACGTTGTTCGTTGACCATGTGACGTTGTGCCCCAATGTGTCGGTGATCTCGAAGGATGCGATGCGGTAGCTGCTCACCGCGCTCAGCGTGAGGTGCTGCTTGTAGGTGGTGATGTATGCCGTGTCGTAGTTCGGCGGAGCGGTGGTGTCGCCCACGAGGATCTTGCGGAGGAAGACGCCGAATTGGGCATGGGCTGGGGCGCAGAGAAAGAGGATGGAGAGGAGGAGCAGGGTGCGCACGGGGGAAGATCGCGAAGTGAGTGTTTGATCAGGATTGCATGGCCATGCAAACGAGCTGGAATCATTCAACGGCAGGGGAAATCGCCGTTTGGCATCGTTGCTGTGGTCACGCGATCCGCTTGTCGGAGGCATCGGGTTCCCAATTCCCATGTTGGTTGCACAGCCATGCTTTTCCGCTATACCGCCTGTCGGGATTGAAAATAGGTTCATTAGCCGAGCTTGAACGCGATCGGCCGGATCGGGCCTGATCCAAGGTCTTCGAAGTATGATTGCATGGCAATGCAAACATGGGTCAAGGACCCGTGGCTGCTGGAGAACCCCCATTACTTCCGCCTCCGCTTGATGACCATCCCGTCCCGCAGTATGCTATCCGCTTCCATCACCTGTTCCGCCAAATGTCTTGATCGCCCTTCAGTCAGCAGCGTGCGATAGGCCAGCTTCAACTTGTCCCATGCGCCGCGGGCTTCGGCTTCCTTGCGAATCCCCTTTTGGGTGTTGAAGATCCGCATTTCCCGCCCTTGACCTTGTCGGGTCACCAGGCCTTTCGCCACCATCTTGTCGATGGTGCGCGAAATGGTGGACATATCGAGCTGGTGCACCATCGCCAGGTCCCGGATGATCACACCGGGGGCTGTTTTGGCGGTCATCAGGATGAAGCCCATGGTAGGTGTGAGTTCCAGCGGTTTGAACTGCTCGTCGGCCAAGCGCGTGAGGGAACGGCCCATGGCCACGGAAGTGTGGTAGAGGCACTGGTTGTACTCGCTTTTCAGGTCGTTCATGGGGGGGTATGTCTGAGGTGGTGAATCTAGTAAACGCGTGGTCATGCAAGCGACGGGCGAGGAACAAAGGCACCTGCCCTGTCCGGTCGAAGATGTTCTCCTTTTCCGCATCTTCGCGGCCCCAATTCCGGGAAAACCAAACCAACCGCGACATGCCAACTCGCATCCGCCTTCAGAGAAAGGGCAAAAAAGGCCAGCCGTACTACCACATCGTGGTGGCTGATCAACGTTCACCCCGTGACGGCAAGTACATCGACCGCATCGGTGCGTACGACCCGAACCAGAACCCCGCGTTCATCGACATCGACCGCACCAAGGCGCTCGACTGGATGCAGAAGGGCGCACAGCCCACGGATACGTGCCGTGCGATCCTGAGCTACACCGGCCTGGTGTACAAGAACCACCTGTTGAACGGTGTGAAGAAGAACGCGTTCACCCAGGAAGAGGCTGACCGCCGCTTCGATATCTGGATGAACGAGAAGACCGCCAAGGTGGAAGCCAAGCGCAATAACTTGGGAACAGCCGCTGAGAAGGCGGTGAAGGAGCGTATCGCCGCCGAGACGAAGAAGGCTGAAGAGATGGCCGCGAAGCTCAGCGCCAAGCTGGCCGCTGCCAGTGCTGCTGCTGAAGCTGCCGCTGTTCCGGCTGTTGAGGCTCCCGCCGAAGGGGAGGCTCCCGCTGCGGAATGATCCGCTACTTGAACGATGCAACGGAACCCCGGCCGCAAGCCGGGGTTCTCCTTTTCAGCGGACATGTATCTCATCCAAGAACAGCCAGGGCAGGTTGCCCTCTCCGGCGAAGCCCTCTGGGATGCTCGGCAGAGCGATCGCCGTGAACCGCACGTAGCGCGCCGACTTTCCATCGAGATCAACGCCGAATTCCATGCGGCCTTGAGCGGCTGGATCGGACGCCAAGTTCGCGACCTCGGTGAAGTTCTGGCCGTCACTGCTCGTTGCGATGGTGACGTTCTTCGGTGGGTGGATCCACGAGGTACGCTCTTCGAGACTTCCTATACCAGCGTGCTCCAGCGGCTGCTCACGCCCAAGGTCCACAGTGACGGTGACCCGCGAAACCCGCCAGCCCAGCCATTGGTGGTTCACCCGCTTTTCACCGGCGCTCACACCGTCCACCAGCGTGAAGATCCCGCCATCGTCGTAGCGCTCGTCGGGTCGTGGCTCCACCGTGAGCGCGCATCCGGTCGCTTTGTCGAAGTCGAGTTTCAGTGAAGTGGTGTTCCCGAGCTTCTTGTCACCGCCGAAGATCGCCGCCTTGATCGCTGTGCTCGCTCTTTGCTCGATCGTGTAGTCGAATTTCGGTGATGTGTAGGTCGGCTCGCTTCCGTCGGTGGTGTACCGCATTTCGCCCAGGCCGGGAGAGCAGACGAGTTCCACGTTCACCTGCCCGCGCTTCTTGCTACCGCTCATCTTGAACTCCACGTTGTACAGGCTCTTGCTGTAGTTCACGTGCAGCGCATCGAGTTTCGGGAATTCCGATTCCAAACGCCGGATGAAGCTGCCTTCATCACGCTTCTCCTTCGGGCTCCACAGCACTTCGGCCAGCGCGATCATGCGCGGAAGAGCCATGTACTCCACATGCTCCGGTGTCGTGATGTACTCCGTCCACACGTTGCCCTGTGCGCCCATGATGTACTTCGCCTCTTCGCCTGTCAGGGCTTCCGGGACGGGTTCGTAGCTGTAGGTTTTCTGCACCGTGGTGAAGCCACCGATGGCCAAAGGCTCGTGGGCCGGATCGCCTTGGTAATGGTCCAGATAACAGTGCGATCCGGGGCTCATGACCACATTGTGTTTCTGTTGTGCCGCGGCCGTCCCGCCTTCGATCCCGCGCCAGCTCATCACTGCGGCGTTCGGGGCAAGGCCGCCTTCCAGGATCTCGTCCCATCCGATCACCTTCCGGCCCTCGCTGTTCACGAACTTATCGATCCTCCGGATGAAGTACGACTGCAGCTCGTTCTCGCCTTTCAGTCCTTCCTTCTTCATCAGCGCCTGGCAATGCGCGCAGGCTTTCCAGCGCGTCTTCGGGCATTCATCGCCACCAATGTGGATGTAGTCGCCGGGGAAGAGATCCATCACCTCGGTGAGCACGTCCTGCAGGAAGGTGAACGTTTCATCCTTGGGGCAGAACACCTCATCGAAAACGCCCCAACCCTTCTGCACCGCGAACGGCCCACCGGTGCAGCTGAGTTCAGGATATGCGGCGAGCGCGGCCAGGGCGTGCCCCGGCATTTCGATCTCGGGTACCACGGTGACGTGGCGCGCCATCGCGTAGGCCACCACATCGCGGATCTGTTCCTGCGTGTAGAAGCCGCCGTACCGTGTGCTGTCGTACGTGCGTTGGCTGTACGGGCCATATTGGCTTCCATTCCGCCATGCGCCCTTTCCGGTGAGCTTCGGGTATTTTTTGATCTCGATGCGCCAGCCTTGGTCGTCCGTGAGGTGCCAGTGGAAGCGGTTCATCTTGTAACGGGCCAGCAGGTCGATGTACGTCTTCACGAAGTCCACGCCGAAGAAGTGGCGGCAGACATCGAGGTGCATGCCGCGCCAGGCGAAGCGCGGTTCATCGGCGATCGAGAGGCATGGAAGGGCAACCTGCGGAGCACTGGAGCCGACCGAAGAAACGGTGGGCAGAAGTTGGATGATGGTCTGGATGCCGTAGAAGATGCCTGCGGGCGTTGCGGCCGTCAGGGTCATATGATCATGGCCGATCGCCAGCTCATAGGCCTCTGGTCCTAGAGCAGTTCCTGACTTGAGGAGCAGCAGAATGGTGCCGGGAACCGCCTGCGGGTCGGCTGCTCCGGGCGTGCGGTCCTCATGGAGGATCGAAGGTGCCGCGCCGAGCAATGGTGTGAGCGCGGCCTGCAGGAAGGCGCCTTCCTGCTCCAGGTCGTGCTGTCCGACAATGATCCCGGTTTCGCGTCCGATGACGAAGCGGCCACTGTCCGCGACCAGTGATTTCGGAAGCGGAAGGATGTATGGGTTCGATGACTGGCCCGGGCAGACGGAGGTGAGGCACAGGGCAAAGAGGAGCGGAAGTGTGGTACGCATCGACGGCAAAGTAGCGGACGGTTCGCGCTCCACGCACGCGCTGTCTACTTTCACGCCGGAGCAAAGCCCTCATGGACACGGACAGCCTGCATTTCCTCGGTCGCTTAGGCAAGCCTTGGGGGCACCAGGGTGAGCTCACGGTGCATCTGGAGGAGGTGGACCTCGACGAGATCGTTCACGCCGGTTCGCTCTTCGTGGACATCGAAGGCCAACGGGTGCCCTTCTTCTTCAGCAAGCTGTATGAGAAGGGCCGCGATACGCTCATCAAGTTCGATGACTTCCATGATCCGCAGAGCGCCGGTATGCTCGTGGGGCGGGACATCTATGCACCGCCCGGGCATCTTGTTGATGGCAGCGATGAGAGTTGGGACCCCGAAGAGTTCATCGGCCTGCTCGTGCGGGATGAGAGGCACGGCGAACTCGGTGAGGTGACCGGGATCGAAGGCACGGACAAGAATCCCGTGCTCGTTATTCTTCGCGGAGAACAGGAAGTGATGGTGCCGCTCGCTGAAGAGATGATCGTCGACCTCGATATGGAGGAACGCTCACTGCTTATCCGCACACCGGAGGGATTGATCGATCTGTACCGCAGCCCTTGACGTCATCGCGAGGAGGCTTTGCGTCGAATCGATCTCTGATCGCGAAGCCATCGATACCGCGACGAATAGATCCGTAGTTGCCGACCGTGTCAAACGCTCACTTCCAATTCAAACAGTTCATCATTCGCCAGGACCGCAGCGCGCTGAAGGTCGGTACCGATGGCGTGCTCCTTGGCGCATGGACGGACTACGTCGGAGCGAAGCGCATTCTGGACATCGGCACGGGCACCGGCCTGCTGGCGCTGATCGCGGCCCAACGCAACTCCGAAGCGATGATCGACGCGGTGGAGATCGATGACGCGTCAGCCGAGCAGGCCGCGGAGAACGTCGCGGCGAGCCCATGGGCCGATCGCATCCGCGTGCATCGGATGGACGCACGGCGCATGAAATCGAGCGAGCCGTATGACCTGATCATCTGCAACCCGCCGTTCTATCCGGGCGAGATGAGTTCGGACGACGAACGGGTCGGGGTGGCCAAGCACGCGGGCGGACTCGCCTTCTCGGAACTTGTTGAAGTGGTG
Organism: Flavobacteriales bacterium; assembly: GCA_044224725.1. Taxonomy (GTDB): domain Bacteria; phylum Bacteroidota; class Bacteroidia; order Flavobacteriales_F; family PHOS-HE28; genus PHOS-HE28. The sequence goes on from JBGAJW010000067.1 coordinate 13,809, forward strand.
GACCGGCTGCTCGCGAAAAGCGGAAGGCTCAATGTGATACTACCGAAGAACCGGGCACAGGAATTCTTGAACGACTGCGGGCAGTTCGGGTTGAACCGAAGTCGCGAATGCGATGTGCGCTACGTGGCCAGCAAGCCGCCCAAACGCGTACTGCTCGAACTTCAGCGAGGCGAACGAGCCACCGCACATGAAGAGATCACGATCGAGGAGAGCGGGCCGTTCGACTATTCAGCGAAGTACAGGGAACTGCTCGCCGACCTGATGCTGAAGTTCTGATCATACATTTGGGAGCCATGTCGGAGAAGGAATTACTTCGGGTTACCCGGGCCGACCTGATCAAACGGCTGAGATCCGTAGAGGATCTGTCACTGCTGGAGCACATGGGCCGCCTGCTTGAACCGGGAAGCGTTGATTGGTGGAAGAGCCTTCCGCCGAAGGTCAGGGCATCGGTACGGAGGGGACTGGAGCAAGCCGATAGGGGAGAGTTCGTTCCGGATGAAGAGGTTCGCAAGGTGCGCGACCAATGGCGAAAGCGATAAGGTGGACGCGGTAGTCGCTGCGTGCTTATGTGTCCATTGTTCGGCATCTGGAGAAGAACTGGACCCAACGAGAGATCGACCGGTTCAATGAGGAGTTGGATTCGGTACTGTCCGTGATAGCCACCTTCCCCCGTGCGTTCCGACGTGGAGGTCAGGAGAATATCCGTGAGGCGCTCATCAAACCTTGGAACTTGTTGATCTACCGGATCAAGAAGAACCGGATCGAACTCCTCACGTTCTGGGACGCTCGCCGTGATCCACGCACGAAACCCAAGTTCACCCGGCGCAGGACCAAAGGGTTGGAGCCCTGAATTCAAGGCTCCTCGGATCGCCAGTGAAAAGAACGGAGAGGTCGACCAAGTAGCGCGCCGTTGAGCACCCTGATGCTGCAGTTCTACCCTTGCACTTCGCGCTCATCGAACACCACCCCGTACTGCTCCAGTTCATCCAGCACCGGATCATAGATCGCGGGCTTCAAGGGAAGCAGCACACCCCGGTCATTGAGCTTTCCGTTCAGCACCAGCTTGCACGCCATGGCGATCGGCAAGCCCACGGTGCGCGCCATCGCGGTATAGGTCTGGTCCTCCCCGATCACCGCGAGTGAGGCGTGGATCTCGTGCGGCTTCTTGTCCTTCGTGAACCGGAAGCGATGCCACATCACCACCAGGTCCTTGTCGTTCGGGCCGAGAACCCAGCGTTGCTCCAACAAGTGTTGCAGAAGGCCTGCCGGCGAAAGTCCCGACTTGCCGATGCGTTCCCCGGCCGAGCCTTTCAAGCCGGGGTCTGAGAAGATCCGGAGTTCGTCGAGTTTCTTCATCACCGGGCCTTGGGGGTCCAGATTGAGGTAATAGGCCAGGTTGGTGCGCGTGTCACGGCCGGCGGAAGGAGGGAGGAAAGCGTTCAGATAATCGCTCCAAGTAGCATCGGCACCGAGCTCCATGATGAAACTGTCATCCGTACAGCCCAGTTGCACGAATGTGTCCCATGCGATGGAGAACCCGCCTTTGCGCAAAGTGCCGCGCTTCAATGTGGGGATGCCGTCGATGCCGTAGTGTGAACGGTACTTCAGCGAGTCACGGTTCGCGTAGCCATCGAACGCGTCGAAGCCCGGCACGCTCACCTGCACGGTGCGCTGGAAGAGCTTGTGGTACGGTATGTACTTCGTGATGCCACCATCGATGTATTTGGCGCTGCTGCCCGCTCCGGCGAGGATCACGTTGCGCGGGTTCCAACTGAACTTGTAGCCCCAGAGGTTGTCATCGCTTTCCGGAGCGACGAGTCCACCGCAGTAACTCTCGAACGCTTCCATCGTGCCGCCGTTGGCCCGGATGCGATCCAGGATGCGCATAGCGCTCATGTGGTCGATACCGGGATCGAGGCCCATCTCGTTCAGCACGATCAGTCCGGCCTGCTTGAACTCCGCGTCCATCGGCCAGAGGGCATCAGGCACGTAGCTCGGCGTGATCACGTTCTTCTTCAGCCTGAGGCAGTCCTTCAGCACGTCCATGTGCATGAAAGCGGGCAGCATGCTCACGACCAGATCATGCCTGGCGATCAAGCTGGACCGTGCTTCGGCACCGGTCGCATCGATCTCAACCGCTTCGGCCACATCGGACCCGGCGCTCACCATTTTGCGGGCGTGGGCGATATCGCGCTCGCCAACGGTGATGCGCCATTGCTGCTCGGCGGCGTGCTGGATGAGGTACTGGATGAGCGAAGAGGCCGACCGGCCCGCACCGAGGATGAGGATGGAACGCATTTGATCCGCCGGAGCCTTTGACCGGACGTCAGTGACCGGGCGAAGGCGGATGGCGGCCGCGAATTTGGTTCGATCAGTCCCTCAACAGAGCATCTTTGCCGCATGCCCCTCAGCTCGCAACTGTTGGAAAGTGCCGTGGACCAATTGGCCACGCTGCCGGGCATCGGCCGCCGAACGGCCATGCGCATGGCCCTGCATCTGCTGCGGCGTGAAAAGCACGAGGTGGCACGGTTCAGTGAAGCCGTTCGGCGCTTGAGGGATGAAGTGCGCTACTGCTCGGAATGCTGCAACATCAGCGACCGTCCCCTGTGCGACATCTGCGACAACCCCGGCCGGGACCGGTCGATCGTGTGCGTGGTGGAGGACATCCGCGACGTGATCGCCATTGAGAACACGCGGCAGTTCAAGGGGCTGTACCATGTGCTCGGTGGCGTCATCAACCCCATGGAAGGCCTGGGTCCGGACGACCTGAACACGCGCCAATTGTTCGACCGCATCGCCAAAGGCGGGATCGCCGAAGTGGTGCTGGCCTTGGGCGCAACGCTGGAAGGCGATACCACGGGCTTCTACCTTCACCGCAAGTTGAAGGAGCAGGGTGTGGAGGTAAGCCAGATCGCTCGCGGCATCAGCATTGGCGGTGAACTGGAGCAGGTGGATGAGGTGACCTTGGGGCGCAGCATCGCGGATCGGAAACCGTATGAGCAGAGTGTGAAGCGATGATCGGACGATCAGAAGATCGCTGTGGCCGGAGGTCACTCATGGGGGGTAGGGTGACGCGGTCGTCAAGCGCTGTACAATTGTCCGATCATCTCATTTTCTGATCATCTGATCGGCATGAAGCTCAGCGTCATCATCGTCAACTACAACGTGCGCGCCTACTTGGAGCAATGCCTGCGCACGGTGTTCGAGGCGTTGAAGGGCATTGATGGCGATGTGTTCGTGGTGGACAACCAGAGCACGGATGGCAGCGTGGAAATGGTGCGGGAGAAGTTCCCCAACGTCAAGCTTATCGCCAACGCGGACAACGTCGGTTTCAGCCGGGCGAACAACCAGGCGATCCGCGAAAGCAGCGCCGAATACGTACTCCTGTTGAACCCGGACACGGTGGTGGGAGAGGACGTCTTCCACAAAGTGGTCGCCTTCATGGACGCGCACCCGAAAGCGGGCGGGCTCGGTGTGAAGATGATCGATGGTACGGGCCAGTTCCTGCCGGAGAGCAAGCGCGGACTGCCCACACCGGCGGTAGCGTTCTACAAGATCATCGGCCTTACGCGCCTGTTCCCCAAGAGCAAGGTGTTCGGCCGCTACCACCTCGGTCACTTGCCGGAGAACCAGGCCGCACCGATCGAGATCCTTTCCGGTGCGTGCATGTTCCTGCGCAAGAAGACGCTGGATGAAGTGGGCCTTCTGGACGAGAGCTTCTTCATGTACGGCGAGGACATCGACCTCAGCTACCGCATCACCATGGGCGGCTATGAGAACTGGTACCTGCCCGAAGCGCGCATCATCCACTACAAAGGCGAGAGCACCAAGAAGAGCACGGTGAACTACGTGTTCGTGTTCTACAACGCCATGGCCATCTTCGCCAAGAAGCACTTCACGCGCAAGCGGCCGGACGTGCTGGCGGGATTGATCAACGGCAGCATCTATCTGAGCGCGGCGGGGGCCATTGTCATGCGGTTCTTGAAGCGCGCGTTGTTGCCGATGCTGGATATTGGAGTGCTGGCGTTCCTGCTTTGGGGCTTCGATCGCCTCTTCATCGCACCGGGCCCGCACGTCATCTGGTCGTTCGGACTCGAGACGTGGGTCGTCCATGCATTGGTGTTGTTGGGCTCCTTCGGGTTGCTTGGCGCATATGACCTTCCGGTACGGTTATCGAACGTCGTGAGATCCGGCGTGCTGGTCTTCGTCGTGCTCGTCGTTTGGCCAGTGATCCTCGGGGGCAGGCATTGGATGGAGTTGATCCTGACCATGGCCGGCCTGGTCGCCGGTGCCCAAACGGTGGCGGGCATCGCGATCAGGTCTATCCTGCATCTGGCCCGGGTGAAGCCCTTTACGCTCCGCGCGCTCGATCGCAAGCGCATCCTTTCCATAGGTAGCGATGAGGAGACCGCGCACGCCTTCTCCCTGCTCTGGCAAACGCACTTCGGCCTGGGCCGCCAGAAGCAGATGACCGCTGCGGAAGCCAACGCTCCGGATGCGCGCGAAGCCATCCGCAAGAAGATCCGTAAGAACGGCATGGATGAAGTGGTCTTCTGCGCGAAGGACCTGAAGTGGGGTCGCATCATCGAGCTGATGGAGCAGTTGAAGCGTACCGGTGTGATGTTCAAGATCGCACAGCCCGCGCGCGAATTCATCATCGGCCCCAGCAGCATCGAAAGCGTGCAGGACCTGCTGATAATGGAAGAGCACGCCGTACACAGCTCCGCCGCGCGCCGCAAGAAGCGCATCCTCGATGTCACGGTCTCCATGCTTCTGCTCCTGTTCCTGCCCCTGAGCATCTGGTTCGTGCGCGACAAGGGCGGCTTCGTAGGCAACATCTTCCGTGTGATCCGGGGCTCTGCGAGCTGGGTCGGCTACTTCCCGAAAGTGGAGAAGGGAGCTCGACTTCCGAAGATCCGTCCGGGCATCCTGGATCCTGTCCGTGCCGATCATCTGGAGCCGGTCCCGCTCACGGTGCATCGCGTGAACCTCACCTATGCCAAGGACTACCGCGTGGGCTGGGACATCCGTTTGATCTGGCGCGGCTTCGCGGGTTTGGGCGGGTGAGCGGCGGTCGCGTTCCACCGGTACATTCGCCACCGTTTCGCCTTTGCACCAGCTCCGGCGAACGAGGTATGGCACACATCGAGATCCTGCTGCCCAAGATGGGCGAGAGCGTGGCGGAGGCCACCATCATCAAGTGGTTGAAGAACGAGGGCGATGCGGTTGCCGCCGACGAGGCCATGGTGGAGATCGCCACGGACAAGGTGGACAGCGAAGTGCCCGCACCGCAGGACGGAATCCTGTTGAAACGTTTGGTGAACGACGGTGATGTGGTGAAGGTCGGGCAGCCGATCGCGCACATTGGAGTAGGGGCAGGAGCAGGTACTGCGACAAGCGCCCCGGCACCCGCGGCTTTCTCCAACGGTGCCCCGAAGCCTGCTGCTTCTGCGCCTGCACCTGTACCAGCACCTGCCCCTGCACCTGTACCTGCACCTTCGGCAGGAACTCCCGTTACCCGCACCGGGCCGAGCGGTAAGTTCTACAGCCCCTTGGTGCGCAACATCGCGCAGAGCGAAGGCATCAGTTTGAGCGAACTGGAATCACTTCCCGGTTCCGGCGAAGGCGGCCGGGTGACCAAGAAGGACCTGCTGGATTACTTGCCGAAGCGGGGAGCCCCGAGCCCCGAGCCCCGAGCCCCGAGCACATCTTCCGCACCTGCCGCTGAACCTGCGACCACCAGCTCCAGGCTCGAGGCTCAAAGCTCGAAGCCGGAACCACAAGCTCCCAAAGTCACCCCGGCTCAGGGCGACGAGATCATCGAAATGGACCGTATGCGCAAGCTGATCGCCGACCACATGGTGATGAGCAAACGCACCAGCCCGCACGTCACCAGCTTCGTGGAAGCCGACGTGACCAACTTGGTGCTGTGGCGGGACAAGGTGAAGGGGGCGTTCGAAAAGCGGGAAGGGCAGAAGCTCACCTTCACGCCGATCTTCGTCATGGCGGTGGCGCAAGCCATCAAGGAAATGCCGATGATCAATGTGCAGGTCGATGGACAGACGATCATCAAGAAGAAGGACATCAACATCGGCATGGCGGCGGCATTGCCCAGCGGCAACCTCATCGTGCCGGTGATACGGAACGCGGACCGCTTGAACCTGACCGGTCTCGCCGCAGCGGTGAACGACCTCGCCAACCGCGCGCGTGCCGGCAAGCTGGGTCCGGATGAGATCAGTGGAGGTACATACACGATCACCAACGTGGGCACATTCGGCAACGTGCTCGGCACGCCGATCATCAACCAGCCGCAGGTGGCGATCATGGCCACTGGGGCCATCAAGAAGAAGCCGGCAGTGCTCGAAACGCCTGCGGGTGACGTGATCGCGATCCGCCACATGATGTTCCTTTCGCACAGCTACGACCACCGCGTGGTGGATGGCGCATTGGGTGGAAGATTCGTGCGGCGCGTGGCCGATATCCTCGAAGCCTGGTCACTCGATCAGGAGTTTTGAACAGCCTCCGGTTCCCTTTCGCAGCGGGTCTGAAAACCCTGTGGACGGGGAGTTTTGAACAGCCGGACCCCCCTTGGGAAAAACTCTACTTTCGCCACCACCGGATCCACCGGTCTGAAACCGCTTTGCAATGAAGTATGGTTACGCCGCGCTAGCGACCGTCACACTCTCCCTGCTGTCGATGCGCTTGTGCGCCCAAGGCGAGAACACCACTTATCAGTGGAAGTTCGAGGAGGCCAGTAAGCTCAACGAAGAGCGTTTCCACAACCAGGCCGCCGAGATCTGGAAGGAACTGGTGGACGGCCAGCCGGAGAACAGCAACCTGAACTGGAAGCTGGGCTACTCCTATATGAACTCCTATAACCAGAAGGAGAAAGCACTGCCCTACTTGCAGAAGGCGGCCGAGAAGCGCAGCGGTTCCAATGGCGGATTCAATGCGACCGGCTACGATCCTTTCGATAGCCACGAGGTGAACGCGCCGGTGGAAGTGGACTACTGGCTGGGCCGGGCGTACCACCTCGATGCGCAGTTCGACAAGGCGGACGAGTACTACAAGAAGTTCGCGGCCGAAGTGGACGACAAGCATGACCTGAAGCGCGCTGCCGCGCGCGGTTTGGAGCAGACGGCCAATGCGCGCGCGTTGATGGCCGCCCCGAAGAACTACACCATCAGCAACGTGGGTCCGGTGATCAACAACGACCATCCGGATTTCAGTCCGGTGATCAGCGTGGACGGTAACGCCATGTTCTACACCAGTCGACGCATCCGTCCGGACAGCAGCAATTCCGGTGTGATCGACCTGCTGGCGGGTCTTCCCTTCGAGAACATCTACGTGAGCTACAAGGACCGCAACGCCAACTGGCAGAAACCCGAAGTGCTCAACATCAACCCGCCCAGCGGCCACATCGCCACGGTGAACGTGAGCGCGGACGGGCAAACGCTGCTGATCTACCGCGATGACGGCGGTGACGGCAACTTGTATGAGAGCAAACTGGTGGGTGAATTGTGGAGCGACCCCGTGCTCATCGGCAGCGACGTGAACACGAAGGCGTGGGAGACGCACTGCGCGCTCACCGCCGATGGCAACACGCTCTACTTCGTCAGCGACCGCAAAGACGGACAGGGCGGGCGTGACCTCTACCGCGTGGTGAAATTGCCCACCGGCGAATGGAGCAAGGCGCAGAACCTCGGTGGCGTGGTGAACACCCCCTACGATGAGGATGGCGTCTTCATCCACCCCAATGGCCGCACGCTCTACTTCAGCAGCAAAGGCCACAACAGCATGGGGGGGTTCGACATCTTCACCTCCGAATTGCAGGATGACGGCACTTGGAGCAAGCCGGAGAACATCGGTGCGCCGCTGAACACGGTTGATGATGAGGTCTTCTTCGTCACCACGGCGGACGGTCGCCGCGGCTATTTCAGCAGCGACAAGAACGGTGGATACGGGGAGAAGGACATCTACTTCGTGGACTTCCCCGAGAACATGGAGGCCGAAGGGCTCACCGTGCTGAAGGGCTTCATCATCCCGCCTCCGGGTGAAACGCTTCCGCCGAGCACCATCCTGTACGTGACGGACAAGGCCACCGGCGAAGTGAAGACCTACAAGCCCCGCCAGCGCGACGGCGTGTACGTGGCCATCCTGCCGCCATGCAAGGAGTACAACCTGGACTACCGGGTGAACGACAAGACCGTGCATACCGAGGACATCTTCGTGGAGTGTGAGAGCGCCTACCAGGAGATCAACAAGGAGATCTACCTGAACCCCGTTTCGCTTGCAGGTCCTGCCAGTATCGTGGATCTGCCAAAGGGCGCGCCTCCCGGCAGCAAGGAGAAAGGCGAGCCGGTCGGCAAGGGGGAGAAGGAGAAGCCGCTCACCGACAAGGAGCTGAAAGAGAAGGCCAGGACACACGTGGCACCTGATGCGAAGTACGCGGACGAGTACGCCAAATACTATGCGTACAACATCAAGGACATCGACCAGAATGACGCGGAGTGGAAGAGTTTCATCGATTCCGTGGTGGGTATCCTGGACAAGGACGGCAATGCGCGCATCGTGATCGAGGGCAGCGCCAGCCGCGTGCCCACCAAGACCTACGGCACCAACGAGATCCTGAGCAACAAGCGCATGGAGGACGCGCGCACCCGCCTGCTCGAAGCGGTGAAAGCCCGCGGCAAGGACGACACCAAGCTCCTGCTGGAAGCCGTGAACCACTTGGTGCAAGGCCCCAAGTACGCCGGCGACTACCAGAACACCGAGAAATACGGCAAGTTCCAGTACGTGAAGTTGAAGGTGCGCTGATCGAACAGTTGTTCAAAACGAAGCCCCGCCCGTTCCGTCGAGCGGGGCTTCTTCATTCGGATATTCGTCCATGCTCCTCTCCCTTGAACGCCCGCTCGCCGTCTTCGATCTGGAGACCACCGGCATCCGTATCGGCAAGGACCGCATCGTGCAGATCGGTATCGTGCGATTGTTGCCCAACGGTGAACGCGAGCGCTACCAGACGCTGGTGAACCCGGAGATGCCGATCCCCGCAGAGGCCACGGCGGTGCATGGCATCAGCGACTTCGATGTGGCCTTCGCCCCGCGCATGAAGGAGGTGGCTGAGGAAGTGCTGGGCCATCTCGCGGGCTGCGATCTGGCGGGCTTCAATGTGATCCGCTTCGACGTGCCTTTCCTCTCCGAGGAGCTGCATCGTGCGGGCCATCCATGGGACACGGCGCAACTACGGATCGTGGATGCGCAACGCATCTACCACAAGAAGGAACGGCGCGATCTGAGCGCGGCACTGAAATTCTACACGGGCCGCGAGCACGAAGGCGCGCATGATGCCCTGAGCGATGTGGAGGCCACAGCGGATGTGCTGCTCGCCCAGCTTGAGCGGTATGAGGACCTGCCGCGCGATGTCTCCGCATTGGGCGAATTCTCCGGTGATCGCGACCGCAGCCCGGACGCGGCGGGCAAGCTCAAGTTCGATGACAAGGGCCAGGTCTGCCTCGGCTTCGGCAAGTACAGCGGGTGGACTTTGGAGAACATCGGCCGGAACGACCCCGGCTACCTGCAATGGCTGATGACCAAGGCCGAACTGCCCGCCAGCACGCTGGGCGTGATGAAGAGCGTGCTGGCCCAAGTGGAGAATTGAGCGGATGAACGGAAAACGACCACGGGCATGAAGATCATTTGCATCGGCCGCAATTACCGCGACCACGCAACGGAACTCGGCAACACTGTTCCTTCGGAACCGGTGTTCTTCCTCAAGCCCACCACGGCGTGCCTGTATCCGGGCCAGCTCATCCGCTTGAAGCCGCATCTGGGCGAGATCCATCACGAAGTGGAGCTGGTGGTGATGGTGGACAGTTACGCGAGCAATGTTCCGGCCGCCATGGCGCTGGGGCTGGTCGCGTCGTTCACCCTCGGGCTGGACCTTACGGCCCGCACCGTGCAGGACGAACTGAAGGCGAAGGGCCTTCCCTGGGAAAAGGCCAAGGCCTTCGACGGAAGCGCGGTGCTCGGCGAAGTGGAGATGCCCATGACCGCGGGCACCGACCTGCAAGGGTTCGAGATCATGTTGAAGCGCAACGGAACCGTCGTACAGCAGGGCCACACCCGGGACATGCTTTTCACCGTGGCGGACATCATCGCTTACGTTTCACGGTACATCACGCTGGAGCCCGGCGACCTCATCTTCACCGGTACACCGGCCGGCGTGGGCCCCATCACCCACGGAGACTTGCTGGAAGGCTTCCTGAACGGCAACTGCGTACTGCGGGTGAACGTGGACTAGCCCTTCGGGAACCCCCGCCTGAAAGGATAGATTTGCGGCCCGTTACAACCAAGGCACCGTGAGAGCATCCCGCATCGTGCAAGTCGGCGACATCGCCTGTGGCAGTGAGCAATTGTTCCTGATCAGCGGCCCGTGCGTGATCGAGGAGGAAAGCGTCATGCTGCGCACCGCCGAAACGCTCGCCCGCGTCAGTGAGAAGCTCAAGCTCCCGGTCATCTACAAGAGCAGCTTCACCAAGGACAACCGCAGCGACGTCAATTTCTACATGGGCCCCGGCCTCGATGAAGGCTTGAAGGTCCTCCAGCGCATCAAGAAGGACTTCGGGTTCCCGTTGCTCACGGATATCCATTACCCGGGCCAAGCGAAGCCCACGGCCGAAGTGTGCGACGTCATCCAGATCCCCGCCTACTTGTGCATGCAGACCACCCTCGTGGTCGAAGCGGCGAAGACCGGTGCGGTGATCAATCTGAAGCATGGCCAGTTCCTCGCACCGGACAACATGATCAAGCCGGCCATGAAGTGCGAGAGCGTCGGCAATTCCAACGTCATCCTCACCGAGCGCGGCTATACGTTCGGTTACAACGACATGGTGGTGGATCCGCGCGCCTTCTACCACATGCGCAAGACGGGCTACCCGGTCGTCTTCGACATCACGCACAGCATCCGCAAATACGGTATCCCAAGCGCCGATCCACGTGGAGGCAATCGCGAAGTGATGCCAACGATCGCACGGGCAGGCGTGGCCGCTGGTGTGGACGGTGTCTTCATCGAGATCCATCCCGATCCGGCATGTGCCAAGTGCGACGCCGCCAGCCAGCTGGACATGTCGCTTCTCGAAGAATTCATGAAACCCCTGCTCGAACTCCACGCCGTGGAGGTGAAGCATCGTCAACAACCCGTTCACGCCTAAACCTCTGCGTTCTTGGCGCACCTCTGCGCCTCCGCGTTTCTCATCCCATGGAACTTTATCTGGACAGCGCCGACATCAAGGAGATCGACGAAGCCTTCAAACTCGGCTTCCTCACCGGTCTCACCACCACGCCCACGTTCATGCACCGCGGTGGTGTTACGAACATCGACAAGATGATCCTGGACCTGGCGAAAAAGGTCCCCATCCTGCAGGTGGAAGCGCTCGGAGAAACAGCCGAGGATGTGGTGAAAGAGGCCAAGCGCCAGTTGAAGATGGGTCTGAAGAAGGAGACCACGGTCTTCAAGATCCCCGTGTCGCTCGAAGGATTGCGCGCGTGCCGTATGCTGCGCAACGAGGGCATCATGGTGAACGTTCACCTCGTGTACACGCTGCAACAGGCGTACATGGCCATGCAGGCCGGTGCCACCTACGTGTGCCCGCTCGTAGGTCGCTTGCAAGATCAAGGTCATGATGCGCTGAGCCTCGTGGAGCAGTGTGTGCAAGCCGTGAACTACTACGGCTACGACAGCAAGATCATGTTCAGCAGTGTGCGCACGGTGGAACATGTCCGCAATGCGGTCACCATCGGTGTGCATACGATCACCGTTCCGTGGAAGCTGATGAAGCAGCTTACGGACAACCACATGACCCAATTGGGCACGCAGCAGTTCTACGAGCACACCCGCCTGATCACCATGAAGGTGAAGGACGTGCTCTCGCGCAGCAACCCCGTGGTGAAGGACAGTGCGACCGTGCAGGAAGCGCTCGTGGAAATGACCAAGCACGGCTTCGGTGCGGTGATGGTCGCGGACGCGAAGGGCAGGAACAAAGGCGTTTTCACCGACGGCGGCCTGCGCCGTGGTATCGAGAAGGAGGGCAACAAGTTCTTGGCGAAGAAGCTCAGCGCCTTGTCGTTCAACGAACCCATCACCATCGGCCCCGAGGCCTTGCTCGATGAAGCGCAGAAGCTCTTCAAGGAGAAGAAGGTGGATACGATCAGTGTGAGCGAGAACGGCAAGCAGCTCGGCATGCTGGACATCCAGGACATGATGAAGGCGATCGCGGGGTAGCGATGGAATTCATCCCCTTCCTTGATCTGGGGACACGCCTCATCGCGGAAAGAGAGGAGTTCTTGGCCAAGTGCGCGGGCTTGAAAGCCGTGCTCTTCGACTGGGACGGCGTCTTCAACAACGGATTCAAGGATGCTGAGGGCGGCAGCCCCTTCAGTGAAGTGGACAGCATGGGCGTGAACATGCTGCGGTTCGCGCTCTGGTTGAAGAACGGCGAGCGGCTCCCGGCGGCAGGAATCATTACCGGTCAGCACAATGCGTACGCTGAACGGTTCGCACAACGCGAACGGATGCACGG
>JBGAJW010000068.1:0-25894 GCA_044224725.1 Flavobacteriales bacterium
ATCGCGCATACGCGCACGTGGACCACGGACGATGGCCTGCCGATGGATGACATCACATGCGGCTACCTGGACGCGAACGGCATGCTGTGGTTCGGCACCAACGGCGGCGGTATCTCCCGCTATGATGGCCGATCGTTCACCAATTTCACCATGGCGCATGGCCTGCCGGACAACACGATCCTCTCGTTGGGCGGGGATCGCCAGGGCAACATCTGGATAGGCACCAGCACGGGCGGCCTCTGCCGTTTCGATGGCCACAGCTTTACCACGTTCAGCATCGGCGAAGGCACGGGGCTTTCGAAGGGGATCAGCTGCATGGTGGAGGACACGAAGGGCCTGCTATGGTTCGGCTCGCGCGGGCATGGCGTGTTCCGTTACGATGGCAAGGACTTCACGATCCTGCCGGTGATCGACCCGCTAGGCACGGATGCGGTGATGGCCCTGGCGATCACATCAGAAGGCACCCTGTGGGCCACGACCCGTCGCGGGTTGGCGCGCTTCAATGGCACCAGGTTCGAACGTATCGTGCCCGCCAATGGTGACTCGCTGCAGGATGTGCGTTCGATGGTCGCCGACGCTCACGGGGGCTTGTGGCTTGGCCGTGTGGGCGGTGGTTTGACGCGGTACACACATGACGATCATCGCACCTTGCTCACACACTATCCGCTGCTGCCGGGCGATCCGGTGCGCGTGTACCAAGTGGTCGCGGACAGCGTTGGCGGCTACTGGATCGCGAGCACAACGCAAGGCGCGCTGCATTTCACACCACGCGACAACGCCGCCCCGGAAGTGCTGCGGTACACCAGCGCCCAAGGCATGGCCTCGAACGAGTTGTTGAGCGTGGTGATGGACCAGAGCGGCGACCTGTGGTTCGGATCGCGCGGCGCGGGGCTCACGCATTATCGGGGCGAGGCCTTCAGCACCTTCCGAGGCTTCAAGCCGATCAGCATCGCCGAAGATCCGCAAGGCACCTTGTGGCTGGGCACCGCCAACGGGCTAGCGCGCTTCGATGGCAACGCTTTCAGCGAGCAGCGCAAGGGCTTCGCGGACCAGAGCTGGAACTACTCGGTGAGCGTCGATCCACAGGGGCGCGTGGGCTTCGGGCAGAACATGATCGACCCCTCGCGCAATGGGATCAGCTGGTTCGATGGTACGAACTACCACGTTACCAGCGTGCCCGATGACCGTCGCTTTCCGGACATTTTCTGGACCTTCCATGACCGGCGCGGTGATCTGTGGGCGGGCGGAAGACGCGGCGTGGAGCATTACCACGATGGGCAGCGCACCAGCTACACCATGCAGCAAGGCCTGGGCAGCGATCTGGTGCTTTCGCTCGCGGAAGATGAGGCGGGCACGATCTGGGTCGGCACGGACGGTGGGGGACTCTCGCACATCGGCCCCGCCCAAGTGACCACATGGACCACTGCGGAAGGCCTGCCGAACAATGTGGTATGGAGCGTGGTATCCGACGGCCACGGAGCGCAATGGGGGAGCACCTTGGCCGGTGTCTGCCGCTTCGATGGTCGGAGCTTCCTCACGTTCAACACGCAGTGCGGACTGCCGGACGACAATGTGAACCAGCTATTGCTCACGCGCGATGGCCGTTCGCTCTTCGTGGGCACCTTGAACGGATTGGCGGTGATCACCGGTTGGCGGGATGCGAGCGGCCGGACGGTCCAGTTCAACGCTGCGGCCGGGCTTCCGAACGACTCGCTCGTTGGTCGTGCCCCGGTGGTGCAGGTGTACAACGCGTCCACCGGCTTTCCCGTGAAGGACGTGCAGACCGCGGAGCACACGCTCTTCGAGGACAGCAAGGGCATCGTATGGATCGCCACGGGCAGCGACAAGACCGCGCTCGTGCGTTTCGACCGGAAAGCCCTGCACACGGACACATTGCCACTGGGCGTACGGTTGTTGAATGTGTCGCCCGGTGATGAGCCCGTGTGCTGGTACGATCTGCAGGCCGATGCCGATAGCACGGCGCGGGCACAGCAGGAGACGCGCGTCTTCGGCCGTCCGCTGAGCGATGAGGAGCGTGCAGCGCAACGCGAGCGTTTCGCTGGTGTACGCTTCTCGGGAATCGCGCCACACTTCGCCGTGCCGGAAGGGTTGACGTTGGACCATCGCAACAACCGTATAGCCTTCTCATTCGTGGGTGTGGAGACCGCCCGCCCGGAAGTGGTGGAATACCAGCATATGCTCGAGGGCTACGACGAGCATTGGACGCCGCCATCGCCCGCTAACACGGCCAGCTACGGCAACATCCACGAGGGCACGTACACGTTCAAGGTGAAGGCCAAGAACCCCGCAGGTGTGTGGAGTGCGCCGCTGGAATACCGCTTTACCGTGCTGCCGCCATGGTACCGCACCTGGTGGGCCTATGTGTTGTATGTGATCGCCGCGGGGGGCGCGTTGCTACTCTACATCCGCCTACGATTGTCCACGCTGAAGAGGCAGAAGGAAAAGCTGGAGCGCACCGTAGCCGAACGGACCGAGGAGTTGCGCCGCAAGAAAGAAGAGGCGGATCATCAACGCGAGCGCGCTGAGTTCAGCGAGAAGGCGAAGGAGCAGTTCCTGGCGAACATGAGCCACGAGATCCGCACACCGATGAACGCCATCATGGGCATGAGCGACATCCTGCGCAACCGGCCGCACGCGCCGGAGCAGGCCAAGTACCTCAACGCCATGGCGCAGAGCAGCGAGAACCTGCTGGTGATCATCAACGACATTCTGGACCTGAGCAAGGTCGATGCGGGCCGAATCGAGTTCGAGTCGGTGCCTTTCGCCCCGCGCGAAGTGCTGAGCAACGTGAAGGACGTGCTGCAGTTCAAGGCGGATGAGAAGGGCCTCACATTGTCCTTGGAGATCGCGTCCGACGTGCCCGCGCAACTGGTCGGTGATCCCACGCGCCTCAACCAGATCGTGATGAACCTCGGCAGCAATGCCATCAAGTTCACCGAGAAGGGCGGCGTGCGCATCAAAGCCAGGAGCGAGACGAAGAATGAGAAGATGTGGCTCGTGGTCGACGTCGTCGATACCGGCATCGGCATCCCCGAAGACCGGCTGGAGAAGATCTTCGAGGAGTTCACGCAGGCCTACAGCGACACCACGCGCAAGTATGGAGGAACAGGTCTCGGGCTCACCATCAGCCGCAGGTTGGCGCAGTTGCAAGGCGGCAACGTCACGGTGGAAAGCGAGCGCGGGAAGGGCAGCACCTTCGTGGTGCACATCCCCTACCGAACAACACCCTGACGGTGCTTTCGACCGGTCATTCCTCTTTTCGGCTTGCCATGAAGCCCGGATGCAGCGTTGATCCTTCGTCAACACCGCTCATGCCCAGCGGCGACGATCGTGGTTGCGGTCCTTGATCGAGTTCGTTGCCTCCTGAAGATCATGTTCCGATGTGATCCTCTACCGCGACCGATCCCACACGAAGCACCGATCCGTTCACACGCGTGCATCGCCCGTCTTCTCCCCTTCCACCATGCGCTTCAGGAAGAACAGCATCATCATCGCCACCACCAGCACTCCGGTGAAGAGCCACCAGGTGGCTTCATAACCGAACCTCGCGATCAGGTTCAGACCCAACGTGTGGCCGATGATGTGGGACACGCTCCAGGCGATGGTGAACAGCGCCATGTAAGCCCCGGGTTTGCCGTGGTCCGCCCGTTCATTGGCGAAGCGGTTCATGAAGGGGAAATTGAGCATCTCCCCTACTGTCACCAGGAGCATTCCGATCCACAGGAAGGCGATCACCGGGAAGAGGTTCAACACCACGAAGCTGAGCGCGATGAGCGCTACGCTGACGACCATCACCACGATCCGGTCGAAGGCGCGGTCCTCGCAATACTTGATCAACGGCATCTCGGTGAGGAAGATGAGCAGTCCGTTCATGCCCAGCAAGAGGCCGATCCCGAATTCATCCAAGTGGTGCACCTCGCTCCAGTACAGGGGAAGGGTGCTGAAATACTGCAGGAAGGCGATGCCGACGAGCACCAAGGTGAACAGGAAGAACAGGTAGGGTCCATCGCGATACGGGGAACGTTGCGGGGTGGAACGTGCGGCCTCGCCGTCCTTCATCGCCTGCTTCCGTGGCAGACGGGCCAGCATGAGCGACATGGCCGCGAGACAGGTCAGGCCGTCCACCCAGAAGAGACCGCCATAGCTCCATGCGGCGATGATGAGCCCGCCCACCGCTGGGCCCAAACTGAAGCCCAGGTTGATGGCCAAGCGGAGCAGTGTGACCGCGCGTGTACGTACCTCGGTCCACGCGTAGCTGCGGATGGCCACGAACATGGCGGGTCGGAATGCGTCACTGAGCACCATCAGCACGAAGACACCGATGCAGAAGGCCTCATAGCCTTTCACGTATTGGAGAAGGATGAAGGCCACGCCCGAGGTGAGCAATGCACCGATCATGATGTCATAAAAACCCAAGCGGTCCGTGAGCTTGCCGCCAACCCATGAACCCAGGACGGACCCCGCGCCGAAGCAGCTCATGATCCAGCCCACCTGTTCCAAGCTCAGGCCCATGTCCTTGGTCAGGTAGAGCGATAGAAATGGCACGACCATCGTGCCCGCGCGGTTCACGAACGTGATGAGCGCCAGGATCCACACCTCACGGCTCAAGCCGCTGAACGAGCCGATGTAGAAGCGATATGCCTGATGGAGGGAACGCACGGCGCAAACCTATCTGAGGCATGCAGTTGACAGTTAGGTACTCATGGCCAAGCCCCGCTCAGCACGCTACTCCTTCACCACCCGTGCGCGCCACACGCGACCGTCCATGTGCACAAGCACGGTGTACGGACCGGGTGCGAGACCATGACCAAGTTCGCCACGCAGCCCTTGCGTGCGCACGACCGTGCGACCCTTCGCATCAACCACCATCACACGTACCGAGGCACTGTTCTTAAGCAATGGACTGACCAAGTGGAAACCGTCCGTGAACACGCTCGGGCAAGCGATCAGCTCCTCCATCAACACTTCCCCTTCGGGTGATCCGGTGCTCACTTCGGCGTCCACGCGTGCCACCACAGTTCCTCGAGCGCTCACTGGATCCACAGTGAACGCACCGAGCGTAAAGGGTGCACTGGTAATGCCTACGAAATGCGCCACACCATCGGGGGCCACGGCGAGGTCGTACATGATGTCCGTGAATGTGCTGCCACCCTGTAGGCCCCATCGTGGAAGGCCAGTGCTGTCAAAGCTCAGCAGCGCAACGGAGTTGTCCGAAATACTGCCTGTGCCTGTGACCACGCCATTGCCCCAATCCAAGGCCCCGCCTTCGTTGCCGAGCAGGTAGGCGTTGCCCTCCGCATCTACTCCCAGCGCATTCCCGTGCGCCGGAATGAAGTGTCCCGATCCCGGGGAATATGGCGGGGTAAGTCCCCATTCGAAGGTTCCCGAGCTGTCCAAGCGCGCCAGGAAAAAACCGTCGCTCCACAGCGGATCAACGAATGGGATGCTCCCCCAGGTGAGCGGTTCGAAATAGGAACCGACCAGATAGGCGTGCCCCAGCAGGTCCGCCTGCACGCGCGGTTTCTGGAAAGTGATGTCATGTGCGTATTCCAGCCATTGCGCATCGCCGGCCGCGTTCATGCGCGTCACGAAGAAGGCATAGGTCTCCGTTACCGGGTAGTCAGTACCGTTGACCGTGATCCCCGGAGATCCGGCCGAGCCAGCGATGTACAGGCCGCCCCAAGGATCGAAGCAGATGTTGCCGATCAATTTGGATTCCACCAGGCTCCGGCTCTCCACCTGCGATCCGTCCGTGCCCAAGCGGATGACCTCCGCGCTGAAGAAGGTGCTGAGTGCGGCCCAAAAACGTCCCTGCGGGTCCACAGCGATGGAGGCCACGCTGATATCATCGAACTGACCGCCCGACACCTCCTGCCGCCACAGCAACTGGCCGTCAGCATTCCAGGAGCAAAGGAAGGAGCCTTCTGTGATGTGATCCGACGGTACGGTAAGCTCGGGAGCTCCTTCCATCAGCAAGCGCTGGAAATAGCGGCCACCGAGGACAACATTCCCATCCGCATCGCTGGCGATGGATTCCACCTGAACGGTATCGCCCAGGCTCACGCTCCAGAGCACCGCCCCGTCCACTCCCTGCCGGGTGAGCGTGATGCCGCCCATGGGCTGGTTGTAGGTGTAGCTGATGGCATCGAGGTGCGCCACATACACGTGGTCCGGATCGCTCGCGCAGAGCACGTCCACCGCCGTTGTGGGATTCAGCACCCAATCCGCCGGGCTAGCGGTAAGCCATTGTACTTGTTGTGCCGACAGAAAATCGGCGAAGAGCGCGAAGAGTAGGGCGAAAGTCAGGCGATCGCGGTGCGGCATGTCGGATGGTCAAGAGGGATGAAACTACGCAAATGACCTTCGCCCGTTCCGGACCATGGAATTCTGCCGACCTTGTGGACATGCCCGCACATTCAACACGATCGCGTATCGAAAGCCTTCGGACCGAGGTGGACGCAGCCTTCCTATACGAGCGCATCGCGGCCAGCGAAGAGGACCCTCAAGTGGCGAAGCTTTTCCGTGATATGTCCACCATCGAACTCGGCCATGCAGAGCATGCCTTCGCCCAGTTGAAAGCGGATGGAACGCTGACGGAGATGCCCGGACCTTCTTGGCGCGCGCGCATGCTGGACCGCATCGGCAAACGCATGGGGTACGGGCATGTCATCGCGCAGCTGATGGACGTGGAGAAGGGCTTGGCCAGCGCGAGCGTTGCGTTGAAACAGAAAAGCGGTACGCCCCTGAGCGGTGGCGAGCGCAACCATGTGCGCATCCTGCAGAGCCTGATGGCCAACAAGCGCGGCATGGGTGGCGAACAACTGGGCCGGATCGAAGGCAAGCACAAGACCGTCGGTGGGAATGCCTTGCGTGCCGCCGTGCTCGGCGCGAATGATGGCCTGGTGAGCAATATGAGCCTCGTGATGGGCGTGGCCGGTGCGACGGACGGGGATCAGGGTGTGCTGCTGGCCGGCCTTGCCGGGCTGCTCGCTGGCGCGCTCAGCATGGCGCTGGGCGAATGGATCAGCGTGAAGAGTTCACAGGAGCTCTATGAGCGCCAGATGGCCTTGGAAATGACCGAACTCGAAACGAACCCGGAAGGGGAACGCAAGGAGCTCGTGCTGATCTTCATGGCCAAGGGCATTTCCGAAGCGGAGTCCGAACGCCTTGCGACAGAAGCACTCAGCGACAAGGACAAGGCGCATGCGTTGCTGGTGAAGGAAGAGTTGGGCATCAACACCGAGGAACTGCAAGGCTCCGCGTGGGAAGCGGCGATCACCTCGTTCTTCCTGTTCGCCATCGGCGCCATCCTCCCGGTCCTCCCCTTCTTCTTCAGCGGTGGTTTCCACGCCATCCTGATCAGCGTTGGGCTCAGCGCCGCAGGCTTGTTCGTCATCGGCAGCGCCATCACGCTCTTCACCGGTCGCGGGGTCTGGTTCTCCGGAATGCGTCAAGTGCTCTTCGGCCTTACTGCCGCCGCCGTCACCTTCGGCATTGGAAAGCTGATCGGTGTGAACGTGGCAGGCTGACGACCCCGTGCGGGTCATCGTGATGTTGCCTACTTCCGGGCGGAGACCTTCACCACACGCGTGGTGCGGGTCTCCTCTCCGTTGCGGACCATGATCGTATATGTACCGTCAGGAAGGTCATCGAGATGGATGGCCGGATCGGCTCCAGCCCCGACATGGGTCCGGATCAAGTGCATATCATCACTGTATACAGCCACATCGTCACGGCCCAGTACCACATCGAAAAGGGTGACGGTCCCGGATGTGGGATTCGGGAAGGCCAAGACGTCCGTTCGCCGCACGTCCACGGCCACCACGTCCGAATGATCCGTGGTGCCGTCGGCATCCACCTGTTCGAGCCGGTAGTAATTGAGACCGACGGGAGCCCGCTCATCCACACTCGTGTAGTACAGGGTGCTCAATGAAGTGCCAGCACCCGCCAAGCGCTCCACATCCTCGAAGACGACTCCGTCCCGGCTTCGCTGCACGATGAAGTGATCATTGTCCGTCTCTGTGGCCGTGGCCCAATCCAAACGCACCCGCTGACCTTCCTGCTTGGCGCGGAAGTCGAGCAGTTCGATGGGCAAGGTGCTGTAGTAGTACACGGTTATGCGCATATGGTCCACGTGCACCGTTCCGTTCTGCACGCGCGCGGCGATGGCGGCTCCGAACGTGGAGGCATTGATGTCGGCCGTGGTCCAGGTCCTTCCCCAGAGATCCGTGGGACTGCCATAGGAGGCATAGGCATCACTGGTCGGCCAAGATGCGGTACCGGCCTGGTCAGTGCCGCCGATGGCCCCACCTTTGATCAGCTTTACAGAGTAGTCCTGTTCCCGTGCGCGTTGCAGGGTGAAGCCGATCATCGCGAAGCGGTTCACCGTGCCGTTGAAGTCACAACTTGGCTGCTCGGAGCCGGCGCTGGCGATCGCTTTGTGGCAGGTCTGGTAGCACGCGCCCGTGTTCGGGGCCACGGATGCGTTCGCGAAGTAGTGGTCCGTGCCTTCGGTGTATCCGGTCGGTGCGGGGTAGGACGTCGTGTTGTTGTTCGGTGAAGGATTCGATGCGTCCCTGTTCCCGCAGGTCACCAGGTGGATGGCCATGGAACCTGCCAAAGTGCTGAACGCCGTGCCCAGCTGGTGGGGATCCGTGCTGGCCTGCGCACCGCCCGTCTGTTGGCTGGTTACGGGCGACAACTGGTCCACGTGTTGGAAGACCGCCGAGGAGAAGACCTCGCAATACTCCAAGGGGGAATAGCCACCGTAGGTCGGAGCGATCGTGGTCGACCCGGCAAGAGCGATCTCCGATTCGAGCAGCATCCAGACTTCGATGCGCGCCATGAAACCGCCGCTGACGCCCGCTGTTGTCTGCACCACTTGCGTCATGGAGCGTCCGCCATAGGTCATGGCCGTGATATCGCGGGAATCGATACCGTTCTCTTGGCAATAGGTCACCAGTAGGCAGCGGTTCGTTCCTGCTGGAACGGTCTTGGTCAGGCCGATGCTCCAAGCGTCCAAAAGCGCTACGTCAGATGAGCCGCTGGTGCTGCGCTCCACGTCCAGCTTGATGCCCGCGATGCCCGAAGGCGAAGGGATAGAGAACCCGAGATCGGTCGCGCTGAGGTATTGTGTGATGCCTTTGGCGACCACCGTGGAGTAGGCATTGTCGCTGGCCATCGCATTGTTGGGCGTGGTCCATGCATTCGTGCCGATCGCACTGTTGTTGGCCATGCTGCCCGGGCTGTTCGGCCCCCCTTGAGCGGCAACGTGCATGGCTGCGCATGTCGCGATGAGTGATGTGACCGTTAAAGCAAGGCGGGAACGCCACGAGGAGAGATCGTGCTGTCGCATGGGGCCGCTCTTACGCCGCCCCCCGTACACGGGTTATCCAAGCGGGTCCATCGGGCCTTGGCTGCCATCCGTCTTTGACCTCTTCGGACACCGTTCACGGCACAAGGCCTATCCATCGGATCATCGGAAAGCGGATGAGGCCTCCGTGAACCTCAACAAAAGCCGTTCGCGGCACGTCGAGGTCACTTCTCGATGGCGAAGGAGATCTTGCAGTTGATGCGGTACTCCACGATCTTTCCTTTCTCCACTACAGCGCTCTGGTTCTGCACGTTGCAGGAGCGGATGCCGCGCACGGTCTTGCTGGCTTCTTTCACGGCGTTCGCCGCTGCGTCCTCCCAGCTGTTCTTGCTGCTGGCCAGGATCTCGATCACTTTCAGGATGGGCATGGGTCGTTTGGTTATCCCCGGCCGCAGCGGAGCGGAGAGCCGGGGTCTCCTTCCGTTGCGCGCCAGAGCGGTTGGCAGGTCGGTCTTCCTCTCCCCGGCAGGTCGCTCTACTTGAACAGTCCTTTCAGCATTCCGCCCGCAATGTCAGCGAGACCGCCGCCCTGGCCACCGGTAAAGCTGCCGATCAGGCTTTGGAGGTTTCCTGCGTTGCCGCCCACTTTGCCGCTGAGCAGGTTCATGATCATGGGCAGGATCAGGCTTTGTACCCCGCCCGCTTGCTGCGCGTTCAAGCCCACGTCACTTGTGAGCTTGTTGTTGAACACGCTCGTGATGTTGCTCAGGATGCCGTCCGCTCCGGAGTTGTTCTGCGCTTGGCTGAAGAGGTTCAGCATGTCGTCCATACCGAAGCCGTCACCGCCTCCGATCACCTGCTTCACGCTGTCCGCCGCCGCATTGATGGAGCCATGGGTCTGTTGTTCGTTCAGGCCGATCTTGTTCATCAGGTCCGGACCGGCCTGGCTTTTCAGGGTTTCGAGGATCTCGTCGAGCATGGGCTTGGGGTTTTGGGGGTTGGAAACGTTATGACCTGCAACAGCGGGAAAGTCACCTGTTGCACAGGCTGCTGCCGGAACATGACACCCCGAAGGAACGTAGGAACGCGTGCCTTTCCACCACCGATCCGTGCCAACGCGATTTTTCGAGAAGCCGAAGACCACCAGCCGCAAGGTGCTCTTCACGCTGTACGGCACATTGCTCGTGCTCAGTATCGCGCTGATCGCCTGGCTCCATGCCGGCCAGTTGAAGAGCCTGAAGTCGCAGGCTTTCGCCCGCATGGGCGGCGTTACCGGCACCTTGGGCGCTCAACTCGACGGTGGCCGCGTCGCGCGATTGCTGGAACGCTACGATTCCCGTGGAATGCTCATCAACAACACGCAGGACGCGTGGTACTACGTCCTGCACGAGAACCTGAGCAAGACCGCGGCCGCGAACGGTTCCGTGCAACCGTTGTATGTGCTCGCTTTCGACCCGGCCAAGAATGAACTGCAAGTGGTAGTGACCTCCGGAGACAAGCCCATCCTGCGTGAGCCGTTCGAACGGAGCTCGACCGCCGCCGTGATCGACTACCTGCGTTCGGACCGCATCGATGCCCAACGCGGCGTATGGGGCGATGAGGTCGCGGCGTTCGATGCGGTACGCGACAGCCGTGGAAAGATCGTCGGGGCCGTGTACACGAGCGAACCCTTCGCGGGACTGATCGCCACGGCCCAAGGCCGATTGTGGCGCAACATCGGCGTGGCCATCGTGGTCTTCCTCATCGTCGGCGTGTTCCTGTTCAGGAGCGTGGGCCGCATGGTGGAGCGCGAAGAAGCCGCCCGGGATCACTGGCAACAGCGCCATGAGGGCATTTCCGACAGCATCGCCTATGCGGGAAAGATCCAGGGCGCACTGGTTCCGCGCGCTGACCAGTACCGCGAGATGTTCGTCGACCATTTCGTACTGAACCGCCCCAAGGACGTGGTGAGCGGCGACTTCCATTGGTACCATCGCCTGAGTGAGGATGTATGCATCGTGGCCGCGGCGGATTGCACCGGACATGGCTTGCCCGGCGCGATGATGGCGGCCATCGGTTGCTCCTTGCTCAACGAACTGGTAGTGCAGCATCCGCACAAGGATCCGGCGGAATTGCTCGGCCTGTTGAGCGAACGCATGGTGCAGGCCCTGAACCAGAGCGGTCAGCGCAACGGTGCAGGGGATGGCATGGACGTGGCCCTGTGCCGCATCGACCGCAAACAACGCGAACTGCTTTTTGCCGGCGCCTTCCGGCCCTTGTACTGGATGCACGATGGCCAGCTCACCGTGATCAACGGCGATCGGAAGCCCGTCGGTGGTTCACAGCACGGCGATCATCGCAAGTTCACCGTGCACCGCGTTGCCTACCATACCGGCGATCGGCTCTATCTGTTCAGCGATGGGTATGTGGACCAGTTCGGCGGACCGGAACGCAAGAAATTCATGAGCGCGCGGTTCAACGACATGATCGCGAGCAACCAGCACTTGTCCATGGCCCAACAGGCCGAACTGCTGGACAAGGCCTTCCTCGAATGGAAAGGTGACTACGAACAAGTGGACGATATCTGCGTGGTCGGCCTCGCCGTCTGAAGTTCGGGATGCCCATTCTATCGGAGACCTGTCGCCTGTCCCGATGAGGCGAGCGCGCTGCCGTTGAGGAGCGGCCCGCTATCTTTGGCCAAGCGGCGATTTTCGCGGCCGCAACGGATCTTATGTCAACGAAAGCTGAGCTCATCGAGCGCATGGAGGCCCTGCTCCAGAACAATGACGTGGAGCATGTGCAGGAGCATGTGGACGCGCTGAAGGAATCGTACGAATCACTGGTGGCCAGCGCCCAGCAGGAAGCCCCGCAAGAGGCCGCTGTCGCCGTGGAGGCCGAAGCCGGGGAGCAGGCCCCCGCGCCGGAGATCCCCACCCAGCCGATAGAGAGCGCTCCGCTTCTGGACGAGGACGACAAGAAGTTCAAGCAACTGCTGGACGCCTTCAACACGAAGGTGAATGACATCCGCCGCAACCGCCAGAAGCAGGAGACCGACAACCTCGCCGCCAAAACGGCGATCATGGACGAGTTGAAGGCCATGATCACTTCCGAGGAGAACATCGGCAATGCGTTCCAACGGTTCAATGAGCTGGGCGAGAAGTGGAAGACCATCGGACCCGTTCCCCAGCAGAATTACAGGGACCTCCAGCGCGACTACAGCCATCTGCGGGACGAGTTCTTCTATCACATCCGCATCTACAAGGAGCTGCGCGACCACGACCTGAAGAAGAACACGGCGCTGAAGCAGGCCTTGATCGCCGACATGGAAGCGGTGCAGAAGGTGGAAAGCGTGAAGGAGGCCGAAGCACTGGTGAAGGAATACCAGGAGAAGTGGCACCAGATCGGTGCGGTGGTGAAGGAGGAATGGGAGCCGATCCGCGACGGCTTCTGGAACGCCACACGTGTGGTTTACGACCGCATCAACGAGTACTACAAGGCCCGCCGCGCCGAGCATGATGCCAACCTGGCCGCCAAGCAAGCGCTCATCGACAAGGTGCATGCCCTGGTGCTGGAGATGGAAGGCAAGAGCGCCAAGGACTGGAAAGCACTCACCGACCAGATCCTCGAACTGCAGACCGCGTGGAAGAGCGTGGGCTTCGCTACGAAGAAGGACAATGAGCGCGTGTGGAAAGAGTTCCGCAACGCCTGCAACGTGTTCTTCGACAAGAAGAACGCCTTCTTCACCGAGATGAAGAGCCAGTTCAAGGGCGCCTTCGACAAGAAGCAGGCGCTGTTGCAACAGGCGATCCAACTGAAGGACAGCACCGATTGGAGGCAGACCGCCGACAAGCTGAAAGCCCTGCAAGCGCAGTGGAAGGAAGCCGGCAGTGCCGGGCCACGCGACGAGAACAAGCTCTGGAACAAGTTCCGCGAGGCCTGCGACGCGTTCTTCCAGAACCGCAAGAACCACTTCGATGCGCTGGACGCCGAACAGGCCGTGCATGTGCAGGAGAAGGAGCAACTGCTCAATGAACTCGAGAACTTCCAGCACCTGCCCGATCGTGGTGCGACGCTGGATACGCTGAAAGCCTTCAGCGCCCGCTGGATGAACAGCGGCCGTGTGAGCCCGAAGATGTTCGACGCGATGGCCAACCGCTACCGTGCCGCCATGGACAAGCAGTACGGACTGCTGCGATTGAACGCCGAAGAGAAACGCCGCATGGCCTTCGTCGGCCGCGTGGAAGAGATCAAGTCCAGCGCGGATCCGAAATTCCAATTGGACAAGGAGGCCCGTTTCGTGAAACGCAAGATCGAGGAGATCGAGGCGGAGATGAAGCAGATGGACCGCAACATGGGCATGTTCAACTTCAAGAGCGCCAGCGGTGAGGCGATGAAGAAGGACATGGAGAAGAAGATCGAACGCGCACGCGAAGACGTGGAACGCCTGAAGAAGCAGCATCGCCAGTTGATGCAGGAAATGCGTGGCCCTATCGCACCCAAAGCCGAGAGCGCGACTCCGGTGGAAGTCCCCCAAGAAGCCCCCGCTCCTGCCCCCGAGCCTGCTCCGGCTCCCGAGCCGCCCGCAGACCCCGCTCCCGATCCCGCGTGACGCCCACCGCCCATCTCGTGGTGCGACTGGAAGTCCCCGTCGCGTGGGGTGAACAGGACCTCTTCGGCCACGTGAACAACATCGTCTACTTCCGCTACTTCGAGAGCGTCCGCATGCACTACCTCGATCGCATCGGTGTGTTGCGCTCGCACCGCGAAAGCGGGAAAGGCGTGATCCTCGCCAGCACCACCTGCGACTTCAAGAAACCGGTTACCTGGCCCCAGCGCCTTACCGTACACACGGGTGCCACAGCGGTCGGGAATACGAGTTTCACCATGGGCTACCTCATCACCGATGAGCAGGGAGAGGCCGTGGCCACGGGTACCAGCGTGCAGGTCATGTACGACTATGCGAGCGCCAGCAAGATCCGGGTGACCGATGAGGTCCGCGCCGCCATTCAACACATACAACACCCTTCCGCATGAGAACCGGAGCCCTTCCCATCGCCCTGCTGTTGCTGGCCAGCGCTTGCACGGAGACAGTTCCTCCCCCGCGCACGCCTGCACCTGAGCCCGCTGAGGTTCCTGCCGAACCTGCGAAGGATGTGCTGGCGGACTATCGTTCACTGATCGGGGATTGGGTGGACAAGAGCTCTCCCAAATTCACCAGCTTCGAGCGGTGGACCGCAGAGGGTGATACCGCGCTGCGCGGCTTCGGCTACGTGATGGCCAAGGGTGACACGGTTTTCATAGAGGACCTGCGATTGGAAGAAGTGAACGGACAAGTGGTGTATTCCGCTCGTGTCGACAGCCAGAACAACGGGCAATGGGTTCCCTTCACCGCCCAGGAGTCCGGACCCGATTCGCTCATCTTCGAGAATCCCGGGCATGATTTCCCCCAGTGCATCACCTACGTGAAGGACAGCGCGAGCGGATGGGAAGTCGCCGTTACCGGCAACGAGAACGGCAAAGACCGCGCGGAGCGTTTTCGTTTCGTGCGTTTGTGACGGGCAGTTACCTTTCCGCGCTCTCCCGTAGCTGACCGTTCAACCAACCAAAACACCACACACATGGGCATGCTGAAGGAGTTCAAGGAGTTCGCGATGAAGGGCAACCTCGTCGACATCGCTGTCGGTTTCGTCATGGGTGCCGCGTTCACCAAGGTCGTCAACGCGTTCACCGGAGGTATCGTCGCACCGATCATCAGTCTCTTCACCGAGAAGTTCAAATTCGATGAACTCGAGGTCGTGCTGCGCGATGAAGTGAAGGATGCAGCCGGTGCGGTTACCATGGCCAAAGTGGCCATCACGTACGGCATGTTCCTTACGGCGTTGATCGATTTCATCATCGTGGCCTTCGTGATGTTCATGGTGATCAAGGGCGTGAACAGAATGAAGAAGAACGAGCCCGCTCCTCCTCCCGCTGGCCCGAGCAACGAGGAGAAGCTCCTGATGGAGATCCGCGATGCATTGAAGAAGTAAGGGCGACGTTCACGTCGTCTTCTTGGAGAACCCCGGCCCGCGCCGGGGTTCTTCTTTTCTACCGGTCGAAGCGATGTGTGCCTGAAGCCGGATCGAACCGGATGCCGCTGCCAGTGAACGCGTTCGCCAGTTCGCCGGAAGCCAACGCTTGAACAGGTGTTCCTTGCCAAAGCGGGCCATCGCGACGGAGCAGCAGCACATGATCGCAAAGGTCCAAGGCCAACTGGAGGTCGTGCGTGCTGAAGAGGACAGCCTTCCTCTCCTCTACGGCGATCCTGCGCAACATGCGCACGGTACTCACGCGGTTCGGCAAGTCCAGGAAGGCTGTCGGTTCATCCAGAAGCAGCACCGGGGTGGATTGCGCCAGCGCGCGGGCGATCAGCACCTTCTGGCATTCGCCATCACTGCACGTACCGAGCGACTTCCCGCGCAAGTGTTCGGCGCCAGCGAGCTCCAACGCGCGCTCCACCTGGGTCTGGTCCGCGGTGGACAGCGAACCCCAGCGGCCCGTCCATGGTTGGCGGCCGAGAGACACGAGCGTCTCCACATCCAACATGCCCGTCTGTGGCCGACCAGTGAGGACGATACTCACCGAACGTGATCGTTGCTGAGCGCTCATCGCGCTGAGCGGTTCACCCTGGATGCGCACTTCGCCCGCGAGCGCTGGCAAGAGCCCGGCAACAGTTTTCAGCAATGTGCTCTTCCCGATGCCGTTCACTCCGAGCATCGCTGTTAGTTCACCTGGCTGAAGATCGAAGGACAGATCCGTGAGCAAGGGGCGCGTGCCATGCCCTACCGTCAGTCGCTCAACGTTCAGAAGCGGTCCGGTGCTCATTGGCGCGCCCAGTGTTTCCCGCTCAACAAGACCCACAGTACCACCGGCGCTCCGAGCAAACTGGTAACGGCGTTCAGCGGCAGTGCCACATCGGTGCTCGATACTCGCACCACCAGATCACAACCGATGGCCAAGGCACAACCCAGCAGGATGCTGGCCGGCATCAGCATAGCATGGTCGTTGGTTCGGAGCATGGCGCGCGCCACGTGTGGCGTGGCCAGCCCGAGAAAAGCGATGGGCCCGCAGAACGCGGTGATCGTCCCGGCGAGCAGGCCCGTGGTCCAGATGGCGATGCGGCGCACGCGCTTCACGTTCGTGCCCATGCTGGCAGCATATTCTTCGCCGAGCAACAAGGCATTGAGCGGTTTCACCAACGCGAACGCGGCGATGAGGCCGAGCAGCACAGGAACCACCAGCCACAGCAGCCGGTCCGGGTATACCGCACTGAAGGTGCCCATGCCCCAGATCACATAGTTCTTCAGCGCTTGGGCCATGCTCGCGCTTTGCAGCACGCTGATGATCGCCGAGCACAGGTAGCCCACCATGAGCCCGACGATGAGCAAGGTGACGCTGTCGCCCACGCGGCGATCGGCCAACATGATGAGCAGTAGCACGCAGATGGCCCCCGCCAGCGAAGCGGCGATCACAAGCACTTCACGCGGGATCGGCAGAACCGACCACAATGGTGCCGCCAGCATCACCAAGGCCACACCCAAGCTCGCCCCGCTACTGATGCCCAGCACGCTTGGCCCCGCCAGCGGATTCCGGAAGATCGTCTGCATGACGAGTCCGCTGGCCGCCAAACCCGCACCGGCAATGGCCGCTGTGATCACCTGCGGAAGTCGCACTTGGCGAACGATGGTGGTGAAGGCGCTTTCTGGATCAGGGGCGAAGAGTGCGTTCCAGACCTCGCCCAGCGGAACGGCTACACTGCCGATGGCCAAGCCCAGCAGCGCCAGAACGATACCGGCCGCTGCGAAGAGCAACAACCACAGGGCCTTTCCGCGCATGCTTTGCTCGCCGAAGCTCTTAGCGAAGGCGATGGGGCAAACATAGCCGCAGGGTCAGGGACGAACGCGATCGTGCGCAGATGACGCCGATCCAGACAAATGAGTTCGGCTGCTGTAAAACTCAGTGCACGTTGCCCATGTGGAGCAGGCCATTGAAGAAGCACAGGCCGTGGCCGATGATCGCCACGAGCAAGGAGGCCAGCAACATCTGCCCGCCTGCCTTCTTCGTCGCCTCATTCGTCAGCTTCACGATGCCCCAGATGAAGAGCAACAGGATGTGCACGATGAGCACAGGCCAGTGGAGCCCGATGACCTCATCCTTCATCACCTCGCCGAGCGCGATGAAGAGGACCGAGTAGCCCACCATGATGAGCAGGTTCAGGGAGAGGATGCCAGGGCGTTTCATTGGGGTCAGAAGTGAAAGTGCAAAGAACAAACGCCGAATCCGATCAGGCCAACCAAGACCGCAGATAGGTAAAGCGTGTTACGCTTTTCCCGTTCCCCACTGAGTTGGCTGGCAGCCGCTAGGAGACTGACAACATGCGTGAGTAGCAGGAATGCCATCATTATCGCTCTGCCCAAGGTAGCCTCACCTGGGGCGGGTCCAGCGACGTGCCAGATCAATGCCGAATACGCACTGAAAATAGCGAGTTGAGCGAGGATGAGCTTCGGTCTCATCCGGTCGCTTTCCTAAGAGCCTCCAACCTCTTCAACTGCGCCTCCTCCCGGTAGAACAGGTTCATCGTCTCGAAGGGGATGGCGTTCATCGTGCGCGGGTCCACGATATGAACGCAGCTGCGCTTGATGGCCCGTACATCGAAGTCGTAGGCATCGATGAAGCGCATGATGATGATGCGGAAGAGGTTCTCGTAGCCGAGCTGCGGCGCATCGATGTCCGGCAAACAGCACATGATCCGATGCAGGGTCTCATGGGCCTTGTCGCTCGGCGTGCCGGTGCTGAAGAGCTTCACCATGTGCTCCTTCAGCCGTTCATCCTGCTCGTACACGATGGTGTTGCGGCTGTTGTTGAGCAGATCGTCCGGATCGATCATCCGCGTGAGCGGGAAGACATCCATCCCATCCCGGCCTTCCCCGAGGGGGAAGGAGGTCCGAGGAAGCTTCAACGCGTAGCCCATGGCCAGCGCATCCGGGTTGCACGGAACGGGAACGATGTCCTCGGAGGTGAAGAGCCCGCTCTGGTCGATTATGCCTTGCCGAACTTCCGTAAGCGTGATGCGGTCCGTTGACGGGTCGTAGTTCTCCGTGCGTCCCGCCGCCTGCACCGGTTGGAATGTGACGCCGCGCACGCAGCGTTGCTTCAGCGCGTAGTCGATGATCGCCCCGATCTCGTCATCGTTCACGCCCTTTTCCACCGTGGCCACCAAGGTTGTGCTCAGGTTGAACTCGTTCAGGTGATCGATGGCCTGCTGGCGGGTGGCGGTGAGGTCCTCCCCTCTCAGGCGCTTCAGTACCTCGGGTTTGAAGGAGTCGAACTGCAAGTAGATCTCGAAATCGGGCATGTAGCTCGCGAGCCTCTCGGCGAAAGCCCTGTCCTTGGCGATGCGGATGCCGTTGGTGTTGAGCATCAGGTGGCGGATCGGCTTTCGCTTGGCCGCGTCCAGGATCTCGAAGAACTGCGGATGCACTGTGGGTTCACCGCCGCTGATCTGCACCACGTCCGGCTCGCCTTCGTTCCGCACC
This sequence comes from Flavobacteriales bacterium, assembly GCA_044224725.1. Lineage (GTDB taxonomy): Bacteria > Bacteroidota > Bacteroidia > Flavobacteriales_F > PHOS-HE28 > PHOS-HE28. Next base: position 18,889 of record JBGAJW010000068.1, read on the forward strand.
ACGGCATCCAGCATGCGTTCGATCTCTTCCAAGGTGCGGTGCTGACCGTGCATCGGTCCGCTGCTGGCATAGCAGATCGGGCACTTGAGGTTGCAGCGATCCGTGACTTCCACGATCGTGAGGCAGCCGTGCTGTTCATGGTCCGGGCAGATGCCACAGTCATAGGGGCAGCCGAAGTGCGTCTTCGTGTTGAAGGTGCGCGGCAGTTCACCCGGCTTCAGGTAATGGCGGCAGCGCTTATAGTACTCGACGTCCGTGGCGATGAGCACCTTCTGGGAGCCGTGTTCCGGGCAGCGCTTCAACATGAACACGCGGTCGTTCTCGAAGATCACCTTGGCGTCCACGCGGCGCAAACACTCCGGGCAGAGGCTCTGCGTGAAGTCGTAGTAGATGTAAGGGCGTTCAGGCATGTTGGATGGGAACCGCAGATGCCCCGGATGAGGCTCCGGGGCTAGCGCAGATGGACGCAGATGAATTCCGAGCGGTCGCTCATTGTTTTCAGGGTTCGTGTGGGGCGACCTCCGGAACAATGACCTCCTCAGGTGCGGTCTGGACCAGAAGGCTCTTCGGTTCGGTCCACACCTTCCAATAATAGAGCACGCCGAGCTCCGCAGCGAGTTGGATCGCGGTGAAGCCATAGAATACCGGATGGCCCGGCTTGAGGAACTCGATGGCGAAGCGGTACTCCAAGTAGAGCACCATGAAGATCTTGAAGCGCGCTCCCGGCTTCAGCTTCCAACGGCGCTCGATGCCGATCAGCGCCAGCCAGACCAGGCCCAGCCAGATGATCTCGTAGATGTTCGTCGGGTGACGATGGATCCCATCGCCCAGATCGATGCCCCACGGCAGATCCGTGCGCAGGCCGTAAGTGTTGTCTTCCAAGCCTCCGAGCAGGCAACCGATCCGCCCGATGATCATGCCCAGGATGATCGGGAACACGAAGAGGTCTCCGCTGCTTTGGTTCACGCCTACGAGCTTCTTCGTGACTTCCACGCCGATCAAGCCGCCCAGCAAGCCGCCGACGATCGTGCGGTTGTTGAAGGCGATGAAGAGCGACCTCCAGTTCCGAGCGAGCTGTGCGGGATCCTCGAGCGCACCGAGCACGCGCGAGCCGATCAAGGCGCCCGCAGCTGCTCCGATGATGATCCAGACACGCTTGTCCTCAGCGATCGGATCGCCTTGCCTGGCGAGCAATCGTGAGTAGAAGGCATAGCCTACGGCAAAGGCGGTGACCTCGAAGAGCAGATGCAGAAGTTGATGCACGGCGCAAGATGGTCAATGCCGGACCTGACCTTGCACGCCGATGATGAGCGCAATGCACAGGTTGATCAACTTCGCCGCTCCGCTGGCATCGGCGGATGCATCATGACGAACACTTCCCCCATCATACGCCGCTTCCGCGCGTTCTGTATCCTCGAAGGCTTCAGTTGGCTCGCACTGATCGTGGCCATGGTGATCAAACGGACAATGGACAAGCCCGAGGCCATCTTCTGGCCCGGGATGGTGCATGGTATCTGCTTCATCGGCTACCTCGCTACCTCGGTGCCGTTGTTCACCAAACTGAAATGGGCGAGCGAGCGGATCTATGGCGTGGTGGCAGCGGGGTTCCTGCCCTTCGGAACCTTCGTGCTGGAGCGGAAGTGGCTGCGGTGAAACGCGGACCCGGCCTGTTCATTTCCCGATCCATTTGACTTGCATGTACAGGCCGATCAATGCCGATCCGCGTGTTCAGACAAGACCGTGTTCCCGCAGGAACAGAGGTGCATCTTGAAGCTGGCTGCGGATTTTAGTGCTTGTATGTACAGCCCAGTGACGGGCCAATAAAAGCGGGTTCACTCCCCTCCCCACTCCACCCCTTTTCGCAGCCAAGTCAGCGTTTCCGCTTCCGGTGAACCGGGCTCAGGATGATGGTCATAGACCCACCGCGCATCCGCAGGCAGGCTCATCAGGATGCTCCCGGTGCGGCCCCCGGTCTCCAAGCCGAAGCGTGTGCCCCGGTCATGCACCAGGTTGAATTCCACGTACCGCCCTCGACGGATCAATTGCCAATCGCGTTCACGCGGCGTGAAAGGGCGGTCGCGCATGGGTGAAGCCGCTCCGGCATAGAGCACCGCGAATGCCCGGCCCACCGCGCAGGTGAAGCCGAAGATGTGTTCGATCGGTTTCTCCTCCGTGGGTCTCACCCGATCGTAGAAGATGCCACCGATGCCGCGGGTCTCTTCGCGGTGCGGAAGGAAGAAGTAGTCGTCCGCCCAACGTTTGTACTCCGGGTAGTAGCGCGCATCCCAGCGGTCGCATACGTCCTTCAATCCTTGGTGGAAGCGCCTCGCGGAAGGAGGATCAACGTAGACCGGCGTCAGGTCGATGCCACCGCCGAACCACCGCTGATCGTTCGCCTCGAAGTAGCGGATGTTCATGTGGATCGTGGGCACGCGCGGGTTGTTCGCGTGGAGCACGATACTGACACCCGTGGCATAGAACGCGTCCGCATCAACCTTCAAAGCCTTCGCAGCGGACAATGACAGCGGACCATGTACCTCGCTGAAGTTGACCCCGCCTTTCTCGATCAATGCGCCTCCAGCGATGGGCCGGCTCAGGCCCCCTCCACCTTCGGCCCGGGTCCATGGATCATCACGGAAACGGGCCTTGCCATCGAGCGCTTCGAGATCGGCGCAGATGCTGTCCTGTATGGCGCGGAATTCCGCCGCGATCACCGTCCGATCCATGATCAAGGTGCCTTGCGCAGCCCTGTCTCCTGGTATTGTAGCATCACGGCGTTCTCGTTGCGGTATCCGTTCTCCACGCCGGACTTGAGCAGTTTGAACGACATGTGCAAGGGCTCGGTCGTCACCTCCGCGAAGTGCATAGGGAAGTCAGGACCGAACCGGTGCAGCGCGGTCAGGTAGAAGAACGCCACATCGAAGCCGAGGAAGGCGTAGTCGCCAGGCTCGTTCTGGTACAAAGCCCGGTACTCCCTGATGAACCGCTGCACACGTGGATCGTCGTGGTCGATCCATGTACTGGCCGGGATGCGGGTCTTCAATGCTTCGAGATCCTTGGCCTCCAGGGTTTCCATGCCGGTCCAACTGTTGAGACCATAGAGCACGATGCGCTTGTCCTTCGTGAGCCCGGCCAATTTGCGCACCAAGCCGGTCACGTATTCGATGTCCTCACTTGCGGCGATCACCACGTTGTTCTGCGTGCCGCTGAGCTTGGCGACCACATCGGCGATATCACGTTTCGCGGAACGCACCACGAGCACCGTATCCCGCAGTTTGCCTTTCTGGTCCACGAGGGCTTCTTGCAACACCCGGAAGATCTGCTCGCGTAATTCCTTGTCCGAGGGGAGCTCCGTGGAGCACAGGATGATGTTGTCCTTCGCGTTGTGCGCCGCCACGTACCGGACGAGTTGTTGCAACTGGTCCGGGCGACCGCTGAGCACCTTGCTCACGTTGGGGTTGCCCAGCAGCACTTTGTTGCTCTGTGGTGCGGGGCACACCACATGCGCCGTGGGTGCGAGACGTGTCAGCTGTTCGATCGCCGCACGATGGAACGGGCCCAGACAGAGCACCGCCTCGCGTACCGTGGGGTCTTTCAATACAGGCGTCCATGTCGCGGCGTCCTCGCCCACGTCGAACACGGAGAGGTCCACGTTCATGCCCAAGCGCTTCATGGAATCCAGCGCGATGCGGGCGCCCGCATAGAATTGTACCGCCGCGTCCGTTACCGCGTACATGCTCTTCGGCTCCTTGGCGCGGGCCATCGCGCTGTCATTCGCCGAGATGCTGAACGGCAGCAACAGGGCGACCTTCTGCACATCTCCTGTGGGCACGGCGGGTGTTTCCACCACGACCGGTTCGGGTGCGCTGGCTTTGGCGGGAATACGCACGTACGTTCCGGCCTTCAAGCCTTGCGGAAGACCGCCGTTCGCCGCCTGGATCTCTTCGGATGACACCTCATAGCGCTTGCTCAGTGAGTAGATCGTCTCACCGGGTTGTACCAGGTGTGGCGTGCTCTTGTCATCCGCGGGCGGTGCCACTTCCTTGGCAGGAACCGTGGTCACTTTGCCCACGGGGATCATCACGATCATCCCGACCTTCAAGCCGTTCGTCAGCTCGGGATTGCGGCTTTGCAGGTCACTTTCGCTCACACCGTACTTGTGTGCGATGCCGAACAGGGTCTCCTTCTTCGCCACGGTGTGTGCCAGTTCGCCTTCCACGAAAGCGGGCGCCACTTTCAGTTCCTTTTTCACTTGGGCTTTCACCGGGATCAACAGCACTTGCCCCAAGCTCAAGCCTTGCGCCGCTGCGGGATTGGCCTGGGTGATGGCTTCCACCGGAACGGCGTAATGCCTGCTTATCGCGTAGAGTGTCTGGCCCTTCAGAACGGTGTGCGCGATGTACTTCTGTCCATCCACTTCGCGCACCTCTTGCGCACCGACGATGCTGCGGCAGCCGGTGAAAAGCAGAACGAACACGATCAGTACGGAGCGCATCCTCATTCCCATTCGATGGTGGCGGGCGGCTTGCTGCTGATGTCGTAGACCACGCGGTTCACGCCCTTCACCCGGTTGATGATGTTGTTCGAGATCCGTGCCAATACCTCGTAGGGCAGGTGGCACCAATCGGCCGTCATACCATCCGTACTGGTAACGGCGCGCAGGGCCACTGCGTTCTCGTAGGTGCGTTCATCACCCATCACGCCCACACTGCGGACGGGAAGCAGGATGGCACCAGCCTGCCACACCTCGTCATAGAGCCCCGCCTCGCGAAGGCCTCCGATCCAGATGGCATCCACCTCTTGCAGCAGCGCGACCTTCTCCGGTGTGACCTCACCGAGAATGCGGATGCCGAGCCCCGGACCGGGGAACGGATGGCGACCGAGGATCGCGGGATCGAGCCCGAGTTCACGGCCCACTCGGCGCACTTCGTCCTTGAAGAGCAGTCGCAGCGGCTCCACCACCTGCAATTTCATCCGTGCGGGCAGGCCGCCCACATTGTGGTGGCTCTTGATCGTCATGCTCGGCCCATGCACGCTAACGCTCTCGATCACATCCGGATAGATCGTTCCCTGCCCCAGCCATTTCACCGCGGGCAACTTGTGACTTTCCGTTTCAAAGACCTCGATGAACGTGCGGCCGATCGCCTTGCGCTTCGCCTCCGGATCGTCAAGTCCTTTCAGCGCCGAGTAGAACCGATCGCGCGCATCGATGCCCGTGATGTTCAATCCCATGTGCCGATAGCTCTCCAGCACACTGGTGAACTCATCCTTCCGCAGGAGGCCGTTGTCAACGAAGATGCAATGGAGCTTGGCGCCGATGGCCCGTTGAAGCAGCATGGCCGCTACGGAGCTGTCCACCCCGCCGCTGAGCGCGAGCACCACCTCGTCCTCGCCGAGCAGGCGGCGCAGAGAATCGACGGTGGTAGCAACGAAGGAGGAAGGCGTCCAATCCGCGACGCATCCGCAGACATTGATGACGAAATTCCGCAGGAGTGACAGGCCTTCCGTAGTGTGGTAGACCTCCGGATGGAACTGCACGGCGAAGGTGGATTCGCCCTTCAAGCGATAAGCCGCAACGGGCACGGCATGTGTGCTGGCCAGTACCTCCATGGTCCCCTTGGCCGTGGTGATGCTGTCGCCGTGGCTCATCCACACTTGGGTGCCCGGATGAATACCGGAGAACAGCGGCTCTTGAACGTGTATGTTGTCCAAGTACGCGCGACCGTATTCCCTCACCGAGCTCCGCACCACATCCGCGCCCGACCGCTTGGCGAGCAGTTGCGCCCCGTAGCAGACGGCGAGCACCGGCACCTTGCCCTGGAAACCGCTGATGTCCGTGTCCGGCGCATTGGCGTCGTGCACGCTGAAGGGGCTGCCGCTCAGGATCACACCCTTGATGGAGGGATCACGCGCGAACGTGGCCGCCTTGGTGAAAGGATGGATCTCGCAATAAACGTTCAGCTCCCGCACGCGGCGCGCGATGAGCTGCGTGTACTGGGAGCCGTGGTCGAGAATGAGGATGCGGTCGGCCAAGCGGAAGAGCGGTGATAATTGTGGCCTCCTTCGTCCTCTTGGACTCCGGTGGCGGGGCGGCGAAAGTACCCCGGTCCGTCATACTTCAATTCCCGCCGGTGAACCTGCTTCACTGCTCGATGGCCATGCGTTCAGCGACCGGGATCACCCGCCATGGTACAACGTTGAAACAACCTTGGCAAAGCACCCTGGACAAGGTCGTGGGACATTCCTGGACCACCGCTGTGCCTTCCAGGTCGACTATGGTAGCGTTCGCCGGAATTGCGGGTACAGGTGAACGTGAAACTGGATGAGCACCTCGCCTCCGCAGGATGACGCCTCGGTGGAAAGCTCGTCGATCCACACGACCATTCGTCGGATCCACAGAGCTTTCTGGCTGTTTCGTCCAGACCCGATCCACCAGCCGGTTTTCTTGGCCGCGTGCGCGGCTCCACCCTGCTCGCTTCTTTTCTTCTTCCCATGCTTCTCATCGGCCAGCAGGTCGTGTGGGAGGAGGACTTCGAGAACGCCTGCACGCAAGGCTGCGCGGCCACGACGTACACGGGGACGAACGGCTACTGGTCCACGATGAGCACCGGGACCAACGGTACCTGTGCGAATATCTGGTACGTGAGCTCCCAAGAGAACGGCAACGCCATCGGCGCCTGCGGCGATGGTGGCACGGGCAACGAAACGCTGCACATCGGCAACAACTCCGCCGGATGCATGTCGCCCACCAGTTGCGTCTTCTGTCCCACGGGTGATTGCGGCGCGGCCTACGATCCCAGTTGCCCGCCGGCCACGTGTTCGACCTGTTGCAGTTGCCAGAGCAGTCAGACGTCCACACGGGCCGTTTCGCCCGTGATCAGCCTGACGGGCCTGTCCACCCTCACACTGCGCTTCAATTACATCGTAGGCGGCGTAGGTGCTTTGGACAATGCCCTGCTGGATTACTACAACGGCACCACTTGGTCGCTGCTGGCCGACCTGCCCA
>JBGAJW010000069.1:0-25434 GCA_044224725.1 Flavobacteriales bacterium
CTCGAAATCCTGGAATGTCCCGTTCAATACGCTCTCCACGGCTTCCTGCACGAAGGGCGCTTTGTTGAACACGGGGATGAGCACGCTCGCCTTCATCCGAAGAGATGCTTGAGCTTGCGGCGCACGCGGTAACGGTTCCAGGTGGTTCCACCCACGGCGATCCGCACGTTCGCCCAGCGCTCCTCCATGCCAGGGAGGAAGCGGCATCCACCGTCGGGGATCGCACGCTCCTGCAGCGCCTTCATCATGCGGAAATCGGCTTCGTGGTGGATGTGCCCATGCCACTTCAACAGGAAATGCACCGCCATTGCACGCACCATGGCATGGTGCAGCGCTCCGTTGGCCGGTATGCCTCGCGTGGCACGTCGCTCGGGATAGCCCAAGGTGATCACTTGGGCGACGTCGTCATTGCCGGTCCGTTCACAGAGCGCGTGCAGCAGGCTCGCCATTTCAAGCAGGAAGCCGCTGTGCTGCGTCACGGTCTTGCTTTCATCGTGCAAACGGAACATGGCCAGCGGCGTGCGCTCGAAACGCAGGTGCTGTGTGCCGTGGCGGAAGAGCACCTGCCACCAGAGCTCCACATCCATGACGTAGCGCAAAGCCGGATCCACTCCGCCGATCTCCCGCACCACGTCCATGCGGTAGAAGGTGGCCGGCTGGTTGATCACCGGATCGGCGAACAGTTGCAATGGCTCGGTGCCGTTCAGCCGGTCGAAGACGCGCTCGCCTTGCGCATCGCGATGTCTGATCCGTCCACCGAGAACAAGCAGCTCCGGGTCGGCTTGGAAAGCAGCGCTCACGCGTTCCGCAGCCAACGGCAGGAGAGCATCGTCGCTGTTCAGCCATCCGAAGATGTCACCCGTGGAGTGCGCGAGGCCCTTGTTGATCGCATCGCTCTGGCCCTGGTCCTTTTCACTGCACCACCATGCGAACTTGCGAGCATGCTGCTCCAGGATGGCCTTCGATCCGTCCGTGCTGCTCCCGTCCACAACGATGTGTTCCACGGATCCGCCTTGGCTGTGTACCGAATCGATGCACTCTTCAAGGTACGCCGCCTGCTGGAAGCTGGGCGTGACGATCGAAATGCGCGGAGCGGACATCGGTGGCCGGACTATACCCTGGCCGTGCGGCGGAGGGGCCGCGAAAGTACCGAGCGGTAAACGGCCAGCACCTCGCTCGCATAGCCTTCCACCGTAAAGCGCTTGGAGGCTTCCTCCGCGCCGCTGCGGCCCATGCGCTTGGCGCGCGACAGGTCGCCGACCAGTTCCAGCATGCGCGCGGCCAATGCCTCTGCACCGTCGGTGTACAGGAAGCCCGTGATGCCGTCGCGCACCAGTTCCGGTGTGCCGCCGCTGGCATGGCCGATCACCGGCAGGCCGCTGGCCATGGCTTCCACGGTCACACGCCCCATGGCCTCATCGCGCGAGCACATGATCAGCGCATGGGCGGTGGCGAACAGCGGGAAGGGATCCTCCACATAGCCGAGCAGTTCCACCACGTCCTGCATGCCCACGCGATGGATGTGCGCGATGAGTTCCTTGTCGCGCCCGCCTCCAGCGATCGACAATCGGACATCAAAGCCCTTGGCGCGCAGCATGCGCACGGCATCCACGGCTTCATCGTAGTGTTTGCCTGGATGGAGGAGGCCCACCATCACGAAACGCAATGGCGAAGTGTTCAGCCAGCGTTGATCGGCATGTCTGGCAAGTTCGATGTAGCGCGCGGAACGGAGCACGCCGTTGTAGGCCACGGTCACGGGTGCCGAAGGTGCATAGCGCTTCAGGTCGTCCGCTGCCGCATGGCTGATCGCGATCACTCGGGAAGCCGCTTGCAAGGCATCGCCATAAGCGCCACGGCCAAGGTCCAGATGCAAGCGGTAGTGCTTTTCGGGCATCTCGCGCACATGCTGTACGAGCGGAAGCCCTGCCTCATGCGAGACGGAGACCGCGATGCTCACTGCCACCGAATTGGCATGGACCAGTTCCACGCGTTGTGCCTTCAGCCACTGGGCGATGGCCGGGGTAAGCAGCACGTTGTTCCGGGCACGCGCCATGGCCGCCCGCTCGTAGTTCCACCATTGCTTCAGCTTGTGGTAGAAGCGGCCGCTGTAGCGCCGCTCGCTCATCCACGGCTCGAAAGGGAAGACCGCGCAGGCGATGCCCTCGTCCCGCAACAGGTCCAAGAGGGCGCCTTCACGTGGGGCGATCACCATCGGTTCCACCTCACCGCGTGCGCGCAGTTCTAGTACCAGATCGATCAGCGATCGGTTGGCACCGTAGAGCTCGGTGTAGTGGGTGAGGTAGGCAACGCGCATCGTTTCAGCCGAATCCTCAGCGGAGGGTCGATCAGATCGCACGCCGAAGTTACCGAGCTAGCGAGCTGTCACGCCAGCGATGATCGCTGCCAAGCTCCCGATCCTGTCCTCCAACCGGTGATCGCGCTGGGCGCGCGCGCGTCCAGCGGCACCCAGCCGCGCCGCCAAAGCCGGATCCTGTGCCAATGAGCTGATGTTCGCGCTCATTCCCGCGATGTCGCGCTCTTCGCATAGTAGCCCTTCCACGCCGTGGTCGATCACATCTGGGATGCCCGCATGCCGTGTGGCGATCACCGGCAAGCCACTGGCCATGGCTTCCAGGATGCTGAGCGGCGTGCCTTCGTGGTCATTGTCCGCCGTTACCACGCTGTGCTGCACGAAGGCACGGACCTGTCGCATGCGTTCGGCCACCTGGTCGCTCGTGATCACGCCGGGGAATTCAACGACAGCACCGAGCCCTTCAGCTTGGGCGAGTTGCTTGGTGCTTTCCCACAGCGGCCCATCACCGGCCATGGTGAGCCGCAGTTCCGGATCTCGCAGCCACGCAGCATGAAAGGCTTGGAGCGTGAGGTGCGGGGCCTTCTTGTCCACGAACCGGCCGACAGCCAGGAAGTGTCTGGGTGAAGTTGCCGGCGTGGCAGCGGTGAAACGGTCCACCTCGATGCCATAGCAGTTGTAGTGGAGCTTCGCACGTGGGCAACCGAGCGAGAGGAGTTGTTGCTCCATCTCGCGGCTCACCACCACGATGGCCGCCGCGCTCTTGAAGATGCGCTGGTAATTCCCGTTCTCCTTCAACAAACGCGTATGGAAGGCGTCGATGCCGTGGAAATGCACGACCAGCGGAACACCGGCGCGATTGCAGACATCGAGCATCGCTTCACCAGTAGGACCGTATTCGGCCAGCACGACTTCGATGCGGTGCTTCTTCAAGAGACGCACGATGGTACCACGCAGCAGTTCTTGCGGATCGGCTTTCCGCACGCGTTGAACGACGCGCTTCAGCAGGGTAGGGGCGAGAAGTTGTTCGCCCTCGATGTCGCGTTTCGGCAGGTGGCCGTCGGTGAGCGTGAGATGCACGCCCGGCAAATGCGCGATATGGTTCGCGATGAAGGTCTCGCTCCACGCATTGCGGTTGGGGGAAACGATCGAGACGCGGGGAGTCATCGGGCAGGTTTCACCGCCGTGCCCGAAAGACCGGTGATCATCGGGCCGTGTTCCAGTTTGCCGATGCTGTCACTGCGCAGGAGTTTCCGCACGATCGGGAGCGTGAAGCGCTTCAGCATGGCCCGTCGGCGTTCGCTCATCGGCTTGCGCGAAACCCAGAGACCGATCATCTGTGCCAAGCTCGCGTTCCACCCACCATGCGGGATGACGGCTGCATCCGTGAAGCCTGCGTCCTTCAGCATGCGCTCCATGGCGAAGGGCGTGTAGCGGTGCTCATCATAGGGTACATCGTGCAACGGCCAGAGAAAGGGGACGGTGAAGAAGAATGTCCCTCCCGGCTTCATCACGCGATGCGCTTCACGCATCACGGCGATGGGATCCGGGCAATGCTCCAGCACTTCGATCGCCATGGCGTTGTCCACGCTGGCATCCGCGAGCGGTGCGGTGCGGCCGTCCCATTCGATGTCCGGCGGTACCTTCTTGTAGATGCCGTGGCTGCCGAGGTCCATGCCGATGTACCGCGTAATGCCGCTCGGTTGCTTGGTGAGCAGCTCGCGGTAGGGCATCACGCCGCAGCCGATGTCGAGCAGTGATCCCTTGAACTTCGGCTTCACCGCAATGACCGCTTTCAGTATCGACGAGCGCACAGGATAGAGGTCCTGTGTGTCGAGCGTGAGCCGCGGATCGGTGAACGGGTGCATCGTGGACAAAGATGGCTTCAGCTCGCCATGCGTTGTTGCGCGAACCAACCCGCGAGGGCGGGCATGTACGCGATGGTGAAATTCCGCGCCAATTCTCTAACGGAGTAGCCAGCGGCATTCCGCTCCTTCCACATGCGCTTCCAACGGGCGCGCACCATGGACTTATCTCCCGCTCCCAAGGCCGCTCGGAAGCCGGTATCGAGCAGTTCCTTCCGGCGTTGGGCCAATCGGACGCTGTACTTGCCACTGCTCAGCGCATCAAGATGGGGGAGCAGATCCAAGTTGAAATCGATCTTGTACTGCTGCGCTTGCATGCTCATCATACCGCCAGCGTGCATACGGCGCACGCCCATCACCTCATTGATGCAGGCGAGCGGACCTTGCTCCGCGAGCACGATATTGATGGTGTAGTCCAGGAAGGGGTGGTCCTTCAGCCGGTCGAGCAGGCGCAGGTGCGGCGTGTTACGCAAGCAGATGCTCACCGTCGGCACGCAATTGCAGGCGACGATGTCCGCCGTGGTGAAGCGCTCTTTCACCGGCGACCTGCCCAGCCAGCCTCGCACGTAGTCCGTACGTGTGCCGTCCGGCTGCTGGTTCCACGCGTTGTGGAAGCACATGCTCACCTCCGGGTGGGCGCGCAACACATCCACCTGCTTCTGCAACTTCAGCGGGTCTGTCCAGAAGTCATCGCCTTCCAGGATAGCGACGTAGGTACTGTCCTTCAAGCATTCTTCCCAAACGTCGAGGCCGGTCCGAGCGGCACCAAGGTTCATCTCGTGCAGCAGGAGCCGGATGCGGTCAGGGTATCGCGCAGCCAGTTCCTGTACGATCGCCCGCGTGTTGTCCTTGCTCTTGTCCTCACCGATCACCAGCAGAACGGGGAAGTCCGTGCGCTGCATCATCACGCTTTCCACGGCCTCGCGTACGAAAGCCTCGTGGTTGTAGGTGATCATGAACACCTTCAGCCGTTCGCTTGAGCTGTGGCTCATGCGGTGTCGTGAACATCAGCATCCGCCTCGGCGTATCCGAATCCATCACGGCCGAAGGCGTTCCCGTTATAGAAGAGGTACAGCTTGCGGCCCGATCGGACAACGAAGGGATAGGCCTGCATTTCCGAATCCCATCCTTCAGCGCTGACATCGATGCCGGCCAAGTGGTCCGCACGCGTCCAAGTGTCGCCATCGGTGCTCCAGGCGTAGCCGATTCGGTAGGCGTTCGCCCCCCCGCTCCGGAAGCCGGTCACATCGCGCTTGCTGAACCACATACGGTAAATACCACCGCATTTCAGTACCGTGGGGCGACCGGTAACCTCGCCTTCATGCGCCGGGGGGAACAAGGGCCGCGCATCGCGCTCCCAATGGATGCCATCCCGGCTGCGCGCCGCAACGATACGGTAGAGCGGCTCCTTCACACCTTCATGCTCCCGCCATTCGATACCAGTGGCGTACCACATGCGAAGGCCGTCCTCTTCCTTCAGCACGAAGAATCCGTTCTCCAGATAGGGCTCATCCGGTGTACGGCTGAAAAGCGGCCCGCGGGCGTACTTCGTGAATGTCTGGCCGCCGTCGTGGCTCAACGCCAGCCCCAACGAGGTGATGTACGGCACGCTCGCACCGCGCGTCCAGCCTTGGTAGTAGAGGTACAATGCGTCATCCATCGGCACAGCACCCACGGGATGGATGCCGAACTCATCGAAGTCGCCGAGCCCGCCCAGCGGCAGGATGGGACGGTCATGCACGTGGAGCACGCGTGAAGGGTCGGCGGCGGAAACGTCGACATAGGTGATGTGGCTGACCATGCTGCCGTCGACCGCTCGTGGTGGGCGACAGGTGATGAAGACGCGCAAACGGTCGCCTGACGGGAATGGGGCCGGGGCCTGCGCGTACTGGTGCATGAACGGGAAACGGCCGTTGGGGTCGAAGATCTTCCCGCGTTTCTGCCAGACGATATGCCGTACCGCGCTCATTCCTCCGGGTTCGGGCGGTTGAGGTACGTGACCATGTCGTAGGTGAGGTAGATGCGCTCCACGCCGTACACCTCGCGCACCAGCTTGTCCGTATGGTTCGCGGTGAAGCAATCCCAGTGCGCCTCCAAGTGCCGGCGATGGCACTCGCGTACGAGGTGCGTGATGATCATCGCACCGTAGCCCTTCTTCCGATGCTCCGGCCGGGTGATCAGATCGATGTCAGCGATGTGGCCGACGACGCACATGGTGTAGGCGAGCGCGACCGCGATGCCTTCCGCATTGCAGAGCACGAAGCCGAAACTGCGCTCCAACAGATCCTCCCACGAATCGTAGAAGCGTGAATCCAATTTGTGCTGAAATGCCGAGAGCACGGCCGTGCCGGCTTCCGCGAGCGTGACCAGTCGATGGCCCTCGGGCACGTGGTAGATCGCCGGGTCCATCCCTTCGAAGTGCCTTCGATCGATGCGGTATTTGCGGCGTTGCCGCACGTTGAAATGCGGCTTGTTCTGCCCCCGCAGATGTTCCAGCAGTGCCGGCGGCATGGCATAGAACATCAGGTAGTGGCTGAACGATGGCTCAGCTTGCAGATAGGTGTCCACCAACTGCGGCAGTTCAGGACCGGAACCTGTACCGTCCGGGTTGAAGTGCACGTACGTGAACCCGCTGCGATGGGTGATGATGTAGTTCGTGTCGCGCACATCACCATGGCGGTGCACGGTGCCCAAGGTCCGCTCCTCAGCGGCGTACAGCACGCTCTCGATGATGGGATTGGGCCACGGCGTGGTCTGGTGGTAGATGGGCCGGAAGGCCATCACCTCTTCGCGCGTCAGCCGGGTGAACATTCCCACCGCGTTCAGTCGGCTTCAGTCCTTGACGATGTAGGCGGTCGGCATCCAGCCCCATGGGAGCGTGCGGATATGCGCGTGCGGGAGCACTTCCTTCACCGCTTGTGTCTCGCCCGGGCTCATTTCATGGTTGAACTGGTCCAGCACCAGGATCCCCCCGGGTGTGATCCGCGGCCAGAGCGCCTCGATGCTCGCCTTGGTCACCGCGTAGCTGCCCGCATCCAGGAACACGAGCTTGAACTGCAGGTGATCGTACTTCTGGAAGAACGCCGGGAAGTCCTTCGTCGCGTCCACTTCATGGATGCGCACGATGCCTTCGAGCTGTTGGGCTTTCACGAGTTGCTCCACGCGGTCCTTGGGTTCCTGATAGCTGCCTTCCTGCACGTAGCGTTTCTCCTGCTCGGTGAGTTCCATTCCCTTGAACCAGTCGAAACCATGCACCTGTGTGAGGCTGTTCGGTTCGAACAAACGGATCAGCTTGCCGAACAGGATACTGCCCGCGCCCTTGTACACGCCCACCTCGGCGATGTGGCCAGCGACCTCGGCGGTGCGCCGGTAGTACTCGTGCATCTGCAACATGCGTGCGATGCTGAAGTGCCCTACGAAGGCCGGGAAGTGCTGAAGGATGTCGTCCACGGTGTAACCCATGGACATGATCCGCTCCATTCCCTCCTTGTAGGGCTTGCGCAAGGCGTCATGGCGCAGCGATTCAAGCTGTCCGTAAACGTGGCCTTCGTTGTTGGTGCTCATTGTTCAGATGCTGGAGAACGCGCTCATGCGCAGGAACTGGTCGGTGTTGAGGCGGATCGGCTTGTCGCTCTGTGCGATCACCACCTGCTCGTCGGTCATGTCTTTCGTCACCAACGCGTTCGCGCCGACGAAGCAGCGACGGCCGATGCGTACGCCGTGTGAGACCGTGGAGTTGATCGCGAAGAAGCAGTGGTCTGCGATCGTGCAAGCGCCCGCGATGTTGGCGCCGCTGGTGAACCAGCCGTGATCGCCCAGTGTGGTGTGGTGGCCGATGATAGCGCCGCTCCACACGAACACGTCGTTGCCGATGCTCACCTTTGGATGGATATGCACATCACGCATGATGAAGCAGTTCTCGCCAATGGGCGTTCCTTTCGGAAGGCCGCTCTGCGGATGGATGAACGACGGTAGTGTGTAGCCCTTCGCCTTCGCTTCCGCCATCTTCTTTGCCCGCAGCGCGTTCATCTCATGGTAGCCAAGGGCGACGAACAGATCGAACTTGTCCGGCGGGAACTGCTCCTCCACAGAGGCGAAGCTGACCACTTGGAGTCCTTCCTTCTTGCCATCTCCGACGAACGCGGCGTCCACAGTGAATGCGGCAACGGTCATGTTGGCCTCATGCACCATGAAATGATGGACCACTTCGGCGATCTTGCCGGTGCCGAACAGGACGATGGGTTTGCTCATGGTGCCAGTGCTTTCAGGGCTTGACGGTCGATCTTGCCGTTGCTGTTCTTGGGCAGCGGTTCGTGGCGCACGAAGATGGTGCGCGGACGCATGTACGTGGGCAGTGCCGTGGTGATGTCCTTCGCCAGACTTTCCGCCGTGACGCCCTCATGCGCGTTCACATAGGCGAGGATGCTGCCCCCACCGCCGGCCGCGCCTGTCTTGTAGACCACGCCCACTTCATGCACCGCGGGCAACGCGCTGAAGGCGGCCTCCACCTCTTCGAGCTCGATGCGGTAGCCCATGTGCTTGATCTGGTTGTCCACACGGCCTTTGAAGCGCAACAGGCCGTCATCACCCAAGCGGACCAGATCGCCGGTGCGGTACATGATCTTGCGGTAGTGCGGTGTGGTCGGGTCTTGCACGAAGGCTTTGGCCGTGCGCTCAGGGTCGTTGTAGTACCCGCTGCCCACGTTCGGGCCGCCGAGCAATAATTCGCCGAGCATCGGGTCGGAAGCTTCCAACGGATCGATGTGGAAGTAGAAGTCCGGTGAGAGATGACCGAGCGGCGCCAATTCGTCCATCTCCGCGAAGTCCTTCTCCGTGATATCGTAGGCCGAGCAGATGCACGTGCATTCCGTAGGGCCGTAGACGTTGATGAGCTTCACGCGGTCGCCGAGCAGGGTGTGCAGCTCCTTCAGCTTGGCTTTCGGGAAGCCTTCGCCCCCGAACATGATGCGCTTCATCGCCGGCATCGACACCTTGTCGATCGCGCGCATGGTGAGCAGGTACACGAGCATGCTTGGCACGCTGAACCACATCGTGCAGTTGAGCGCTTCCACGCTCTTCACCAAAGCGCGCGCATCTTTCACCTGGTCCGTGGTGAAAGGGCAGAGCGTGGCTCCGTTGTAGAGCGCCACATACAGGTCGAACACCGAGTTGTCGAAGTAGATGGGGTTCACGTTCGTGAGCGTGTCCGCTTCGGTGATGCCGATGGTGTGGCGGCCCCAGGCGATGAAGTTCAACGCGTTCTGGTGCGTGATCACCGCGCCCTTGGGAAAGCCCGTGGAGCCGCTGGTGAACATGATGTAGGCGCCGTCGCTGCCGGTGATATCGTTTCGCGTTAGTGTGCCGGCCGCCTTCGCGTTGGCGACGTCCTTCAGGGTGACGAGCTTCTCCGCATGCGCTCCACTGATCGTGCGCACAGCGTCCACCGAAGGCCCATCCACGAGGATGATGGACGGCATGCACCGGTCAAGGATGCGCACGCAACGATCGGGGGGACTCGCCGGATCGATGTTCGTGTACAGCAGCCCCAGCTTCGTGCAAGCGAGGATCGCCGCGATGCCATCCACTGACTTGTGGTTGAACAACGCAACCACGTCGCGCGCCTTCAAGCCGCGTTGAAGCAATCCTGCGGCTATGCGCTCAACGCGTTCGCCGAGTTCCGCGTAAGTGGTGCGTGTACCGTCAGCGTAGGAGAGTGCCGTGTGCGAAGCGCGCGCCTTGCTGACCCGCTCGAAGGCTTGTCCCAGGTTCACGCAGCCGCTCAGCGAAAGATCCATCGTCGATCAGATACGGAGGCCGCCGTCGAGATGCAGCACCTGGCCGTTGTAGTAGTCGTTCTCCAGGATGAAGCGCACGGCGTGCGACACTTCACCGGCCGTGCCCAAGCGGCGCAATGGGACCTGCTTGGTCCACTGGTCGACGATCGTTTGCGAAAGCGCCTCGCGCGTGCTGGGCGTATCGATGAAGCCCGGTGCGACCGCGCAGATGCGGATCCCGAACGCGCCGAGTTCTTTGCTCCACGTCACGGTCATCGCTTCCAAGGCGGCCTTGGCGGCGGTGTAGGCGGTCTGTCCCGCGTTGCCTTGTGCGGCGATACTGCTGAAGTTGATGATCACACCCGGCTTGCGTGCGTTCGCCATGCGACTGGCCGCTTCACGGCAAAGCAGGAAGGCCGTGTCGAGGTTGCTGGAAACGGTCTCACGCCACGTATCGAGCGAGTGACGACCGTCCGGCCGCTTCATCAGGTTGAAGAGCGGCTCGCTGTGGATCCTGCCCGCCAGGTTCACCACCGCATCGATGTGGCCGATGGACTCCCCCCAACGATCGAACGCGGAGGCGATCGCATCGGCATCGCTGAGTTCCACATTGTCCTGGTGGATGTTCTTCGCCGCGAACGGTTCCGGGAACGCGCGGTCCACCGCGACGATGCTCTTGCATAACGGGGCGAGGTCCGCCACCACTTGTCGGCCCAGGTTGCCGCCCGCGCCCGCGACGAGGATGTTGCGCTCCGTGAGGATCATCCGCCAGCGGCCTGACGTGCGGCCAGGGTTTTCTCCACGTCAGCGATGGTGCGCATCGCCGCGATCTCATCGCCGGTGAACTGCACCTTGAACTCGTCCTCCATGCGTACGATGAACGACATGTGCGTGAGCGAATCCCACTCCGGCATGTCCATGATCACCGTCTCCGCCGGCAGGTCCGCCCCGCGCAGCATGAACACTTCCTTGATGATGTCTCCTACGGTCATTCGCGTCGTTCTCAGGATCGCTTCACCCCGACAAAGTCGGGGTTCGCGAAGGGGCGCGAAAGTAGGGTTTTGGGTGGGGTAAGGATGCGCTGCAAGAACTGGCGTTGGTGGCGCTCTTGGCCCCCCGTTCTAACTTAGCGGAACCCTAACGCTCACCACTATGGATCTCGCCGCACGGAAATGGAACATCATGGAGCGCTTGTCCTTGATCATGGATGATGAAGCGATCACGCGGATCGAGCGGTATGTCGAATCCCAGATGCAGGAGGAAGACCTCACGTTGGCCGAGCTGGATCAATTGGACGAGCAGGAGGCCAAGCGTCAACGGGGCGAAGTGAAGATGTACAGCCAAGAGGACGCCATCCGGATCATGCGCGAAGGGACTCACCAATGAACTACGCGCTAGTGGTCGACCGCAAGGCTATCGACCAAGCCACGGAAGTGTTTCAGCACTATTTCGCCATCCGCAAGGAACTCGGCCTGCGCTTCGCCCGTGAGTTGGACGCTTGTTACACCTTCATCGCCCAGAACCCGATGGGGTACGCGGTGCGGATGAGAGACTACCGACATGCCAGAGTGAAGGGCTTCAACTAGCGGGTGATCTACGCGATCCGAGGGCAGTTGGTCGTTGTCTACCGGATTCGGCATACAAGCCAGAAGTCGAGCAAGCGGTTCGGGCCTTAGTGCCACGTAGTTCTTTCTGCCAATTCTCGAGAAACGTGTTACATGGAGCGCTCAGGTGTGGCCACTTTTTTTGCAAGACGGCCAACACGTCTCTAGCTTCTTGCACGTTTGAGAAGGGAAAGGCCTCCGACATGGCGAGGGCGATCTCTGCTCTGTAGTCGTCATTCCCCTTGAACCACTGCAGCTGAAGTCGGATGATGTCCTCACCGTTGTTGTCAATGCACCATATCAACCTGTCCAACACTTCCGCTAGAACGATCGCCGGCAGCGACCCCGCGCGAGCTCCGACGATGGTCTCGATGGCCTCGGTGATCTTCATAGCGTTTTGTGAAAGTGGCTCGTTTGGCATGGTTCAGTAATAAGGGACAGTAGGGCCAACGTGACCTCCGGATCAGGCAAGCCTTCCGACACTAGGCGCGATCCACTCAAGATCGCCAGCCGTTCGAGCGATGCTTCGATGGAGGCTCCCTCCTGGCCGTCTTTGGACAGGTCGGTAACTATGCTATCCTCTTGCCCATTGGGAGTTCGTATAGCTCAAAGCTAGCGATGTCGCAGCGCATTCCGTGTCCACCGGCGCTGTCCCCAAGGCAAGAGTGTGGACGCTAGCACCGGGGTTGAGGGCGGAGCTGTGGCCCCATTTCATGCGATATTTGCGCCCCGCCACACGGCGTTTCCGCTTTCCGCAGGGCTATGCAGCAGTTGGAGTCCGAGTCCATCGAGATCATCCGCGAGGCGGTGGCCACGGCCCAGAAGCCAGCGATGCTCTATTCCATCGGCAAGGATTCGTCGGTCATGCTGCATTTGGCCCGCAAGGCCTTCCATCCGGCGCCGCCCCCCTTCCCGTTGCTGCACGTTAACACAGGCTGGAAGTTCAAGGAGATGTACGCCCATCGGGACCGCGTGGTGGCGGAAACCGGTGTCAAGCTCATCACCTATAAGAATCCGGACGGCGTGGCCGAGGGCGTCGGGCCGTTCACCCACGGCAGCGGGTACTACACGGATGTGATGAAAACCGAAGCGCTCAAACAGGCGCTTGACCTGCACGGCTTCGACATGGTCTTTGGCGGCGCGCGACGCGATGAGGAAAAGAGCCGCGCCAAGGAGCGGGTCTTCTCTTTTCGCGGCGTCGGGCACCGCTGGGACCCCAAGGCCCAGCGGCCGGAGTTGTGGAACTTGTACAACACCCACATCCGACCGGGTGAGACCATCCGCGTCTTCCCCATCAGCAATTGGACAGAGCAGGACATCTGGAGCTACATCTTGCAGGAGTCCATCCCGATCGTACCGCTCTACATGGCCGCCGAACGGCCTGTTGTGAAGCGCGACGGCCAATGGATCATGGTGGACGATGACCGGTATCCCTTTGCCGAAGGCGAGCGGCCGGTGATGAAGCGTGTGCGCTTCCGCACGTTGGGCTGCTGGCCCTTGACCGCTGCCATCGAATCCGATGCGAGCACGCTGGAAGCCGTGATCGCGGAGACCTTGAGCGCACGTACTTCCGAACGCGAAGGTCGCATCATCGACTCCGACACGCCCGCGTCGATGGAACGCAAAAAACAGGAGGGCTATTTCTGATGGAACAGGCCAACCGCGAGCAGGACCTGGGCTTCCTGCGCGAACAGGGCAGCAAACCCACCTTGCGCTTCATCACCTGTGGGAGCGTGGATGACGGGAAGAGCACGCTCATCGGCCGGTTGCTCTATGAGAGCAAGAACATCTTCGACGACCAGTTACGGGCGCTCGAATCCGACTCGAAGCGCTACGGCACCCAAGGCGAGCGCATGGACCTGGCCTTGCTGGTGGACGGTCTCCAGTCCGAACGCGAGCAGGGCATCACGATCGATGTGGCCTACCGCTTCTTCTCCACGGATAAGAGGCGCTTCATCGTGGCAGATACCCCGGGTCACGAACAGTACACGCGCAACATGGCCACCGGCGCCTCCACCGCCGACCTCGCCGTCGTGATCGTGGACGCGCGCAAAGGCGTGCTCGTACAAACCCGCAGGCACAGCCGCATCGCTTCCATGATGGGCATACGTCACGTGGTGCTCGCGGTGAACAAGATGGACCTCATGGGCAATGACCACCGCGTGTTCGAGGACATCGCTGAGGAATACCGCCGCTTCGCCGAGAGTCTGTTCACCACCATCCACGCCATCCCTTTGTCCGCTTTGGACGGTGATAACGTGATGCATCGCGGTGAGCGGCTCTCCTGGTTCGACGGTCCCAGCCTGATGAACCACCTGGATTCGGTGGAGGTCGGTCCGCGCGAAGAGGGCCGGGCTTTTCGCGTCCCCGTGCAGTACGTGAACCGGCCTGACCTGGACTTCCGGGGTTTCTGTGGAACGGTGGCGGAAGGAAGCGTGAGCGTGGGTGACGCGGTGCGGGTGTTGCCCTCCGGTGTCACAACGCGCGTAAGTTCCATCATCGCGGACGGACGTGATGCCGGTCTGGCGCACACGCTTCAGGCCGTGACCCTCTGCCTTGCGGACCAGGTGGATGTGAGCAGGGGTGATGTGCTGGTGGCGGCGGACCATCCCCCTGAGGTGGCCGACCAGTTCCAGGTGCGCCTGCTCTGGATGAACGAGCACGCGATGGCGCCCGGCAGGCAATATCTCTTGAAATCCGCGTGCAAGGAGGTAACGGCCTCCATCACCGCGATCAAATTCCGGGAGGACGTGAACACCGGGGCGCACTTGGCCGCACGCACCTTGGCGATGAACGAGATCGGAACGGCCACGCTCTCGACCTCTGTCCCGCTGGTATTCGAGCCCTACACCCGGAACCGTACGCTGGGCGGCTTCATCCTGATCGACAAGCTCACCTTCGAGACCGTGGGCGCGGGCATGATCGATTTCGCCCTGCGCCGCGCCAGCAACATCCATTGGCAGGCCCTTGAAGTGGACCGTGCCGCACGATCATTGATCAAACACCAACAGCCCCGCTGCATCTGGTTCACCGGCTATTCCGGTTCGGGGAAATCCACCATCGCGAGCCTTTTGGAGAAGCGCCTGCATGCGGAAGGCGGACACACCTACTTGCTGGACGGTGACAATGTGCGGCACGGGTTGAACCGTGACCTGGGCTTCACCGAGGCTGACCGCGTTGAGAATATCCGCCGTGTGGCCGAAGTGGCCCGCTTGATGGTGGACGCCGGGCTCGTGGTGATCGTCAGTTTCATTTCGCCTTTCCGCAGCGAGCGCCGATTCGCGCGCAGCCTGTTCGGGGAGGGCGAGTTCATCGAGGTCTTTGTGGACACCCCCTTGGAAGAATGCGAGCGCAGGGATGTGAAGGGACTGTATGCCAAAGCGCGCCAAGGGGCCATCCTGAATTTCACGGGGATCGATAGCCCGTATGAATCGCCGGAGGCACCGGAAGTGCATTTGCGTACCATGGATACCGACTCGGAAGGATGCGTGCGGAGCATCTTGGAGCGAATCGCCTAGAACCGTGGACTGGCGGCTCATCCTTTCCGGTGCGCTCGTGGGCCTGCTGGTAGGCGCTACCGGGGTGGGCGGTGGTGCGTTGATGACCCCGCTGCTGTTGCTCCTTTTCGGCGTGGCACCCATGGCCGCCGTGGGCACGGACCTCTGGTTCGCGGCCATCACCAAAGCCTTCGCCGCGCCTGTCCATCACCGCCACCGGCTCATCGATTGGCAGGTGGTCAGGCGCCTTTGGCTCGGCAGCCTGCCAGCCTCCACCTTGACGCTCCTTTGGCTGAGGTCGCATGATGTGGAGGAGGAGCACATGGCGATGGTGAAGAGCGCTGTCGCTGTCGCGGTCCTCGTCACCGTGGTCGCCATGCTCTTCCAAAAGCGCCTGCACGAGGTTGGCCGTCGTTTCAGGATCACCGAAGGCTCCGCATTCAAGGCAGCGCAGCGCCCGCTGACCGTTGCCGCGGGTGCGTTGCTCGGCCTGCTCGTTACGGCCACGTCAGTAGGGGCTGGGGCCTTGGGCGCCGTGATGCTGGTTTACCTGTATCCCCTGCGTCTCACCCCGCCGCGCTTGATCGCCACGGACATCGTACATGCCTTGCCGTTGGCGCTCTTCGCAGGGATCGGCCATTTGTTGCTGGGGCACGTGGACGGTGCCCTGCTGCTCAACCTGTTGATCGGTTCGGTCCCGGCCGTCATGCTCGGAGCTGCGCTTTCGGCCCGCATGCCGCACAGCGTTCTGCGCTGGGTACTTATGGCCGTGCTTCTGGCCGTCGGCATCAAGCTCTGGCTCAGTACAGCGACCGGTCATTGAGGACCCCGCATTCCCTGTTGGTCGTATCGTGGAGACCACCGCGCTGAAATGCGATGCCCGGTCGTTCATGACGACCCATGCGCATGACACAGGCCATTTTACTACCGCATGTAAAGGAGGATAAGTGAGCGGCTTCCAGGCCCGATGTGCCCGGCGGTATCAGCAGGACCCGGCTACCAGTCGCGCTATCCTGTTCACATCCTGCTCGGCCAACCCGGGATAAAGCGGCAAGCACAGGACCCGCTCCGCGATCGAACGGCTCACAGGGCACGTATGCGCTTTGACG
Source organism: Flavobacteriales bacterium (assembly GCA_044224725.1). GTDB lineage: Bacteria > Bacteroidota > Bacteroidia > Flavobacteriales_F > PHOS-HE28 > PHOS-HE28. Next base: position 16,161 of record JBGAJW010000069.1, read on the forward strand.
TACGGCAGCGCATCCAACGACGGATAGAAGTATCGGCGCGGGAAGATCCTCTCCGCTTCCAACGCTGCCTTCACGCGCAGCATCGCTTCACCGCTGCGGAAGATCACCGGGTAGTACGCGTGGTTCGTGATCCAGCCCTCCGGTGCTTTCGGGCGCTGGATGGGAGAGGAGGCCAATGCGGCATCGTATCGCGCCACGACCAGTCCGCGTTCGCGCATCAAGCGCTCCACATGTGGCAGCACCGTAAGGCCCATGATGGCGTTCAGTTCGCTGGCCTTGGCGTTGATACCGAGCTGGAAATGCTCATCACCGATGTGCCCGAAGCTGCGGAGCAGCCGGAGTTGCGCGGCGTCCTTCTCATTGTGCGCGATCACGCAGCCGCCTTCTCCCGTGTGGAACAACTTCGTGGCGTGGAAGCTGCACGTTGCCATGTCGCCGAAGGCGAGCAGGCTTTTGCCCTTGTATGTGGCATCGAAGGCGTGCGCCGCGTCGTAGATCACTCTCGCGTCGTAGCTCTTGCCGAGTTCGGCCAAACGCTCCACATCGCAGGGGATGCCGTAGACGTGCGTGGCCAGGATCGCTGTAGCGCCGTTCTTCAACGCGGCTTCCACGGCGTCGGCATCAATGCACGTGGTGTCCGGATCGATGTCCACGAATACCGGTTCGCAGTTCTCCCACAGGATCGAGCTCAGCGTGGCCACGTACGAATAAGGCGTGGTGATCACACGGCCTTTCACGCCCAGTGCGCGGAGAGCGAGTTGGATCGCGAGCGTGCCGTTCGCCATGAAGAGACAAGCGTGCACCCCGAGCCGTTCTGCCAGGAGCTTCTCCAATTCCACGGCAGCAGGACCTTGGTTGGTCAGTTGCCCCGAAGCCCATACACGGCGCAGGTGTTCCGTGTATTCCTCCAGCGGCGGCATGAAGGCCTTGGTGACGTGGATGGGCGTGTGCTCGGCCATTGGGTCGGTGAAGGTCACACCTCTTGACGGAACGCACCCCATGCGGCCTTGAGCGAGCGTTTCAGCCGGATGGCGGCGGAACTGAATGCGATGGAAAGCCCGTCTGTTGGACCGGTCGCCCACCAACCTGATCCGGCATAGCCGAGTTCAATGAGCAATGGACCCGCCACTCGATCGAAGCGATGCCGTTCGCGCAGGTCCAGACGCTGTCGCCAGGTCAGGTTCGGATCGGCCTTGCGAGCGGGATCCGCGGCACTGACGGCCTTTTTCGAGAACGCGTTGCGCGCGACGATCGCCGAAGCTTCGGCAGGTCCCACGGACAGGCCCATGAAAGCGAACACGCCGCGCAACACCTCGCCATCGTCCTTCAGCAGTGCTTCGTAGCGCACTTCCATATAGCGCTGAGCGCCGAACTCCTTGCCCGACTTCCGGGCGTTCAGCGTGAAGCGGTTCCAGTCCTCCGCGGCTCCGCGAACTTCCTCCGCTCCGAAATGCTCGCGCTTCGCGGCGGAGACCATTGAAGCGGCGACCTCGCGGCCATCACGTATGATGTGGATGAACCTGGCCTGCGGCAGCATCCGCGCGATGGTGGCCATATGGTTCGCGTAGTTCGGGTGCTTGTCGACGATGTGCGTGGCCGTAGGGCGGGTGCGCAGGACGCGCTCGTACACGGTGCCGGTAAGCTCGCGCAAGCCTTGCACGAATTCCTCCGGTGTGAAGAGGATGGGCAGGCCCTGTTGCCAGTCGCCCTTGTCGATGTGCTCCTTCTCCCGCTCGAAATTCCCGAGGGCGGGGGGGAGGTAGCGCGAGAACCAGGTGAGTTCAGGGTCGACCGACGCGACCTGTGGATGCTCGGCGATCATGCGGTGCAACCAGGTCGTGCCGCTGCGGGGTGCGCCCACGATGAAGACGAACTCGCGCGACAAGGCTTCGTTCGCCGTGCTCATGCCCGTGCCGCTGGTGTTGATCCCGCCACCTCGGCCGCGTGCAGCAGCTTGTACTGTCCGAGGAGCGTGCGCAATTCCTCGGGCGTGCAGTGCATCAGGGCATCGATCGCGGAGAGCGCCGGAACATGCGTGCTGGCGCCCGTCTGTGGATAGCTGAGGTCTTCGTTCATGCGCAGGAAGCGCAGTTCGATGCCCCGTGCGGCGAAGCGTTCCGCAGCGTACAGTTCCGCGCCGTTGGCGGGATTGATGTAGCGCGTGGCACCATGCGCGGCACAAACAGCCAGAATCCGCTCCTGTCCTTTCAGGTCCACGCTCAAGGCCAGATCGCTGGCGCGATGGATGCTCACCGGCAGTGCCGCACGCTCGGCCACATAGCGGATGGACCTTCCCGCAAGCTCGGCGATGCTGCCCTCCGCTTCCATGAACATGTCCTCTAGCACGGGGTAGACCTCCGCGAAGCAGGGGGCCTTCGCATACGCGTGTTTGAGGTTCGCCATCAGTTTCGGCTTCCAGCTCTGGTCAGCACCGATCATGTGGTCCTTGATCGTCCTGTTCTGGCTGACGTCCTGCACGGGAATGGTGAATGTGTAGGGCTGGCCGTTCAGCAGGATGCGATTGCGGTTGATCCAGCCTTTCTTGATGAAGTTCACATCATCGAAGAATACGAAGCGGTCCGCGGCATGCAGCAATTGATAGTATCCCAAGTACGGGAACACGTAGGGTTGCATGATGGCGACGCGCATGGCCATCAGTTCTCGCCCCACTCAAGGACCGGCCGGAAAACACCGGACTTGCGCCCGTACCACGCACCATCGCGCTTGGTGTCATGTACTTCGAACCCGATGGTGTCCTCAACCTGGAACATCAGCTTGGAATTGCGGAAGAAGTTGACCACGATGCGGTAGTCGCCCACGTTGAGCAGGTCGCCGGGGATCGCGCACCACACGCTGCCATTCCCTCGGGACACCGGTGCTGTCTTTCGGCCGTCTTCGCGCCAACCGCTGGTGAAGACCAGGATGTCCTCGGCGTTGTACAGCTGCACCGTGATGTTCATGTCATCGTCGGTGATGCCGCTGTTGTGGTAGCTCACGCGCACCTTGAAGGGGTCCGCGACGGTGAGCACCTCCGTGTCTTTCGCGCGTTCCACGGACACGCCCGTCAGGTGCACCAGATCGTTGCCGGGCGCGTCCTTGCCCAGGTTCCACAGGCGCTCGTCACCGTATTGCGTGTAGGTGCTCAGGTAGGCGCGCACCACTTCGTCGGTGGGTCCGTTCATACGCACCCTGCCGTCGTGCAACCACACCACGCGGGAGCACAGCGAGGCGATCGCCGTCATGTTGTGGCTCACGAAGAGGATGGTGCGGCCCGCGCGCGAAACGTCCTTCATCTTGCCCAGGCACTTGCGCTGGAATTCGGCGTCTCCCACGGCGAGCACTTCGTCTATCACGAGGATCTCCGGCTCCAGGTGCGCGGCCACGGAGAAGCCGAGCCGCACTTTCATGCCGCTGCTGTAGCGTTTCACCGGGCTGTCGATGTGGTGCTGGATACCGCTGAAGGCGATGATGTCGTCCAATTTCTTCCCGATCTCCGCCTTGCGCATGCCGAGGATCGCGCCGTTCAGGAAGATGTTCTCCTGACCCGTGAGTCAGGGGTTGAAGCCGGTGCCCACTTCGAGCAAGCTGCTCATGCGGCCCTTCATGCTGATCGTGCCCACGGTGGGCAGGGTTATCCGCGAGGAGCAGTTCAGCAAGGTGCTCTTGCCCGCGCCGTTGCGGCCGATGATACCGAGCGTTTCCCCTTGATGACATCGAACGCCGCGCTTCGCGCAGCGCCCAGAAATCGAACCGATGCGCTGGCTGTCCACTTCCTTGCCGATGGGGATGCGCGGATCGGGCTTGCCACGCAGTTTGGCGAACCACGCACCGAGGTCCTCGCTCAGCGTGGCACCGCCCGCCCTGGCCAAGCGGTAGCGCTTGCTTACGCCTTCACGCGGATCACCTTCTGTTGTCCGGACGCGCTCATACCACGTCAGCGAATGAGCGTTCCACGTTGGAACATGGCCAACGCGACCAGCATCAGCACCAGCGCCGCCGCTGATGCAAGTTCCAGCCCGGTCGGTCCATCGCGCCGCCGAAGAACATTGTGCGCATGGCGTTGATGCCGGGGCCATAGGGTTGAGCGGAGAACGACCTGCATCGTTGGATGCTTCGCGAAACGCCATGGGGAAGATCACTGGGCTGGCGAACGCCGAGCAGCGACGCCGAAGGCGACCAGGAAGCCGAGGTCGCGGTATTTGGTCGTCATGGCGGAAACGAGAACACCGGCGCCCAAGCCCAAGAGCGACATGATCAGGATCACCAACGGCAGGAAGATCAGGTTGGCCGAAGGCGACCACTCGAACCCGCCGAACGCGGCATAAGCTCCGATGATGAGGACGACAGCCCCAGCTGTACCACGAACGAGAAGAGCGTGGACAGCGTGGTGCTCACGGGCATGATGAGCCGCGGGAAGTACACCTTGGTGAGCACGGCGGAGTTGGCGACAAAGGTGCGAGGTCTTGTTCACCACGCCGCTGAAATAGGTCCAGGGAACGATGCCGCTCAGGTAGAACAGCATGGGCGGGATGCCGCTGGTCGGGAGCCGCGCGACAACGGCGAACATCACCGTGTAGGTGATGGTGGTGAGCAGTGGTTGCAGCACAAGCCAAGCGGGCCCCAGGATCGTCTGCTTGTACTGCGAAGTGAGGTCGCGCCGCACCAGCAACATCAACAGGTCGCGGTAATGCCAGAACTCCTTCAGGTCGGGTTTCCACCAGGCCTGCTGCGGCCGGATCACGATGTCCCAAACGGGGGCGTCGGTCTCTCGCATGCTCGGCCCCGATTCAAGTTCTGGTTCAAGCCCTTCTTCGATGGCTCCTCACCGGCTTTCTTCTTGCGCTTGCCGCCATAGCCATACCCGTAACCGTAGCCGTAGCCGCTACCGTAGCCGTAAGCGTAGCGGTAGCCGTAGCCGTAGTTCGTGTTGTAGTAGTACCGGCTCTTCTTCATCCGCACGCCATTGAGGATGAAGCCGAAGTTCTTCGAGGAGCTCGCGCCTGCGGTTTCCACCGCGTTCTTGATGTGGTCCTTGTTGGCGAAGCGCGTGTTGATGACGAACAGCGTCGCGTCCACGTGGCGCATCATCAGCAGGGCGTCGGTGATCAGGCCAACGGGCGGTGTGTCCACCATCACGTAGTCGAAGTGCTGGCGTCCCCATTCGAAGAGCTCGGCCAGATGCTTGCTCAGCACCAGTTCGGACGCGTTGGGCGGGGTGGGGCCGCTGAGGATCCGCGCTGAAAATTCTCGATCTGCGTGGGTTGCACGCATTCACCCACCGGCAACTTGCCCACCAGGATGTTCGTGAGGCCCTGCGTGGCGTTCATCCCCAGGTTGGATCCCACTTTCGGCTTGTGCAGATCGAGCTCGAGCAGCAGCACCTTCTTGCCCGCCTTCGCCAGGATCGCGCTCAGGTTCACCGAACAGAAGGTCTCCCCTCATTCCCGGCGATAGCTCGTGACCATCACCACCTTCCCTTTCTCCGTGGCGGGCAGATACTCAAGTTGGTCAGCAGGTCCCGGGAAGCTCCGTGATGCTGGCGCTCTTGGGGTCGCTGTCCACCACCACGTAGTTCTCCTCCGCCTTCTCGCTCATGACGTCTCCCCCGAACACGGGCAGGTGTGTCGTGGCTCGTAGCTGATCGGCGTTCTCACACAGTCCTCGAAGAGCACGCGCACGAATACGAGCATCATGCTCAGCAATACGCCGCCGACCATGAACGTATAGAGGATCTTCACCTTGTCCGGCCGCACGACGCCGAGGCCACGCGCCTTTTCGATCACTTTCGTGGTGGGTATGATCCCCGCCTTGGCGATCACCGTGTTGGCGCGCTTTTCCAGCAGGAACTCATAGAGTTTCTCATTCACGCCCAGCTTGCGCCGGATGTTCAGCAGGCCGCGCTGGTTGGCCGGCACGCCTTTGATCATGCGTGTATAGTCATCGATCTGCGCCTGTATCCCGGCGATCCGCTCGTTCAGCGCGGTGCGGGTGTTGGTTATGTAGACCATCAGGTTCGCGCGATGGATCTGACGGACGGAATCCTGCTTGGTGATCGCGGGGTTGTACTCGGTTGCATCGAACAACTTGTTGGACCGCGCCATCTGCTCCGAGTAGAGCTCGTCGATCATGTTCTTCATGCCGGCGTCATCCGCCAGGATGTACATGGACGGGGGAAGGAGGGTCTCCTCGCCGATGTTCATAAGGTAATTCTCCAGGTCATCCAGGCTCTGGATCTGCAGTTCGAGTTGGCGCTTATGCGCATCGTAGGTCACCAGCTCATTGTAGTACTGGTCCTCCTGCTTGTTCAGGTCCAGGATGTTCTTGCTGTTGATGAAGCGCTCCAGGTCGTCCTCATAAGTGGCCATGATGCCGCTCACCTCGTCGATCTGCTTGTCGATGTAGCTGATCGTGCGGTCGTTGATGTTGAATTCGCTCTGCAGGGTGTAGTCGATGTACTCCCGGCTGATCGTGTCCAGGAACATCTTGGCCCGCAGCGGTATCTCGTCCTCCACCTTCACTTCGAGGATGGAGGTGTACTCCAGGTTCTCCACGGACATGCCGTAGCTGTACTTGCCCACCAAGAATTGCCGGCTGTGCACCACGAACTGGTAGTCCGTGGCCGACAGGTCTTCCATCTTCGACGGCGTGAACGCCATCAGCTTCACCTTGAGCGTGAAGTCGCCATCCTGACCGTCAGCGACATCCGTGTCGAACGGGAAGGTCTTCTTCACGATGCCCGCACCCCGGTCGTAGCTCAGTTCGAAATGCTCCGGATCGATGATGTGCAGGTCGAAGGGTTTTTCGAAGAGTTTGGGTTTCAGGATCTGCATCTTCACCGTGAAGGGCATGCCCCCGTAAGCCTCCGTCTTCTTGAAGCGACCGATGATATAATAGGACACATCGAAATCCAGCTTGTCCAGCGTACGGCTGATCATGTCGTAGCTGGTGAGCACCCGCTTCTGGTTCACGATATCGCCATACGCCGCCACGTACCCGATGTTCTGGTACACGGCCGTCTGGTAGTTGTAGGTGTCCTTGTCCTTCAGCAGGATCTGTGTGCTGGCCCCGTACACTTCCGGGATCTTGTAGCTGTAGAGGTAGGAGAGCACCGCTGACAGGATCAGCGCCACTAGCACGAAGTACCAGTTCTTCGAGAAGATCCGGAGTACCGAGCGGAGATCGTTTACGTCGATGATGCCCGCCTAGGGGCCTGCCGCTGCTGCCATGGGTTCCCGGGGAGCAACCGCGTGGCCGGAAAAGGCCGCACGTCGCTGGAAAAGGGTTGCGAATATAGGCGTCCGGCCGATGGCCCGAGGGCTTTGGATCCGCTCTTCCACGAGGCTTGTCGGATCGTTGAAAACAATGGACCCGCACTAGGGAAGCCGGTTGACCGATCTTTCTACATTTGGCGCAAGTTCCTGAGCGCCCTGAAGATGAAGATCGTGCTACGCCTCGTGGCCCTTACCTGCCTGACAGGTCTTCCGCTGATCGGAGGCCTGTTCGCACAAGGCGGTCCACCCGTAGGCGGTCCGCCTCCCTGCTGGCCCCCTCCGTGCATTCCAGTTGATGGGGGTCTCTCCCTGCTCATCGGTGCAGGTGTACTGCTCGGTGCCAAGCGTTCTTACGATCTGCACAAGCGCTCCAAGCAGGCTGCTTGATGGCCCCCGACGCCCCGTCCACTTCGGTCGGGCGTGATGCGCTGGTCCGGTTCCTTCTTCTCGCGCTGATCCTCTTTGTCGGATGGCAAGTGCTGTATGCATTCGTCATCCATCCATGGGGCGTTCTGGACCATTGGCTCATCGACCGCCTGACCGGGCATGCGGGTATCCTTCTGCGCATACTCAGCTACGAACTGCTGCCAGAACCCGGGGGCACGGACCGGTACATCGGCGTGCAGGGCGGCAGCTTGTTGTGGATCGGTGACCGCTGCGATGGACTTTCGGTGATGGTCGTGTTCATGCTTTTCATCCTGGCCTTCCCGGGACCGGGCAAGCACAAGACCTGGTTCATGCTCGCAGGCACCTTGATCATCCACGCGATCAATGCGTTGAGGGTCGCGGCGCTCTGCATCGTGGCGACCATCGACTATGAGCTTTTCAATTTCCAGCACGACTACACCTTTCAGGTCATCGTCTATGGATGCGTCGTTCTTCTGTGGTTTTTCTGGGTGAAGCGCTTCGCCCCCTTGCCCGCCCTTCCCCGGACATGAAGAACCGGTGGGCGACCGTGTCGTTGCTGTTGTTCACGGCGATCGTGCTCGGATCACTTCGCGAGTTCCTGTTCGTGAACGTGAATTACCAGATCGATCATGTGTCGCGCGCGACGCCCTTTTCCTATGCCCACTCCGCCTTCCAAGGGTGGGTGGCCGGTTGGGGCAGCCATGCGCTGGTCAGGCTGAAGTGGTCCATGGCCGTGGCCTTCATCGTGGTCATGTGGTCCCTTTGCCTTCTCTTGTTGCGCGCATATGCGGCACCTCGGCGGCTCTTCCTTCTGGTCTCCGCGCTGTTCGTGCTCGTGCCCACCACCGCGCTGCTCTTGCACCTGCTGGCCTATCGTGCACCACTGGCGGAAGAGGCCTCGGTGAACCTGCTGCACGCCGTGCAGAACCCCATCGTCCTGGTATTCCTCTGGGTCACCCTCGCGCTCTTCCGGCCCACTGCCGCTCAAGGCGGTTGACCGTTCGCCGGTACTTTCGCCGTCCTTTCACCAAGGGCCGCTGACACGCCAGAGCGGGATGAGCCACATGCGCGTTTCCATCGTCATTCCCTGCCACAACGTGCAGGAGCACCTGCCCAAGGCGCTGGATTCCGCGATAGCGCAAGACCACCCCGACACGGAGATCGTTTGCGTGGATGATGGGAGCACGGATGGAACCGCCCGCGTTCTCGCCGATTACGCGACGCGTTTCCCGCAAAAGGTCCGCATCATCTCTCAGGTCAACAAGGGCGCATCTTCCGCCCGTAACGTGGGCACGGCGGCCTCATCAAGCGACTACCTGCAGTTCCTCGATGCGGATGATGTTATCCTGCCGCAGAAGATCAGCGCCCAGGTCGCCTTGGCGCGTTCCTCTGGATCACCTGACCTCATCGTCGGGGATTTCGAACAGGTGATGCCCAATGGCCTCCTGCTTCCCGCGCTCGCCCTCCATGCCCGGCCGTGGATGGCCCTGATCCAGACCCGCATGGGGACCACCAGTGCCAACCTCTGGAAACGCGATGCGCTACGGGCCGCGGGCGGTTGGAACGAACAGCTTGGCAGCAGCCAGGACTACGAG
>JBGAJW010000070.1:0-25668 GCA_044224725.1 Flavobacteriales bacterium
CGTGAAGAAATACGGCCGCTACCTGCGCCCCAGCTTGTACCAGGACATCGGCCCGATGAGCCGAGAAGAGGCGCTGGAAGTGGAGGAGGGGCTGGCCTTGGAACTGCGCCGTAAGGGGTACGCGGTGTGGTTCAATTGAGCACGCACGCGGTTCCCGGATGAAATGACCGTGCGGAGCGGTCGTTGAATGCCGCGGTGGGTTGAGCGATGTTGGACCGAATAACTTCGGATCGTGATGCGGCTTTTGGAACGGTCTTTTACCCTTCTGCTGGTCTTGTGCGTGGCGCGTGCCCATGCACAATATTGGAGTGCCTACGCAGGGACAGGGTACGGCGTGGACAACAGCATATCACCTTACTATTCGCGAGAAGGAGCCGAGATGGAGTCTCCCATCTGGGGCGCTGGCATAGGGCGCTCGTTCGGTGATTCCTCCACCCACTTTCGGATCAGCGTCGAATGTGAGCACCAGGTTTGGAAGCAGTCGTTCGATCATCATGACGGTGGCAGCTTGCGCGAGGAACGGCAGGGGGAAATTTCCAGAAACCTCGATCTTTTCAGGGTGCTGCCCCAGGTCATCGTTCCTCTTGGCCACGTCTTGAACTTCGTTGGCGGGCTCGATCTGGGCGTGGTGGTACATGCACGTACGCTGGAGTCAGCGCAACACCGTTACGGTTGGTCGGATTGGTCGGGAGAGTATCCGTATGGGCCATGGTCCCCGAGCGATTCGTCCTACACGGGAACGGAGGGTTTGAACATCTACCAATGGGCGCTGCGGGTCGGCTGCGAGGTGACTGTTCGAAAGCCGTGGTTCTTGGCATTTTCGATCGCCGCCGGGAATACCACTTATCGCCCACCAGACGGTAATCCGGATGGCCTCACGCCACTGTATGGCCGATTCACGCTGGGGCGAAGGTTCTAGGCGCGCCCGCTAGGCACGCCCAGCCTTGTTGAAAACTCCCCCCCGGATCGTTCATAACCCCGTTCCTCGTTTCGGCCGCCTCCCTTGCCCAGCGCGGCTACTTTCGCTGCGTGCAGCAGAAACCCGCGCCAGCACAGAGGATCCATGGGGTGTTCCCCGTTCCGTCAGGTATCCCTCTGCGCCTCAGCGCCTCTGCGTGAGCCACCGACACAATGAGCGAGACGAATTATTCCGAAGAGCATATCCGGTCGCTGGACTGGAAGGAGCACATCCGCCTGCGGCCGGGCATGTACATCGGCAAGCTGGGCGATGGCAGCAGCTATGACGACGGCATCTACATCCTGCTGAAGGAAGTGCTGGACAACTGCATCGATGAGTACGTGATGGGCCACGGCAAGAAGGTGGACATCACCATCAACGGTGCGCGCGTGGAGGTGCGCGACTACGGCCGTGGCGTGCCCTTGGGCAAGGTGATCGATGTGGTGAGCAAGATCAACACCGGTGCCAAGTACGACAGCAAGGCCTTCAAGAAGAGCGTGGGCCTGAACGGCGTGGGAACAAAGGCCGTGAACGCGCTCAGTTCCTACTTCAAGATCGAGAGCTACCGTGAAGGGCAGATGAAGCGCGCGGAGTTCGATCGCGGCGTGCTGCGCAAGGACCTGAAGCTGGTGCCGAGCGAGGAGCAGAACGGTACGCGCGTGGTCTTCGAACCGGACGAGGAGATGTTCCGCACCTACCAGTTCCGCGAGCAGCACATCGAGCGCCTGCTGTGGAACTACTGCTACCTGAACACGGGCCTCACGATCCACTACAACGGCCAGAAGTTCCAGAGCAAGAACGGCCTGCTGGACCTGCTGAACACGAAAATGGACGGCGAGCCGCTGTACCCGATCATCCACCTGGTGGGCGATGACATCGAAGTGGCGATGACGCACGCCAGCCACTACGGCGAGGAGTACTACAGCTTCGTGAACGGCCAGCACACCACGCAGGGCGGCACGCACCAGGGCGCTTTCCGCGAGGCAGTGGCGAAAGTCATCAAGGACTACTTCAAGAAGGATTGGGAAGCGGGCGATGTGCGCACGGGCATCGTTGCGGCGGTAGCGGTGAAGGTGATCGAACCAGTGTTCGAGAGCCAGACGAAGACGAAACTGGGTTCGCTGGAGATCGAACCCGGCGGGCAGAGCATGCGCTCCTTCGTCGGTGATTTCCTCGCGACCAAGCTGGACAACTACCTGCACAAGAACCCGGAGACGACCAACGCACTGCAGAGCAAGATCCTGGAGAGCGAGCGCGAGCGGAAGGAGTTGAGCGGCATCCGCAAGCTGGCCCGCGAGCGCGCCAAGAAAGCGAGCCTCCACAACAAGAAGCTGCGCGACTGCCGCATCCACCTGAGCGACCCCAAGAACGATCCGCGCAAGATGGAGAGCACGCTCTTCATCACCGAGGGCGACAGCGCGAGCGGCAGCATCACCAAGAGCCGCGATGTGAACCTGCAGGCGGTCTTCAGCCTGAAGGGAAAGCCGCTGAACAGCCACGGCCTCACGAAGAAGGTGGTGTACGAGAACGAGGAGTTCAACCTTATCCAGTCCGCGCTCGACATCGAGGACGGCATGGACGGGCTGCGCTACAACCGCATCGTTATCGCCACCGATGCCGATGTGGACGGCATGCACATCCGGTTGCTGATGATGACGTTCTTCCTGCAGTTCTTCCCGGACCTGATCAAGAACGACCACCTCTACATCCTGCAGACGCCCCTCTTCCGTGTGCGCAACAAGAAAGAGACGCACTACTGCTACAGCGAGGGCGAGCGCGTCGCCGCATTGGCCAAGCTCGGCAAGACGGCGGAGATCACACGCTTCAAAGGGCTCGGTGAGATCAGTCCGGACGAGTTCAAGCACTTCATCGGGCCGGACATCCGCTTGGAGCCGGTGATGATCACCAAGGACGCCAGCGTGCATGAGCTGCTCGATTTCTACATGGGCAAGAACACGCCCGAGCGCCAGAACTTCATCATCGATCACCTGAAGATCGAGAAGGACGTGGTGAAGGACGAGACACCGATCGCGGCCATCGCGCGGAAGCTGCAGGAGAACGAAGTGGAGGCGGAGGTATGAAGGCGGGGCTGAGCATAGTCTTCATGTGTGTGATCGCCCAAGCGTGCATATGCACACGGGCATCCGCGCAGACCGCTGGCAAGCTCCGGTTGATGATCGATCCCGGCGCGGGCTTCGAGTTCGTCTTGGACCACAAGTACCGCATGCAGCAACGCGAGGTGGAACTCGCAACGGGCCCGCACCATTTCTCCATCTGGGCTCCGCAGCGGATAGTGGTGGACACGACTTTGTTCGTGCTGCCTGATCAGACACGCGATGTGTACATCCGATTGCCGTTCTCCAACGAGTACCGGGCCTACGAGGATGAGTTGCGCGCCGAGAAGAAGAAGCTGTGGTTGCGGGTGGCGCTGCCCACCGCCGCCACGATCGGGACCGGCATCCTCGCCTACAGCACGTTCAGGAAGTACAAGGACGCGCATGATCAGCTCGTGGCTGATGAGGAGGCCTACCGCACCGGCGCTGACCCGCGTGCCCTGGAGGACCTGAAGTCCGAGGTGATCCCACGGCACAAGAGCGAGTTCACGGACAAACGCGGGCTGTTCTATCTGAGCGTGGGCATATTCGGTGCCGTTGCGGCCGGTTCCGCGTACATGATCATCCGCAACGGCAAGCGGCCCGTACCGAAGTTCTTCGATCGCGAGAAGGTGAAGTTCGACGGACTGGTCTGGTTGCCCTCGGACAGGAATGGCGGCGTTTGGTTGGCCGGCTTACACCTCAACCTGCGATGAAACGGCTATTGCTGCCTGCTGCCACCGCGTGCTGCCTGCTTCTTGTGAACGGGTGCTACAAGGACGAAGTCGATGTCGCTTCGCTGAACAACAACCCCTTCGATCCCGGTTACACGGGACCGAACGTCTTCTCCTTCGATACCACGTATACCGAAGCCATCCCGGGAACCACCGAATCCAGGCAGGTCTTCCAGTTCAAGGTGAACAGTTCGCTCTTCCTTGCCCCGCAGGACTACGCTGTGCATGTGGAGGACGACCTGTTGCCACCGATGGACCCTTACGTGTACCAGGTTCCGCCCGGCAATGATGTGCTGCGTTACTACCGCAATGAGATCGTGTTCGGGCAGGAGGTCTGCCTTCGGCTGAGCCTTTCCAACAACTATCACCAAGGCCGCGCCGAAACGGTGTGCGGCACATTGCAATGAGCGACGAGAAGAACGAGAACGGGACGCTTCCTGAAGCCAACGGCGAAGACCATGCGCACGAGAACGGCACGGGCAAAAGCAGCGTGCCCAGTGCCGGCCAGGCCGGGCAGTACAGCGTGAGCGGCATGTACCGCGAGTGGTTCTTGGACTACGCCAGCTACGTTATCCTGGAGCGCGCGGTGCCCGCCTTGTACGACGGCCTTAAACCGGTGCAGCGCCGGATCCTCCACGCGATGGACGATCTGGACGATGGCCGCTACAACAAGGTGGCGAACATCATCGGGCACGCCATGCAATACCACCCGCACGGTGATGCGAGCATCGGTGATGCGCTGGTGCAGCTCGGGCAGAAGGACCTGTTGATCGATTGCCAGGGGAACTGGGGCAATACGCTTACCGGCGACAGCGCCGCCGCACCGCGTTACATCGAAGCGCGACTTTCCAAGTTCGCGCATGACGTGGTCTTCAACCCGAAGACCACGGAATGGCAGCTCAGCTACGACGGCCGCAACAAGGAGCCGATCCATCTGCCGGTGAAATTCCCGCTGCTGCTCGCACAGGGCGGCGAGGGCATCGCCGTGGGGCTTTCCTGCAAGATCCTGCCGCACAATTTCAATGAGCTCGTCGATGCGAGCATCGCCATCCTGCGCAAGCGCTCCTTCGATCTGGTGCCGGACTTCCCTACGGGCGGCCTCGCGGATGTGAGCAACTACGCCGAAGGCGCGCGGGGCGGTCGTGTGCGTTGCCGTGCACGGATCCGCAAGGAGGACGCGAAGACGCTCGTGATCACGGAGATCCCCTTCGGAACCACTACGGCGAGCTTGATCGAGAGCATTCTGAAGGCGAACGAGAAGGGCAAGATCAAGGTGCGGCACATCGAGGACAACACGGCCGAGAACGTCGAGATCCAGATCCACCTGGCCGCCGGCGTATCACCGGACAACACCATCGACGCGCTCTTCGCTTTCACGGATTGTGAAGTGAGCATCGCCCCGAACGCAGTGGTGATCGAGAACGACAAGCCGCGCTTCGTGGACGTGAAGGAGCTCTTGCGCATCAGCACGGAGAACACCTTGCGCCTGCTCGAACTGGAGTTGAAGATCAAGCGCAGCGAATTGGAGGAGCAATGGCACTTCGCATCGCTCGAGCGCATCTTCATCGAGAAGAAGGTCTATCGCAAGATCGAAGAGGCCGAGACGTGGGAAGAGGTGATGGCCTTCATCCACAAGGGCCTGCGGCCGTACGTGCAGGACCTCCGTCGCGCGGTCACGGACGAGGACGTGGTGAAGCTGACGGAGATCCGCATCAAGCGCATCAGCCGTTTCGATGCGTTCAAGGCCGACGAGCACATCCGCAACCTGGAAGAGCAGCTCGCCGAAGTGCTGGCGAAACTGAACGCCATGGTCGACCACGCGGTCGATTGGTTCAAGGAACTGAAGAAGAAGTACGGTGCGGGACGGGAGCGCAAGACCGAGCTGCGCACCTTCGACACCATCGTCGCCGCCAAAGTGGCCGTGGCCAACAAGAAGCTCTACGTGGACCGCGCGGAGGGCTTCATCGGTTGGAGCCTGCGCAACAACGAGTTCGTGGACGACTGTTCGGAGATCGATGACATCATCGTATTCCGCCGCAATGGGACGATGACGGTATCGAAAGTGGCCGACAAGAAATTCGTTGGCAAGGGCGTGATCCATGTGGGCGTGTTCAAGAAGAACGACGAGCGCACGATCTACCACATGATCTACCAGGACGGTCCGAAAGGAGGCTACTTCATGAAGCGCTTCGCCGTTACGGGGATCACGCGCGACAAGGAGTATGACCTCACCAGCGGCACGCCGGGGAGCACGGTGGAGTATTTCACCTGCAATCCGGACGGCGCATCGGAGACCCTTCGCATCACCTTGCGTCCGCGCCCGAACCTGCGGAAGTCGCAGTTCGACGTTGACTTCGGACAGATGCTGGTGAAAGGCCGCAGCAGCAAAGGCAACTTGCTCACGCGGTACATGGTGCAGAAGGTGGTGCAGAAGGACCGCGGCGGCAGCACGCTCGGGGCGATCCCCGTCTGGTTCGATGAGACCGTGCGCCGCCTGAACGATACGGGCCACGGTCGCTACCTGGGCCGTTTCAAGGGCGATGACCGCATCCTGGCCATCACCAAGAGCGGCACGTACCAGCTGTTCCCCTTCGTTCTCAGTACGCACTTCCCGGATGACACGCTCACCGTGGTGAAATGGAACCCGAAGGATACGGTGAGCGCCGTGTATTGGGAAGGCGAGAAGCAGCAGATGACCGTTAAGCGCTTCGTCATCGAAGAACCTTCACGCGATCCGGTATCGTTCATCACCGAGCATCCGGAAAGCAAGCTGGTGCTGCACAGCCTCGTGCCGGATCCCGTGATCCATGTGGCCTACGACAAGCGCAGCGTGAACAAGGAGGATGAGGACATGGCGGTGAAGGACCTGATCGCGGTGAAAGGCGTGAAGGCCATCGGCAACCGGCTCACCCCGCACAAGGTGAAGGAGATCACCCTCACCACGCCCGTCTTCATCCCCATGACGCCGGAGATCGAGGAGATGCAACAGATGCTCATCACCGAGGACGAGATCGGCAACTTGGAAGCGCCGGAAGAAGAGGACCTGGAGGAGAGCCCGGTGAAGCAGTTCAAGAAGCAGCAGTCCGCGGAAGAGGAAGGGGAAGACCGCTCACCGGATGACCCGATCATCGGGTACAAGCCCGGGAAGCAGATCTCGTTGGGGTTGGATTGATGCGCACATCGGTATCCATCGCCGCTTTGCTCATCGGTGCGTGCGCGGTTCCGCTCAGTGGGCAGAAACTGGTGGTGGACAGCTTGGTCGCTGTTCAGCCTTTCGGCGATTCACTCCGTTACAGCTGGCCCATCGTCCGCATACCCGGCAACTACGCGATCGCCCGCCTGATCAACAAGGACCTCTACATGTGGGGAGAGCACTATGTGGATTCGGACACCGCAGGCTCGCGGTACTTCGATGGGGTCTGGGGGGACGGCACCGGTGGAATGATCCAGATGTATCCACCGGAGTGGAGTTGGGCGCGGCCGCTGGAGAACGTGCTGGTGATCACGATCACAGCGGAGTGGTGCGGCGCATACTGTGAGGGTTCCACCGAGCACTATCACTACGATCCGCGCGATGGAAGCAGGGTTCGGTTCGATTCCCTGTTCACCAGCGAAGGTCTCCGACTGGTCAAGCACCGCGTGCGCGAGGGATGGCGCAAGGTCGTCCTCGAATACCTGACTGCGCTACGTGATACTGCGGGTCTGTCGCCTTCGGAGATGGACACGGATTGGTCCATGGGCGTGATCGACCTGTACGAGCGATGCCTTGCGGAGCGCTCCACCACAGAGCCATACGTGAGTGACATGCTCATCGGCCCGGATGGGATCACGGTATGGGTGGCGCGTTGCTCGGCACACATCGAATTGGCCAGTGATGAACTGATGGAAGTGGAGATACCGTTGTCGCGGGCGGAGCTTGTTCCCCTTTTACGGCGACCAGTGCTCAAGTGGCTGGGGTGGTGATCCACTTGTTGTGGATGGGATGAAGCGTACTCTGTATTCTTCCGGACAGATCCAATGAAGCCCCGCCCTTCACCCTGGTGGTGGATCATCGCCCTCTACTCGCCGGTGATCGCGTTCTACGCGGCGCATTACGCGGTCGCGTTCACGCATCCGGGCCTCACCCCCACGGGCTTCGTGCAATACGATGTGGCATACACCATGGCCTGTGCGCGCGAGTTCGCGGACAATGGCCTTCACGGGTTCCTCTTCACGTTGCCGTCCAACGCGCGGGAGATCGGCGAGCCTGTGCTCCTGCAATTGCACATGTGGGCGCTCGGGCAGATCTGGCGAGTGTTCCCGATCGATCCAGGCACGCTCTACGTGCTGTTCGCCACGGTGATGGGGCTGCTCGCGGTGCGCGTGTTCACGCGGCTCTTCGATGAGTTGGTACCGATCGCAACGGGTGCGCGCCGCTGGGGGCATGTGCTCTTTCTCTGGGGCGGCGGCCTGCTGGCATTGGCGGGGGAGGTGGTCAACATCATCGAGGGAAGACCTGTCGCGGACATGTGGAAGCACATGCTGGACCTCGATCCGGCGTACGGCTGGTGGATGATGAACCTGGGCCGCTGCCTCGTGTTGCCGAACGAGGCCTACTACCATTTGCTGTTCTATTCTGCCGCGTTGGCGTTCATCCGGAAAAAGGACGCCATAGCGGTGGTCTGCCTGGTCGTGCTCGCCGCATCACATCCATTCGCGGGTACGGGCGGGTTGCTCGTGTTCCTGGCCTGGTCGTGCGTTGAGCGCCTGGTGCTCGGGGATCGGGCCACGCCGATGGCGGTGCCGGTCGTTCTCGCTTCCGCTTTCGCCCTGTGCTGCTGGTACTATTTCGTGTGGCTCCCGCCGCGCATGGATCCGCATCTCACCACCGCGCTCAATGTCCAGTATCTCCTGGAGTTCCGAGCCACGGTGCTCGGCTATTCAATGGTCGGCGTGTTCGCCTGCTGTCGTTTGCGCACCACGGATCGGCTGCGTGCGTTCATCGGGGACCGCAACTCGCGGATGCTCATCGCCATGGTCCTCGTCCAGCTCGCGTTGGAGAATCATGAACTGGTCACGGCCACGCACCAGCCGGTGCATTTCACGCGGGGCTATACATGGGCCGCGCTTTTCCTGATCGGTGCGCCGTGGTTGTTGAACGAAGCTTGGCCCTGGCTGAAGGACCGCCTGCCACGGGCACGCATGCTCGTCGCGGCTTCATTCGTCGTCCTCTTCCTCACCGACAACACCGTCTACTTCACCTTGAACATCAAACGTGAGCTGCGCGCGTCATCGCCCGGCTTCTGGCTAACGAAGGAGCAGCGTGAGGTGCTCGCTTTCCTGAACGCCCGTGCACCGGACGGCTCATTGGTGATCGCGAAGGACGAGGACCTGGCCTACATGGTCATCGTGTACACGCCGTGGCGCGCCTACCGCTCGCATTTCTTCGATGAGGATGACGCGTGGTCGCGGGTGAAGCAGCAAGCGGCGTACTTCGATGGCAGGATCACGGACCCGGTGTTGTCCGGACCATTGATGGTGATCGCATCCAAGGAGAGCGGCACCTTCGTTCCGCCTGGAACCTCGATGCTGCTGTTCGAGAACGTGCACTATCGTGTCTTCAGCGCCCGGCAATAACGGCTTTTCCGCCAGCTACAGCCCGCAGAGCACGGGAATGCACGGTGCGTTGGTGAGCAACCGCTCCTTTTCCGCGTCCGCGATCCAGCGAAAGTCATCGCTGGCCTTGGCCATGATGGCGATGCAACCCGCACCGATCTCCTCGGCGTAGCGGATGGTCTGTTCGGCGAAGCCCATGCTGAAGACGGTGCTGGGTACGTTGGCCTCTACGCGGGCGATACCTTCCTGCTCCAAGCGGTGGATCATCGCGAGCTTGTTCTTCAGCAGCTGTTCGCTGGGTTCTTCGCCCGGACGGATGATCTGGAAGACGTGTACTTCGGAGGAGAAAGTGCGCGCCAGCAGGCAAACGGCGGAGAGCAGCCCAGTGATGTCCGTATGACCGGCCACCGGCAGCAGGATGCGCCCCATGCGGGGTTCGGCGGGGCTGTCCGCTTGTACCACGAGCGAAGGGACACCCACATGGCGGACGAGCTTGAGGATATCCGCACCGAGCAGGGATTGGCGGAGGCCTTTGGGACCGTGGGTACCCACCACCATCAGCGCATGGCCCTTGGTGGATTCGGCAATGATCTGTTTGAGCGGGTCGCCTTCGCGGAATACCTCGTTCACCTTCACCGAGCGCAGGAGCTTGTCGGCGGCGGTGCCCATCTGCGCGCTCGCGCTTGCGAGCGCATCGCTCTGGTGGTGGTGCTTGTCCAGCACGTGCAACAGGGTGATGGAAGAGCCGGATGCCGCTGCGATCGTCGTGGCGTAGCGTTGGGCGCTGGCCGCAGCGGGCGTGAAATCGGTGGGGCAGAGGATGTCGTTCATTCCGTTGACCGCCGGGGCTTGCGAGCGCTGGCGGCGCGGCCACCAAGGTAGCAGGAGCGCGAACACCCGGTCCGGAATGGGCATCGGCAGGATCCCTTTCATGACCGGTCGAAGGGCGACGGTGATTGTCCGTTGACCCGCATACCTTGCCCGCATGTCCACTAGCACTTCTTCACGCGCCGCTTGGTTGGCGCTTTCCGCGCTCACCGTCCAACTCGTATCGGGGCAGTTGAACATCACCCAGCTCGGCCACCTCAGCTACCAGGACACGCGCAACAGCGACCTGAGCAATCTCTGGGGATATGTGGACGAAGTGGGCAATGAGTACGCGCTTGTCGGGGTGAACGGCGACCCGAACGTGAACAACTCGGGCGGCTTCGCGGTGGTGGACGTCACCGACCCGGCGAACCCGGTGGAGGTCTTCTTCGCCCCCGGTCCCAACAGCATCTGGCGGGAGATCAAGACCTGGGGCGATCATGCCTACATCACCACGGAGGCCGAAGGTGGATTGATGATCGTGGACCTCTCGCCTCTGCCGCAAAGCACGGATCTGCCGGTCACTGTCTTCCAGGGCAACGGTTGGATCACCTCGCATTCATTGTTCATCGATGAGAACGGACGCCTGTACCTGAACGGCGCGAACCGGGGTGAAGGCGGCGCAATCTTCTACGACCTCACGCAGGATCCCGAGGTTCCGGTCGAAGTTGGCGAGTATCAGGATTACTACGTGCATGATTGCTTCGCACGAGGCGACACATTGTACGCGGCCCACATCCTGGACGGCTTTTTCACGATCGTGGACGTGAGCGATCCGGCGAACCCGATTACGCTGGGCCAGATGGAGACGCCGAACCAGTTCACGCACAACTGCTGGCTCGATGATTCCGGCCAATACCTCTTCACCACGGATGAGAAGCCGAACAGTTTCCTGGCTTCCTATGACGTGAGCGACCCTACGGACATCCTGCCGCTGGACCAGTTGCAGTCCGATCCCGGCAGCAATGCCATCATCCACAACACCTACTGGCTGAATGACTATGTGGTGCAGAGCTATTACACGGAGGGCGTTTCGATCTACGACGTGAGCGACCCGACGAACATCGTGGAAGTCGGGCACTACGATACGTCACCCTTCACGGGCGATGGCTTCAATGGCGTTTGGGGCGTCTACCCGTTCCTGCCCAGTGGCAACCTGCTCGTCAGCGACATCGAACAAGGACTTTTCATCCTTGGTCCGACCTACACGCAGGCCTGTTGGCTCGAAGGCCTGATCACGAATGCCAGCACCAGCGCACCGGTGGATCAAGCCACGGTGACATTGAACGGAACGACGGCATTCGATGTCACCGACCAGTTCGACGGGCTGTACAGCACGGGCTGGGCCACTGCGGGCACATACGAGGTAACGGTATCCGCTCCGGGGTACTTGTCCCAGACCGTGCAAGGCGTGTCACTCACGAACGGCCAGGTCACGGTGCTGAATGTCCAATTGATACCCTTGGTGCCGTTCACCCTCGCCGGGCAGGTGATCGAAGAGGGGACGAACGCGCCGATCGCTGATGCGCAGGTGAACTTGGCGAACGACATCTATGACTTCAGTACCACCACGGATGCCAGCGGCAACTTCAGCGTCCCGGGAGTCTTCGCGGGCGATTACGATATCAACGCGGGGCACTGGGGGCATCACACCGTTTGCCTGAGCGCCCAGGAACTCACGCAGAATTCGCCCACCTTGATCATCACGCTGCCCACGGGTTATGCGGACGACTTCGCTCTTGATCTGGGATGGACATCGACCGGCGATGCAGGCAGCGGCGACTGGGTGCGCGACGTCCCCATCGGCACGATGAACAACAACGACCAGTGCGCGCCCGGTGTGGATATGGATGGCGATTGCGCTGACAAGGCTTACGTGACCGGCAATGGAGGAGGTGGCGCTGGCGAGGACGACGTGGACGATGGCTTCCAGCGTTTGGAATCACCCGCTTTCGATGCCACGCTGACAACCGACCCGTGGATCCGCTACTACCGCTGGTGGTACACGGGCGGCGGCAACAGTGTCAGCAATGATGTGGTCCTCTTCCAACTGGACAACGGAGATACCCTCGTCACCATCGAAGCGCGTGACGTGAATACGCCTGATATGGGCGAATGGGTGATGAACCAGTTCCAAGTGAGCGCGTTCATCACACCGACGGCGAACATGGAATTCATCGTGTACACCGCGGACGAGGCACCGGGCCACTTGGTGGAAGTCGGCCTCGACCGGTTCGAGGTGCTGCCTGCATCCCCATACCTCGCTGTTCCCGATGCGCCTTCACTGGCTGAGGTGAATCTCTATCCCGATCCGAACGATGGTGCGTTTACCGTGCATGCTCCGGGCGTCATCGGCCGTGTGCGCGTGTTCGATGCACAGGGCTCCGAAGTAGGACTTCCCAAGCGCATCAACAGCGGGATCCTCACGATGGATCTTGGCAGTGCCGCCGGTCTGTACTTCGTGCGGATCGAATCGGAGAATGGCGAGGCACGATCGCTGCGTATGGTCGTGCGCTGATCGTTACGGTGAGGTTCAGCGCTTGGGCTGGATCCCGCCGCAGTTCTTCTCGATCAACTGGTCCACTTCCGGCACGCCGCCGATGACGTGCGCCAAGTGCAGGTCCGCGCAGGCCTTTTCGCGCTCGCCTTTGGCGAGCCGCAGCAAGGCGCGTGTGCGCAGGGCGAAGGCGTTCGAGGGGTAGGACTTCAGGCTGCGTTCCACATCGGCCAGAGCTTCCTGGTTGCGCCCGAGCTTCATCAGCGCATAGGCACGGTCACTCAGTGCAGTGGGCTCGTCCTTGTCCAATGCCAGTGCCTTGCCATAGATGGTGAGCGCTTCTTCGTACCGTCCCAGTGAGGTCAACTCGAACCCGCGATTGGTCCAGTTGCCGATATCATTGGCCTCGACCGCGCAGAGCTTCTCCAGTACACCGAGGCTGGAGACATGATCCCCGAGCGCATCGTATACGCGGGCCAAGGTCTTCATGGCAACGAGGTCCTCCGTGCGCTCGCCCAATGCGGTCTTCAGGTCGGCGGCGGCTTCCTTGTAGCGCTTCAATTCGGCGCGTGCTTCGCCGCGGAGTATCAGCGCCTGTTCGCGCAATTTGCCTTTTGCCCCATGGTCCAGCGAGCGGGAGGTAAGCCGGTCGGTCAACCGGAAATCATCACTGCGGAAAGCGTACATCGCGCGCTGGTAGTTGGCCTCCGCGTGCGTGCTGTCCAGTTTCAGCGCCTTCTCCGCGTCGAGCAGGAATCGGTCCATGCGCTCCATCTGGTACCAAGCGCGGGCCCTTGCCGAGTAATTGCTCGCCGAGGGTTCCATGTCGATGGCCTGCGTGTATTTGTCCACGGCCTTCTGCGGCTTGTCCAAGCGCAACAGGCTGTCTCCTTCCACCACGAGCCAAGCAGCGGCCGGTCCGAACGGGGACGCTGGTTGCGCGCGCCCGATGGTGAAGGCCAGCAGCAGAAGAGCTATCGTGATCGTTTTCCGCACCTATCGTTCTCCACCCTCGCCGACATCGCACGTTGGACGGTTGCGAAGGGGGTCGGGCAAATGTAACCGGACCCCAACTTGGCAGGGACCATGCCAGCCATGGTGTGCCAACATCAGGAACGGGAGAACAGCAGCAAAAGGATCCACAGGACCCGCGGTCCGTGCAGGTTCCCTTTCGTCATCCGTCCTTCCTCGTTCCAGAGCAACCCTTCTAAGCGAACCTCGCCACAGGCACCGTATGCAGGGGCGCATGCTTCCCGGCCAAGAACAAATAGTGTCCGGCCATGGCGATCATCGCCGCATTGTCCGTGCAGTAGGCGAATGGTGGAACGAAGACGTCCCATCCCTCACGCGCTCCGAGTTCCATCAGTCGGGTCCTCAATCCGCCGTTGGCCGCGACACCACCGGCGATACCGACTTGGCGCAGGCCGTTGTCCCGCATGGCTCTGCGCGTCTTCGCCAGCAAATGGTCGATGATGGCCCGCTGGAGCGATGCGCACAGGTCATCCACGTTTTCCCGGGCGAACGCCGCATTGTCAGCTTCGCCCTTGCGCACCACGTTCAGGAAGGAGGTCTTGATCCCGCTGAAGCTGAAGTCCAGACCGGGCACGGCGGGCACTGGCATTTCGAAGCGCTGGGGATCACCGGCGCGCGCGTGTTTGTCCACCAGGGGACCCGCAGGGTAGGGAAGCCCCATGATCTTGCCTCCCTTGTCAAAGGCTTCGCCTGCCGCATCATCCAGTGTGCTGCCGAGTACCAGCATGTCCAAGGGTGAGCGCACCAGCACCAATTGCGAATGGCCTCCGCTCACGGTGAGGTTCAGGAAGGGGAAAGCGGGCATCGGGCGATCCTGTCCATCGCGGATCAGGTGAGCGAGCACATGGGCTTGGATGTGGTCCACCGCCAGCAACGGGATGTGCAGGGCTTGGGCCAGTGAACGGGCGAAACACGCGCCTACGAGCAATGCGCCGATCAACCCGGGGCCTTGGGTGAAGGCCACACCGTGCAGCTGTTCCTTGGTGATCCCGGCCTGCAGGAGTGCCTCTCGCACCACGGGAACGATGTGCTCCTGGTGGGCGCGGCTGGCGAGTTCTGGCACCACGCCGCCCCACTTGGCGTGTACTTCCTGCGAGGCCACCACATTGCTGCGCACAACGCCGTCCACGAGCACGGCGGCGGCCGTTTCGTCGCAGGAGCTTTCGATCCCGAGGATAACGATGGGGGAAGAGGAAGGCACGGGCTGGCGGCTACTTTCGCCGGTTGGTCCGAAGTTGGTGATGGAGGGGCCGAAACTAAGAGGAACCTGAGCGGCGGGGAACGCATACGGAAGCGCTGGCGGCGTGTGGTGCGATGGATCATCGTGTCCATCGGCACGCTCGTGTTCCTCGTCGTCGTCATAGTGGTCCTTCTCTTGTTCCCCGTGGTCCAGACCTGGATCGCCGGTATCGTGAGCAAGAAGCTCAGCGAGGACCTGGGCATCACCGTGCGGATCGAGCGGGTAGAGATCCGCCCCTTCGCCATGAACCGCTTGCACGGCGTGTTCGTCGCCGACCTGCTGGGGGACACGCTCCTCGCGGTGGACGAACTACGCATCCGTGGCCTGCGGATCAACACGGACGAGCAGCGGATAAATGTCCGCCGATTGGAACTGTACGACACGCGTTTCGCCCTGGCCACACAGAAGGGCGACATGCAGAGCAACCTGACGAACCTGTTGGACAAGCTCGCCAGTGAGGACACCACGAGCGGCGGTGCGGACTGGAAGATCCAATGCAAGGAACTGGATATCCAGCGGCTTCACTTCAGTTTCAACAGCGGCAACAGCGAGCGGCTGCCCTTCGGTGTGGACTTCAAGCACGTGGACGTGAACACGGCGGACATCATCGGGCAGAACGTGCGGGTGGCGGGCGATTCGGTGATGGTGGACCTGGAGCGTATCAGCTTGAAGGACCATAGCGGATTGGTGCTCGAGGAACTGAGCGGCGCCACGCAGGTGAGCCCGCGCGGCATCCGCATCGCGGGCATGCGCATCAAAACCCCGGGCAGCGAACTGAAGGGGGACCTGAAGTTCGATTCAGAGACGTTCGCCGACTTCGATCAGTTCGAGACGAATGTGCGAATGCGCGTGCAACTGGACAGTTCGCATGTGCAGTTCTCGGACATCGCCCTTTTCGCACCCGACCTGCAAGGGGTGGAATTCCCGCTGGGCATCAGCGGCAAGTTCCGCGGCACCATCAGCGAATTGAAAGGGCGCGACATGCGCCTGACCTATGGCGATGGATCGGAGTTCCGCGGGAATGCGGAATTCACCGGTCTACCAGATGTGCCCAATACCTTCATGGTGATCGACGTGGAGCATTTCCACACGGATCCGAAAGACCTCGCACAGTTGCCGATACCGCCCTTCATCGAAAAAGCGCATCTCCGCTTGCCGGTGGAGGTCGAACGCTTGGGGCCGGTCTCCTTCTCCGGGGATTTCACCGGATTCCCGCGCGCCTTCACGGCCTCCGGACGCAGCGTAACGGCGGTCGGCCCGGTCACCACGGATATCAGCTATGATCGCGACACCATCAGCAACGTGTTCGAGTTGCTCGGCAGCGTGGCCACCACGGGCTTCGACCTGGGCACCGTGATCGGCGACCCCACCGTGGGCAAGATCGCGTGCGACGTGAAGGTGCGCGGCAGTGGACGCACGCTTGGCACCATGACCGCCGAGCTGGAAGGCACCGTGCCCGAGCTGCATGTGAAGAAATTGAACGTGGGCGGCATCGCGGTGAAAGGGCGATTGGAGAAGAACCTCTTCAATGGTGTACTGCACTGCGAGGATCCCAATCTGAAGATGGACTTCGATGGCCTGGCCGACCTGCGCGGCAAGTGGCCGAAAGTGGATTTCACGGCGGACATCCGCCATTTCGATCCGCGCTCCTTCGGTCTGATCGGTGGTGAGGGTTTCAGCGGGCTCACCATGAAGGTGCAGGCCACCGGCGAACTCGCCCCGGACAGCTTGAAGGGCTCGATCCAGATGCAGGACGTGAGCTTCTGTGAAGATTCGGTCGATCTGGAGATCGGTGAAATCGCCCTCACCAGCCAACGGGAGAACGGCCAGCCAGTGCTCACCCTGCGCAGCACCGTGGCGGATGCGGACGTGCGTGGGCCGTTCTATCCCACGCGGTTGCCGGACGCCGTGAAGAGCGTCCTCTTCAGCGTGTTCCCGGCTTTGCAGGAAGAAGTGCGCTACACGCAGGAAGAGCAGCGCTTCACCTTCGAAGCCACCATCAAGAACGCACAGTCCGTGCTGGAACTCGTGGCCCCCGGCCTTCGGATCGACAGTGGCACGGTGGCCAGTGGGCACTTCGACAGCCGCACCTTCGATCTCGGGCTGAACGCCATGCTGCCGTCCATCACCTTCGGCGCGCTCAGCGGCGATTCGGTGGAGGTGATACTGGACAAAACGATGGACGTGCTCGCCTTCCGCTTCCGAAGCGCGCGGCAGGGCGTGGGCGGGGGCACTTTCATCAGCGGTATCGAACTCACCGGCAAGGCCTACCAGGACGAAGTGCAACTGCGCGCCGGTTGGAAAGGCAGCAACAACGGGACGGCCGGAGATCTGGATCTCGATGCGCTCGTGCTCAATGGTCACAGCGTGGCCATCGACCTGCGGCCGAGCACCTTGTTCTTCGGTCGCGGTTCTTGGGTGAACGAACGCACCGCGCACATCCTGGTGGATACTTCCAGCATCCGGGTGGATTCGCTCGAATTGCGCAACGAGGACCAGTACGTGATGCTGGACGGCACGGTGAGCCAGGACCCGAAGACGCCGCTGAACTTCGACCTGCGGGACGTGCGGCTGGAGAACGCCAAGCCCTTCTACGATGGGCCGGAGATCCACGGACTGCTCAGTGGCGATGGCCGCGCGTTCAGCCTTTACAAAGCGCCCTACCTGCTCAGCTACCTGTGCGTGGACAGTCTCGCCATCGATGAGAATCCCATCGGCGACCTGCGCTTCGGGGCCTCGTGGAACAACGAGGACAACGTTGTGGACATCAATGGAGAGCTGAAGCGCGACACCTTGCGCATGCTCGGCTTCACCGGCGTGCTGGCACCCGGCAGGAAAGACGAACTCGATGTGGACCTCTTGCTGGACAGGTTCGATCTGCTCGCCATCGAGCCCTACTTGCCCGAAGCGATCAGCGACGTGCAGGGCCTCGTTACCGGCAAGGTGGACATCACCGGCAAGCTCGCCGACCCGCAGGCCAACGGCGAAGTGATGCTCGACAACGCCGGCATCCGCATCAACTACCTCAACACCAAGTACACCTTCAGCCATCCGGTCATCATCCGCCCGGACCAGTTCGCCATGGACCTGGTCACATTGCACGACGGGCAGGGTGGCACCGCCAAGGCACGCTCCTTCACCTTGAACCACGAGTCCTTCGCACGTTGGAACTTCGACGTGGCCGCGGACCTGGACCGCTTGCTGGTGCTCAACACCACCTTCGATGACAACCAACTGTTCTACGGCACTGCCGTGGGCACGGGCGACCTGAACATCGACGGCTACACTGAGAATCTCGGCATCACGGTGGACGCGCATACCGACAAGGGCACATTCCTGCACTTCCCGCTCGGCGCTAGCACGGACGTCGGTGGCATCCCCTTCGTGCGCTTCATGAAGCCCGGGCAGAACCTCGATTCGCTCGAAGCACCGGTGGACCTCACAGGCGTGCACCTGGACATGAAGATCGGCGTGACACCGGACGCGCGCTTCGAGCTCATCTTCGATCCCACCGTCGGTGACATCATCAGCGGACACGCCCGTGGTGACATCGCCATGGCCGTGACACCGAGCGGGGATTTCACCATGAAGGGCGGGCTCGATATCGTGGACGGGGACTACCTCTTCACGCTCCGCAACCTGGTCAACAAGAAGTTCACCGTCGACCCCGGGGGGCGGATCACGTGGTACGGGGATCCCTTCGACGCGCGCCTGGACATGAACGCCGTGTACAAGCTGCGCACGGCGTTGTACGACATCATGCCGCCGAGCGAGCGCAGTGAGGCCTACCGCAAACGTGTGCCGGTGGAAGTGATCATGCACTTGTCCGACAAGCTCATGCAGCCGGAGATCGGTTTCGATGTGCGTCTGCCGAGCGTGGATGATGGCGTGCGCACGCAGGTGAATTCCGTTCTCAGCGACAAGGACAAATTGAACAAGCAGGTCTTCGCGCTCCTCGTGCTGAACAAGTTCGTTTCCGATGACATCACACAGGCCGGTGGATTCGGGCAGGATGCCAGTGCCAGCGGGTTGACGACCATGGCCGAGTTCGCCAGCAGCCAGCTCAGCAATTTCCTGGGCAATGCCAGCGACGCGGTGGACCTCGGGATCAACTACCGCCCGGGCAACAGCGGCTTGGCGGATGAGTTCGAGGTGGCCGTGGGCAAGGCGTTCTTCAACAACCGCGTGCAGGTGAGCACCAACGTGGGCGTCACCAGCGCCAATGCGTCCAGTTCACAGAGCGGCTCACAGCTCATCGGCGACTTCAACGTGGAGTACCTCATCACCAACGACGGCAAATTGCGCGCGAAGGCGTTCAGCCAGAGCAACGACCGCAACCTGAACCAACTGAACCAGGCGCAGACCACGCAAGGTGCCGGCCTCGCCTACCGCGAGGAGTTCAATACCCTCGGCGAGTTCTTCCGGAAAGTCGGCAACCTGTTCCGTAGCAAGGACAACCAGCGGGAGGTGGAGTGATTCACTCCGCCCCCAACCCCAGCGAGTGCCCCAGCTTCAACTTCTTGGTGAGCAGATAGTGCCGGTTATGCACGTTGGCCTGGATCTCCAGCGCAACGTTCTCGGCGATCTCCAATCCGTAACCGACCAGTCCCGTGCGTTTGCGGGGGTTGTTGGTCATGAGCTTCATCTTGCGCACGCCGAGGTCGAAGAGGATCTGCGCGCCGACGCCGTAGTCGCGCACATCGCTGTCGAAACCGAGCAGGCGGTTGGCCTCCACGGTATCGACGCCTTCCTGCTGCAACTTGTAGGCTTTCAGTTTGTTGATCAGCCCGATGCCCCGGCCTTCCTGGTGCATGTAGAGCACCACGCCCTTGCCGGCGCGATCCACCATGTCCATGGCGGCGTGCAGTTGGGGTCCGCAATCACAGCGCTGGCTGCCGAAAATGTCGCCCGTTACGCAGCTGCTGTGTACGCGCACGAGCACCGGTTCGTCAAGTGACCATGTGCCTTTCACCAGTGCGAGATGCTCCTCGCCGTTGTCGACTTGCTTGTAGGCGACGAGCTTGAAATCACCGTGGTCCGTGGGCAGGTCCACGTCAACAACACGCTCCACCAATCGCTCGTGGCGCATGCGATAGGCCACCAGTGCTTCGATGGTGATCAGCTTCAACCCGAAGCGCTGGGCGATGACACGCAGTTCCGGAAGGCGCGCCATGGAACCGTCCTCATTGAGGATCTCCACGATGACGCCAGCGGGTTCCATGCCTGCCAAGCGGGAAAGATCCACGGCGGCTTCGGTATGACCGGTGCGCCTCAGCACACCGCCGTCTCGAGCGCGCAGCGGGAAGATGTGGCCGGGGCGAGCGAGGTCCTCGGGCTTCGTTGCGGGGTCGATCAACGCGGCGATGGTCTTGGCGCGATCGCTGGCGCTGATGCCGGTGGTGGTGCCGCGTCCTTTCACATCCACGCTCACGGTGAAGGGTGTGGCGTGCAGCGCGGTGTTGTCGCGCACCATCAGGTCCAGGCCGAGTTCCGCGCAGCGCTGTTCGGTGAGCGACGCGCAGATGAGCCCGCGCCCGTGCGTGGCCATGAAATTCACCACCTCGGGCGTGGCATTGCGCGCGGCGGTGAGGAAGTCGCCCTCGTTCTCCCGGTCCTCATCATCCACCACGATGACGACCTTGCCTTGGCGGATGTCCTCGATCGCGCTCTCGATACTGTCGAATTCCCCTGTATGTGCCATGTGTTCGGGCGCTTCGCCCGCAGAAGCCCCGGATGAAACTCCGGGGTCAGCGAAGGCGCGGCGAAGTTAGACGCTGGTCACCGGCATGGGCGCGATGTGCGCCGAGGCGATGAGCGCATCCAGCGCTTCCGCGTTCCGGCCCCAGTCGAAGTTGGTGCGCACGAAGCGGTATCCGTTGCCGGCGATGCGCTCGCGTTCGTTTTCATCGCTCAGAAGGCGCAGGATGTGCGCGGCATAGTCCGCCGGTTCGCTGCCGATGAGGATGCTCTCGTTGGGTTCGGCCCCCACGGCGTTGTTGGCCAGGGCACTGGTGACGCACGGCATGCGCATGGCCATGGCTTCGAGCAATTTGTTCTGAAGGCCGGTACCGATCTGCATGGGTGCGGCGAACACGGTAGCGGCAGCGTAGGAATCGCGGATGTCCGGCACGCGTCCGCTCACGGTGATCAGCGGATCGGTTTTCGCCAATTCACGCACGCGCGAAGTGGGGTCCACGCCACTGATGAGCAGGGTGGTGCCCGGCCGTTCCTTCCGAACCAGGGGGAGCACCTTGTGTACCAAGTAGAGCACGCTGTCGATGTTCGGCGGATAGTTCATGTTGCCGGTGAAGACCAGGTCATGCGTCTTCGTGCCGGCGCGCGGGCCTGCCTGCCGATAGACCGGGCTGAAGAACTCCGTGTCCACGCCGTTCGGGATCACTTGCACCTGATCGCGCATCGGGTGGTAGAGCAGGTCGCGGTCCTGCGCGCTGATGATCACGTGCCGGTCGAACAGGTCGAGCATCAGGTTCTCGTAGGCGATCAACCGGCGTGTTTCGGCCCTGAGCAAAGGCCTGATCCAGAAGCTCGCGTTCTCGGTGCGGCGCTCCATGCCTTTGCTCAGGGTATCCATGTAGTCCAGCGTCTTCGCCAGCCCGAAGTGGTAGCGTACGTATTCCGTGGTGCGCACCAACTGGCAGAGCACATGGTCCGGCTTGAACGTCGCGATCGCCCGGTCCACCGCGCGTTGCGCGATGGCATGGTGGAAATAGGTGACCTGGAAGGGAAGGCGCGAGAATGGTGCCGTGATCAGCCGCACGAGGATGCGCCAGCGCGGGAGGTGGACCACTTCGATGTGGGCGCAGGATCCGCGCAGGTGGTCGAGGTGCTCAGGGGCGATGCGCTGGTCCGTAAGGCAGAAGAGGTAGACCTGGTGGTGCTTGGCGAGGCGGGTGACCAAGTGGTACGCGCGGAGCTTGTCGCCCTTTTCCAGCGGATAGGGCACGCGTGAGAGGACGACCAGCAATTTCATGTCTTATCCGCCGAAGCACTTTGCGCAGGCGAGGCCTTGCGCAGGTCCCGGAAGAACGCGATGAGATCGCGGACGATGCGTTCGTTCGCGTAGTGTTTGTGGATCAGGGCGCGTGCTTTCGCACCGATGGCGCGCGCACGTTCCGGGTCTTCGATGATCGAGATGATGCGGTCCGTCATTTCCGTTGCCGTGCGCGCGAGCAGGATGTCCTCGCCATCTGTGCAGGCGATGCCCTCGGCGCCGATCGGCGTGCTGATCACGCATTTGCCCATGGCCATGCCCTCGATGATCTTCACGCGCATGCCGCCGGCGCTGAAGAGCGGCACCACCATCACATGGCGTTTGCTCATGTACAGATCAGCGTCCGGCACGCGACCGTTCACGTGAAGGCCCGGCAATTCCAGTGCGAGCAGGTCCTTGGGCATCTTGTTCCCGGCCAAATGCAGCTTCGCCTTCGGATGCGCTTTGATGACTTTGGGCCACACGTTCGCGAGCAGCCAACGGATGCCTTCCTCGTTCGGCAACCAATCCATGCTGCCCAGGTGGAAGAAGACCGGCGCGCCCGCGGGTTCACTGGCGGGGTATTCGGAAGGATCCACACCGAAGGGTATCGTGATGATCGGCGTTCTCGAGCCGTGCCCG
This sequence comes from Flavobacteriales bacterium, assembly GCA_044224725.1. Lineage (GTDB taxonomy): Bacteria > Bacteroidota > Bacteroidia > Flavobacteriales_F > PHOS-HE28 > PHOS-HE28. The sequence goes on from JBGAJW010000070.1 coordinate 22,650, forward strand.
GCGAAGTGCTCCGCATCGGCCGGTGTGATGGCCGCCACACCGTCCACGCGGTCGAGCACGGCCACCTCGTAGGTCTTGAGCTGCTTGGCCAGGAAGCGGCGGTAGGGTTTCTTGAAGACGTTCGTCTCGCTGTTAGCCATGCGCTCCTGGATCACATGCTCCAGATTGTGGGAACGCAGCACGATGCGCGCGTGGCTGTAGCGGCGGATGGTGGGCAGGTAGGGCGTGGCGAACAGGCTCTCCAGCAGCACGACGTCGAAGGTCTCCTCGCTCAGCAACCGGATCAGGCGGATGTCCATGTCCGGCGAGAAGAAGCGGCTGATGTTGTAGTTGTCCGAGGTGATCAGGTCGGTGAAGGCATCCACGATGTTCAAACTGGTGTCCGTGAAGATGCCTTCGATGCGTGTGGCCTCGCGGTACTCCTTGGGCATCGCGGCGGTATCGAGCGGATGCTTCGGCGTGCAGATGCAGAGCACCTTCACCTCGTGGCCCGCGTTGAGCAGCCCCATGGTGATGCCGTGCATGGCCTTCGTTCCGCCATCGATGGGCGGGAAGGGCGGTTTATGGCAGAGCTGGAGTACGCGCACGGCGGGTGAAGATGGCGCGCAATTTATCCCAGGCCCTCCCATAGGCCTCGGCATCCATGAGCGGACTGTCGGTAGCGGCCTTCCACGTGAGGAACGCGCCGATGGGCACGAGCACGAAGGTGCTGATCCACATGCCGGGCCACGCCTCCAGGTCGCCTGACTTCACCAGTTGCTCGGTGGAGTAGGAGATGATGTGGAACACGAGGAAGAAAACGATGGCCCACACGGCGGGCAGGCCCATGCCGCCTTTGCGCACGATGGCCCCGAGCGGAGCACCGATGAAGAAGAACACGATGCACGCGACGGAGAGCATCAGCTTGCGGTGCCATTCCACGCGGTACTTGGCCACTTTGGCCCGCTTCATTTCACGGTCCTCCAGCGTGCGGTCGATGAAGGAGATGTTGCTGCGCACCATGTTGCCCGCCACATCGAACAGGTTCCTCCGTTGCGACGGGTCTAGGCCGCGCAGGAAGGCGCGATCGTCGCGCACGTCATTCTTCCCGGTCTTCGCCGAGTCGTTGCGGGTGATGGCCAATCCGTTCAAGAGGTAGGCTTCCTGCTCCACTTCCCGGGCGCGGGCGCGTTTTTCCAAGCTGTCTTCCACGGTGGAAAGCTGGCCCATGGTGAGCATGCGGAAGTTGTCCTTGAAGAGGTCCTCGTCCGTGCGTTTGAGGTCGAGGCTGCTGAGATCAAGACGCAGCTCATCCCGCTGGAAACGGCCGCGCAGCAAGGGTTCGCTGCCGCTCTTCCCGCTGCGGCCGGCGCTCTGCTCGTCATACACGCGACCGTCTTCCAGTTCCAGCACCAGGTAATCGCCGTTGGTGCTGCGCTTCATGCGGCCATGCGCGGCGCGCACCACGGTGCGATCGCTCTGGAAGGCGTTGCGGTGGTCGTAGATCAGCACGTCGGAGAGCAGACCGGTCTCCTCGTCCTTGCCCATCACGCGGATGGTGAAGCCGTCGATACCGCTATAGAACACGCCGGGCCGCAGGTTGAGCGCGGGCTTCTTGTGCGTCACATCCCAGAGGAGGCTGCGGAATTTCAGTTCGGCCAGTGGTAGCAGGTTGTTGCTGAAGTAGAAGGAGAGGCCCGCGACCATCACGGCGGCGGCCGTGAGCGGGAAGAGGATGCGGAACAGGCCGAGTCCGGCGCTGCGCATGGGGGTGAGTTCGCTGCGTTCGCCGAGCCCGCCCATGGTCATGATGGAAGAAAGGAGCACCGCCAACGGAATGGCGAGCGGCACCGCACTGGCCGCCGCGTAGAAGAGCAGCTGTGCCACGGTGAGCCACGGAAGCCCTTTGCCCATCAGGTCATCCACGTACTTCCACAGGAACTGCATGTTCAGGATGAAGAGCACGATCACGAACGTGACGAACAGCGGACCCAGATAGGTCCGGATCATCATCAGGTGCAGCTTCTTCATCGGGAAGGGGTCAAAACTACCGGCTCGTAAAGCCCTCGGCCGAAAGGATCATGCCGTAAAAGGCGACTAGGCTCCCAGCACGCGTTGCAGCGCGTGGATCTGTGAGCCCCAGAGCGCTTTGGCCTCGTCCAGGTCCTTGGGCCACGCATGGTCCGTGACCACCAAACAGGTCTCGTTGGTCATGGGGTCCACACGGATGCGCAGCTCGAAGTACGCGCCCTGGTCCTCATCGTCTTCCCATTGGAAGCGCATCAGTTCGCCGAACTTGCGGCTGAGGCATTGGGCGGTCTGGTCGTCGTTGCCCCAGCGGAAGGTGAAGTGGTCCCCGCGCACGTCGACGTCATCGCAGAACCACTCGCTCAATCCGCTCGGTGAGCTGATCATGTCGTAGAGCGAACCGGGCGTCGCGTTCATATAGAACTCCACCGAGAAGCGCTCCTTCACCGGGCGTTTCAATGCGCGTGCGGGTGAGCCCAGCGGGTCGAGTCCGGTCATCACCGCAACGACGGGCGGCTTGGGCTTGGCGTCTTTGGCGGGGGCTTCCTTCGATGCCGGTTTGGCTGGCGGCGCAGGGGCTTTCGGGGCTGCGGGAGCAGCGGCTGGTTTCTCGGCGGCCTTCGCGGCAACGGGCTTCTCTGGAGCTGGTTTGGCTGCTGGTGGGGGAGAAGCCTTGGCCGCCGTTGGCGGAACGGGTTTCGCCGGAGCGGCTTTGGTCGTAGCCTTCGCGGGAGCCGGTTTTGCTGTCGGGGCTGGCTTGCTGACCGGAACCGCCTTCTTCACCGGAGCGGCTGCCTTGGGTTTGGGCGCAGGGGCCTTGGCCACCTTCTTGGCTGCGGCCTTCTTTACCGGCTTGGTGACGACCTTCCCGCTCGGGCGGGACGAAGACGTCTTCTTAGGGGCTGGTTTCGCCGGGGCCTTTTTCGCGACCTGCTTCTTGGCCTTGCCCGTCGGGGCCTTGGCCTTTGCAGGAACCTTTTTCTTCGCGGCTGGCTTCGCTTTCGCGGGTTTC
>JBGAJW010000071.1:0-24998 GCA_044224725.1 Flavobacteriales bacterium
CCGTTGCCATGGCGCATCAATGATCGTGTTCACCGCTTCCCTTGGTGAGTTCGCTGAGCAGGTAGTAAGCTCCTTTCAGCACCACCTTGGCGTTGGCTGGCAGTTCGCCCAAAAGCACGATCTCCGTGTAGCCCAATTCGCTCGCTCCGGTGCGGACCTGAACCTGCTTGTAGGTGTTCGGTTCATCCTCCACGAAGATGAAGTGGTCATCGCCATTGCTCACCACGGCCTCGCTCGGTAGGCTCCAGGCTTGCGTGCTGTCGGTCATGATCAGGGCTTCGATGAACATGCCGGGCAGCAGTTCTTCGGAGGTATCGTCCAGTTTCGCATGAGCGATGATCGCCTGCTGGTCGCTCTCGAACGCCTTGTTCAGTCCGAAGATGGTGGCGGTGTGCTGGCCCACGGGTTCGCCCGCGTGACCAAAGACCACCTTCTGTCCAACTTGTACGCGTGCGAGATCCTGCTCGAAGACGTTGAGGTCGATGTGCAGCCCGCGATTGTCCACCAAGTCGAAGAGCGGCTTGTTAGGTTCGGCGAACTGGCCCAGGGTGATGGCGATGTGCGTGAGGTTGCCACCGATGGGTGCACGCAAGGCGTAGGTGGAACTGATGGCCTCAGGCGAAAGTCGCGCGGGATCGGTGCCGAACATGCGGAGCTTGGCAGCCATGGTGGCCGTGCGGGCTTTCGCACTGGTCATTTCGGCCTGTGCGCGTTCGAGCGTCTTTGTCGCGTTGATCTTGTCGGCCTGCAAGTCCTGCTGGCGCTTGAGGTCGGCGGTGAGCACCACGAGGTTCGCTTCGGTTTCCAGATAGTCCTGTTGCAGTTGCAAAAATTCGATGTTCTCCAAGGTGGCGAGCACTTGTCCTTTCTCCACGCGCTGTCCTTCCTGTACGGGTATGTCGCGCACGATGCCACCAATGAGCACGCTCACTTGCGCGCTGTTGCCGGGCGGGAGCATCAGGCGGCCGTTGGCTTTGAGGGCGGTCTTCAGGCCGCGCTTCTCCATGTCGCCAGTGATCAGCCCAATGGCCTTGATCTGGTCCGCGTTGAGCGCGACCTCCGGCCCGTGCTCTTCGCCGTGCTCGTCGTGGTGTTCTTCTTCACCGGCCGCTTCGGTGGCCACACCACCACATGCGGTAAGCAATGCAATGGCGAGGAGGAAGGGCATCGTGCGCAGGATCGCGCTCTTGGAACTGCTAAACTGTTTCATCGGGTTCGGTCTTAAAGGCCCTGAAGGGCACGGAGGTGAAGGACGGTGAGCGCGAGTTCAAAGCGGACGCGCAGGTACTCGGTATCGATGCGGTAAGCCTGCTCGATGCCTTGGGTGAATTCGATGTAGCCTATCTCACCGGCGCGGTAGGCGCGTTCGGCATCGCTGCGCAAGGTGCTGGCCAGCGAGGCACCGGTGCTCTCATAGTAAGCGAGGCTCGCACGCAGTTGCGCGAGTTGCGCTTGCGTGCGGGTCATTTCACTCACACGCGTGCGGCGCAGATCTTCCAATTGCTGCGCGGCTATCTCGCTGCGTAAACGCGCAGCCTTGGTGCGTGCGCCTTGTCCAGTTCCAGGAATCGGGATCGACGCACCGATCAAGTAACCGGAAAAGGGAGCCTCACCATCCAGCGTCTGATAGAAGCCACCCCCTTGCAGTGCTGGTGCCCAGTAGCTGCGTTCCAATTTCCATTCCTGTTCGGCGAGCAACGCTCGTTGCTGTCCCTCGACCAGCACAGGATCGTTACCTGCACCGGGATCGGGGGCGCTGGCGGTGGAGGTCAAAGCGGTTGGGTCGGGTTGTGCGCCGCTCAACGCGCCGGTCCAACGCTCTACCTCAGCAGCGAAAGCGGTGATGTTGCCTTGGGCCTGCCGCAGTTGCACACGCACGCCATCTGCGCTGCTTAGTGCCGAGATCTTCTCCAAGCGACCTGTCTCACCAAGGTCGAACTTGCGTGCCGCGAAAGCCGCTAGCACGGCGTAGGAGCTATCGAGACGTTGCAGTATGCGCAGTTGTTCCGCACCCATGACCCATTGCAAGTAGGCACCTCCGGCGCTCTCCTTCACGATCGCGCTCGTGCTCACCTGCTGCGTTTCAGCCAGGCGCATGCTCTCCTTCAGGAAACTGGCGCGTTGGGCGATGGTGGTGGGGAAGGGAATGCCGGTGGTGGCTTGCAGGTTGAAGTCGCCGCTGTAGCCGCTGTTGATCTGGCCATGCTGGTACTGCGCTGTGATCGGATCCAACTGGAAGGCTGTCTTGCGCAAGGCATCCTGCTGTTGCACGTTCAGTTCGGCGGCGGTCATGGAGGGGTGAGTGCGCACGGCGCGGCTCACGGCACTATCGAGCGACAACACTGGTCCTTGTGCTTGAACTGCGGCTCCCATCAAAAGGAAAAGACCGATCGATGCCACGATCAGCGGTGCGTTCCCACCACCTTCCTTCTTCCGCTTGCGTGCGAAGACGATATGGTACAGCACCGGCAATACCACCAGCGTGAGCAACGTGGAACTGATCAATCCGCCGATCACTACCGTGGCGAGCGGGCGCTGTACTTCGCTGCCTTCACTGTTGCTGAGGGCCATAGGCAGGAATCCGAGCGAGGCCACCGCCGCTGTTGCGAGCACTGGCCGCAATCGCGCGAGGGTGCCTTTCACTACACGTTCCGTCACATGGTCCATGCCTTCCTTCTGGAGTTGGTTGAAGTAGCTGATGAGCACGATGCCGTTGAGGACGGCCACACCGAACAAGGCGATGAAGCCCACGCCCGCGCTGATACTGAAGTCGAGACCGCGCAGTGATAGCGCGAACACACCACCCACGGCCGCCATGGGCACGGCACTGAAGATGATGAGCGCTTCCTTGATGCTGCCGAAGGTGAAGAAGAGCAGCACGAAGATCAGAGCGAGCGCGAGTGGCACGGTAAGCGACAATCGAGCGCTGGCCTCCTGCAAGTTCTTGAAGGTGCCGCCATATTCCACATAGTAGCCCGTGGGCAGTTTCAACTTGCTCTCGATGGCGGCCTTGATGTCCAACGCCACGCTTTGGATATCACGGCTGCGGGTGTTCGCCTCCACCACGATGCGACGTGCGCCACCCTCTCGGCTCACTTGCGCAGGTGCGCTGCGGAAACCGATGTCTGCCAGTTGGCCCAAGGGCATCTGCGCGCCGTTCGGTAGCGGCACCAGGATGTTCTTCACTTTCTCCGCATCGGCATCGCGCATATCGGCCATGCGTACGACCAGGTCGAAGCGACGCTCGCCTTCGTACACCACGCCCGCCTTGCCACCAGCGAGGGCCGTGTTCAGCACACGGTTGAGGTCGGCGATGTTGAGGCCGTATTGCGCGATGCGCTCGCGGTCGTAGTCCACCACAAGCTGCGGCATGCCCACGACCTGTTCCACCTTCACATCCGTGGCACCTTCCACCGTGCCGATAAGCGCAGCCACTTCATTACCGCTCTTGAACAACTGCTCCAGGTCGTCTCCGTAGATCTTCACGGCGATATCGCTCTTCACGCCCGCGATCAGTTCGTTGAAGCGCATCTGGATGGGCTGCTCGAAGCTGAGGTTCATGCCGGGAATCACGCTCATCTTCTCGTTCATCAGTTCGGCCATCTCTTCGCGGTCCTTCGTGCTGGTCCATTCGTCCTTGCTCTTCATGACGATGATGAGGTCTTGGCTTTCGATGGGCATGGGGTCGGTGGGGATCTCGCTCGCCCCGATCTTGCCGACCACTTCGGTCACTTCGGGGAATTCCTTCAGCAGGATCTTGGCGAGTTCATTGCCTACATGGATGCTCTCGGAGAGATTGCTTCCCTGACGAATGGTGACATTGGTGGCGAAGTCGCCTTCGTCCAGTTCGGGAATGAATTCGCCACCAAGCCGGTTGAAGACGAAAACCGATGCCACGAGCAGCACCAGCGCGCTGCCTACCACCAGTGCGCGACGGCGCAAGAGCGATCCGAGCTTCGGGGCGTACCAATTCTGCAAGCGGTGGATCATGCGTTCGCTCCAACTTTCCTTCGCCGGTACATAGCGGTTGAGGAAAAGCGACGAAGCCCAAGGCACATAGGTGAGGCTGAGCAGCAGCGCACCGATGATAGCGAAGCTGACGGTCAGCGCCATCGGGCGGAACATCTTGCCCTCGATACCGATTAACGCGAAGATGGGCACGTACACGATGAGGATGATCACCTGCCCGAACACCGCGCTTTTCATGATACTGCCAGCGCCCTTGATCGTTTCATCGTCCATGTGCGCCTTGGAAAGCCGCTGACCTGCGAAGCGCTGGTGCAGGGCGAACATGAGCCCCTCCACCACGATCACCGCGCCGTCCACGATCAGCCCGAAGTCCAGCGCGCCCATACTCATGAGGTTCGCGCTCTGGCCAGCGAGCACCATGCACCCGATGGCGAAGAGCAACGCTAGGGGGATCACGCTCGCCACGATCAACCCAGCGCGCCAGTTGCCCAGCATCAGGATCAGTACACCGATCACGATCAGCGCGCCGAGCAAGAGGTTCTCTTCCACAGTGCCGATCGTCTTTCCCACGAGCTTGGTTCGGTCCACGAAGGCATCCACATGCACGCCTTCGGGTAAGCTGCGCTGCACGTCTTCCATGCGCGCCTTCACGGCGTTCACCGTGGCCAATGCGTTCGCGCCGCGCAGCATCAACACTACGCCGCCCACAGCCTCGCCTTCGCCATTGCGGGTGAGCGCTCCGTAGCGCACGGCATGCCCGAACTTCACTTCGGCCACATCGCGGATGCGCACCGGGCTTCCTCCCCGTGCGCTCACCACGATGTTCTCCATGTCCTTCAAGGAGGTCACGATGCCTTCGCCACGGATGAAGTAGATGTTCGGGCCTTTCTCGATGTAGCTGCCGCCGGTGTTGCCGTTGTTGTTCTCCAGGGCGGTGAACACGTCAATGAGCGTCAGACCCGCACCCGCGAGCCGTCTTGCATCCACGCTCACCTCGTACTGCTTCAGCAGGCCGCCGAAGCTGCTCACATCGATCACACCTTGCACGCCCAGCACTTGCTTGCGCACGATCCAATCCTGTAGGGTGCGTAGTTCAAGCAGATCATATTGGTCCTTGTGCGCACTATCCACCGCCAGCGTGTACTGGTAGATCTCGCCTGTGCCCGTTGTGGGGGGTGCGAGTTCCGGCCTGCCGTAGCCAGGTGGAATGGCATCCTGCACCTGCGTGATGCGTTCGCCAATGAGTTGCCGCGCGACGTTCACCGGCACCTCATCCTTGAACACCACGGTGACCACGCTGAGACCGCTGCGCGAGATGCTGCGCAGTTCCACCACGTCGGGCAGGTTCTTGAAGGCTTGTTCTAGCGGGAAGGTGATGAACTGCTCAACCTCCTGCGTAGCGAGGTTCGGTGCTATGGTGTTCACCAGCACCTGATTGTTGGTCACGTCGGGCAGCGCGTCGATTGGCAACTGCGTGACGGAATACGCGCCCCAGCCCACGAGGGCCAAGAGCAGCAAGCCGGTGATAAGCTTGTTGCGGACGGAGAATGAAATGATGCGGTCGATCATGCGGAATGCGGGAATGGGATGAGAACCTCAGAACAGGACAAGCCAGAAAAGCACGTCAGCGCGGCCACTGAAGGCCACGCGAAAGGGCATATACCCTAACTCAGGCTTGGGGAGGCTGCCACACGGGAGTGCGCGGCATGGAACGCACCGTTGAGGTGCCTTCGCTGTAAACCACCATGTGCATGGGAACCACCTGCTGGAAGTGTGTCACTTTCACATGGGTGATCCCCGCACAGCACGTGCAAGTGCAAAACGGGCTGCACACGTCCACAACACCGTGCTCGGTACCGTTCTGCTCCATCGCGCATGCGACATGCTCTTGCGCATGCCCGTCTGAGCATGTATGAACGCTCAATGCGAACACGTAGAGGGCGAGTAGGGCGCAGAACCAGCGCATGGGCGGCAAATGTACTCAACGTCAGACCATGAGGAAGTGCGCCCTCGTTCCTTTCGTCAAACACCGGGATAGCCAAAAGTTGTGATGGGAGATCATCTCGACCCTTACCACATCGCGCGCCCCTTCCAGCGTGCAGACAAATAGATATTGCCAGCCGTGTTGAAAACTGGCTTCAGCACCCCCCTTCCGGGGAGGCTATTTTACTCGAACTCTGCTTGACGATTTTTCTGGCAGAAGATAGAGCAACACATCATCCGATGAAGCACGAAGCACTGGTGAATGCCACCGACCTTGACCTGTGGGCGCAGAAGAATGAATCCAAGGCGCTTCTGGCGAAGCTGATCAGGTGGCTGTTACAAGCCAGCGGCGTCAAGTTCAAGCTGATCGACTTCCAATCGGAGGAAGGGATTTTTTCAGGTGGGTGGGATGGCTTTCTTGATTCACCTGAAGGCGGCACCTATTTCCTGCGAGGATTATCTGGCTGGGAGGTCAGCGCTCAGGACGGTGTGACGGCGAAAGCGAACAAGGTTTACCTACCGAGAACGAAGAACACGAAAGCTGCGGATAGGAGGAAGACGGCCTTCGTCTTCGTTACGCTTCGTCGTTGGCCAGGAAAGTCCAAGTGGGTCATGGCGCGAAATGCGGAGCGGAGTTGGCGCAAGGTCGTCGCTTTGGATGCCACTGATCTGGAGGCTTGGCTGGAAACAGAGCCTTCCGTCCACCAGTTGCTCTCCGAGCACTTGGGGAAATGGCCTGAGGATGTCTCCAGTTTGGATCAGACATGGCGGGCATGGGCAGATGTTACCAAGCCAGCGCTGTCTCCTCGGTTGATCCAGAGCGGGCGGAAGCAGCAATCGCATGGTTTGGCTGATCGGTTGCATGGTGCTCCACAGGTTATCGCGATCAAGGCAGACACACGGGACGAGGCGGTGGCATTCTTTGCCTCGGTGGTCAATACGCTGCCGAAGGGTGATAGTGAAAGGATAGCATCGCGTACGCTCGTTGTCCGCAGCCGTAGCGCGTGGGAAAAACTCGAACGCAGCACAACGCCGCTGGTGCTGGTCGCTTTGTTCAATGATCGCGGTGGAGTAGGTCTTGCCAGGTCAAAAGGACATACCGTGGTGGTGCCAATGGACCGAACCGACGGCCCGGATAAAGGGAGCATCGTGTTGGCATCTCTGGATCGAGGTGAAGCGCAGCAAGCCCTGCTGGAAATGGGGTGCAAGGCTTCTCACGTTCGTGAATGGGCTCGGACCGCCCGAAGGAGCATGATGAGTCTCAGACGGAGGCTCGCCGTCGATCAAACATTGCAAAGCCCTGAGTGGAGTACGAGCGGATCAGCGCCAGATCTGATCCCAGCATTGCTTCTGGGAACGTGGCAGGATAACTCAGAGGGCGATCAACGCGCAATTGCACGCCTTGCTGGTGTTGAATATGCCGAGGCGCAACGTCGCCTGATGTCATGGGCGCAGAAGCCGGATCCCCCGATCAAACTTGTTGGAGGCATCTGGTTCGTCGTGTCTCCCGATGATCTGTGGACACAACTGGCAAGACATCTCACCTCAGCCGACATGGAGAATTTCGAGAGGATGGCCAAGGATATTCTGTGCGAAGCCCATCCCATGTACGACCTGCCCGCAGGTGAACGCTGGTTCCCCCATATGAGAGGCAAGGCCCCAGTCTACTCGAACACATTACGCCATGGTGTAGCCGAGAACCTAGCGTTCATGGGGACACACGGGGCTTCAAATCCCGTCGCTGGAGGGCGAACAATGTCGAGCATTGTGCAAGGAATCATATGGCGTGTCATCGAAGGGTCGGAGGGGGATTGGCGCATTTGGGCAACGTTGGGACAATGCCTGACCGCTTTGGCAGAAGCTGCTCCAGAGCAGTTCCTGAAAGGAGTGCAGGCGTGTCTCAAGAAGACCCCTTCAATCTTCGCGGCGCTCTTTCATAGTGACGAGGATCCCATGTTCTCGGTTTCTAAGCATAGAGGCTTGCTCTCAGCGCTTGAGACATTGGCTTGGCACCCTGAGCATTTGGGAGCAGTGGTGAGCATCATGGCCGATATGGTGGAGCTTGATCCGATCACATCACAGCCCCCCAGACCTTTGGCCAGTCTTTCCTCCATCCTCCATCCTGTACTGAAGAACACCGAAGCCAGCGCAGATGACAGGTCAAAGGTGTTGGGTGCGCTCCGTGCCCGTAGGCATAAGCAGGCGTATCCGCTGCTCATGATGATCCTTCCGAATGACAACTTCCAGCATTTCAACTTCACCCACGTACCACGATGGCGTGACTGGCCTCATGATCGCCCTGACCGTTTCAACAACGCTGAAGGGCGGGAGCCTTTCAAAAGAATATGGGAATGGATCTTAGCCGACACGGCCAGTGACCCTGATCGTTGCCTGTTACTGTCGAAGTCGCTACGAAATGTGGGTCGGGACCAGTTTCTGGCTGGCTTGGTCGTCCTGAAGAAGGCTGACAAGTCGCAATGGACTGATGACCAGAAACGCCTGCTATGGGATGAACTGCGGGACCTTCACACCCAGCATGAGAACCACCGTGAGCAGGTCTGGGCTATGCCAGCAGATATGCTCAACGCATTGGATGAGCTTGTCAAGAACGTGGAGCCCAATGAGGCCCTATCCAAGGTTCGTTGGGTTTTCGACGGGGCGCACCAATTCCCAGGGGAGTCAGTAGAGGAGTACGAGCGGGTCCATGCAGACGTGACACGAACGGCAGCGAAGTACATTCTTGCCAATGGTGGAGTGGATGGAGTGAAGACCCTTGCGCAGCAGGTTGATGACCCATGGCAGCTTGGGAATGCCATTGGAACCGTGATCGACGAGGATTCGTTGGAGACAGAGTTGATCGTCTGGGCTGTTCCAGCGTTGGTTGAAAAGACCAAGCGCTTCGGAATGAGCCTGATCAGCGCTCTCTTCGTCAAGAAAGGATGGGATTGGGCCGAAAGGGTCTTCATCACCGACTTCTGGGAGCGCTGGAACGCCTCGGAGCGAGCAGTGTTTTTGTCCTCACTTCCATTTACCAAGCGGACATGGGATAGCGCTGAAAGATTCGGTCGTGACGTTGAGGCCGCCTATTGGAAGGCGGTTCATCCTTGGGGCAAGCAGGACGAGGAGAACATGCTCTACGCCGCCGCAAAGTTCATGGAGCATGGGAAACCCCTTCGCGCACTGGACAACATCTTCAGGCACGGCAAAGGGGAGAGTTGCACTGCGTCATCCGCTTTGATAGCGGATGTGCTGGCGGCTTGTGTCAAGACCTATTCCGAAGAACGCGGTGGTGGGCATTCCGACTACCTGATCACGCAAGCGCACAAAGTGCTTACCCAGAGAATGGACATTGATCCACAGCGCATCGCGTTGATCGAATGGGCGTTCTTCAGTTTGTTGGAGCGCCAGAAGCTGGTCCTGTACGCGGAAATGGCCAATGACCCTGCGCCCTTTGCGGAGATCTTGGTCTTCATGTTCAAGCCTGTGAACGAGCCGGACCGACAGCCTACAGAGCAGGAGGCTGGGCTCGCACGTCGCGCCTACGAGGTATTGAAGGGGTGGAAGGGCATGCCCGCGATGATGTCCGATGGCACCATCGATGGTGATGCGCTGAAGACGTGGTACCGTGATGCGAAGGCTGCGGTTGAAGCCAAGGGCAGGCAATGGAACGACTATCATTTCGGTGAGAAGCTTCGGTATGCACCGAAAGAAGCCGATGGTACATGGCCATGTCTCGCCGTCCGTGAACTCATTGAAGATCTCAAGAGCGATGCGCTGGAGCGGGGCATTGACATTGAAGTGATGAACAGTAGGGGTGTGCGCGCCGTGGATCTGGGGGAAGGTGATCGTGCCTCCGCTGCCTACTACGCGAAGCTTGCTGAGGAGACAGGCTTCACTTACCCCCGGACCGCAGCGATGCTGCGCAGTATCGCGCGAAGTCTGGAGCATGATGCCCAATGGGAGGTAGAGCGGCATGAGACCGCACAAGACTTGGATTTCCATGCGTGACCGCATGCACCGCTCCAGAGACGTGCTTGTGGATGAGTACTTCAAGCATGCTTGGAGGTGATCGTGCCAGTAGCTTTCGCCATCCAATCCGAACGAACGATCTGTGGTTCCCACGCCAAAATTCCGGAACGGCTATGCACGAAGACTGCGTGTGCTGAGCTTCGACTTTGATGGCAGATGGGCTGCATTGAACACCACGTCCGATCCTCCGGGGGCGCTTGACGAAACGCACGCGCGGATGCGTGAAAGCCTGCGGTCGCAGTTTGGCATTGACCATTTCGACGCCAAGCTCAAGAACTACATGGACCTTGGCCCCAAACCGATGTCAGTGCTGGCCTATCACAACATCCATCTGGACGGTTGTAGGGACGCATTCGTTATCGGATCCTACTATCCAGCGCTCACCGGCGCATGCGCGATGGGTGAACGCATCCTGAACGAGCTTGTCATCGACTTACGCAAGCATTACCAAGCGACTCCCGAGCACGCCGAGGTGGCGACGATGAAATCTTCGTCGAACTGGAAGGTGATGAACAACACGCTCAAGGCTTGGGGTGTATTGTTGGAGGAGGTCTGGCAGGCGTTCAAGGATCTGGCCAAGGTTCGGCACCGGTCCCTACACTTCAATCCGACGCCAGAGAAGTCTGACCGCGCTTTGGCCTTGGAAGCACTGAAGCTCATTCAGACCGTGATAGGTCATCAGTTCAGCGCTTTCGGACCTCAGCCTTGGTTCCTGACTGGCATACCAGGAGAGATCTATATCAAAGGAGAATGGACTACACATCCTTTCATCCTTGAGGTGTACACCCACAATACGATGCTCGTGTCGCCTTACCATCGGCTTGATGCGTGGCCGCCGACACGCATCCATGAGGATGTAGGGTTCGATCAACCCGTATCGGATGAGGAGTTCATTCAGCGGCGGCTGGAGTTCAATTCACGGAAGAGGAACACAACCTGAGCATATCTCCACATTGACCTCGCGTGGTTGACCAACCAGAACACGTAGCGCTCAGTTCAGCAGAAACCGTTCGCCGCGCACATCCCCTGCCATGGTGAAAGCCGTAGACAACCAGAAATTGTGATGAGACACGATGTTCACCCGGTTTAGATCGACCGAGCCCTCTAACGTGGCAGTGTACACCGTACGTGAAGTTGTGATAGTGCTCCGGTTCTGAAGCAGCTTGGCGTAGAGGTCGATCAGGATGGATTCGACCATAGGGGATCCATCCGCTGTCATGATGATCACACGCGCAGAGCGGTCCATGGACATGAGGTAGTTGAAGTTCGCACTCTGGCTCATGAAAAGCGCCACCGACGCTGGAAAGTAGCGCTCCAAGAACAGACGGAGGCCCGCCTTCAGATCGGGGATCCGGCCCAACAGCCCTTCATAGCTGAACACAAGGGCTGGATCGGGCAGCCGTGGGCGAAACTCGTTTGCTGGATTCATGTATGGTGGAAGGAATGAGACCCCTCCATCTATTAGGGCGGATTTGGCCCAAATTCTCCCCTCCGATGACCGAAAGCTCATGAAGGCCCCGCCAATGCTGGAAAGGTTCGGGTCAACGGTTGACTCGGACCGATCCGATCAGAGCTTCTTGTACTCGCTCAACCGCGTGATCGACCACCTGTAGCTCGACAGCAACTCGACTTTGGCGAGATGTTCGACTTCAGGCGGGATCCACCTGTTCAATGTTGATCGGGTCTGGAATACGAGACGTCTGAACAGCGAGTCGAAGTGATGCAGGTCATGGCTGTAAACCGCCAGGATCTCCTCGTTGTCCTTCTTAAGGCGGTCGAAGGCGTAGTTGAACGATCGACCTTCCTCCTTGGACTCCTTGAGCGCGGCGATGATCTCGTCCCATTGCTTTGTGGCCATGGGCATGTAGCGCACGCTGTCATTGTCGAAGTGTCCCAAGTTGAGCATTGAATGGATGCTTGTATCGAAGCTGAACTCAAGACGCTCAATGAGTTCCCGCCTAATGCAGGCCACCCGTCTCTCTTCATGTTGGCGCAAGCGCTGGTCCCCGATCCAATAGAACACATACGAACCAACATAGGTGAGACATAGGCCACGGATCAGGTCCGTCATCGCGGGTGTATCGCTCCATGTCACAGGGCACGGAACATGAACGAGATAGAATTGGATGAGGGCATAGAGCGCAAGGCTGACCCAGAAGATCATCGCAAGTCTTATGCGGACGAAACGTGGGAAATTCGGAAAGCCGAGGCGGGCCACTTCAATTGGACTGTTTTGCTGCCGTTCGAGATGGACCAGACTGTCCACTGCTGCTGGCCTAGTGCTCAGTATACCTTGCCAAGCTCTGTGCGAGCGGCTTGTTTGAACACTTTGTCGGCCTGTCCCCTGTAATGACCCGACGGATTGGTAAAGTACTTCCTTGAGAACGTCCGATAGGTGTTGCGAACGAGGGTGGTCAGCGTCGCAGGGTTGGCCGCTTTCGGGTCCGTGACAACGCTGTACAGATAGTCCAGCTTCTCCATGGTTTCAGAGGAGCCTGCGTGGTCGAAGGCCTGAGCGATCTTCGCGGCGATGATCTCATTATCCCGTGCGATCTGCCTCAACTGTTCACATGCTGTCCTGCACGTTCGGCCCATCTGCTCGATCTCTGCTATTTCATCGGGGCTGAGGTGATCCGTTTCCATTGTGCTTTGTTTGGCCCGAAGGTACCCGAGCCAGAGGTTTGTATGCGCCCAGGCAATGGAACCTCCACGTCTGACCTCCTTCATGATGCGTTGAGCGGACGATCACGGAATTCTGGCTTCAGGAATTCCTGTTTGGGCTGACCTTGTCCTTTGCTGGCATAGAGCACGATCGGCCTGATCGCACCATGATCCTTCAACAGCATGTACTCGGCATGGCACCAATGGTATAATCCCACCATAGCCTTGCATTCAACCTCCGTTGGTGCAAATAGGAAGGTGCGATGGGATTGGTCGAAGTACTGGCCGCTTGCCTCGATCTCCTTTTGCATCTGAGAGAACATTTGGTCCCTTGCAGGCATTCCAAGCAAGAAGTCAAAGAAGTCGCTATAGAGCAGTTGGTCAAGGTGATTTTGCACATCGGGCGATAGTCCACTGGATCGGTCCAGAATCTTTTCGCCGTTGCGCATGCCGCGTTCTGCACTACTGAACAGGTAGTCACGTAGCAGTACCCCCGGCTGATCCTGACCGATGGGGGCACTGAAGTTCAGCCGTAGGTTCAGCATCTTGAAGGTTTTGGGCTGGAAGAACTCCTCAATGGTCCGAGGTAGCGGGTCTTTTGAACAGACCTGATACAGCCACACGTAGTCCTGAACGAAGCGGGTTGTGAAACGAGCGATATGTCGGTAGGCCGCCAGCCGACGTGGTAGCTCTTTTGCCTCTTCCTTGCGCCGTTCACGGCGGCTGATGAGACGATCAACGACGAGCACGGTGATCGCCACACCCATGATCTCCGTAAAGAAGTTGAGGCCAAATTCACTGGCGCGGACAGTGAACAGCCAGAGGTATGCCGCTATCCCGAGAAACAACACAAGACATGTAACAACGAGCCAAGTGAAGTGATCGAAGCGGGCTGAGCGCATCATGATTTTGTAGAGGATGAATGTAGGACGAGGGGCGATGGGGCGACCGGAGAGGCGGGCTAGTTGAACTATTGAAGTTCAGGGAACAGAACGTGGGCCAGCCGCATCACTCGGGGGCTTTGATCGGGCTTCAACTGGTAGTAGCGGTCGATCTTCCGTTGAATACCCCCGTTCTTGTCCTCGGCGAATTGGAGCTTGTCCTGCCCGTACACGATCATGGCCTTGAGGTAAAGGTCGCCGATGTCCTTGTGGTACTCAAGAACGTTGTGGGTTAGCTCTCGCAGGTTGCTGAATTCGTAGTAGATGCAGGTTCCGATCTTCAAGGAGAGCAAGGCCAGAAGTTGTTCCGCACTGGACTTGACCGCTAAGATGCGCTCGGGATCAGGCCAGCGGTTAAGCAGCCAAGCGTAGCCCCACTTCCTGAGAGCCTCCTTTTGTTCATGGTTGGACCGCGTGATGTTCTCTGACCGCATCGTCTCCAGCAGCTTTTCATCCGCATCGGTCGAGTCATAGCCCTTTCGGAACAGGCAGGTGCCGTAGCGGTGGAAGTCAGCCCATGGAAGGCGCAGGAGATAGTGGAGCATGGGCTCACCATTTACGCGAAGCTCAGCCGTATTGATCCAGATGTTGTCTGTGTTGAAGAGATACTCGACGAGAAGAGGTTTGTCCCGCTTTGAGAGCAAACCCGAAACCCAGTCAACGTTCCTATCCCAGAAGCCCAGCTTTTCGTTCAAGCTCTCCACCATGTCAGCGTGCATGATGGGTATTGGGTCGTGATCGTAGCGTGGGGGAGGGAAGATGCCGTGATGGTAACCGTCCTTTATGAATTGTACGGCGTCTTCCACCGCAGCGTGGAATTGCCTCCGATGCCGCTCTCGTTGTTCGACCTCCAAGGCTTCCTGTTGCGCCTGCTCCTCTTGGGCCCTACGCTCCTCATCCTCCTTCACCGCCGCTTCCATCCGTTCGGCCAGGTCTCCTTCAAGCCGCTTCTTTTCAGCGCCTGAATCATAGAAGAACACCTCCACGGGATCCCTGCGGTAGGTCAATTCATCCAAAGCCGCCAATTCACTGTGCCAAGAGTGATGCAATTCCAAACCCTCCAAGTGGAACCTCTGATAGAAGCACGTTAAGTGGAGTTTGCCACGGGCCTTCGACGCGGTCATGGCCTCATCGTCCAGAACGAAAAGGTTGAAGTTGCGGTTGTAGTAAACGTCCTTCTGGAAGAAGAGGTGCTGCTCTTCATCACTGCTGAAATGGGCGAAGACCCAGATCAGGTGAATGCCGCGCTCAGCGTAGAAAATGGTCCTTGCGACAATGACACTGAGGAAGTCCTTGCTGATCTGCAACTCGAACGCTATCCGCTTGTCAGGGAATGCGGCCAGCACATCGGGCTTCCGCCAATCCTTGGAGACAGCCTTGTCCTTGTAAACCTTGTCGATGTGGACGGCATGAACATCACTTTGCCTGCGTAGCGTATGGCCGATGAAGTGTTTCAGTTCATAGTGCTTATCACCTTCCTTCAGACCATTGTACTGGATCCGGTAGATCTGCTCTTTGGTCAGGTGGTGCTTCGTCTTGATAG
The DNA here is from genome assembly GCA_044224725.1 of Flavobacteriales bacterium. Lineage (GTDB taxonomy): Bacteria > Bacteroidota > Bacteroidia > Flavobacteriales_F > PHOS-HE28 > PHOS-HE28. The sequence continues at coordinate 15,127 of JBGAJW010000071.1, forward strand.
AGCACTGCGGTGAGTCGCGGAGGTGTTGGAAGTACCAATGGGTACCGCTGTGCCCCACCCGAGCACGTACCGTGATCGGCGTCTTGCATTCTGTGCAGACATAGCGAGGGACATTTCGTTGGATGCCCTCTTCTACGTCCTTGCGCAACTGGAATATCTCCGCTTCCCGCTTGTACTGATCCGCGAAGACAACGTCAGAATTCAGCACCGCACCGGAGGATAGCTCCAGCACCAATTGAATGTGTCGTGGCGCGTGATCGCGGGGCATGGTGGTAGCGTCATGCTGTGCTGAAAGTATGCCACGGCCACATGCTCCGCGCTGGCATTGGGGATCTGAGAGGATCAAGTGCCACGTTCCACCTTGCGATCCCGCATGGTCGTTGTTGAGAACGTAGGAACGGATGTCGGGTAGAGGTGGAGACCTTTGATGCAGGCCAAACGAACACGACGATGCCCATAGTAGACCACCCAGTAGCCATCCCAGCAGAACCCACCGTCCATCTATGGAAATACATGCGGCGGCAGCGCTTTGACGACCTGCTCAACGAAGGAGCGATGTTCTTCTGCCGCGTCATCGACTACGCCAATGACGATCACCTCGAAGGTGCGATACCAGAGAGGGACAAGCAGAGCGAACGGATGTTCCAGTTGATGTCCTACTTCCGAAACCCACGGATGACGCTGGCAACGCTGCGCGCCAACGTTGAAGCGGCGGAGAGCCTCGACCCGTGGGGTATGCGGGAATCCACGATCATCACGTGCCTCACCATGCGTGACGCCGAGGTAAGGCATATGTGGAAAGAATATGCTGGGGACAGCGAGACCTCCCACGGCGTGGCGATCCGCACAACCGTAGCGGCGCTCGCCCAAGCCTTCGCGGCTCAGCCGCTGGAGATCTACGGCTCCCAGATCAAGTACATCAATCACAAGGAGGACTCCTTCGGGATGGACAACGTGATGAGGCCCTTGCTGCACAAATTCCACGGCTTCACTGACGAGCACGAGTACCGACTTCTGCATACGTATCGCGCTGCTGGGGGAGCGTCCTTCAAGCCATCTGAGTTGTGGGAGCCATATGGGACGGTGCGTGGCCTGAAGATCGCCGTTGACCTTGCAGCCCTCATCTGCGAGGTGTGGGTGTCGCCGCACGCGACGGAAGCCAACGTCAGGGAGGTCAAGGAAGCGCTCAGGGCGAAGGGAATATCAGCCCCAGTTCGCATCTCCCAGATGTCGCGCCTCCTCACCGCATGACCAATGCGCAGCGGCCAATTCCCACCTCAGGAATCCAAGCCAACGCGATGCTGACGGGAATTCAGGCCTTCCATCTCGTCCGAATGCCATGTCCAGCACGGTTTATTGCCTTCAACCGATTCTCCACTTTTTCTCCACTCGGGCATTTGGGAAGGGTGGAACCTCGGAACCTCTGAACCTCGTGAACCCGTTGGTGCCGTAAGGCAGGAAAGAGGAACGCGGACCCGAAGGATCCGCGTTCAGGGTGCCCAGGACTGGACTCGAACCAGCACAGCCTTTCGGCCACACGCCCCTCAAGCGTGCGTGTCTACCAATTTCACCACCTGGGCATTGGGCCGCCATTGCAAGAGCCTTGGCGGTCAAGGGGCGGCAAATATAGAAGCGCCGGCGAAAGTGTCAGAAAGCAGTGTCAGGTCGTGCTGGCCGATGGCTTGTTTCTCGCAGGCGCTGGGCCATTTCCGTCCGCCAAGCGGCATGCTTCCGGTTCCGTTCCAAGCGGGCCTGGTACTCGTCGTGTTCGGCGCTCGTCCATGGCTGTTCGGCACCGAGGTCGTTGTCGAAATGGTCGGGCTGGGAGGGACCGGATCCTTCGTGGCCGTGTCCAGTGTTCGCTCGGCTATGCTGTTCCATGTGGTTCCGCCCGTGCGTATGGGTCGGGCGACGATGCGAACCTATCCCGGCATGGAAGCGGGTACAATACCCACTAAGAGGGATTTCCTACAGCTTGATGAACCGGGCCGAGAAGACGCCCGAGCGGGTGATGGCCTTGACGGAATACGAGCCTGCAGCAAGCATGGACGTGTTGATGCGGCCATCCGGTCCCACGCTCAGCACGCGTTTCCCCGTCGCATCCAAGACATCCAACTTGCTGACGGAAGTACCCGTTGCCAGGGATACGGTGGCGTAGTCAGCGCAGGGGTTGGGAGTAACGCGGAGTGGTCCGGAGCCGGAGGCTTCAGGCACGCCCGTTCCGCAGTCGAGCCATTCGATGTGCTGCCAGATCTCATCGTCCAAGGTGAGCGGAACAAGGGCGTCGTTATAGGCTTGGTCGCCCATTCGCACCACCACCATGTTCCGGCTCGGCACCACGTTCAGGTATTGGTCGTTCTTGCCCAGCGCGCTGAACATGTCATCCGGCGCATCGGGCAAGAGCGATCCTGGAAAGACGAATTGCACACCGGGCACCATGAAGCTGGGCTGGCCGTTGAGCCACCAGAGATAGCCGTAGCTGTCGTTCAATGTCTGCGAAGGGGTTGTGGCCGCGTTGAAATAGGCCGCGTCGTGCAGCACCGTGTCCGCACCCCAGACCATGTTATTCAACGCGAGCAGGCCATAACGCGCCATGCTGCGGGCCTTGCTGAAGTAGACGTTGTTGTAGTCGATGGGCAACCAGAGGCCGTCCATCCCGATGGGGTTCCGGATGCGTGCATTGAAGTACGAATTGAAGGTCTGCCCGGTACTGTTGGCTATCACCTGATCGAGGATGGTGTAAGCAGCGTTGTGGTAGGCCCATCGTGTTCCGGCATCGGCCAGATAGACCAAGCAGGCAGGGTCCGTGCAGTCGCTGTCCGCTACACCGTCATCCAGTCCGGAGGTCATCGTCAACTGGTTCCTGACCGTGATGAGCGCCTCCTTGTCCGGCGGCGCGCTCGTCCAGCCCGTGCCGAGGTAGGTGCTGGTGGGTTGTTCGATGTCCAGGAAGCCTTCCTCCTGGGCGATGCCCGTGAGCGTGCTGGTGAGGGTCTTTCCAGCGCTGGCCCAGTACCACAGGCTGTCTTGCGTGAACGTTCCGAAGTAGTGCTCCAAGACGATCCGGCCATCCTTCAGGACGATGAAGGCCTTGGTGTTGCGCGAACCGAGGAATTCGTAAAGCGAGTCGATCCGCTCGGGGCACCAACCCAAGGTGGCTGGGTCAGTGGTTTCCCACGCGTTGCTGCCGTTGGGAGGGAAGTAGAGGGACTGTGACCTTCCGGCGAGCAGACCGAAAGCGAAGAGGGTGGTCTGGAATAGCCGCATGCGGTAGTTGGAACGGCTGAAGGCGCAGTTGGTTTACTCCGCTGAGGCAGGCATCCGCAGTTTCTTGATCCGCACCAATGGCCCGGGGCACACTTGGCCATGGCACGCTGCACAGTATTGGATCAGCTCATCGAAGGCCTGCTGGCGTTGGGTCGGCACCACGTTGTAGAGTGAATCGAGCTGATGCAGGTAGGAGAAGGCGAAGGGGTCGAATGTGCGGTGGTCCACCATGCCCGGAGTGGATTCCACAGTGACCATGTCCTTGAAGGCGGTCGGAAAGGGCAGGAGCTCTTCGCCGCGTGAAATGTGCTGCTTGGTGCTATCGGCGAATGCGGTCATATCCCGCATCAGTTGGGCCAAGGGACTCACTTTATGGTCCGCCAGCTCCGCGATGGACGGGGGTGCGCTGCTCTTCTCTTCAGCAGGGACCGCGGATCCGGCTTCACCCCCGCACGCGGCGAGCATGGAAATGCCGAAGGCGATGAACAGGGCGGTTATGGGGTGATTCTTCATGCGGTGAAAGGTGATATCAGCTGAAGTACCGCAAACTTAGCCGGGCATTGGCGCAGACAGCCCTGCCAACGTGTCCGCCTCCTGTCATCGGCCCGATGATCGCCTGAAACCCCACGGATGGACCCCACCACGATCGCCGATCACGGCCGTAGGCGACTAGCCACTGCACTGATACCTCCGGCCCTCGTGGTCGCGGTTCTTTGGATCGTCTTCGCCTTTGATCGCGTGTTCGGTCTGGACCTCTACCGGTACGGTGTGCTTCCACGGGAGATCAAAGGGTTGATGGGCATCCTGATCTCGCCGTTCGTTCATGGCAGCCTTGACCACCTGTTCAGCAACAGCGCGCCGATCCTGGTCTTGGGCTGGCTCCTGGTCTATTTCTACCCACGGGCGGCATGGCGCGTAGTGCTCGCCTGTTGGGCGATGGGCGGCCTCTGGGTGTGGACCACGGCGCGTGACAGCTACCACATCGGAGCGAGCGGCATCATTTACGGGCTGGCCGCATTCCTGTTCTTCAGCGGAGTATTCCGCCGCCGCGTCTCGCTGATGGCGGTCTCGTTGATCGTCGTTTTCCTCTATGGCAGCATGGTATGGGGCGTGCTCCCCTTGCAAGTGGAGGTCAGCTGGGAAAGCCATCTCTTCGGTGCGATCGCCGGTGCGATCATGGCGTGGTTCTACCGGAAGGTGCCGCCAGCCCATGTGCCGCCTCCGGTCGTCCTGGAAGATGAGCCCGAGGAGCAGGAACGAACCGCCGACTTGAGCGGAGAACCGGGTGAAGAAGCTGCAGAAACGTCATCGCAGGCCAAGCTGGACAAGGATGCGGCCCCCATCCGGTTCGTGAGCACGCGCACGGACGACCATCGCCTGTTGGACTGATAGCGCGTCCGCGAATCGGCTTGCTACTGCTTCACCAAGGTGGCGAGTTCCTTCGACTTGTCGAGGAGCGTCAGTTTATCGCCATCGAGTTTGAATGAATTCGTGGCGCGCAGGGCGGTCATGAACGAGTTCTCCAGATCCTGGGTCTTTTCACAGAACATCTTGCTGCTGCCCAATCCGGGGAATGACATCGAGCTGCCGTCCATTTTCACGGTGCCCATAAGCTTGTTGCATCCGCCGAAGCCGCTGATCCGATCCCCTTCGAGCAGGTTTACATACGGGTTCTCGACGCCTTCGGGCAAGCGTATGGCCTTCCCGGCTAGGGTCGCGAGATTCCAGTGCGTGTCGATCATAGAGGCGGTCGTCGCGGAGGGTTTGCCGGACGCGGTAGAGGAGGCGTCCGTTCCATTGTCCTTGTCACATTTCTCCGAAGTCAGCGAGAAGAACATAGCAACGGCAAGCAGGGCGAGGGGTGTGCGTTTCATGGGTTGAGCGCCGAAGCGCGGGTAGGATTCCGGTGTCTGGCCAAAGTAATGCCATGTAATGCGAAGGGCCTGCGATGAGGCAGGCCCTTCACGAAAGGTCGTTGCACCGATCAGTTGTTCAGCATCACGGGCATCACGAGCATGAGGACGTCCTCGCCGTGTTCGCCGCCTTCCCCGGGGAGCAGGATGCCCGCGCGGTTGGGTGCGCTCATCTCCATCACGACGTGCTCGCAGTTCAGGTTGTTCAGCATGTCCATCAGGAAGCGGCTGTTGAAGCCGATGGTCATGTCCTCGCCTTCGTAGCCACAGGTGAGTTTCTCGTTCGCCTCGTTGGCGAAATCGAGGTCCTCGGCGCTCACGGCGAGCTGGCTGCCCGCGATGTTCATGCGTACCTGGTGCGTGGTCTTGTTGCTGAAGATGGCCACGCGGCGCACGCTGTTCAGGAAAGTCTGGCGGTCGATGGTGAGCTTGTTCGGGTTCTTCTTCGGGATCACCGCCTCGTAGTTGGGGTACTTGCCATCGATCAGGCGGCATACCAGGACGATGTTGTCGAAGGTGAACGAGGCGTTGTTCTCGTTGTAGGCGACCGTCACTTCCGCATTGGTGCTCGTGAGCGAGCTCTTCAGCAGGTTCAGCGGCTTCTTCGGAACGATGAAGCTGGCCGTACCGGGCGCCTTGATGTCCGTACGGGTATAGCGCACGAGCTTGTGTGCATCCGTGGCCACGAAACGCACACCGTCATCGGCGAGTTCGAAGAAGATCCCGCTCATCACCGGGCGCAGGTCATCGTTGCCGGTGGCGAAAATGGTCTTGTTGATGGCCGTGGCCAGCGTACCGGCGGGCAGGGTGAACTTGCTGGGGGAGTCGAGCACCGGGCTCTTGGGGAATTCCGAGCCGTTGTGGCCGGTCATTTTGTACTTGCCCTGATCGCTGCTGATCTCGATGCCGTAGTGCTTGGGGTCGACGGTGAAAGTGAGGGGCTGCTCTGGGAAGGCCTTCAGCGTGTCAAGCAACAGTCGGGCGGGAATGGCCACGATGCCCTTGTCCTTGGCTTCCACCGGCATGGTAGCGGTGATGGTGGTCTCCAGGTCGCTGGCGGTCACCGTCAGTTGCTTGCCGTCGATCTCGAACAGGAAATTATCGAGGATGGGAAGGGTATTGCTGCTGGCGAGAACGCCCTGGAGCGTTTGCAGTTGCTTCAACAGGGCGGAGCTGGAAACGATGAATTTCATCTCGGAAGGAAGGGGTTTGCGCTCGGACGGAACAAGGCCGTTTCGGAGCGGCGCGAATATACCCGGCACGACACCCCTGTTCTGGCCTGTTTTATGAACAACGACGCGGGTTTATCCACGATCATCCATGTACTGGACATGCTCGCCGTTGGCTATTGGCCACTGGCTTCTGGTCCCGTTGTGCGAAGACGCAGGCAGCGCATTGCCCGAGGCCTTCCAAGCACGCGGCGCCAACGCACCGACGTCGCCGCTTGCGCTGACGAGCCAGCAGCCAGTGGCGCATTCGTTACCTCTTGGCTACCTGCCCCAAGTAGGGCACCATCCGGTCGAACCAATAGCGCTGCACCACCACCAGGGCAGTGTCGTCCAGCAGCGAGTGCATGCGGTCCCCATCTTCGATCAGCAGTTCGAAGTCGGCGTTCTTTTCACCCTCATAGGGCTTCTTCTTCCAGAACGGCAGCCTTTGTGAATGCCCGTCTTTCGTGGTGATCGTGAGGACGTGCCAAGGAACGGACGCCATGATGCTGTCTTTGCGCGCCTTCGGATACGTGCGTTCGAAATACTCGAAGTGAGCGTCGCGCATATGCAGCAGCACATCCATGACGATCACACTGTCGAAGGGCAGGGGGCTGCCCTGCTCATCGAGCACGGCCATATTCCGGTCACCGCCGTAGGTGATGGTGTAGCCTGCACTGTCCTGCATGGGATGTTCGACCTTCACGCTGGTGATGCTGTTCAGATCGGGATGGATGGCCAGTTCCGTGCTGCGCCACTCGTCCTGCCGGGCATGGAAACGCGTGTTGATCAGTCCTGTGAAGCCGCTCATGCCGAGCACGAAGGGACTGTCGCTGCGGCCCGTGCCGGGTTTTTCGAGCAAAGCGAAAACACCGAAGTGGTCGGGCGTGCCGTGGCCGAGCCACCAGATCTTCTCGGGTTCATCGCCGCCGGTGTAGATCTCCACCTTCACGGCGTTGCTGGCCATCAGCTTCAGGGTCATGGCCTCCATGCTCTTGGCCACGGGCGTGCGCACTTCCACGCGCACGAAGACCTTGAGCAGGGTGCCCACATTGAACTGGTTCGCCGGTAGGCCATTCACCGTCCACCGTCCGTTCACGCGCCGCAGGTCGGCGGTCAGCCCTTGTTTGTCGGCGATGAAGATGCGGTCCACGCTGGCCGTATCGGGCACGGCGAAATCCGAGAGCGGCCCGGTCAATGTGCTGCCCGTATTCGAGCGCCACAGCCAGAAGGCCACGGCGGCGAGAACGATCAGCAAAAACGGTAGGAGCAGCTTTTTCATCAGGCGGCGGTAGCGTATCGGCGGCGGCGCAAAGTGAAGAACACGATGCCGCCCAGGATGCTCAGGAGCACGGGCAGTCCGACGTTCAGTGTTTGCCAGAAACCGCGTTCACGGCCGGTGCGTTCCGGGTCGAGCTGACGCAGCGTGATCGTGCGTGACCGCAGGCTGATGAGGCTCTTGTCGTTCAGCAGGTAGTTCATGGCGTTCACGAAGAACTCGCGGTTGCCGTACACCTTGGCGCGCGCCATGCGGTCGTAACCGAGCATGTAGTAGCTGCCTTTCTCGCGGTCCACGGGGTTGGCGATGGCGTCACCGTCGCTCATCACGATCATCGCGTTCTTGCGACCGATCTCGCGATGGCCCATTTCCTTCTTCAAGCTGTCGGCCATCACCAACCGGTCCGCGAATGCGCTATGGAAGACGCCTTCCGTGAGCACGGCCACAGGACGGTCCGGTGTGGTGCTCTGGTCCAAGTGGAGGTCCAGGTCCACCACGGCCAAACTGATGCGCACGGGATTGCGCTGCACGCGGGTGTAGGGCGAAGAGGTGAGGAGCACGGTGCTGTGGGCGCTGTCCAACCCGATGGTGTCGATGCTGCCGACGAACTTCAGGTGAACCGGATCGATGTTGTTGACGATGGGGTGCGTGCTGCGTGGCACAACGATGGGTTCGAAGGGGAAGGGGCGCGTTTCGAGCTTGCGCTGGTTGCCGTAAGGCGCACCGTAGAACTGGATAGGGGCGCATTGCGCGTCGAGCAACAGGTCCTTGTTCAAGCGGGTTCCGTACGCGAATAGCAGCTTGTCGATCCCCAGGTCGAGCGGGGTGGCTATGGAATACTGTTTGGCCCGCAGGCTGTCCAGGTTCGCGTTCATCGCATCCACGGCCCAGAGCACGCGGCCACCGTTCATAATGAACTGGTCGAGGATGTAGGCGTCCTTCTCCGAGAATGCGCTGTCAGGCTTCGCGATGATCAGCGCTTCGAATTTGTTCGCGCGGTAGCGGCCGCCTTCGACCTTGTCGCTCAGCGCGCTGATCTGTCCGTCGATGCGCACGCGTTTCACCTCGTACTGCTCTGCCAATGCGTTCTCCAGGTCCTTCGTGCTCAGCTCGTCCAGTTCGCCATGGCCTTCCAGGAACGCCACACGCGGCTTGAATTCGGAGATGATCTTGCGGATGGCGCTCGCCACCTCGAACTCCAGGTTGTTGATGCTGCGGTTCACCATATCCGCATCCGGCGTGCGGAACTGCGTGCGTAACAGTTGCAGAGGCTGTGACTTGCCTCCATAGTTCAGCATCGCGCACGGCCAGATGATGCGCTCGCTCTCTGCGCCCTTTTCCTTCGTGCGGATGCTCGTGTACTCCAGCTTCTCCTCTTGGAGCTTCGCGTAGTTCTGCATACGCGACTTCTCATCCGGGGCAGCGCTCGGGTCCACGAACTCGTACTGGAGCATATCCGGGTTGTGTCCGCGCATCTCATCGAGCAACTCGCGCGTTGCTTCGCTCAACTTGCGCAGGTCGGCGGGCAGCTCGCCGCTCAGATACACCTTCAGAAAGACCACGTCCTTCAAACTGTCCATCAACTCCACCGTGGCGGGTGTGAGCGTGTAGCGCTTCTCGCTCGTCAGGTCCGCCCGGAAGCGCGTGAACGAACCGATGACCAGCACCAGCAGCACACAGCCGATGCCGACGAGCAGGCTCATCAGATCGCGGGAGCGGTGGCTGCGGGTTTTCATCGATCAGTTAATGAGGTGATCAGAAAATCAGATGATGCGAGGCTGGCGGAGCACACCACATCGTTCCATGTTCCCTCGGTCATCATCTGATCATCGAATTTTCTGATCATCTGATCCACTACCATTTCCGGCTTTGGATAACGGTCTTGGTCAGCAGCAGGAAGATGAGGATCACGCCACCGAAGTAGAGCACATCGCGAAGGTCGATCACCCCGCGGCTCATGCTGGTGTAGTGTTCCTGGATGCCGATGTTCTTCAGCGGTCCTTCCAAACCACCGACGGCATCGAAGGAAGCCAGCAGTTCAAATCCCATGAACAGGGCGAAACACAGGAATACCGCGATGAGGAAGGCGATGATCTGGTTGTCCGTGAGCGAAGACGCGAACACGCCGATAGCCGTGAAGCACGCCGCGAGGAAGAACAGGCCCAAGTAGCTACCCCAGGTTCCGCCGGTATCGATGTTCCACTC
>JBGAJW010000072.1:0-24772 GCA_044224725.1 Flavobacteriales bacterium
CCGCATGCACTACCCGGACGCACTCTTCGACCGGATCTTCTGCGTGAACGTGGTCTACTTCTGGGACGATCCCGCCGCCCATTTGCGCGAGGTGCGCCGCGTGCTGAAGCCGAACGGTACGTTCACGGCGGTACTCCGCACGCGTTCCTCCATGGAGAAGATGCCCTTCGCGAACCATGGTTTCACCAAGTACGAGCAGGCGGATTGGGAAGGTGTGCTGCGCACCAACGGATTCATCCCTTCCGCTACCACGGTATTGCGGGAAGCGGAGATGGAATTCATGGGAGCGCGCTTCACGCCGGAGAGCCTGGTGATGACGGCTACGTTGGGTTGCGGTTCAGAAGATCCCCATACGTCAGCGGACCGCAGGAAGGGGCAATGCCGCGTTGGACGCTACACATGCTGATAGCTGCTCTTGGTAGCTGAGTCCCTGCGTGGCCGGTTCCGCTGCCGTGCGGATGTGATAAACGATGCGCCCTACGCTGAAGCGCCAGCAACGCTTCACCACCGCCACCTCGCCATATATCGCATGTAGGGCAGTGTCGCCCACTTGGTAGCGGGCCAGGTTTTCGATGTGCTCCAGCAGGACCCAATGGTTGATGAGCACACGCTCGTCATACCGTTCGCCCACGTAGCGGCCGATGCGGTACACGCGCCCTTGGCTGAAGACCTCCTGGTGCGTGACGCTGTACAGCGCACCGCGGTAAGGCACGAGCCCGTGCAGGGGAAAGGGGGTGATCCGTGTTGACGCCATTGCCGTCGATCTCGACGCCGTTAAGCTACGACCGCATCCCCCGACCCCTTCTCCCGGGGAGAAGGGGAGCAGATTCAGAACAAGGAACCTTGCGCGGGCTTCTCTTCCTTCAGTTCCGCCACCATGCGCTCTTCGGGCAGCGGCTCGCAGAGGGCCTTCACCTGCTCGGGCGACAGGTCAGGCGAAAGCCAGGCCTCGTAGTGTCCCGGCGGAATGATCACCGGCTGCCGCTGCTTGGTGTTGTGGATGTGCGCCATCAGTGCGTTCGCCCGCGTGGTGAGCACGGTGTAGGTGTCCATCGCCTCGCCCTTCTCCCACAAACCGCCCAGGCAGAAGATGTCCGCGTCCTTCAGCCGGATGCCGTAGGGTATCTTTTTCTTCCCCTCATGCCGCCATTCGGTGAAGGCCGTAACCGGTATCAGACAGCGCTGTCCTTTCTCCAAGGCCGCTTTGAACGTGCGCTTCCCTTCCACCTCTTCGCTGATGGCGTTGAAGGTCGGCGCCTTCTTCAAAAAGTCCTTCGCCTCCTCTTCCGTGCGGATGAACCGCGGCAGGAATCCCCAGCGCAGTACGCTGATGTGCTCGGGATCGCGCGTGGTGATCACCGGCCATGCCGGGCGGGCGAACGCGCTGGTCTGCCCCAAAGGAAGTTCCGGCTGGTAGGGCAGGTCCACGCGCCGGCTGTCCGCCAGCATCTTCTTGTGCATCGCCTTTTCCAGGGCTTTCTGGTCGCGGTCCAAGCTGGTTGAGTAGCACATGGGGCAAAGGAAGCCCGCCGCTCCCTGGGTTCCGCATTGCAAGGCCTGTAGTTCCGCGAATTCCAGGTATCGGTCCACGATCCGGTTCAGGTCTTCCTCGCGTCGGCACAGCGTATCGACATCCTGCGCTGCCTGCCCATGTATCGCCCGATCGAACCCGTGTTGGACCGAAGCGAAATACCCTTCCAACGCCTTCATCTCTTTTCGCCAAACGCTATCGCGATAGGGCTGGTCCGGATCATCGTTCCGGCGGGCGGCCAGGCGCGCTTCCAACCGGTCGAAGGCCGGGTCGTTCGCCAGCTCGGCGTAGGTGAAGCGCCCCGGCCGGAACCGGAACACCTCGGACGAGGCATGTTCTGCGGATCGGCGTTGCATCGATCGCAGCAGCGCCCAGCGCTCGGCCGGTGCATCGGGCAGGTCGATGCGCATGCGCTGATCCGCGCGCACCACATCCACGAAGGCATTCCGGCAATAGCAGTCGATCAGTGCGACACGGAGGTGGGTGCGCAAGCCGAGCCGGATGGGTTCGCCATTCAGTGTCCATGATCTCTGATCGCCGGGCTTCTCGGGTCCATATGGATAGGTGTCGGCGATGGTGAAGTGCTCGTGCATGATCCATGTCGATCGGCCGGCCTTCTGCCAGAGATCCAGCATCATGTAGCTATCGGCCAAGATCCCGCGCATGGGGCGCCCGTGCTCGTTCTCCACCACTACGAACTGGAGGTCCGGCTGCGGCGGGGGTTGGGCCAACACACGTGCAGGAACCAGAAGGATCAGGAGAAGACCGCGCATCGCGGAGCGGTACACCAACATGAGCCGTGCGTTCAGTTGGCGGAGCGATGATGATGCCGCTGCCACTCCAGGCTTTGTCCGCCGTGGTGGAACGAAGGCGGGTATCCAGACTTTGGGCCCGCCGCACCTGCCCCGGGCCACGAACCGGGGTCGGCGGGAATGGTCTGTGGCTTGCCTATAGGTTTTGAAATGCTGGCTCACGGTCGCGCTGGTGAAGTGGTGGCGGAGCGAAGGCTGAAAGTCACGCCTTAGCGGGAGACCCTGAACCCACCGTTCGGTACCGATGGTGATGAGCCCGTCCCGGGTTTGACCCGGGATCGAAGGCTATCATGAAGGGTGCTCCCCGGGCTTGACCCGGGGGGAGGCCGATGCCGTTCTGTGGGTTGAGGCGGTGCTCTGCCGACCCGCTCCACGGGACGATGCGCGATGCGGTGCGCTCTATTTTCGTCCACCCAGTACCCATGCGTCCGCTCTTCGCCACCCTGATCGCCTGTTCCAGCTTCGCCGCGTTCGGCCAGGTGCTGCCCGAACCACCGCAGGAATACCTCGACGTCTGCTACCCAGCCACGGCCAACACCCTCACCGTGTGCAGCAGCGGTTGCGACTACGTGAACAGCCAATTGCAACAGGCCATCAACGACGCACAGCCCGGTACAACCATCCTCCTGCAGCCCGGCCACACGTATCCGGCGGCCTACACCCTCCCCGCCAAGACCGGCGATGCGTGGATCGTGATCCGCACCAACGTGCCCGACGCGCAACTGCCAGCAGCGGACCAGCGCATCGACACTTCCTACGCCGGAACGCTCGCACGTTTCCAAGCACCGGCGAACCAGAGCGCACTCACCTTCTTGAACAACACGCACCACTATTACCTCATGGGCCTCGAGGCGGCCTCCACCGGTTACACGAGTGACATTATCCGCATCGGTGATGGATCACAGACCACCGTGGATGCACTGCCCCACGACATCGTCCTCGATCGCTTGTACATCCACGGCGATGCAGCGCTCGGTAGCAAGCGCGGGGTGATGCTGAACAGCGCGCGCACCGCCGTGATCAACTGCCACATCAGCGCGTGCATGAGCACCAGCCAGGATGCGCAGGCCATTGCCGGCTGGAACGGCCCCGGGCCTTTCAAGGTGGTGAACAATCACCTCGAAGGCAGCGGCGAGAACGTGATGTTCGGCGGCGCCAACCCGAACATCCCCGACCTCGTGCCCTCCGACATCGAAGTGCGCAACAATTACTTCTTCAAGCCGCTGAGCTGGAAGGAAGGTGATCCCACCTATGCGGGCACACCGTGGTGCGTGAAGAACCTCTTCGAACTGAAGAACGCACAGCGCATCCTCGTGGAAGGGAACATCTTCGAGAACAACTGGGCCGATTGCCAGAGCGGCTTCGCCATCGTCATCACCCCGCGCACGCAGAGCGGCGCCAGCATGTGGGCGCGCACCACGGACATCACCTGGCGCTACAACATCCTCAAAGGCAGCGATGGCGGCTTCAACATCAGCGGGCATGATGACCAGCTGGACAACCCCGTGAGCACGCGCATCCTCATCGAGCACAACCTCGCGTACGCCATCAGCGACGTGAACAAGATGTACCAGTTCCTCAACGGCGCGGAGCACTTGACCATCCGCCACAACACCAGCCTCAACGCGGGCACCACCACCAGCGCGGGCGGCGACCCCACGCTCTACCTCACCTTCCAGGACAACATCGTGGGCTATGGCGCCTATGGCGTGTGCGGTACCGGTGCGGGTTGCGGCAACAACACCATCGCTACCTATTTCCCCGGATCCACCTTTTCGTACAACGTGCTCATCGGCACGCCGGGCGGGCCCAACGGCAACCCCGCGAGCTACCCGCCCAACCACTGGTTCCCCGCGGGCACCGGTGCCGTGGGCTTCGTGGATGCCGCCAACGACGACTACACGTTGCTGCCCACCAGTCCGTACTACGGCGCAGCCAGCGATGGAACCAACATCGGCGCGGACATCGACAGCTTGAACAGCTACACCGCGAACGTGCTCCCCGGCGTGTGGACCAGTTGTGCGGACATCAGCACGCACCTCGCGGCGGTGGAAGAGCCCGTGCTCTTCACGCTGGCGCCCAACCCGGCGCAGGACCGCATCACGGTGACCATGGCTTCATCCGCGATCGGCGGCGGCCTTACGTTGATGGACGCCGCAGGACGCACCCTGCTCCACGAGCGCGTCTCGGGTACGCGCACCACGGTGGACCTGCACGCGGTGCGCTCGGGCCTGCTGCTCATCCGGCTCACACGCCCGGATGGCTCCTGGCTGGGAACGCAGCGGGTGGCGGTAGCACCGATACCGTGATCGCCGATCACCGCAGCTGGAAGGGCGCCGTGTGCCGGTCCTTCCCGTTCCCGCCACGGAAGCGCAGGCGGTAGGTGCCGGGCACGAGCAGTGCATCAGCACCACCACCGGCGTTGGAGAGCCACCAGCGGAGCGGAACGGAGAGGCGGTGACGCTCCCAGTCCGCGTACGCAGGGCCGCAGTCCAATTGGTAGGCGCGCATGGGCAGGCGCTCCACCCAACCGGTGTCGGTCCGCAGCTCCACCGCCAGGAAGGGGACCTGGCCCGCGCAACCCCCATCGAGCTGCACGCGGCCCGTGATGCGCACCCACACCGTGTCGGCGCGCGTGCGTTCCACCTTCACCTTCTTCAGCGGAGGCTGTGCGGCCCAGTACGCTTCCCATTCCCCGGGTGTGGCAGGTCCCTTCGGCGCGGGTGCCGCGATGGGCTCCGTGCGGGGCCGTAGTTGCGGCGGTCGGATGCCGGGCGGCGGGATGTTCGCGGGCGGCCCCACCCGGTTCGCTTCCCGCTGTAAGCGCTTCAAGATGTACTGGTGCGTGGCCACACCCGCCTGGTATTCGTTGATGCAGGTGTACACATCCCAGCTGCGACCGGGCTTGAACCGCAACACCTCCGGCGAAGGGCGGTCCCACCGTTGCGCGGCGCGGGCATGCAATGCACCCAGTTCGTCGGGCAGTTCGATGCGCATGGTGTCCGTGCCGGCGATCACCAGCAGCCGGCTTTGTGCCACATCCAGCACCGGCCTGAACACGCGCCAACCTCCGTTTTCCTCCCGGAAGAGGTCGCCGCTCTGCAAGGTGATGGTGGTGTCCGGTCGCAGCCAATACCCCTCCCCGCCGAAGTAGGGCTCCCGCTGCCGGTACTGCTGCTGCACGGTGTAGTGGCGCGACAATGGCTTGTCGGCATCGCCGGGTTCGGAGATCACGAAGCAGAAGTCGGGCGGTTGGGGCTGGGCGAGCAGCCGCGTTGGGACCAGCAGAAGCAGGAGCAGCGTGCGCATCGCCGTACGGTACACGAAGATGGCGCTGCGCGTTCAGTGGGCCAAGCGATGATGATGCCGGTGCCACTCCAGGCTTTGTCCGCCGTAGTGGAACGAAGGCGGGTATTCGGCCTTGGGGCCGGCCGCCGGCCTTACTCCTTCTTTCCCCCGATCAGGTCGTACCCTACCGAGAATTGCAGTTCGCTACCGGTGGCCGTAACGTCCGACGTCTTGTCCGCATCCACCACATCGTAGAGGAAGCGCACACCACCATGCAACCCCGGGATCGGTTCATAGTCCGCACCGATCACAACGGAAGCGATCACCTTGTTCAGGTTCTTGTCGGTGGTCGTCTTCTTATCATAAGTGGATGAAAAGGTCCCACCGGTCACGCTGGTGAAAGTGTAGGTCCCGAGGTCACGCCCACTCACGCCTTGCAAAAAGTCCGCAGCGGCCCCGAAATGAATGGCCAACCGCTCTGAAGGCTTTGCACAGAGCAACACGGGGATCTGGATGTACTGGAACGTATAGTCCGTTTTCCCAGCGTAGGTGCGCGTGTCGGAGGAACCTTGCGAGGTGAGCGTATAGTTGTAGGTCTCGCTTGAATTGCGTCGGGAATACAATACTTCCAGCAGCAAGCCCGAATTGGCCTCACCCGTGGTATTCAGGTACGCGCCCGCTAAAAAGCCCACACCGGAGGCCTTGGTGTCCGGTTCGGCGGATATACCGTACCCGCCGCCGCCGTAGTCGACCTTCAAGAAATTCAGGTTCACGCCGCCTTTCAACCCCACGGCCACTTGGGCGCTGGCACAGAGGCCCATCATCGCCAAGGCGCTAGCGGCCACGGCTCCACGGATGTACTTGCTCATCAAGCGAACTTAGGGTCTTTTCCGGATCGCTGCCCGGGCCTGCATGCACGCGGTGCGCGGATAATGTACCGGCGGGGCGGGCCGCGGTAGTGTCTCACTTTGGAAGTCCCGATAGTTTCGCAGGATGGCCGCCGTTCTTCTCTTACTGGCTCACGGGGTCGCTCTCACCATAGGGGGCTTCGCGTGCATCGTAGCAGTGCCCAGCGAATGGAGCAGACGCAAAAGGAAAAGAGCCGTGCTTGTGGGGCGGGGCGTTTTCTTGGCGGGCCTCTCTTTCTTGGGCTACGCCGTTTATCTCATCTACCAGTGATGGAGCCATCGGATTCGAACTGAGACACTACCATTGGCCGAACCTGAGGGCCGCAGGCCCAAGAACCCCTCTCACGCGCGCGAGCGTATTCGCGCGGGTGCCGAGAACAGGCAGCCGGTTCAAGGTATACGCGCCGGACGCTCGCGCGGGTCGGGCTGCTCAGCTCTCTGCTTCCTCCGGAACCGCCTTGTCCCAAACTTCTTGGAACTCGACCTCCTGGACACGGCCGTCCGGATGAAAGCTCACATACCATAAGGCCCCGGCCCCCGACCCGTCCATGTGACCCAAACGGATCGCGCAGCGCAAGGGCTCCGGGCCGAACCACATCACCTCGAATTCGATGCACGTATCGCCTGTGATGTCCAGAATGGCTGGGCTGCTGCGGAACATCTCCGCGAAGCCGATGCCCTTGTCCAGTTCCGCGTTCACCTCATCCACCAGAATAGGCCGCACAGCACCCTTCCGGATGGCCCGGAAGAAGTTCGCCAGTGCCTGTTCATCAATGACGCTGAGCGCCCAGAACACCTTGTGCTGGGCATGATCCATTGCGGGCACCTTGCGTACGGCCGTGGCGGTGGACATGGGGGTGGCTTTTGTCCTGTAAAGGTGCCAGCGGGCCGGTAGATGTGTATGCACCCTGCGCGTGCTGGTTTCCACAAGTGCATGTGCATGGCCCTGGTTTACCACCAGACGATGGCCTAAGAGCTCTGATAGGCTCGGGCCTGGGTTCGGGTTTGGCTTTTAAGCCGGCCGCCCTGGGCCGGAATGGTTTTTTCGGTCTGGTTCTCACGTTTCGGCTCAGGGTTGAGCTTGGGCTACAAGCTGGCCGCTTCGGCCGGGGCGGCTCCTGGCCTTTTTGTTCAGGGGTGCATTGGGGTTCTTGGCCGCGGAGCGGAAAGGACTTGCGGCTAGAAGCCGTGTTCCTTCCTATGCCACTCCAGGTATTCGGGCTTTGGGCCCGCCAGACCTGCCCCGGTCCACGAACCGGGGTCGGCGGGAATGGTCAGTGGCTTGCCTTCATAGGCCTTGAAGCTCTGGGCCACGGTCGCCTCGGCGAAATGGTCGCGGAGAGAAGGGGCGCACACAAGGCGTAGCTCGGTAAAGAAGGTAATGAGGCCGCACTGGCTAACTTGCTCGGCGCACATTTAATGAGTCCCGCCATTTCTCCATTCCAAGACTCTATGGATGCTGGCTGGGCCGGTTCGTTACCTGCCCTCCGTGGCTCGACAACGAGCGAAATGGTGAATGCGCTCGTCGCATTCGTTAAGGAATCTACACCTGAGCAGATCAGGGCTTGGAACAGCTCGTTGCCATTGATCCAAGTGGAAGCAGGGAAAGTGCTGGATATACAACCCTTGGCGCAGGACTATTCGGCGGTCTTCGAATATGGTCTTCCGCAGTCTCAGAAGCGGGCTGATGTTGTACTTCTGATATCCGGAGCTGTATTGGTTGTGGAACTGAAGGGCGATGGCCAGACCGGCCAAGCCTATCTGGAGCAAGTGGCCGACTATGCTCGTCGTATCTACACCAACCACGCTCTTTGCGGAGAGGATGGTATTCCGGTTCACGCGCTAGTGGTCAACTACGGCATGCCTGGCGTCGAGCGCAGGGATGAATGGCTCACCCTCACCAACGTGGACAGCTTGCACGCGGAGGTGCTGAGGTTCGATTCACCGGGGAAGGTGCCGCTCTCATTGGAGCGATTCCTTGATCAGTACAATCACCAACCCCCTCCTTCGCTTGTGCAGGCTGTCCGTGCCTACTTCACCAACCAAGCACTTCCCCGTATCAAGCGTATCGACGAGGTGACGGGTGAGGCGCTCAAGACCGTTGTGAAGGAAATACGCCAAACCCACCAGCAGCAACGGCGGAAGTTGGTGCTCGTGAGCGGTGTGCCTGGTGCAGGAAAGACCTATGTGGGCCTACAGATCGCGCACGAGCACTTTCTCGATGAACTGGCCGAGCCAATGGCCAACGGACAGAAGCCGAGCGCACCAGCGGTATTCCTTTCCGGCAACAAACCGTTGGTGGATGTGCTCCAGTACGAGATGCGCCGCGCCGGTGGCGAAGGAAAGGTGTTCGTCCAGGGCGTGAAGGACTTTGTGAAGCGTTACTCCAACAAAAAGTCCGTCGCCCCGCCACACCATGTACTCATCTTCGACGAAGCCCAACGTGCTTGGGATGCGCATCGTGTGCAACAGAAGCACAAGGACCCGAAGGCCATCTCCGAACCATCTTCCTTCATCCAATTCGCAGGGCGCATCCCGTCTTGGTCCGTGGTGATCGGCCTCATTGGGGATGGACAACAGATCTACACGGGCGAAGAGGGTGGTATGGAGTTATGGGCCGAGGCGGTGCAGCTTGGCGGGGAAATGTGGGATGTGAGCGGCCCGTCTCGTTTCGCTCCGATCTTCGAGGCGCACGGCATACCCTACAAGTCCATCGAACCATTGCATTTGGCCCGATCTGTGCGCTTCCACTTCGCGCACGGTTTGAGTGAATGGGCCAGTGCCTTGATGGACGGAACGCACTCACCGGAACAACTGAGGGCGCTGGTCGACCGACTTTGGTCCCAAGGTTATCAAATACGCATCACGAGAGACCTTCATCAAGCGAAGTCCTTTCTGTGGGAGAAGTACCGCGATCAACCGGAAGCACGCTACGGGCTCTTAACGGGGGGGCGTGACAAAGGCCTGGACGAACTGGACCTACAGAAGGTGAAGACCTTGACCTTCCGTGCTGGACCTTGGTACGCCGATCCTGAAAGTTCACCCAGTTCTTGCCGACGGTTGAACGATGCGATCAGTGAGTTCTCCGCACAAGGCTTGGAATTGGACCACAGTCTCTTGGTCTGGGGTACCGACCTGATCCGGAAAGAGGGACAGTGGGACGATGCCTTGGCTATGCGCTATAAGAAGCGCGGCGATGTGGAGGATCCACTACAGCTGCGGTTGAACGCCTACCGCGTACTGCTCACGCGTGGACGTGAAGGTGTGCTTATCTGTGTTCCGCGATCCATTCTGGTATTGGACGAAACCTACGATCACTTGATCGCTGCGGGCTGCCGCGTGCTGGAGTAAACCCTGGCATTTGTGCCAAGGACTTCCTAACCTGGGGCCATGCACCACTACAAGGAATACGTCATCCGCCTCAACGGCCTCGATCTCGGCCAGCTCATCGACGGACTGGAGGCCCGCGCCACTGCTTGGCGCCTAACTGCCATCTACCTTGAAACTGGCTTAGCACCGGACGGCTTTGTGATCGAAGAATGTGACGATGCGGAAGAGGCCGGGCGGATCGCGGAGCATTACCAGCGGGTACTGGGAACGATCCTCAAACAGCAAGCCGATCAACGCGACCGATGAATCGCTACTCCCCCCGTCTTGCACCGCCGTGCGCGGCGAGATGTCCACCAGCATCTTGCCCCGGACTACGAGCCGGGGTTGGCGTGGAACATCCCGAAGCTCACCTTGTGGTAGAGGTTGAGCGCGATCAGCAATTGCGAGCGGGGCCAGTTGGTGTGGGTGGGCATGACGGCAATGTTCAGTTATTCTGCGGCAAGGTCTATGACTGAACAAAACGACGATCTTTGAACAACAGGATCTTGTGCATGATTGATATCGATTCTATCCTCATCAAAACTGAAGCATTCATCAACACGATGTATGCTGTGCATGATGATTTCGGCCTTTGCGATGATCCTCGCCACCTCGCAACATGCATCAACCGCGTGGACTTGCAGGAGATGCGGGATACGTTTATCGAGGAGCTGACGAACACTATAGTTGCATTTGTCTATTCACCAACAAAGCAGCAGGAGATAAAGAACAAGCTTCTCAAGGATGGACGGGATGAATCCAACGCTTGGACGCACCTGGTCAAACGAGCGCGAAAGAAATTCCGGCCATCAGATCTTCGAGGTCAGTTCTCCGAACTACTGCTGTGCAACTTGTTACAACACTACTACAAGGCCGCCCCGCTGCTCCGAAAAATGCCCATTACAACTAACCCTTCGCTGGAACGAAACGGATCTGATGCGATACACTTAGGGATTCACGAGGGTAAGTACCGCTTGTATCTTGGGGAGGCAAAGACCTATAAGCGGGAATCACAGGGGCTCAAGGCTGCATTGAAAGATGCCGTAGTTGACCTCGTTCAAGTACACTACAAGAATCACAGATCAGAGCTGGCGCTTTACACGTTCGAAGATTTCATTCCCTTGGACCTTGAAGAGATTGCGCAGGACTACCTCTCAGGGAAGAGCACGAATGTGGAGATGCACCTGGTTTGTATTGTGACATATGACGAACAGGAAACGGCAAGTGGTTCCACACGAGAGGAAAAGCTCGATTCCACAATCGCCACGGTCAAAAAGCACATGGCGGCTTTGCGTGGGAGCAAGTTCCTAAAAGACATTCCCTCAGAACTACTGCCGAGGCTGAACTACGTCATCTTCCCTGTCCACGAGATGGACAACTTGATTGAAGCATTCTCCAAGGAGCTCAGCCCATAGTTCATGAAGCGAACACAGCTAGCTGCGATTAACAATCTACTACTTCATGACCTCCGGCATTTCGCTGGACGCCTGAAGATGGGAGATGCTCCGCCGCCAATTACTGATACGGATGCCGCCATTCTCCTCAACCTTGCGGAGCGGCTGTCGCGGTCGAATGAAACGAAGGAAAAGAACCTGTGTCTGTTGATCTGCGGTTTAATCTGGGAGTACCGGAAATCGTCCTGGGTGAACATGCCTCAGTTCGTTATGAACTTGCTAAGTCGGATTGGATTGGCACCGGCCCTCTCAATGGTCGATGAAGAGTTTGCCGCATCTGGTCGCCTGTTTCGCTCTTGGGGTAGTGGGGTGATGGAGACGATTATAGAAGCACGCAACTATGTTCATGAGGTTCTTGTGTGTGACAAGCAACCCTGTGTCCTATCAACCTTCCAAAAGGATGTTTGGGACGCACTTGAGACGCGACCGAGATTGGGGATATCGGCGCCCACATCCGCAGGGAAATCCTTCATCCTTCTGCACAAGGCTTTGGATGTGCTGTCAAGGGAGGATGGAGCTATTATCTACATCGTTCCCACAATCAGCCTCATTAATCAAGTCACCAAGGATTTCCGGTCCGCACTGGTTCGACTTGAGCTATCCGGGATTGGGGTTTACCAGACGTATTCTGAACGACTCGCTAAAGACGCGCGAAAGACGGTCTTTGTGCTCACGCAGGAACGGGCAATTGCGGCATTGGCACAAGAGGGTTCCTTCAGTGACATAGCAATGCTCATCGTTGATGAGATCCAGAATGTAGAACGTGTTTCCAACGAGGATGACGAGCGTTCTAAATCGCTTCTCGATGCTCTAAGTGAGATTATTAATGAGAAGAGGCCGCGCCGAGCGGTGGTGAGTGGTCCCAGGGTAGAGAACATCAAAGAACTTACACGAGGCCTTCTAGGGGATGAGGCTGATTCCATAAGCCAACTCTTACCACCTGTGGTCAATTTGACCTATTCCTTTGCAAAGAAGGGCAAGCGTGTGGTTGTTATACAAAATGCACCGGCACTTGAATCACGCAACGAAATCGAAGTCTCCTTTCCCGCTGGTGCACTGGGGTTATTTGGTAAGCAGCAATATCGCGAGCCTGTTTATGACCTGGTCGCAGAGATTGCGCATGAAATCGGTCAGAACGAAGGCACAATCATCTTCTCTCCGACATCCAAGCAAGCGACGAACACTGCAATAGAGTTAGCGGATCGCTTCCACTGGCCAGCGAAGAAGGAGCGAATCGACTCTCTTCTGGAATATGTTTCTGAGACAGTTCACCCTCAGTATGCTCTGAGCCAATGCTTGCGGGCTGGCGTCGCTTTCCACCATGGCAAAATGCCCCACCACGTGCGTTCATCGGTGGAGCGCGCGTTTATTGAGCAAGACATTCGCATACTGACTTGTACAACAACGCTGATGCAAGGTGTCAACCTTCCGGCAAAGAACATCATCGCCAGAAATCCGGATCTGTTCGTCAGCCAGAGAGGAAACGCAACGAGCTTAACCGCTTATGAGTTTGGAAATCTGCGTGGGCGAGCTGGACGGCTTATGAAGGACTTTGTTGGCCGTTCAATCATTCTAGATGCCGGAGCTTTTGAGGACGATCAGATCACCTTGGACTTTCCGGACAAGAACGTGCAGTTCGGTTACAGGGAGAGGTTCAGTGAGAACCGTCCTGCGTTGGTCAGGGCACTCATTGCTGGAGAAGTACCGTCCGAGGAGCTACCATCAAGTGACCTTTTGACGGTAATCCGACAATCAATTCTCAGGTATGGAATTGACGCAGAGCCGCGACTGCGAAACATCGGCATCGAACTGAAGCCTGCAGAGCTAGAGGCTGCACGGTCGGACCTGGGTCGGATTGCCGTGCCTCGATCGCTTTGTGTAAAAGCGCCTTATTGGGACCCACTTGTTTTGGATGACTTGTATAGCGCAACTCAGTCCGGCGAGATTCAGTCGCTACCAAAGTCGCCGTTTGACCACAATTTCATGGATGCCGTCCAGGCGACTCTGAGCGTCCTAAGAGAACGTGCGCCATACTACTATGCGAAGTACTTCAAGGAGTATGATGATCGAGTCATCTATTCGATTGTGAGCACCGCGAGCAAGTGGATGCGGGAGGCATCCTTGCGCTCGATCATCTCTTGGGAGGTCAATGAGGAGACGGTTGGTTGGGAGGAGATCGATCGCAGATTGACGCGCGTGAACCAGTCGGTTGTTCATGATCTGCCGAAAGTTCTGAGAGCCGTGGCCACTCTTCAAGGAGGCGAGAATCCGTTGCTTGGTTTCATGGAAATGGGTGCGTACAGAATCGAAGTTCGCCGCTTGATTGAACTCGGTTTGGCGAGAGAAACGGCCTTGCGCGTTGCGAATGCGGCCAACCTTAAGGACATCGATGGTCTTTCAGACGCGGAGCTAGTCAAGCGAATTTCTGGAGCTCTCCAAAATCTGAATTACTGGGACGTGGCGCAAGTGCACGACTTGCAATGGGCCGTCTAGTAAGCGGTGTTCGCGTGAGCGATTGCAGTGGAAAGCCCACAGGTTGGTAATCCAGCCGAGGACTTGTAGCGGAAAGCGCGACGGTGAGGCCCATCCTTCCACAGGGTCTTCGTCTCGAGACCATGCGCATACCCCCGCCATGGATAACCAGGTTGAAAACCCGTAGCCCGGTAGTGTGTCACGCGGGTGTTCCGTTCCTGAGCTTCGTTCAGCAAACCGGTTCGCCATGTCCCAACCGAAGAACAATGACCTGCGCCTGGCCGTGCTCATTGATGCGGACAATGTGCCCGCCAAGGCCATAAACGTGATGATGGCGGAGATCGCCAACTACGGCAAGCCCAGCTACAAGCGCATCTACGGGGACTTCACCAGCAACCGACTGAACGGCTGGAAGGGGGTGTTGAACGAGCACGCCATCACCCCCATGCAGTCATTCGGTTACACCACGGGCAAGAACGCCACGGACTCCGCACTGATCATCGATGCCATGGACATGCTGCACCTGTCCAACGTGGACGGATTCTTCATCGTGAGCAGCGACAGCGATTTCACCCGGTTGGCCACGCGCCTGCGGGAGAGCGGCAAATTGGTCTTCGGCATGGGCCAGCAGAAGACGCCGGAGCCGTTCATCAAGGCCTGCGAGAAGTTCATCTACCTGGAAGTGCTCTCGCCCCCGAAACCGCTGGCCACCAGCGGCAAGGCCGCCGCGAGCACCGCGGCCAAACCCATCAGCCGCTTGGATGCGCGGATCACCAAGGCGATCATCTCCGCAGTGGAGGGGCTGGGCGATGAGACCGGCTGGGTACAGATGGGCCGCATGGGTGATGCGATCCTGAAGCAGCGGTCGGATTTCGATGTGCGCAACTTCGGCTACAAGAAGCTCTCGGACCTGCTTTCGGCCATTCCGGAACTGCGGGTGGAAGCCCGCGAGAACGACAAGGGCGTGAAGAACCTGTACGTGAAGGTGCGGGAGAAGCTCCGCTGAGCGGGGGCGTTCCCTCTAGCTACCGCGCAGCCTCTTTCACCACACGCACAGTGCGCACGGCCCCCGCATCTTGCAGACGGAGCACATAGGCCCCGGCGCGCAGTCCGCTGAGGTCAACGCGCAGGCTTCCCCCTTCCGCATGTGCGGCCAGCTCGGACAACACTGTGCGACCCGTCGCATCCAGCACATCGCAGCGTACCGCGCCCGTTCCGTTCCATTCCACATGTACCACATCGGCAGTAGGCACGGGCCATACGTTCGGTTGAGGCTCTGCGTCTTCGGGAACTGCTGTGGAAAGGCAGGCATCCATCACGCTGAACAGGGCAGGGTAAGCGGCCCATGCGGTATCGGTACTGTTCAGCTGCGCCGTGGTCACGTCCACCGGGAAGGCGCTCACGGTGGGCGTTACCAGCGTATCGGCCCAGGTGTAGGGGCTGCTTTCGCAATCGAAGGCGAGGGCCTCATCCAAGCGGAAGAGGTAGGTGCTGTTCTGGTCACCGCCGGTGGCACGCAGCAGGTGCTCGCCGGTGTCCGCATCGCGCGTGAGGCCCCAGGGGATAACCGGAAAGGCGAAGCCCGTGGCGCGTTGCGCGCTGATGAAGGCACCATCGCTGCCCAAGCGCGCCACGATGGGGGCAGCGGGCGTTTTGTACAAGCAGACCGCGAAGCCGCCATCGGGTTCTTCCACCGCGCCCTGCGGGATGAGCCCGGAGGTGAGCGACCGGCGCGCCCAGAGCACAGTGCCCGCAGCGTCCAAGCGCAGGAAGAAGGGATATTGCTGGCTGCCCATGCTGGGGAAGACGTAGCCCGTGAGGAGCGAGCCGCCATCCGCCGTGGCCAGCACGCGCACCAGGCCGTGCGCGTAGCCGAGCGAGTATTTGTTGGACCAACTGATGCCCAGGTCCGCGCTCCACTGCTGCACGCTCAAGTAGGGCCAGCTGCTGTTGCTGGAGTAGAGGTGCTCCACGGCCACGGTGAGCAAGCCGTTGTCCGCCGTGCGCACGATGCCTTGGCCTTCGCCGCTCCACACGTCCCCGCCCGCCCAGGTGCGCTGCACCACGCAGTTGCCGGTGGCGTCCAGTTCCACCATGGTGCTGGCGTGCCCTTCGTTGGAGGGCACCGTTGTTACCCTGCCCATGGTAAAGTAATGCCCGTCCTTCTCGGCCAGGCCCTTGTCCGAATCGACCATCCACTGCCCGTAGACATCCGGGTAGGTGCGGTACCATTCCACGTTGCCGTCCGCATCCGTGTGTACGAAGGAGTAGGCATTCGTGCCCACCACGGGCAATGCGAAGGCGACGAGCATGCCTTCGTCCGATGTACGCAGCATAGTGCTGGGCATCGCATTGGTGGTGTTCACCCCGCAGCGCATGGTGCGCATGTTGGTGAGCGCCCCGCTGGCGTCCATCTCCGCGCTGTAGGTCCAGCTGCTATCGTTGTTGCCCGAGCCGCCGAACACGCGGTAGAGGTCGGGCCCGATGCGCTCGAAGACGCGCGGCCGTGTGAGGTTCACGTTCGTGTCCTGTGCGAGGGCGTAGGTGAAGGGGGATTGGCCGCGGCCGGGGAGCCACAGGGCCAGCAGGAGCAGGAGGGGGAGTGTTCTGCGCATCGTGCGGGATAGACGGGACACGGCGGGAAGGTTGCGTACAAACGCGTTGATGCTGTTGACACCTCCTGGAACGCGAACGACGCCAGACACCGGAGTTTCATCCGGGGCTGGCGCCGTTGGTCGATCGGGGAAGCGGAAAGCGCCTAGGGCAACTGTGCTGCGCGTGTGTTGTTCGGGGTCGTACTGCCCACGTTCACAAGAACGGGATCCCGGTCGTTCCCGCTACCGGTGTATTTCACTTGGCCGTTCATATTCACATCCTGCCCGGCATAGCCCGTGACCACGTTGTTGGGTGTGGTGCTGCCCACGGCCACCAGGACGGGGTCGCGGTCGTTACTGCTGCCGGTGTATTTCACTTCACCGTTGAAGGTGACATCCCCCGCCCACATTGCCTGTGTGGGGAAGCTGCCGCTGATGGACTTGCGTGCATTGGTACCGTAGGTGACGGTGGCGGCGGAGGAGAGGTCTATCGGTACGGTGGACAGGCCGAGGGCCACGGGGTCTTGCGTCATCACCCCCAAGTGGTTGCGGTGCTTCACCACCACGTGGTAGGTTCCCGGAGCCTGGTTGAAGCTGAGCGGTGATACGCCGTCCAGGCCCACGATATCGCCATCGCGTTGTACCAGACCGGTGCGCGCGCGAACGATGACGGAAGGTGTGCCCGCTTGGCGCAACTCCACCACTACCCAATCCACGATGGCGTTGTTGCCCGTGGTGGTCAGCACGCTCGCGTTCGTTGTGGCGCCGCTCACCCCTGCGGTCGCATAGCCCAAGGCGGAGTAGGGTTCTGCCGTCGGCACCAGGCCCGTGGCACGGAGCGCATCGGACATCAGCCCAACGCCGCTATCATACGGCCCTTCCAGTATGGCACGCGAGGCGAGGAGCAGCCCTTGCCCGAAGGCCAGTTGCACATCGCCGCGGCCGTTGCCACCGGCGAACGGCGTGTTGCCGGGACCGGTCACGGCCAATCGCACATCACCTCGGCCGTTGCCGCCCGCGAACGGCGCGTTCACGGGACCGGTCACGGCCAAGCGCACGTCCCCCCGGCCGTTGCCGCCCAGGAAGGGTGAACCCATGGGGCCGGTGAAGGCGAGGAGGACATCGCCACGGCCCGTTCCACCCAGGAAGGGTGCTGGTGCCATCGTGGTGAAGGCCAGTGACACATCGCCGCGGCCAACGCCGCCCGTGAATTGGGGACCGGCGATGCCTGTGAAGGCCAGTTGCACATCCCCATGGCCGAGGCCACCGGCGAATTGCGCAAGCGCCGTTGCCGGCAATAGGAGCGCGAAGAGCGATAAGGTCTTCATGATCGCTGGTTGATCACATAAGACCTATTGGGTGCGCACGCCACGGCAGCCGGCCGCTTGGTCGCCCAACACGTTGCCGCTGTTCACATCGGAATAGAAGCGGTCGGATGCGCGCAGGTTGGTGACGGGGGTGTGCCACGCACCGCCCCGCAGGTTCATGCTCGTATTCGTCCATGATGCGGCATCGGCGTTGCCAGCGGCGGTGAGGCTGCCGTTGCCGTGGGAAGCGGTGTACGCGCGGCCCTGGGTGCTCCCGTACTCAACGATGCGTTCGGCCAGGTTGCCGGAAAGTTCCATGATGCCATAGGCACCGGCACCGGCCGTGATGCGGCCCGTATTGCCGGCGTTGGCCGCGAAAATGCCGGTGCGCAAGGGACCACCACCGGGGAGCGCGGTGCCATAGGTCCCGTTGCCGGCGGTGGTGCTGTAGTTGGTGCTGATCGCTTCGCTGGTGCTGCCGCTGCCCGTGAGCCCATAGCTGCCGCCACCGATGGTGGTCGTGCCCCACGCGTATTCGTTCGCTGCCGGAAGGGCAGTGCCGCGGCAGGCCTTCTCGTATTCGAACTCCGACATGATGCGCAGGCCGCTCCAATCCAGATAGGCCGCTTGATCACCCCAGCTCAGGTAGTTGCAGGCGAGGTCCCTTCCGTCCCCCGCTTCGTTGAAGGTCCCGTTCACGATGAGGTTGCACCCGTACACAGCGGGCGTGGTGCTCGCCACGCCGGAGGTCTGTATCATCACGCCGTTGCGCATCTGGTTGGGCAAACCGCCAAGGACCAGTGCGAAATTGTTCGGCGTGGTGCTCGGGGCGATGCGCGTGCGGCCGGCCTGCTGGTCGTAGGTCAAGGTGTTCAGGAAGTCCACGTAGCCCTGCTGGCTCAATTCATACTTCATGCAGTAGAAGGCATTGAAGCCGTTCGGCCAGAAGGAATTGGCGGCCGGGAACTGGCCCGTGGGGTAACCGCCCGCCTGACCACCGAGGGCCCCGGAGCCGGTGGGCGCGGTCTGCGCGTTGGCCGTGCTGATCGTCGTAAGCGCGAAGGCGCTCGCCTCCGCGCCGCCCGAACCCACGGCGAACGCGCCCGCTGGCACGTATACCATTTCGATGGCGAAGACCCGGACCTCCTGCACGTTGGCCAGATTCACGTTGTTCGCGGTGTAGTTCCACAACAGTTGCACGCCCGTTGCGCTGAAGGTGCCACTGCCATCGGCGCTCCGGTAGATGAAGGCCCCGACACCCGGATTGGTCACGGGGTCATACGCGCCACCTGATGCGAGCAGCCCCGTGGTGATGGTGCTGCCCGATGGTGCGACATGTCCCGTATTGCTCAGGGAGGCGTGGCGCCACAGGCCGTCCGCGCTGCGGTACTTTATGAAGACCCACGCGGCGTCCCACCGGTCCGGATTGATGCGCCAGCTGTTCTCCCAGCTCACGTTGAACTGCACCAGTACGGTGGTACCGGTATTGCCCACCAACGAACCGGTGGATGTGGTGATGTTGTTGGCGCGCGTGGTGCTCGCCATCAGAAGTGCGCAGGCGGCCAGCAGGTGGCTCGCCTTGGTCAACGTATTCCGGAACATGGTCGGTGAAGGGTTTTCGGTTGGATGGGGATCGGGATGCCGGCCGGGCCGGATCACGGTAGTGCTCACGGGAGCAAACCAACCCCATTCCCGCACGGGGCACAATCGAGAGTCTTCTTGATGTTGTGCGCTGGATATCCCTACATCTAGTGACGGTGGACAAGGGGAGGCTCGGACCACATGGGCGCCGGCCGATCGGCTCCTGGATGTGCACCTCCCGATCCGGGAGTATGGGAGCGCGATCGACGTCGTGTTCCCTGGGGGGTCGGTCGGTGAACGAGAGGAACGCGTGGAGGGCGGTAACAAGAACGCCGACCCTTACGGATCGGCGCTCTTTCGGGAGAGTGACCTATCAGGGATTGCCGAATACGACAAGGCTGAAGCTGGCATCGGCATCAGCGCCGGAAGCGTCCCTGATCCGCACGTATACCACGTTGCTCAAGCTCTGGTAATAGGAGATGAACCCGTAGAAATTGGTATCCACCAGCGCACAAGCGATCGGAGCGTTCATGCCGTTGATCGCGCTCGTGCTCAGGACCACTTCGAAATTCCCCGTGCTGGTGTGCGAGACGCTTTCCACGTTGTATGATCCTGCATTCACCGTGAAGTTGACCCCATCGATCACGCCATAGGCATGCGCTGCGGAACTTTGCCACGTCGCTAGGCCGTTCGCATCGGAGGTGAGCACCTTGTCCTGTCCCTGCGTGCCATCAGCGATGCGTACGTTGCCGGTCACATCGAGCTGTGCTTGGGGCGTGGCAGTACCGATCCCGACCTCCCCGGTCTGTGTGATGCGCATGCGCTCCGCGTTCTGCGTGGCGAGCACCAGGGCGGGCCGGGAGTTGATGGAGGCAACGCCGGGGAAGGGCGATCCGCCGCCCGTGTTGTCGTAGCCCACCCAGAGCTGCTCCTCGGCCGCGTCATCGCTGAAGGCGATCGCGGCGGCACCGAGGTTGTTGGTGTTCCGGATACCTACCGCGTTGCCGGCGGCCGCACTTTCCACGGAGAGCTTGTTCTCCGGCGCGATGGTTCCCACGCCGAGGTTCAGCTCTGGCGTGATGGCGACGGCCTCCCCGTTGGCGGAGGCGATGCGGTATCCATCAGCACCGTTCATACCGATGTCCCAGAATTCGCCGGTGTTCTCTGAAGCGAATCGGAGGGCCGGCTGGGCTGTCAACCCGCGGAATTCACCGGTCAGCTCTACGGCATCGGCGGGCTCAAAACCGTACACGCGGAAACTGCTGTTCGCTGTTTCCACTTGGAATTTCCCGTACGGCGCGTTCGTTCCCACGCCGACGTTCCCCGAGTTCGTGTTGTAGATGGCATCGCCATTGCCCACCCAAGGTGCGTTCGCTACCGCATCCGCCGTGCGCGCATTGAGCGCGTAAGGGACGGAAAGCGCCTGCGAAGTGCCCATCTGCTGGTAGTTCGTTCCGCCCGTGGCGTCCAGTTCTATGTTGAAGAAGTAGTTGTCGGTGCCCCAGGTGATGGCGGACAGGTCACCGCTTTCCACGGAGCCTCCACCGATCTCCAGGTTCACCAGGCCGAACGCGTTGGTCACTTGGCCCGTGTGCGTTTCAGTGTACACCGAAGGTCCGTTCTCGTTGCCTTGCAACACGCTGATCCTGAAACTCACCGCGGTGTTCACGATGACCGCACCGGTGTTGTCGCGCACAATGGATTGGTACTTGATCTTCTGGGGCGCTTGGGCCAGCAAGCAGAGGGACAGGCCGAGGGAGAGCAGGGATATGGAGAAACGTTTCATGTCAGTTGGTTTTGTTGAGGTTGAATCGTGCGCGACGGCCGGTGGCCTGGTCACGCAGGTCGATCACGTAGTTCCCGGAGGCCAAGCCGGTCACATCGAGAACCAGGTGCTGGTCGCTCATGCGTTCCATGATCACCTGTTCGCCACTGGCGGAGAAGACCACCACCGTGGCGTTCTGCGGTACGCGGTCCAGATCGATCCGTACGAGCGAGGAGGTCGGGTTCGGATAGACCGTGGCCGACCAGGCCGGATCGTTGTCGGTGACGGACGTGCTGATGTCCAGTTCAGGCTGGTGGAAGCCTTGGGTCAAGCTGTTCGCCGCGTCGGACACCGTTTCGGTGACCGGTTCGCCGATGGTCCAGCTCAGTTGCGCGGAAGGGGAAGCACCGGTGCCGCCCGAGGAACTGAACACCTCCGGCGAGGTGCTCTGGGCGAAGCAGGCCGGGGCGGCCAGCAGGGGTAACAGAAGAGACCAGTGTTTTCTTTTCATGGGGATCCCGGGCGTTGGTTGTTTTTCCGGCGCGTGCATGATCGCTTCCTGCCGGTCCGGTCGCGGGGCCAAAGCAACCGGGCCATGCGCGGGGCCACAATCCCTGATCCTATTGATTCGATCGCCGCTACCTAAAGGATCCTAGTGATACGGAACGATCCGATCGGCATATGAATGCCGCTGTGCAGTATGTTGCCGGGGCATGGCGAGCCCTTCCATTCCGGCGCATCACCGTTCCGCGTGGTTGGCATTGGGCGTCATGGCGCTTTTTCCATGGGCGTCCGTTCGGGCACAGACACCCGCAGACACCGCCCACTTCCTGGTCGAGCTCATCACCGTGGAGGATGGGCTGCCGCAAGGCATGGTGCAATGCGTGCTGCAGGACCGCACCGGCTATATGTGGTTCGGTACGCGCGGTGGGTTAGCGCGCAGCGATGGGTACCACTTCACCATTTTCCAACACGACGACAAGGACAGCACCAGCATCGGCTCCAACATCGTGCGCGAGTTGCTGGAGGACCGCAACGGCCTGCTCTGGCTCGGCTTCGAGTCCGGGGCCGTGGACCGTTACGATCCGCGCACGGGCATGTTCACCCATGTGATGCCGGATGCGGTACCAAGCGTGGGGCGATCGCCGGAGATCCTCAGCCTGATAGAGGACCGCAACGGCAACATCTGGTTCCACGCCCTGCATGGAGGACTCCATATGGTGCGCGCGAGCGACATGCGCGCACGACCGTCGGTGGAGGACCCTCGTAGCGCATTCCCGCGGATCTCCTGGCCGGAACGCATACTGTCGTTCGGTATGGCCCGGAATGGCGATGTGTGGGTCGCCTTCGGTGATTCCTTGATGGTCGTGGATCCCCGATCGGATCGTTGCCTGGCGCGCGTGCGTGCGGACTATATCACGGATCAGCAGCATCTGCTCAACCCGATGCATTGGATGACAGCGGATGGTGGAGGTTCAGGCATGTGGTTGACCCGCGACGCAGAGCGGTACCATTTTACGAGAAGGGGTAGTGGGATCGCCCGTATATCGGTCACATTCGGCGATGAGCGTCATGCGCTCGACCGCATGAAGGAGATCGATGGCCGGCTGTGGACGGGTGGGGTCCTGTATGAGCGCATCGAAGCGGCGAACGGGCGCATCGAGCCGTTCCGGCTATCGGAGATCCACGGCAAACGGCTGAAACCGGAGTTGGGCATGATCTGTTGGACGAAAGACAGGTCAGGCACCATTTGGGCGGGCACCAACGGCTATGGTGTGCTGAAGATCACGCGCATGCGCCAGCGCTTCCATCACCTGCCCGATGTGGCCACGATCTATCGGGCTTCTTCATCCGGTACGTTGGCCTTGGTCAATGCGGATGACGATCAGTGGACCGATGCCAAAGGGCGGATGGCCACGTCCAACGTGAATAAGAGCTTGGTTGCGCATGGCCTTATGGTGAACCCGAACATCTGGTGCATCGATCCCCGATCACGCGTTTGGGCAAGTTCCGCACCCCAGTGGGGCATCAAACCCAAGCTTACGGTCATCGAACGGTCCGGCGAGCTGCGCTTTCCGGATTTCGTTCCGGACAGCTTGGCCACCCGCAGCATCTATCCTGGGCAGGGTGATGACATCTGGGCGCTCGCGGTGAACGGCCCCAAGGGATGGAACGCGAGTGCTGCGCTTTTGCGGATCGACACCCGACAAGAGCGCTTGCTGTGCCAGTATCCGATCCCCTTCGGTGAACGGGATTGGAGCGATGTTGCCTCCATGGAGATGGACGGGGATGGCTCCTTGTGGTTCGTTACGAAGGCCGGACTGTTCCATCTGGATCCGAACACGGGCGCGTGGGAGCATATCCATCACAGTGATGCGGACCCCCGCTCGATCCCCAACGATCGGCTCATCGGTATCTGTTTCGATCCGCGGGATCCGGTGCATCTGTTGTGGATAGGCACCGGTGGTGGTGGCCTGGTGAAATACGATCGGCGCTCGGGCGTGGTGGAGCATTACACCACCAAGGAAGGCTTGCCGAGCAACGTGGTGTATGGCATCCTGCCGGATGAACGGGGCAACCTCTGGTTCGGTACCGACATGGGGCTTTGCCGTTTCGATCCGCGCACCAAGGACCTGAAGCGCTACACCTATGAGGAAGGATTGATCGGCAATGAGTTCAACACGCGGGCCGCAGGTGCCACGGCCGATGGGCGCATGTTCTTCGGTGGCCCCATGGGCACTAATTGGTTCCGGCCAGCGGAGTTCTATGAGGTGGAACCCCCATGCCCCACGGTGATCACGGGTCTTCGCTTGGCCGATCAAGAAGTGGTGGCGGGTTCTTTCACGCTGCCGGGAGCGGACAGGCCTCTCCTGGACCGCGCCGTTGAGTACACGCGCACGATCACCCTGCCCTATGATGAGCGCATGCTCACCTTCACCTTCGCCTGTATGGACCATACGCTGCCGGGCAAGAACACCTTCCGCTATCAGCTCGAAGGATTCAGCCCGCAATGGTTCAAAGCTGGCACGACGCACGAGGCCACCTTCACACACCTCGACCCCGGTGCGTACACCTTCCGCGTGCAGGGCTGCAACAGCGCAGGCGTGTGGGACGAACGCGGCGCATCCATCCAGTTCATCATCACCCCGCCGTGGTGGGGCACTTGGTGGTTCCGCATCGCCAGCGCCTTGTTCATTGTCGCGGCGCTCTATGGCTTCTACCGGTACCGCCTGTTCCAAGCATTGAAGGTGGTGCGCGTGCGCGAGCGCATCGCCCGCGACCTCCACGACGAGATCGGCTCCACCCTGAGCAGCGTGCAGCTCTACAGCGCCGTGGCCCAGCGCAAGGCCAATGAAGGGAGCAGCGAAACGGCCGCGCTGCTCGGTCACATCACGGAAGGCACCACCTCTGTACTGGAAGCGATGAACGACATCGTGTGGGCCGTGAACGCGGGGAACGACAACATGGCCCGTGTATCGCAGCGGATGAACAGCTACGCCATGCGCATCACCGATGCGAAGGAGTGCGAACTCGAATTGAGGGTGCAGGACGATGTGCTCAACGAGCACCTGGGCATGACGCAGCGCAGGAACCTCTACCTCATCTTCAAGGAAGCCGTGAACAACGCGGTGAAATACTCCGAGTGTTCGACCCTGACCATCGAGCTGATGCGTGAAGGCGGCAACTTCGT
>JBGAJW010000073.1:0-24265 GCA_044224725.1 Flavobacteriales bacterium
CTGTATAAGTGAGCTGGGACATGAGCCCGGTGAAGTCGTCGTTGCAGCTCACCAGGGTGAAGGGCCCGGCGCAGGTGGCCGCCGTGTAGAAGGCGATGCCGGAATCCGTGAACAGGCTTCCGACCACGGTGCTCGTCGTTACGGTAACCGTTCCGCCGGTGGGAATGGTCAGTTGGAACCATACATCACCGCCAGAGTAACTGGCGCAACCGGGTGCCGGGGGACCGGTCGTACCCGTAGCGGCCACGTTGCTCCAAGTGGAGTTCACGCAAGCAACACCGGGTGTGACCACCTCTGCTCCACACGGGTTGTCGTTCCCCGGCTGCGCGAGCGCGACAGAACAGGCGGCCGCCAGCATGCTTGTCAGCATCAGCCTGGACAGGGAACCCACCGATGAAGGAGTAACGGATCTCATCATGGGCTCAATGTTCCCGAGGGGCGGTCATGAGCTGGTAAGCCTCCGGATGCGCCGCGATCCAAGCAGCCTTGGCGGCATCAAAGGCGGAATTGTCCGCAGCGGGATCCCCGGTGGACACAAGGATGGGAAACGGGTCATTCGCCACCTGTACGGAGCGTTCCTGTTGCGGCACCGGTTCTATGAGGCCCAACGTCATGATCGTTAGCCCGATGGCCGACCATGCGGTTTCCAACGCGGCGCGGTCCAAACTGATGTGGGTGCGCACTTTCACTTGGCTATTCGGCCGGTCCACCCACACTCCTGCCCCCGGCTCATGGCCCTGCAGGGTCTCGTGGATGTACTTCTCCTGCACCGAAGCGATCGGGGCTGTGAAGCGGATCAAGTAGTCGAGTTCCGCTGGCTTCTGCGCATGCAGTCCTGCCCAAGCGCACAGAAGAACGGCGATGAAGAGCGACCGCGCCGTCGAGATTCCTGACCGGCCTGACCGGCTGACGATGGTGCTCATGGAACAAATATGCCCTTTCATGGAATACGGAACAAGCACTCCGTGGTTGCCCGCCCAAGAGCGTGATCAACGCGTGGCGTCGACTTGGCGATCTCTCCTCCATTGAACGCGAGGGCTACTCCCGCATCCACTGTCCAGTGGTCATCACACTACCATTCAACGAGATGGCCCTGATGGAATAGATCCCGCGCGGCAAGGCTCCGGTCTCAAGTAGCGTTTGGTCGCCCCTCACCGCGGTCGCCAAGAGTTCGCGGCCCGTGGCATCGATCACCGAAACATTCCAGCCTGTCGTGGAACGCGGAAGCAGGATGCGCACTTGGTCCGAGCCGGGATTGGGCACCATCATCAACGGTCCCTGTTCCGCGCGGAAGAAGACCGCTACCACTTCGGAATACGAGGACTGTCCATCCAGATCCACCTGCTTCAGTCGGTAGTAATTCACGCCTTGACCGGGAGCGGGGTCGATGAACTGATAGCGCGTTTCATGGGCGGTGTTGCCCGCCCCGTCAACCTCCCCGATGGCCGTGAACACATCCCCATCAGCAGACCGTTCGATGGCGAAGAAGTCGTTGTTGTGCTCGCTCGCCGTGGTCCAGTCGAGCTGGACCGCATCCCCTTTCGCCTCACCGGTGAACGCGATGAGTTCTACCGGCAGAACGGTACAATCGAGCGAAGCGCCACCACCGAGCTGCCAAGTGAGGTTGAACGATTGGCCGTTGGCGGAGAAATTGTCCACGTACAGGATGTACACCTGGCCGACCACCGCGGGAAATGTGCTCACCCATTTGTCACCACCAGCGCCTTCGGAAGGGTCCGTTGCACCATTGCCGACACCGGTGTTGCCCCCGAGCGCGGAATAGGAACAGCGCAACGGCGCGCCCAGTGGCGGGCATTGCACACCGCTTGACGGACCCCAGACCGCGAAATCATAGTCCGTTGTGGCCACCGCCGGTACGATGGAGAATCCGATCGTTCCGGGTGAAGAAGGCGAGAAACGATACCAGGTGCCTTGGCGCTCACCGGAGGCCAAGCAGCCTTGGTTGGCAGCGGTCAGGTCCGCCACGTTGCCCGTGCCGCTGGAATTGTTGTTGAAGGACTGGCCCCCGCAGATCGTGGAACCGCCGGCACAATCGTTCGCAGGAGCGGGTGGTGGCGTGCATGTGACGGTCTGCGTGAACACGATCCCCGCCGTAGGCGGAGAAGGGGATGTGTAGAGCAGTCCACCACCGGTGAGCAGACCAAGGGTGAAACTGTTCTGACCCTGATTCGGCCCGCTGGCGGTGTATTGGATCACGACCACGTTTCCGATATTCAGGCCGATGAGCGCGATGTTGTACTGATTGGCGACGGAATAAGTGGTGTAAGGGCCGCCGTTGATGGAGACGCCCACCGATGAGGTACCCCAACCATTGCCATTGGAATCGAAAAGCTGCAGCACGTATACGCAATTCCCCGGAGGCACTGAAGCGGGACCATGTATGCAGAGATTGAACGTTCCGGTAGAACCCGCATAGCCCCAGAAGCGCAAGTAGTAGGTCATGCCGGGAGTCAATCCGGTGAACGACAGGAAGGGCATGTTGCCCGGACCATTGTCATCATCGCACTGGACCAGGGTGAAGGTGCCGTTGCACGCAGTGGCGGAATACAGCGCCATCGCACCATCGGTCATCGTGCCGGCCTGCGTTTCGATGATGGCGATGCCGGTGGGCGGAGCTGTGAAACTGAACCAGACGTCCAACGACCCCGCGAACGAACCGCAACCCGGGGCGGGCGTTGTCGCGGACGTGGTGGCGTTCACGTTCGTGTACGTACTGAAGCCGCAGTTGGCGGCGACAGTCAATGGCGTGGCCGCACAAGGCCCATCATTCGCCGGTGGCGCAGGGGGCGAGGTCGCACAGATGTTGAACGAACCACCGGCCGTGCTGTTCTTGCGCCAGACGCGCACATAGATCACCGTCCCCGGCGCGCCATTGTAGACCAGTGTCGAATACAGGTTGAAGATGAAGATGATATCATCGTTGCAACTGACGAGGGCGAAGGGACCCGCACAAGAGGGTGCCGTGTAGAAGGCCATCCCCGTATTGATACCACCACCCTGCTGGCTCGTCGTCACAGTGATCTGGCCGGAAGCGGGAACGGTCACCTGGTACCACACATCGGCACCGACATAGGTCGCACAACCCGGGGCGGGTATGGACGGTGTGGCCGTTGCGGAAGCGAGCGTGCCCGCCGTATTGGTACAGGTGAGGTTCGGGGTGAGTGTGACCGCTCCGCAGGGATCATTGTTCGCGGGCTGGGCGAAGACGGATACCGTCAACGCCAAGATGCACCAGAGCGCGCTGCACCGCAGGGCATACCTGTGGAAACGGGAGATCGGTCGTTCCATCCGCTATCGTTCGGGCTGCACTACCTGTTGCTGGTAGAGGTCCGGATGGACCGCGATCCAGGTCTTCTTCGCCAATTCGTACCGCGCGTTGTCGGTCGCCGGATCGCCGGTATTGATGTAGACAGGCGCCGCACCGTCTCCGGAGACCGATGCTCTCACCGCCCCGACCTCATGCCGCGGTGGTCCGAGATACGTGATGTGCAATCCGGCCTGCGCGACCACCG
This sequence comes from Flavobacteriales bacterium, assembly GCA_044224725.1. Lineage (GTDB taxonomy): Bacteria > Bacteroidota > Bacteroidia > Flavobacteriales_F > PHOS-HE28 > PHOS-HE28. The sequence goes on from JBGAJW010000073.1 coordinate 3,534, forward strand.
CTTGCAATTGGTCCCGGTCCAGTTCCACATGTACACGCAAGCCCACGCTTTGCACGGCGTGGTCGATCCATACCATCGCTCCCGGGTCCTGATCGGTGACCCCTTCATGAATGAACTTGGACTGTGCTTGATCGAACGGGGTGGAGAACTCGACGATGCGATCAAGTTCCCCCGGCTTCTGCGCAAGAGCAATGAGGCCCGTTAACAACACAGCCGCCAGCAAGGCGCAACGAGCTTGGGGAGAGGCTTGCCGCATTTCCGACGAGGATATCCGATCCTCTGTCGAGCAAAAGTCGACCTACATCGACATACTTGTCAACCCCTGATCGCTTCTGCTTGATTGTCCGCGACTTACCGTACGGCAGGGAGACCCTATCGCCTCAACCGACCACCAGATCCCAGTAGAACAGCCCGACGAGCACCGCAACGATCGTCACGGTCTGCACGGTCAGGCTCCAGCGGCGAACGGACGAGAGTACACGCGTTCGCCAATCGCGATACGTCCACAGCACAAGCGGGATCGTCAGCGAGCAGAGCAGCAAGGGCAAATACGTCAACGCCGGAAGTATGTGATCGAAAGCGTCCCCGAGACCGAAGTAGAAGACACCTTGGTTGAGCAGCAGCGTGGGGACGAGGAAGAGCACGATGAGGCTGCACGCACCACCAACGAGCAGCGGAAGGACCGGTGACCCGTTCGGCTTTCCGCGCAAGCGGGCGACGGCGCTCAGCACGAGTGAGATCCCGGCGTACGCGCCGAACACCAAGGCCACCAGTGCCGCGAACAACAGGAAGACGCGCAGCGCCATGCTGTGGAAGGGCGTGCGGTAGGCCACCAGTTTCGCGAATTCCGCGTTGGGCGGAAAGAGCGCGATCATATCCAGATTGTGATCGCCCTTGGCCAGTTCGTCCTTCAGGTTGAAGGTGCGCAATGTGGCGTAGTCGTGGTAGAAGTAGAGGTGGACAAGCCCACGTTGCGTATCGAAGAGGTTGGAGTAGAGCGTGCCCTCGCCCAGCTTCTTCCGGCAGGCATGCATGCCCTTCACCACGGAGGTGCAAAAAGCCAAGGAGGTATCCCCACCGGTACCCAGCAACGCGCGTCCGCGCTGGTAGCGCTCGCTCGGCACCACGTCGAAGTCTGTGCAACTGGAGACGCAGAAGTTGGTAACAGCGTAGGTCGCGTCGTTGCCGGTGAAGAGCGTGTCGGCCTCCACCACCAGGTATTCGCCGTTGCGGTCCACGAGGATCAAGTAGGCGCCATTGAGTTCACTGAAGTCGAAGGTGCGGATCAGCGCGGCGGCTTCATGCACGTTCGCACATGAGCGCAGCACGCGGCGCGCGAGGTCATCGAAATGGATCGGTGGTTTGCCATATGCCCCAGCGAACGACTTCGGAGGCGAACGCAGCCCATCGAACATGAGCCCGGCCTCGTTCATGCCGCCCTGCGGGGTGGAGTTGTTCTGCCCGAGATAGACCGCGCCGTATTCGCCCTCCTTCCCGTTCTCGAACCAGATGCGCGGATCGATGCTCCAGGCGTCCTCGTTGTTGCCCACCATGGTCGCGCCTCCTCGGGTCAGCTTGAAGAAGGTGCAACCCATTGCAGTTGGCATCAACAGCAGAGAAAGCACGGTGGCAACGAGCAGGTTCAGGTGGCGCATGCGTTCGGGGCGGTCTTCCTGAATGCGGTAGTTCCCAGGAGTAACGGCGAAAGTCGGGGATTCTGTGCGCGCATCCCGTTCAGACCTTCCAAGCGCCACCGGTACTTTCGCCACCATGTCGACTTTCGTTCAAGCTCCCCCTTACGTCCCGAAAAACAAGATCCGCGTAGTCACAGCGGCTTCGCTCTTCGATGGCCACGATGCCGCCATCAACATTATGCGGCGCATCATCCAGAGCACCGGCGCTGAGGTGATCCACTTGGGGCACGACCGCAGCGTGGAGGATGTGGTACAAACCGCCGAATAATTTGTTCCGGCTGAGTGACCGATCTCGTCAGATCGAGCGTTCCTCAGCCAGCCGTCTCAACAGTGCCAGGTGGTTGTGGATGATCGCCCACACCATGGTATCGTCGGTGCTGTCGTATGAATGAACAAGTCGGTTCCGGAAGGCGCGCAGGGGGCTTTCATCCGGACCAGCGCCTTTGGACTAGGCCCGCTTCCGGTAGTTCAGCACCGCCAGCCCATTGATCCCCACGGCGAAGGCCGTGATCACCGCGAAATGCTTCGCGATTTCCTCAGCCCCGCTTCCCTTCAACAGGACCATCCGCACCACCTCGACGAAGTAGCTCACGGGGTTGAACCAGGTGATCTTCTGTGCCCAGTGCGGCATGTTGTCGATCGGGGTGAAGAGGCCGCTGAGCAGGATGAAGATCACCAGGAAGAACCAGGAGAGGAACATGCTCTGCTGCTGTGTATCGCTGAAGGTGCTCAACAGCAGCCCGAGGCCGAGCATCACCCAGAGGTAGATCGCCGCGAAGCAGAAGAGCAGGAAGACGCTGCCTTCAATGGGAATGTGGTAAACCAGCTTGCCGAGCAACAGTCCAACCGCCAGCAGGAACATACTGATGAACCAGAAGGGCAGCAACTTCCCGAGAATGAACTGCCACTTCTTGATCGGCGTGACGTTGAGCTGCTCGATCGTGCCGATCTCCTTTTCACGCACGATGTTCATGCTGCTGAGGAACATGCCCACGAGCGTGACAAGCACCACCAACAAGCCGGGAACCATCAGGTTCTTGTAGTTCATCCGCAGGTTGTACCAGAACCGCGGGATGGCTTCCACAGGCGGCTTCGGGCGGAGGTCCGTGCCATGCAGGCGTTGTACGATGGACACTTGTTCGCTGGCGATGATGGTGCGCGCGTAGACCAGCACCAAGCTCGCGAATTGACCATCCACACCGTTCAGGTCGAGCATCAGGCCTGCTTGTGACTTCCGCCGAAGGTCCGCCTCGAAATGCGCGGGTATGCGAAGCACGGCGTCGGTGCTGCCTGCATCGATGGCGGCCATTCCTTGCATGAACCCACCATAGGTGCGTTGCACGGTAAAGCGGTCGCTGGCGCGGAAGCGGTCGATGAGCGCGGTGGATGTGGCGCTCCCGTCCATGTCGCTCACCATCAGGCGCACGTTGCGCACCTCGAAGTCCGCGGCGTTCACCAGGATGAGCAACTGTACGATGGGTGCCACGAAGATGATCGGCAGCATGCCCTTGTTCCTGAAGATCTGCAGGAATTCCTTGCGGAGGAGGTGGCGCACGATCCTCATTGCAGGCGCACCTTGAATTTGCGAACGCTGACCGCCAACAGGAACAGGGTCATGCAAACGAGGATGAGCGTTTGCGGCCACACCACCTCCATTCCAACGCCCTTCAGCATGATGCCGCGCAGGATGATGATGAAGTGTTTCGCTGGCATGACATCACTGAGCACCTGCAGAGGCAGCGGCATGCTGCTCGATGGGAAAATGAACCCGCTGAGCAGGATCGTAGGCATCATCAATACGAAGAGCGAGAGCATCAACGCGGTCTGCTGGGTCTTGGCCATGCTGCTGAACAGGAGACCGAGGCTGAGCGCGGACATGATGAAGAGCAGACCTTCCAGCAACAGCAAGAGGTAGCTGCCGTTCATGGGCACATCGAAGAGCACCCGCGCTACTGTGAAGACAAAGGAGGCGTTCACCAAGGAAAGCAGCAGGTAGGGTACGGCCTTGCCGACGATGATGAGCATGGGCCGCAAGGGTGAAACGAGCATGATCTCCATGCTGCCGTATTCCTTCTCGCGTGCGATGCTGATGGAAGTGAGCATCGCGGAAACGAGCATGAGGATGATGGTGAGCACCCCGGGTACGAAGAGGAAGGCGCTCTTCATCTCGGGGTTGTAGTGCATGCGCGACTCCGTGGCGATCAGTTCCACCTGTCGCTTCGACGGGTCGCGGGCCACCCACTTGGCGATCATCTGCGATGCGTACGCCGCCATGATGTTCGCGACGTTCGGATCCGATGCATCGGCGATAAGGGCCACCTGCGCGCGTCCCTCTTCGAAGCGCTTCGCGAAGTCGGGGCCGATCTCCACGACGAGTTTCGCCTTGCCCTGCTTGAAGACCTCCTCGATGTCCTCCGATCGCTCCAAGCGTCCGGCATCGCGGAAATAGTGCGAGGCGAAGAGCGCGTCCACCAGATCGCGGCTGCGTGTGTCGCGGCTTTGATCGAGCACCGCTACGTTGGCTTCCTTCACTTCGGTATTGATCGCATAGCCGAAGAGGATGATCTGCATCACGGGCATGCCGAAGAGCACCAGCAGCGTGCGGCGGTCCCGCAGGATGTGCAGGAACTCCTTCTTCACGAATGCGTTGAAGGTCTTCATTCGGCGCGCTTCCCTCCACGGGCCAGTTGGTAGAACACGTCGTCCATGCTCGTCGCGTTGAAACGCTTCTTCAACGCATCGGGTGTATCGCATGCGGCCATCACACCATCCACCATGATGCTCACACGATGGCAGTATTCGGCTTCATCCATGTAGTGCGTGGTGACGAACACGGTGATACCGCGCGCAGCAGCAGCATAGATCATCTCCCAGAACTGGCGTCGCGTGATCGGGTCGACACCGCCGGTGGGTTCATCGAGGAAGACGACGCGCGGGTCATGGATCAGGGACACGCTGAAGGCGAGCTTCTGTTTCCAGCCGAGCGGAAGTTCGCTGAGGAGTGTTTTCGCGTGCGCTTGCAGGCCGAGTTCTTCAATGAGTTCCTCCGTGCGTTGTTTCAAACGGGCATCCTCCAATCCGTAGACACCGCCGTAGAAACGGATGTTCTCACGCACGGTGAGGTCGTTGTAGAGCGAGAAGCGCTGGCTCATGTAGCCGATGTTCCGCTTGATCTGCTCGCTCTGCGAGTACACGTCGAAGCCGGCCACCCTCGCTTCGCCCGAAGTGGGCCTGGAGAGGCCGATGAACATCTTCATCGCCGTGGTCTTGCCCGCACCGTTCGCGCCGAGGAAGCCGAAGATCTCCCCGCCGCGCACATCGAGGTCGATGGCGTTCACGGCGGTGAAATCACCGAAGCGCTTGGTGAGCTTGCGCGCGTGTATGGCGATGGTCGCGTTCATCGCATCAGATGCATGAAGAGGTCCTCGATGCTGGGTTGGATGGGCCGGATATCCACATCGGCGAGACCTTGCGCTCGCAATTCGCTACGCAGCACGTTCATGTCGAACGCAGGGCTGGCGGTGATATGCAGCGCCGTTCCGAACGGATAGACGCGTTCCACGCCGGTCGTCTTCCGCAGGGCGCGCAAGAGCGTGTAGGCGTCGCCACCGCTGGCAGCATACAGCAGCCGATCGAAGGTGCGTGTGATCTCCTGCGGATCGCCGACACGCAACAACTCGCCGTTCTGGATCAGGCCCACACGGTCGCACAGTGCTGCTTCATCCATGTAAGCGGTGCTCACCAGTATCGTGATGCCTTCGTCCTTCAACTTCTTCAGCATCGCCCAGAACTCGCGACGGCTCACGGCGTCCACACCCGTGGTGGGTTCGTCCAACACCAGCACCAGCGGTTTGTGGATCAATGCGCAGCAGAGAGCGAGCTTCTGTTTCATGCCGCCGCTCAACGCACCCGCGCGTCGATTCGCGAAGGGCTCCAGCATGCCGTAGATGTCCTTGATCAGCGCATAGTTCGCTTCCACCGTGGTCTGGAACACGCTGGCGAAGAACTCCAGGTTCTCGCGCACGGTGAGGTCCTGGTACAGCGAGAAGGTGCCGGGCATATAGCCCACGTTGCGCCGGATGTAGCGGTAGTCGGTCACGACATCGTGACCATCGAAGGACATTGTACCGGCATCGGGCAGAAGCAGCGTGACCAGCAGGCGGAACAGTGTTGTCTTGCCTGCTCCGTCCGGGCCGATAAGGCCGAACAGTTCGCCGCGCGGAACGCTGAAAGAGATGTCCTTCAACGCTTGCACCGTGCCGTACTGCTTGCTGATGCCCGAGATCGCGATCACTGTTGTGCGCTGTTCAGATGGACCTCACCCGGCATCCCGCTTTTCAACTTGCCCTCGGGATTCGCCACGCGCACCTTGAAGGCGTAGACCATGTCCACACGTTCCTCTCTTGTCTGGATCGTTTTCGGTGTGAATTCGGCCTCGGTGCTCACCCAGCTCACACGTCCCAGAATGCGTGCGATGCTGCCGTCGCCTTGGTCCACGCCCACTTCCACGGAAGCCCCGACGACCACCCGCGACAGGTCAGCGCCGCTGATGTAGGCCCGTAGTTCCAAGGTGTCCATGGCGGCGATGCGGTAGAGCGCTTTGCCCGGTGCCACGAGTTCGTGAGCTTCGGTGAGCTTCACCACCACGGTGCCGTTCATGGGATTGATGATGTGTTGATCGCGGATCTGCTGGCGCAACAACGCCTCGCGCGCTTCCACCGCGCGCACCTGCGCACTGATCGTCGGGTTCTGCGCTTCCACGGCCTTCACCTGCCGCTGTTGGATGGTGATCTGTCCATGGATGTCGTCCAGTTGTTTCTGCGTGGCTGCTTTGCCAGCGACGAGCTTCACCAGGCGTTGTTCCTCGCGTTGCAGATCCGCCAGTCGTGCATCCTGTACCGCTATCTGCGCCATCAGATCACCGGACCGGCTTGCGGTGGCGATACGGTTCGCGACGGCCTCATTGGCTTGCAGCGCGAGCAATGTGGTGTCTATGATGCCCACTTGTGCTCCAGCTTGCAGGCGCTCGCCTTCTTCCACATGGAAGTCGATCAGCTCACCGGCGCCTTTTGCGCTCACGAGCGTTTCCACCGCTTCGAAATTTCCGTAGGCATCAGCGTCGCCTTTCCCGTTGCCGCAAGCGGCGAGCAAGGCACTGGTGAGGAGGAGGAGGGCGGGAGTTCTCATTGTCCGGCAATGTTTAGGCGCATGCGTTGCGCGAGGATGCGTTGCAACTGATGGATCTGGAGCCCGAGGCGGGCGACGTTCTCTTTGTGCAGTTCGGTGACGTAGTCCGATGCCGTGGCCATACCGAAGGCGAGTTGTTCGCTCCGGGCCTTCACCACGGATGCACGCAAGTCCACCAGTTCGCCGTCCTTCTCCAACAGGCGATCGATCTTTTTGACTTCTTCGTCCTGCTCGTTGATCGCCATGTTCACGCTGCGCAGCAGGCGGTCGCGCTCGATCAGGAGATCGCTCTGTTGCAGTTGCGCGATGTTGCGTTGGCGCTTCACCTGGCCCCAATCGAGGATGCGCCACTGCAGGCCGACACCGGCGAGCAGCATGGGGCTGACCCCTTCCTTGAACGTGTTGTATCCGGGACTACCGGCTCCCGCGTTACCGAAGAAGTTCAGGGTAGGCCGGCGCATGGAGCTGCTCACCTCCACCTGTGCCGCCAGCACATCGGCGCGCAGTTGAAAGGCCCGCACATCCGGTCGTTGTGTCGGGTCCGCCGGTGCGGGCGGATCCACCGCTGGTCGCACAAGTGTGGCTGTGCGGACGCTTTGCTCGCCGGTCAGCAGTACAAGGTCCGAGCGCATCCGCTGCTCGGTGGTTTCCACTTCGATCCGTTCCTGGCTTGTGGCGATCAGCTCGGCACGCAGCACAGCCTCTTCGGAAGCCAGGGCAGCACCATTCTCCAACGCCGCGTGGATCCGCTGCAATTGCACCTGCAATGCACTCGTCTTCGATCCGTTCAACTCCAGTTGCTCTTCGCAGACGAGGATGCTCATGAAGCGCTGGATCACTTGGCCCTTCAGGTCGATGGCGCGTGCTTCCACTTCCAACTGTTGGCGATCGGCATCGAGCGTCTCCAGGCGTCGACGCTCGCGCGTGGTGTTGCCATCGTAGATCGTTTGGTTGAAGTTGAGCAGGATGCGGTGAAAGTCCAACGGGATCTCCGGTGGCGCAAAGCCGGGGACCGAGGAAGGGAAGGCGATCTGCTCGTTCTGGATCGTGCTCTGTGCGTTCAGTGTCAGCGTCGGGTACCAGCCGCTCGCCCGGTCGCGGTCACGCAACGCGCTCGCGGCATCGATGTCGCCGATCTGCTGTTGGATGCGGTCGTGGCGCAGTGCTCGTGCAATGGCGGAATCGAGCGTGAGCTCCTGTGCGAACGCTGCAAAGGGCGTGGCACAGAGCAACGGGAAGAGCAGGTGCTTCATGGCTTGAGACCCTGTTGGATGAGCGAAATGATGTGCGCCTTGCGCGAGAGGAGGAAGGCTTCGCGTTGCGCCTTGTTGAACTTGAGCGCCTTGCTGATGCCGGGCAGCGTGCCGAAGGTGAACGCGCACAATCCGACGATGTCCGTCACGAAATGCACGCCGCTGGCGCGTTCGGGAGGAAGTCCCATCGCCTTCAATTCGGGTTCCACCGTGGCGATCACCTTGAAGAGGATGTCTTTCGCGGCGGTCTTGGTGAGGATGGACGGATCGCGCTGCATCTCGAAGAGCACGAAGGCCGGAAGCCCGGGCACTTGTGTGAGCATGCGGAAGTAGCCGTCCACGAGCACGGGCACCTTGTCGTGCAAGGGACCGGGGGCATCCAGCAGCGCCCCCACTTCCTGGTAGAGCATCTCCACCTGGTGGCCGAACACCTCCCGGAAGATGGCCTCCTTGGTCTTGAAGTAGTAATGGATCAGGCCTTTGTTCACGCCGGCCTGCTCGGCCAGTTCACGCATGTTCACGCCGTCCTGGCCCTTCGTTCGGAAGAGCTCGCGCGCTGCGTCCACGATGCGCTGCCGGGTGTCGTTGTCCTTTGTATTACCCATCTGGGTAACAAAGAACAGGACATTTTACCCAAACGTCCAAATCTATTTTTCCACAGACCGACCGCAGGCTTGGGAGCGGGTCTCGAAGAAGGTGACCGGACGACCCCTCATCCACTCCTCCCCCTTACGTATTACCTGGCGCGGGTCGCTCCACCTCGTGTACGTCGTATCCGCTCATCCCTGGATCCCCAAGAACATGATCCGCGTAGTCACTGCCGCCAGTTCGTTCGATGGCCGCGATGCCACCATCGGCATCATGTTGCCCATATCCGAACTACCGGCCCGCGATGAAAGGCGAACACTTACAATTTCACCCAAGATACGCGTAGAGCTCCTTCATCCACACACACCACATAGGTTCCTTGTGGGAGCGTAGCCGTATCGATCAACGTCTGTTCGCCGCTGCTCTTCTGCCGCAGTACGATACGTCCTGTCGCATCGCGGAGCGTTACCAAGTGCTGACCCTGAGGGAGGGCAAGGATGAGATAGTCGCTACCGGGGTTCGGGAAGAGTGCGGTGCTTGTCGCCTTCTCCACTTGACCTATTGACATGGTATACCCGCAGTCCGATACCCATGGCCTCACGAAGGAGATCGCATCATCCTCGTAACATCGGAGACCTCCGTAGTTTCCATCGAAGACCATGGACTCGCTCGGACTGATATAGGTCGCTTGGAAACCGATACGCTCGCGCAGAGTGTCGATCGGGGACAAGCCTTCAGGCTCCACTTGAACGACCAGTTGCCGCAAAGGCATGCCATCAAGGATGTAGGTAGAAGTATCGAGGACCACAAAAGTCCAGTAGTCACTTTCTGGTGGGCTCCAATGGTCCCCGGGTACCGCACTGAACCACATCACCGTGTCGAACGCCAAGGATCCACCACCTTGCAGATAGACCACACCCTCTTCCTCGTAGGTGTACAGGTCCGACCAATGATAGGTCTGGAATTCGGGTTGTCCCCAACCGCCGCCGCAGTGTACCCAGTGCGTGAGCTTTTGAGCCTGGTGACCCTCGATCAATGTATCCCCGGTGTAGTTGATGCGGTGAACGCCGGTGCCGAACATCTGGTCGTAGTACTCGAATGTCCATGTAGCTCCGGTCGGGCACCAGCTTTGGGCATGCGACATGCCTATCAGCGCCAAGGTCATTGAGGTGGTGAACGCGCGTAACACAGTGGGAAGCTAAGACTTCCAGACGTTAGCCGGGGTGCAACCGCTGCTCGCGATACTTTCGCCACATGTCCTTCGTCCAAGCCCCTCCCTACGTCCCCAAGAACAAGATCCGCGTAGTCACGGCCGCCTCGCTCTTCGATGGCCACGATGCCGCCATCAACATTATGCGGCGCATCATCCAGAGCACCGGCGCCGAGGTGATCCACTTGGGGCACGACCGCAGCGTGGAGGACGTGGTGAACACCGCGATCCAGGAGGATGCCCACGCCATTGCGATGACGAGTTACCAGGGCGGGCACACCGAGTACTTCAAGTACATGTATGACCTGCTCAAAGAGAAAGGCGCGGGTCACATCAAGATCTTCGGTGGTGGCGGCGGCACCATTCTTCCGGAAGAGATCAAGGAACTCCACGAATACGGCATCACGCGGCTATACCATCCGGATGACGGTCGTGCGATGGGCTTGCAGGGCATGATCAACGACATGCTCGAGAAGGCCGACTTCGACCTGAGCGCGCAGGTGAACGGTGAAGCGAAGAAGTTGACGCCGCAGAATTGGCCCGCCATCGCGCGATTGATCAGCGCGGCGGAGAACCATCCCGAGGTGTACGCCAAGCTGAGCGATGACATCCACACGAAAGCAGCAGCCAACAAAGCGCCGATCCTCGGCATCACCGGCACGGGCGGCGCGGGCAAATCATCCATGGTGGATGAGTTGATACGTCGCTTCCTGCTTGATCAGCCCACGAAGACCATCGGAGTTATTTCCGTGGACCCGAGCAAGCGCAAGACCGGTGGCGCGCTGCTGGGCGACCGCATACGCATGAACAGCATTCGCGGTGAGCGCGTGTACATGCGATCGCTAGCCACACGCCAGAGCAACCTCGCACTGAGCAAGCACGTGAAGGAAGCGGTGGACGTGTTGAAGGCCGCGGGCTTCGACCTGATCATCCTGGAGACCAGCGGCATCGGCCAGAGCGATACCGAGATCCTGGACCACAGCGATGTGAGCCTCTACATCATGACGCCGGAGTTCGGCGCGGCCACGCAGCTGGAGAAGATCGACATGCTCGACTTCGCCGACGTAGTGGCCATCAACAAGTTCGACAAGCGCGGCGCCCTCGATGCCCTGCGCGACGTGAAGAAGCAGTACAAGCGCAACCACAACCTGTGGGACGCCAACGACGATGACCTGCCGGTGGTGGGCACCATCGCCAGCCAGTTCAACGACCCCGGCACCAACTCGCTGTACGCGCGCCTCATGAAGAAGATCGCCGAGAAGACCGGCGTCGACTTCCAGAGCACCTTCCACGCCCACGACGAGATGAGCGAGAAGGTGTGGATCATCCCGCCCGCCAAGAGCCGCTACCTGAGCGAGATCTCTGAGAACAATCGGAGGTATGACGACAAGGTGAAGCAGCAGGCGGAGATAGCGGACAAGTTGTATGGACTCTACTCTGCAATTCTGACTTTCGGTGGACCGGATATGCTCGAAGCCGCAAGCCACAAGCCGCAAGCCTCAAGCCCTGACGGGAACAAGCTTGAGGCTAGTGACTTGGAGCTTGAGGCTCTGACCAAGAAGTTTGAAGAGATCAGGAAAGACCTCGACCCCCACCTCTGGTCCATGCTCCAGAACTGGAAGGCCGAGGAGGAGAAGTACAGCGGCGAGTTTTACACCTACCAGGTGCGCGGCAAGGAGATCAAGGTGCCCAACCACACCGAGAGCCTCAGTCACCTGAAGATCCCGAAGGTGGCGCTGCCCAAGTTCAAGAGCTGGGGCGACAAGGTGCGCTGGGCCATGCAGGAGAACACGCCGGGCTTCTTCCCCTACACCGCGGGCATCTACCCCTTCAAGCGCCAGGGCGAGGACCCCGCGCGGATGTTCGCCGGCGAGGGCGGTCCGGAGCGGACGAACAAGCGCTTCCACTACGTGAGCCAGGGCATGCCCGCCAAGCGCCTCAGCACCGCCTTCGACAGCGTCACGCTCTACGGCCACGACCCCGGTCGTCGTCCGGACATCTACGGCAAGGTGGGCAACAGCGGCGTGAGCATCTGCTGCCTCGACGATGCCAAGAAACTCTACAGCGGCTTCGACCTCACGGCGCCCACCACGAGCGTGAGCATGACCATCAACGGTCCCGCGCCCATGCTGCTCGGCTTCTTCATGAACGCCGCCATCGATCAGAACTGCGAGAAGTATATCCTGGCCAACGGCCTGAAGTCCGAGGTGGAGCGTAAGATCCAGGAGCGCTGGGGAGCCGCGAGCCGTGAGCCGCGAGCCACGAGCAGCTCGAAGCTCGAGGCTCAAGGCTCGAGGCCCCAGTACAACGGCGAAATCCCCGAAGGCAACAACGGCCTCGGCCTCCTCCTCCTCGGGATCACCGGTGACCAAGTGCTTCCCAAGGACGTCTACGCCAAGATCAAGGCGGAGACCCTGCAGAGCGTCCGCGGCACCGTGCAGGCCGACATCCTGAAGGAGGACCAGGCGCAGAACACCTGCATCTTCAGCACCGAGTTCGCGCTGCGCCTCATGGGCGACGTGCAGCAGTACTTCATCGACAAGAAGGTCCGCAACTTCTACAGCGTCAGCATCAGCGGCTACCACATCGCGGAGGCCGGCGCCAACCCCATCAGCCAGCTCGCCTTCACCCTGGCCAACGGCTTCACCTACGTGGAGTACTACCTCAGCCGGGGCATGGACATCAACGCCTTCGCGCCCAACCTGAGCTTCTTCTTCAGCAACGGCATGGACCCCGAGTACGCCGTGATGGGCCGCGTGGCGCGCCGCCTCTGGGCCAAGGCGCTCAAGCACCGCTACGGCGCCGACGAGCGCAGCCAGATGCTCAAGTACCACATCCAGACCAGCGGCCGCAGCCTCCACGCGCAGGAGATCGACTTCAACGACATCCGTACCACGTTGCAGGCGCTCTACGCCATCTACGACAACTGCAACAGCCTGCACACGAACGCCTACGACGAGGCCATCACCACGCCCACCGAGGAGAGCGTGCGCCGCGCCATGGCCATCCAGCTCATCATCAACCGCGAGCTCGGCCTGGCCAAGAACGAGAACCCGCTGCAGGGCAGCTTCATCATCGAAGAGCTCACTGACCTGGTGGAAGAGGCCGTGCTCAGCGAGTTCGACCGCATCACCGAGCGCGGCGGCGTGCTCGGCGCCATGGAGACCATGTACCAGCGCAGCCGTATCCAGGAGGAGAGCCTCTACTACGAGACGCTGAAGCACACCGGCGAATACCCGATCATCGGCGTCAACACCTTCCTCAGCAGCAAGGGTTCACCCACCATCCTGCCCAAGGAGGTGATCCGCGCCACCGAGGAGGAGAAGGAAGCGCAGATCGCAACGGTGGAGAACCTGCGCGCGGCCTACAGCGAGGAAGCGGCGAAGGCGATCAAGGACCTGCAGCAGGCGGCGATCCGCAACGAGAATATGTTCGAGGTGCTGATGGAGGCGACGAAGTACTGCAGCCTTGGACAGCTAACTGCGGCGATGTTCGAAGTGGGGGGGCAGTATCGGAGGAATATGTAGGCTTCACGAGGTCGGCGTGAATATGCGGATCTTGAAGGTCATACACGGTTATCCACCGCTGTACAGCGCAGGGTCTGAGGTTTACAGCCAGTCCATTTGCGAAGAACTCTCCAAAAGCCATGAGGTAGTTGTCTTCTCACGCGAGGAGAACCCCTTTGCTCCCGATATGACAATTCGGGTTGTTGAAGTGCATCCTGGACTGTCGGTTCACTTGGTGAACATGCCCAGGGCGAAGGATGGATACCGCCATGCTGAACTCGATGCTTGGTTCGGAGAGTTGGTGCGGTCTTTTGAGCCGGATGTGGCTCACATCGGTCACCTCAATCACTTGTCCACGGGCATCGTGGATGTACTTGTGAAGGCGCAGATCCCAATCGTGTTCACGCTGCATGACTATTGGTTGATGTGCCCACGAGGTCAGTTCCTTCAGCGCAACTTCGGTCAAGGAAGGTTGCACGAACTGTGCGATGGGCAAGAGGATGGGAAGTGCGCTCGGTCGTGTTATGCAGCGTCAATGTCTGGCGTCGATGGCACCGCACAAGACGAAGAGTACCATTGGACGAGATGGGTCGGAACAAGAATGGTCGAGACACGCCGACTAGCATCAGCGGTGGATCTCTTTATCGCGCCATCTGAGTACTTACGCAAGCGGTTCATTGATGAGTTTGGCCTTTATGCAGACAAGGTCATGTACCTCGACTATGGGTTCCCGACAGACTACTTGACCACGACGAATAGGCGCGATGCTAGCGCCAAGTTCAGGTTCGGTTATATCGGTACGCACATTCCTGCGAAGGGTGTGAACCTGCTCATCGAGGCCTTCGACGGCCTTGGTGATCGAGCCGATCTGTTCATCTGGGGCGCTAAGGATCAGCAAAGCACGGCTGCGCTTCAGACTATGGCTGCTTCTCGAAAGGGTATCCACTTCATGGGCGCTTACGTCAATCAGAACCTGGCAAGTGAAGTATTCAGCCGGGTCGACTGCATCGTGGTGCCCTCCATCTGGATGGAGAACTCGCCCTTGGTCATCCACGAAGCACAAGCATGCGGCATTCCTGTGATTACGGCTGATGCAGGTGGAATGGCAGAATATGTGCAACACCAGGTCAACGGGCTGCTCTTCAAGCATAGGTCCGTCGAAGCCCTACGGGAGCAGATGCGTTGGGCCTGTGTGCATTCCGAGGAAATGGAGCGGCTCGGACGTCGAGGCTATCTGTTCTCAACAACTGGCGCCGTTCCTTCCATCGTGGATCATTGTGCGGTCCTGGAAGACGTGTACACACAACTTATCGTCCGGTGATGAGCAAGCTCTGGCGCATAACACTGGACACCAATCCAGAGGACTGCAACCTGAGTTGCACCATGTGCGAAGAGCACAGTGAGCACAGTGATTTCATTCAACGTCTCTATGAGCGAACCGGTGTCAAACGCAGACGGATGCCTTTTGCCATGGTTCGCAACGTCGTGGAGCAGGCGGCGGCCATGGGCGTCCGCGAGATCATCCCTTCGACGATGGGTGAACCGCTGCTCTACCGGCAGATGGATGAAGTCTTCGCGCTCGCCGCGGAGTTGGGGATGAAGATCAACCTGACGACCAATGGCACCTTCCCCAAGAAGTCTGTCGACGAATGGGCGGCGATCATCATTCCGGTCACTACGGATGTGAAGATCTCATGGAATGGTGCGACGAAGGAAACGGCTGAGGCTGTGATGAAAGGTCTGAAGTTCGAGCAGGCGGTAGAGAACATCAGGCGCTTCGTGAAGGTCAGGGATGACCACTTTGGGAAGACGGGCTACTACTGCCGAGTGACCATGCAAGTCACCTTCATGCAGAACAACATGCATGAGCTTTCAGATATCGTTCGCCTCGCAGCCGAACTGGGCGTTGACCGCGTAAAAGGTCACCATTTATGGACGCACTTCAAGGAGATCGAGGAACTTAGTTTCAAGTCGTCGGCAGATGCCATTGAGCGTTGGAACGCCATTGTTGAACAGGCCAAGGAGGCGGCAATCCAGTTCAGACGACGTGACGGCAAGCCTGTCCTACTGGAGAACATCGAGCCTTTGAAGCCAGGCATGGGGCAAGCCGTACCCGAGGATCATGAATGCCCATTTTTGGAGAGGGAACTTTGGGTGTCCGCTACCGGGACGATCTCGCCGTGTTGCGCTCCTGATGAGCAGCGCAAAGCACTGGGGGACTTTGGAAATGTAAATGCGATCAGTCTGAAGGATAGCGTTCTAGGAGAGAGCTACCGGAGCTTGGTCAAAGAGTACAAGTCAAGGCCATTGTGCATGACCTGCAACATGAGGAAACCAATGATATGATGCATCACCAGATCATCGATGGGTTTCGACCAGTACTCGAACGGGTCAAGGGTATCGAGTATGCCATGCTCTATGGATCGGTCGCTCGAAGGGAAGCTACCCCGAACTCTGATATCGATGTTGCGCTTATCGTAACGGAAGCATTCAGTGGCAAAGACTTCACGAATGCACTTATAGAGGCTTCGCCCAAGCCCGATCATGTTATGCAGGTAGTGATGCGGAACAAGGTGGTGGCGTTCTTTCAGAACATGCGCTTCAAGACCGAGTTTTCCGTTCATCGGAACATGGAGTCCTTCTCACGCGATTACACGGGGTCGGCGATTCCGCGCGATCTTCTCACGCAATCCATCTTGATCGATAGGTCGGGCGACCTGCTTGCTAGACTTGAGGGCATCCTGGGTATCGGATACCGAACGAACACGGTCGAGGAGCTTGTGGACAAGTTCATCTACGAGTTCGACAACGCATCGACGTTCCATCGAAGAAGCGATGGCTATCGAGCACTTTACTTCCATCAGATCGCTCTTCACTGCGTGGTCCAGTTGCTCAATATGAAACTCGCTCAGGACCGTTTCCAGTTCCTGCCAAGGAACCTCTTGGTGAACATCAAGGATGGGACATTGCGTGATAGGCTGTACCGGTTGAACGGCTCCATGTTTCTGCCGGAAATGAATGTAAAGAAACGCGAAATGCTAGATCTCTTGTACGAGACATTGGAGGATCTCGGTTTTGAGAAACTAGCCGATGTTCGCGCAACGTGTGAACGAATCTATGAGCGGGACCGATACTGGAATCTGCGTGCTGTGAACACTTTTAACCCCAATGTCCGTTGGTCAAATCTCCTTCGCTCCTCAGCACCTGCGCTTATGAATGAGGACATGCTTGCGGCCTTGCTTGCTGATCATGAGGTGCATACAGTTGTCGACCTTCGAGCCCCCAGGGAATTGGAAGAGCATCCCCATCCACGAGAAAGATGGCCTATCGAAAGATACGTACATGCTCCATTGGATCCATGGAGTCAACCGGATTGGTTCAAAGCGGCGGAGTACCAGGAGGGCGGTAGCCAGAAGGTAGCCTATCGCTTCTTTGCACTTGCTTGTCGTGAGAGTATTTGCGCGGCGGTTCGCGCACTGACCGAAGTACCAACCGGCAAGGGCGCTTTGATACACTGCCATGCAGGAAAGGACCGAACAGGTATTCTGGTCACATTGCTTCATCTCGTCGCCGGAGCCGATCAAGAATCTACACTGTCAGACTACTTGGCTAGCGAGTCCGATACGTACAGCTACAATCTGCAAATAGTGTTGGACATCATCGAGCAAGAGGGTGGCATTGAACGGTATCTCTTGAACTGCGGACTATCTCCGGAGGAGTTGGATGCCTTGAAGAATCGGATGTGTCACCCGTAATTGAACTGTTCAGAAACGAACCACATTGATCTTCACGAAACCAGTCAGTCATGCTTGATATAGATGGAGCCATTGATTGGAGGATGATCCGGGTAGCAAAGGATGGCCTCGGCTTCCTGGTTCATGATCAGCCAGTATGGCAAGGGCGCTTCCGTCGTGTTCTGAAGTTCCATGCGCCGGGCTTGGCCCCAGTGTTCGGTAGTGAAGGGTGGTATCACATCGATGTACACGGTCAACCGGTATATCCGGAACGGTATGATCGAGCTTTCGGCTACTATGATGACCGAGCAGCAGTGTGCCTTGGAGACGACTGGTTCCACATTGACACACTAGGACGCCGTGTGGGTTCGCAATCGTTCGCTTGGTGCGGGAATTTTCAAGAAGGTCGATGCACGGTGCGTCTGAGCGATGGCAGCTACCACCACATTCAAGCTGATGGAACGCCATGCTATTCAGAGAGATTCCGTTACGCCGGTGACTTTCGTGATGGTATTTCATGTGTTAAGACGATGGACGGTCTCTTCATGCACATTGATATGCATGGGCAACCGATACACAATGGCCGATACCTTGAACTTGGGGCTTACCACAAGGGCATCGCTACTGCATTAGACCAGAATGGTTGGTTCCACATAGACGACCGGGGCAGGCCGTTGTACTCGCATCGCTTCAGAACGATTGAGCCGTTCTACAATGGGCAAGCACTTGTTCGCGACCTCGATGGGAATCAATTGGTGTTGGACGAATACGGTCGAACAGCATTGGCTGTGTAGGGAGCAGATTTCTGCGCCCGGACGCTTTGGCTGGACGGGAACCCTGCGTGACGGATTGGAGCGAATGCCCCGCAGGCCGGTAATCCGGCCGAGGAGCAGCAGCGGAAAGCCGGACCCCGAGGCTTTTGCGAGGGGGCACGCCCAAAGAACCACCAGGCGCAGAACAACGATCTTCAGCACCGAGTTCGCGCTGCGCTTGATGGGCGACGTGCAGCAGTACTTCATCGACAAGAAGGTCCGCAACTTCTACAGCGTCAGCATCAGCGGCTACCACCCTTCGACTTTGCTCAGGGCGGGCGCTGCGGAGGCCGGCGCCAACCCCATCTCGCTCCCGGCCTCCGAGCCGGGATCGCGTTCACCCTGGCCAACGGCTTCACCTGAGACTGTCCCGGTCATCGAACCGGGATGGAGTACTACCTGAGCCGGGGCATGGACATCAACGCCTTCGCGCCCAACCTGAGCTTCTTCTTCAGCAACGGCATGGACCCCGGGTACGCCGTGATGGGCCGCGTTGCGCGCCGCCGGGGTGCCTCGGAGTTCGCCGGGCAGATGCCATGAGTGACGATCGTTCGGCCAGACGAGGCGCAACGAAGGGAGGCTACCCATGGGTAGCTGACCGAGGAAGCAACGAAGTATGGGCGAGCGAGCGGCGCTCACCCGAAGGGATGCGGCTACGCCGCAGTGGCGCTGCCCGGTGGACTTCGTGGCACCCAACGGGCCAAGGCGCTCAAGCACCGCTACGGCGCCGACGAGCGCAGCCAGATGCTCAAGTACCACATCCAGACCAGCGGCCGCAGCCTGCACGCGCAGGAGATCGACTTCAACGACATCCGCACCACGTTGCAGGCGCTCTACGCCATCTACGACAACTGCAACAGCCTGCACACGAACGCCTACGACGAGGCCATCACCACGCCCACCGAGGAGAGCGTGCGCCGCGCCATGGCCATCCAGCTCATCATCAACCGCGAGCTCGGCCTGGCCAAGAACGAGAACCCGCTGCAGGGCAGCTTCATCATCGAAGAGCTCACTGACCTGGTGGAAGAGGCCGTGCTCACCGAGTTCGACCGCATCACCGAACGCGGCGGCGTGCTCGGCGCCATGGAGACCATGTACCAGCGCAGCCGCATCCAGGAGGAGAGCCTCTACTACGAAACGCTGAAGCACACCGGCGAATACCCGATCATCGGCGTCAACACCTTCCTCAGCAGCAAGGGCTCGCCCACCATCCTGCCCAAGGAGGTGATCCGCGCCACCGAGGAGGAGAAGGAAGCGCAGATCGCCACGGTGGAGAACCTGCGCGCGGCCTACAGCGCGGAAGCGGCGAAGGCGATCAAGGACCTGCAGCAGGCGGCGATACGGAACGAGAATATGTTTGAGGTGTTGATGGAGGCGACGAAGTATTGCTCGCTGGGTCAGCTCACTGCGGCGATGTTTGAAGTTGGTGGCCAGTACCGGAGGAATATGTGAGTCATGAAAGCTCTGTTCAAATACATGTTCTTCAGTGGTCTTGTGCTGATCGGTGTGAACATCTTTCGTGTCGTAGTCCTAGGCGATGACTTGTCGCGCGTTCCTCCACCTTGGACAACCTCGGATGTGGTGTTGCTAGTAGTTGTTTTGTTGGCGCTCACGTTACCACTGCCGAGATTGGTGCGTACACTGAAGAGCAAAGCGTAATGAATACTGCGAAAAGGCGCTGCACGAGCGAACAAGCGGCCATCAAGAACGAGAACATGTTCGCCGTGCTGATGGAGGCCTGCAAGTACTGCTCACTGGGGCAGCTCACCGAGGCGATGTTCGAGGTGGGGGGGCAGTATCGCAGAAACATGTGATCAACATGAAGGGCCCGCTGATGACCCTGATCCACTTCACCTTGATCGTCGTGGGCTTGGCGTTGGTGTTGGCTTGGTTCATGTACAGCGCAGGCGTTCATGGGCACTTCCGCTTCCGTTGGGAGGAGTGGGAGAACTGGGTGCTGATGGCGTTGATCTTGATCTGCTTGGGACTGCCGATCCGGAACACGATCATCTCGGTACGCAGGAAGAGAAGGTGGTGATGACTTCGAGGGGCTCGCTCATCGCGGTGGATCCTGAGCAATGGCGCAAGGACGAGGTGGGGGCAGTAACCGGGGAATAGCTGACCGGCTACGGCTCGATCCGCACATCCCCGTGCCCACGGTGCGCGGTGCCGTCCGCATGCACCACCCGGTAATAAGCGCGCACGGTCTGTGGGCCATCGATACCGAGGGAATCCGCGCGGAAAAGGTGCTGGAGGGTGGTGAGCGAATCGAAGGAAGCGATCAGGCCGAACTGCGCATCCACGAACCGGATATCCACATAGGAAGTGTCATCCCGATAGAGGTCCAGGCGGAATTGGTTGCTCGTGGGGTTGGGGAAGCAGACTATCAACAGCGAGTCCGGTGGTGCGGCATCCCAGACCACCGGTGGCCTATCCGCGAACAGGTCCTCCACCACCGAGCACCATGCATCGGAGGTACGCCAATCCGTGCTGTCCGCCGGATACATCAGCGCACCGTTCACATCCGTATGGTGAATGCCCGCCACCTCGCCGCAGGGGTTCGCGGGCGTGGGTGGTGCTTCGCTGTCCTTGTCCTTTTTACAGGAGAAGAGGAACACACCCGAGAGCAAGACGAGCAGGAGGCGCACGAATACCAAGGTAGTTCAAACGGAGTTCGGTATGCGCACGAGGGGGAGGGTGGCGTGCACGTACCTAGCTGGGCCAGCTCACCGAGGCAATGCTCGAGGT
>JBGAJW010000074.1:0-23648 GCA_044224725.1 Flavobacteriales bacterium
GTCGCCGCCGCAGAGCACGTGCCCCAGCTTCTGCGAGATCAGCGTGTCGTGCTCGCTGATGTAATTGCCGCTTTGCATGCTGTTGGCGCCCACGTACACGATGCCCAGCCCTTCGCGGCCCAGCACCTTGATGTCCTTGCGCATGGGCGGCTTGGTGTAGCCGCGCTCCCAGAGGTCGAGGGCGCATTCCTTGGCGTAGGCCAGCTGGTGCGCGCGGCTCACGATCACCTCGTCGGTGCCGCGGCGCAGGTAGCCGAGGGCGAAGGCTTCTTCGCCGCTGGTGCTCACTTTGGCCTGGCCGATGGTGAGGAAGCGCTCGCGCAGCGCGTTGATGCGGATGTCGCCTTCCTTCAGTTCATCGCTGAGGCGCAGCGCGAATTCCTTGCTGCCGCCGCCGCCGGGGATCACGCCCACGCCGAACTCCACCAGGCCCATGTAGGTCTCGGCGTGCGCCACCACCTTGTCCGCGTGCAGGCAGAGCTCGGTGCCGCCACCGAGGCAGAGCTGGTGCGGCGCGGCCACCACGGGGATGGATGAATGCCGCATGCGCATCATCGTGTTCTGGAAGGTGCGGATGGCCATGTCCAGGTCGTCGTACTCCTGCTCCACGGCCATCATGAAGATCATGCCCACGTTGGCGCCCGCGCTGAAGAGCGCGCCGTCGTTGTAGACCACGAGGCCCTTGTAGCCGGCTTCCGCGAGATCGATCGCTTTGTTGAGGCCTTGGATCACCTCCGCGCCGATGGTGTTCATCTTGCTGTTCCAGCTCACGCAGAGGATGCCGTCGCCCAAGTGGCGCACCACGGCGTTCTTGTTCTGCCACACGATGCTGTCCTCCGGTAGCTCGTTCAGCACGATCTGCCCTTCCGCACGCGGCACGGGGGCGTAGCTCTTGCTGGCGATGTCGTAGTAAAGGCGCTTGCCGCCTTCCACTTTGTAGAAGCTGCTGTTGCCTGCGGCGAGCATCTCATTCACCCACGGCGCGACTTTCACGCCCGCTGCATTCATCGCATCGACTGCGGTCTTCACGCCAACAGCGTCCCACAACTCGAAGGGCCCCATCTCCCAGCCGAAGCCCGCGCGCATGGCATCGTCGATCTTGAACAGCGCATCGGTGATCTCCGGGATCCGGTGGCTCACGTAGGCGAAGAGCCCGTGGAAGTTCTTGCGGTAGAACTCGCCGGCCTTGTCCGCGCCGGTGTAGAGGATCGTCATCCGCTTCTTCAGGTCATCCTCTTTCCGCGCGGCGTCGAGCGTGGCGAACTTGGGCTTCACCTGCGGGGTGTACTCAAGCGTTTTCAGATCGAGCTGCAGGATGTCGCCCTTCGGCGATGAGCGGTCCTTGAAGAAGAAGCCCTTGCCGGTCTTGCTGCCGAGCATGTTCTTCTCCACCATCTGTTGCAAGTAGTTCGGCAAGGCGAACACCGCGTTCTGCTCGTCGTTCGGGCAGTTCGCCTGCACACCTTTCGCTACGTGCACGAGCGTATCGAGACCAACAACATCCGCTGTGCGGAAGGTCGCGCTCTTCGGGCGGCCCAGCACCGGACCCGTGAGGCGATCCACTTCTTCCACGGTGAGGCCCATCTCTTCCACCAGGTGGAACAGGCCCATGATCCCGTACACGCCGACGCGATTCGCGATGAAGGCCGGCGTGTCCTTGCACAGCACCGTGACCTTTCCCAGCACGCGTGAGCCGTACTCTTCGAGGAAGCTGAGCACCGCGGGATCCGTATCCGGACCGGGGATCAGCTCCAGCAGCGGCAGGTAGCGCGGCGGGTTGAAGAAGTGCGTGCCGCAGAAGTGCTTCTTGAAGTCGTCGCTGCGGCCCTCGGCGATCGCGTGGATCGGAATGCCGCTCGTGTTCGTGGTGATCAACGTGCCCGGCGTGCGGTATTTCTCCGCGTTCGCCAGCACCTGTTGCTTGATGTCCAGCCGCTCCACCACAACTTCGATCACCCAGTCGCAATCCTTGATCTTCGGCAGATCATCCGTGAAGTTGCCGGTGGTGATGCGCTTCGCGAAGCGCTTGTCGTACATGGGAGAGGGGTTGCTCTTGAGCGCGGCATCGAGAGCATCGTTCACGAGTTTATTCCGTCCCGCCGCAGTCATCCCGAGCGGGGTCGAGGGATCAGCGGCCTCCTTGGGGACGATGTCCAGCAGCAGCACTTCGGCGCCCACGTTGGCGAAATGGCAGGCGATGCGGCTGCCCATGACGCCGGAGCCGAGTACGGCGACTTTCTTGATGGATCTTTTGGTCATTGTTCGACGTGATTTTCACCGCCAAGACGCGAAGAGCGCAAAGAGGAACTCCTTGGCGTGCTTGGCGTCTTTGCGGTGAATGGCATTTTTCAGAAGAGTTGTTCCTGTTCAAGTATCCGGTCGAGTTCCGTCATTACCTGGCGGAAGTTGCTCAGTTGATCGGTGGTAAATCGGCTCTGCACCGCCTCGTTGAATTTGATCACGGTGCTGCGGCTCACATCGCGCATGTTCTTGCCTTTTGCGGTCAGGTGAATGCGCACCACGCGCTTGTCCGACTTGTCAGCCGCGCGCCGCACCAGGCCTTCGTCTTCCATGCTTTGGAGCAGGCGCACGAGGCTCCGGGCTTCCATGCCCATTTTCGGCCCCAGCTTCGTGCTCGGCGTGCCGTCCGCGTCGATGTTCAGCAGTGCCTGGCCGATGGCCATGCTGCCACCGTGCTTGGCCGCTTCGTTGTTGTACAGCCGCGCGATGCGGCTCCATACCCGGCGTATCGGGAAATCGATCGTCTCCTCTGGTCTCATGCTCCTCGGTTCGGAACGAAAGGTAGGCGCCGAATGTTATGCGCGCATACAGTGTGCGTTTCTTTTTCCGGAGGCAAGGAAAGAAGAAGGGCACCTGATCGGGTGCCCCTCTTCCAGCAGGATATCAACGTTCAGCGCATCAGGCTCACGTGGCCGTGGAAGGTCTCCTGGTCCACCTTGATGATGTAATAGTACACCCCATCGCTGGCGTTGACGGCCCCGTCACGGTTGCCGTTCCACGCGATATTGGTGCCCGCACTGGCGAAGACCTCCTTGCCCCAGCGGTCGAAGATCTGCACTTCGTAGCAGTCGTTCAGGCTTTGTGTGGTGATGAGCTTGAAGTAGTCGTTCTTGCCATCGCCATTCGGAGAGAACACGTTGGGGATCCTGAATTCCACGACGTCGGAATAGGGCGCGACGCTGAAGAACTGCTCGCTCTGGGCCGTGCATCCGTACTGATCGGTGACGGTGAGCTGCAAGGTGCCATTGCCACTGAAGGGCAAGGTGAAGACGGATTGCTGGCCGGAGTTCAAGGGCTGACCGTTGTAGACCCACTGGGCGTTGGTGCCCGAAGAGGACGAATTCTCCGCGATCGCCTTGATGCCCGTGCACGTGGTGTCCAGGTCTACCGTGAAGACAGCTTGGGGTGGTGACACGATGTTCACGGCTTGTTCGCTGCTGAACACGCAATCCCCCACGTTGCTGGTGACTTCCACATTGCCCACACCGCTGTTGGCCCATTCCACGGTGACGCACGGTTCATTGGTGGCGGAGGTCACGTTGCCGCCGGTCACGTTCCAGGAGAAGCCCGTGCCGCCGCCGCTTTCCGCGCAATAGGTGGCGGTGGTCTGTCCCGCGCAAGCGATCTGGGGGCCGGAGATCACCAACTGTTCCGCAGCCGGGATCACATCCACGGTGATCGTCGCTGAAAAGATCCCCGGCGGGCAAGCTTGATCGTAAGCGACCACGGTGAAGCTGTAGGGTTCCGTGCGTCCTTGCTCACAAACGGTCGCCCAGCAGAAGTTGGCGGTCACCGTGCTATCGCCGAATGATGCACCGCTGATCGCGGCGGGCGGGTTGAAGAGCGCGCCATCGAAAATGGTCCCATTGGCGTCCAGGAGAACCGTATCGCCGTCCGCGTCCACGAAGGTCATGGGGAAGCAGAGCGTGTCGCCCGCGTTCACTTCATAAGCGGCTACGAGCGAGCCTCCGGCGGGTGCCGGCGCCTCATTGTTCGAGCAGGGCAGGCTCAACAGCTGCATGTCGCTCTTGATCCGCCCGATGAACTGGCCGTTCCTGTACTCCTTCACCTCCACGGCCACAGCCCAGTTGCCGATAATGGGCGCGGAGAATTGCGCCGCACCGGTCAAGGGGTCGATCGTTGCTGTTCCCCCAGGTCCGAAGGGCTGCAAGGCGTTGTAGTCCGTATTCGCATAGATCACCGGCGCGATAGGCCAGTCAAGCACGAAAGGGGGAGGAACCACGCCGGCAATGTCCTCCTGTGAATCATAAGGCTCTTGGAACGAGAAGACCAATGAATCACCGTCGGCGTCTTCAGCGGCATTGGAGAAGGAGGTGATCTCGCTCACGCAGATGAACGGAACGGGTACACCGGTGAAGGTGGGCGAGGAGTTCACGATGCTGGTAGGGGGGATGAACGAATAGATCCCGAAGCCCGCATTGCCGGGGTCGTTCAGGTTCAGGATCCCCGCGTTGCGCGAATATCCTTGGAAGTACAGGTGGTAGCCTCCAACGCTCGCAGGTACCTCGATCTCCCCTTCGAACAGGCTCTCTTCCACGCATTGCCCATCACCGATGATGCAACTGTCCGGCACATCCGGCGTGATCACGCTGTACGAGGTCATGAACACGTCCGCCGCCATGTATTGCTGCTTCGGGGCGTTCGGGTTCGCGGGATCCTCGATGTAAACGCCCACGTGCAGCGGATTTCCCGCCCCGCCCAGCCAGAGCTGCATCTCGGGCCAGTTGGAACTCGGACCGCAGTTCAGGTACATGCGCATCTTCAGCTTGTAGCGGTACATGCCGCTGCCGGGCACGGTCTCGCCCAAGTACTGGTAGCCGAGGTCCCCGCCCACCAGGTGCGAGGCCTTCAGGTCCTGCGCAAGGCCTCCGAGCAATCCGAAGGCGAGCGTGAACAGCACTACGCGCAGGTGCAAGCGGTTTGGTAAGGTCCTTGTTGGCATGGCCCGTGAAAATAGGTATCGGATCGGTTCCCCTTGTTGGACGTTCCATCCACCTCGGTCGTTGTCCCTTGCATTCCTTTGCACCCCACTCCATGCCCATGAACCGTCATCTGTTGCTTTTGGCCTTTTCGGCCATCCTGATCGTTTCCTGCAAGAAGAACGAGGATGATGCTGCGGATACTCCGGATCCCGTCGTGCCGCGGCTGATCCTGAAATTCCAATTTGATAGCACGCAAGTGCGCCTGAACAACTTCGGTCAACCTTCCGGTGTAGCGGCAGGCCATGGCGCGCAAAGCCCCGTCTTCAATCGGATGAGCGCGCACTATGTGGAGTTCGCACCAACGGCCATCACGGCCTTGGGTTCTGGTGATGTGGTCTACCATGCGCCGGAAACGGACCAAGGGGGAGCCACGGCGATCAACCACGATCTTAGCTTGGAAGTGCCCAATGGCGGGGAGTTCCTGAATATCCCGATCACAGACCTGGCACCGGGTACCTACGAATGGCTCCGCGTTTCACTGGCCTATCAGAACTACACGGTGAAATTCCGCACGGGCAGCCAGAACCTGTTCGGAACGATCGCTTCCTTCATCGGATACAACACCTACATCGGGTCATACCTGGTGCGGGACAGTGTCGTCACCGTGAATGATGACCGCCTTCAGGGCTACTGGGGCTTCGAGGTGAACGACCTGCCCATCGCTGTGGTGACCGGCCAGGCACCCGCCGGTGCGACCACCGTTCCGAACCCCTTGAACGGCACGTCCCCGATCCCAGCGGGCTCATGCGTCGTCACAGGCCAGTTCCCCGTGCCGCTCACCATCACCGGTAGCGAGACCTCGGATATCGTGATCAACGTTTCGCTCAGCACGAACAAGAGCTTCGAGTGGCTGGAGACCGATGGCGACAACGTGTGGGAGCCGCTCTCGCCGAATTTCGAGACGCCCGTGGACATGGGTGTGCGGGGCCTGATCCCCAGCGTCCAGTAGTCCGATCAGATCGGTTCCGCCGGAACGACCGGTTGGCCGTTGATGATGAGCGTGGCTTTCCCTTCGCCTGCCCGGTAGCGCACCGCTGAGGCGGGAAGCATGACTTCCATGTGTCCTTGCAGATCGTCATAGAGCTGCAGGCTATCACCGTTGAAGCTGAACACGAAGGCACCGTTGTTTCCGCGCACTTCGGTACGCGGTGCGATGCTCGTTCGGAACTGGTAGGTGCTGTCGTCCACCGTCTTCCACCCCCGCACGGCCACATCCAGGAAGCCCAGGCTCTTGATCGCGTTGTCCTTCAGCCAGAACGCTTCCTGGCCCCAGCTCTGGCGCTCGCCCATGTTGGCGAGTATCACCAGCCCGTCCGCTCTGTTCCCATCAGTGAAGAAGGTCGGCAGCATCGTCTCGCTGTCGTATCCGGGCTTCGACCAGGCCAGGATCTCCGCACTGCTGTCCGCCTTCGGACGGTACAGGTACAAGCGGATACCTTCCTTGTTGTAGTTGTTGTTCTGGGCCGCCATCATGAAGAGACCTTCGCCCAGATCATACGTCGTGTGCACCAGCAACGTGTCTTGCCGCACATTGTCCGGGAGGATCGGCAGGTCCAGGATCTTCCACGCGGGCAGATCGGCCGTGCTGTCCGGTGCCGGTGTGGTCGGTGCGGGGGCGGGTTCCGATCCGCCGCCGCAGCCGGAAACGAGCAACACGATCGCGGAGGCTATGGCAACACGTATCATGGCAGCGCTGTTACGGAACCACTGCCCGTGACCTTCGTGCTGACTTCAGGCTTGCCCCGGTAGCGCAAGCTGCCGCTTCCGCTGAGTTCGGCCTCCAGTTCCGAAATGACCGTGAGTTCCGCGCTCCCTGGGCCCTTCAGCCCGATCTCCGCTTCGTTCGCCGCCAAGCCGAGCGCGTGCAGGTCGCCGCTGCCGTTCGATGTGAATTCGAGTTCCCGGCATGTCCCGTTCACGCTCACGGAGCCGCTGCCTTTCACCGCCACTTCCAACAGGCCTTCATGGAGCGTATCGATCGCGATGCTTCCGCTCCCGTTCACGGCCAAGTGTGTCTTGCCGGTATTGAAGACCTGTTCGCTGCTCACGTTTCCGGACCCTTCGATGATCACGCTGTTCAGCATCGGCACCGTAAGTCGTATTGAGAATTCGCGATCGGTGCTGTAGCTCTTCGTCGTCTTTATCTCCCACACGCCGTTGTCCACTTTCGTCTTCAACAGGTCGATCAGCTCCGGTTGAGCAGTGACCTCCACGCGCTGCGTATCACCGCGAACGACGGTTACATCCGTGGAGCCGTCAACAACGATCGCGTTCAACATCGCTACGGGGATCTCCCGTGTCACGACCTCACCCGTTCCCTTCACGCGATCCACCGCGCCCCAGCCGCAACCCATGATGGAGAGCGCCGCTGGTAACAGGAACAACGACAAACGCATGACCTATCGGTTCAAATACACCGTGCCGCTGAACGCCATATCCTTCACCGTGATCGTGTAGAAGTACGTTCCGGTGATGCACGGTTCGCCAGCAAAGTTCCTTCCGCTCCAGACGAGGTTGTTGCCCAGACTATCGAACACCTTCTGACCCCAGCGATTGAAGACCTGCATGCTCGTGCATGATCCCAATATGCCGTTGCTGTTCAAGGTGAACACGTCGTTCTTGCCGTCATCGTTCGGGGTGAAGACGTTCGGGATCTCGTAGTCGACCATGTCGGAGAAGCTGCTCACCGCGAAGGTTTGCGTGATCGTTCCTGTGCAGCCGAAGACATCCGTCACCGTGAGTGTGACCGTGATGTCCTGACCGTAGGGGAAGAAGTGCTGCGGGAATTGCTCAGTACTCGTTTCTCCGTTGCCGAAGTCCCATAGCCATTGCGAAGCGCCGGAGCTCTGGTCTGTGAAGAAGGCCCGCAACTCTTCGCAATTGGGTTCCAAGCGCATCGTGAAGCCCGCCTCGGCGACGCCTTGCAAGGTCACCAGCACAACGTCCTGGCTCGTGCAGGTATCGCTCGTTACAGTAACGGTGTAAGGCGTGGTGGCCGTCGGTGTCGATACGGGGTTCAATGAGGTGGCATCGTCCAGTCCGTCGTTCGGTGACCACAGGACCGTGGTTCCAGGGATCGCCGTGGGATTTCCGCCCAGCGTGAGCTGTTGTCCTTGGCAGATGCTCTGATCCACGCCGGCATCAGCAGGAGGATCGTCGTTCACATCCACTTGCACAACGTCCGTGGCTGTGCAGCCGTTGCCATCCGTGATGGTGAGCGTGTAGGTCGTGGTGACCAACGGGGATGCCTGCGGGTCGAATACGTTCGCATCGTTCAGCGTTGCGGCCGGAACCCAACTCGGAGTACCGCTGCCATTGCCCTGCAGTTGCACGTCGAAGCCGGGGCAGAGGTAGAGGTCGCTGCCGGCATCCGCCGCAGGCAGACCGAGCACCGCGACGGTCACCTGGTCCGTGCTCGTGCACAGGTTGCCATCGATGAGCGTTACCGTGTACGTGGTAGCCGCCGCCGGGGAGGCCACCGGGTCGGCGATATCGGTCGCGCTCAGACCGGTTCCTGGGGACCAGCTGAACTGGCCCGTGCCCGTGGCGTTCAGTTGCACGCTTCCACCTTGGCAGAAACTCGTGTCCTGGCCCGCGTCAAGCAGTGGCAACGGGTTCACCGTCACCACCAGACTGTCGCTCGCCGAACACTGGTTCGCGTCGGTGACCAGTACGCTGTAGGTGATCGTCGCAGCAGGTTGGGCGTTCGGGTTGGAGGCGTTCTCATCATCCAGTCCGGACGAAGGGGTCCAAGTGAATGAGCTTCCCGTTGGACCGGTCGGACTTCCCCCGATCGGCGTGCTTGATCCTGCGCAAATGGCGACGTCCCCGCCCGCGTTCACCGAAGGCAGTGCATTCACCGTCAGTTCGATGGATCCAGTAGCGGTGCAACCACCGGCGTCCGTCACCGTAAGCGAGTATGTCGTGGTGGTGGCAGGGAAGAAGAGCGGATCGGCGACGCTCGGGTCCGAGATGCCCGTGTTCGGCGTCCATGACCAGGACACGTTTCCGTTGTTCACCAGCTGTGTGGTGTCTCCGGTGCAGATCTCATTGTCGCCGGTGATCTGTGCGTCCGGTACGGTGAGCGAGATCTGCAGGGTCGCCGTGGTATCGGAGCAGCCGCCTGTGCCGGTGAGCACATAGGACCAAGTGCCGGCCACATCAACCGCCGGGTCGAAGGTGTCGCCATGTGCTGCGGAACTCGGGTCGAACCAAGTTCCGCCCGCTTGTGGTGCACCGCCCAGTGAATCGGTCATCACGAAGGAATCACCGCTGGCGCACAAGGTCGCCGCATCGTTCGCACCGGGGTCGGGTGCTGCCGTCACGAAGACGGTCACGTTGGCCTGATCATCCGCACAGGGTGCGGTGGCCGTCAGGAAGTACGTGAATACGGTTCCGGTCGTTGTGGCCGGATCGAAGGTGCCGCTGAAGGGCTGGCCGTTCTCGTCCGTCCATGTTCCACCCGCATCAGGCGAGCCGCCCAAGGCAGTGAACAGGTCCACCGGAACGCTGTTGGAGCAGAGCGGCAGGAAGGCATCTTGGCCCGCGTTGGGCGTAACGACTTCGTTCACCGTGACTACCGCCGTTGCGGGAGCGCACGGTGCGCTGCCGGTCACCGTGTAGGTGTAGCCACCGGGCGTGCTCGTTCCGGGGGCGTAGTTCCCGTCTGAAGCGAGACCATCCGGATCGGTCCACGTGCCATTCGGTGCGGGTGACCCGCCGAGCAGATTGAACAAGGAGAAGGGCAGTCCTGAAGAGCACACCGTCGTGCTTCCGTCCGTGCCCGCTTCCGGCGGCGTGCTCACCGTTACGGTCACTTGATCGTTGTCGCTGCACGTTACGCTATCGGTAAGGACCAATGTGTAAGTGGTCGTGACGGATGGGAATGCGAAAGGATTCGTCGCATTGGCATCGCTCAACGTCGCTGCCGGTGACCAGCTATAGGTTCCGGGGCCGCTCGCTTGCAACTGGATCGAATCACCAAGGCAGACCGACAGGTCAGGTCCCGCGTTCGCGTTGGGCAGCACGTTCACCACCACGGTGGTCTGGTCCGTGTTCGTGCACAGGTTCCCGCCCGTGATCGTGAGCGTGTAGGTCTGCGTGGCCTCCGGGTTCGCGACCGGGTCAAAGCTGTTCGGGTCGGAAAGTCCCGCGATCGGAGACCACACCGGAGTGCCGTTGCCCGAGCCGTTCAACTGCACGCTCTGTCCCGCGCAGATCGTGGTGTCCGATCCGGCGTTCACATCGGGTATCGCCAGTGACTCGAACGGTGCGTCGAAGGTCTGCGCGCATCCATTGGCATCGGTCACCTGCACGCTCAATGTTCCCGGGCCGGGCGTCGTCCATTGGATGATCACGCTGTTCCCGGAAGTCCCTTGCGAGGAGATACCACCGCTTGTGCTCCAAGCGTAGTTGTTGCCCGATGCATCGGGTATCGCGGAGAACGTGGCGGTATCCCCTTGGCAGCCGCTTGTTTGCGATGGGTCGATGCTGATATTCTGCGTGAAGGTGTTCACCGTGACGACTGCGGAATCCGTGACCGTGCAACCCACGCTGTCCGTGAGCGTGACGAAATAGGTCGTGGTCGTAGAAGGGAAGGCCAGCGGGTCGGGAATGTCCGTTGCGCTCAGGCCATTGGAAGGGGACCAGTTGAAGCTCCCAATGCCGGTCGCGTTCAATTGTGCTGTATCGCCATCACACGCGCTTCCGTTCGGTCCGGCATCCACAACGGGTGCTGAAAC
Organism: Flavobacteriales bacterium; assembly: GCA_044224725.1. Classification (GTDB taxonomy): domain Bacteria; phylum Bacteroidota; class Bacteroidia; order Flavobacteriales_F; family PHOS-HE28; genus PHOS-HE28. Next base: position 10,766 of record JBGAJW010000074.1, read on the forward strand.
GGTAACGAGCACCGTGTCCGTAATCACACAACCGGTGTTGCTCACCTGTACGACGAAAACGGTCGTTCCGGTCGGGGTCGCTATCGGATTCGCCGCAGTGGGGTCGCTGATCACACCGGCCGGGCTCCAGCTGAAACTGCTCCCGCCCGGACCCGTGGGCTCCCCGCCGAGCGGCGTTCCGATCCCCGAACAGATGGTCACATCACTGCCCGCGTCGGCCGCTGGCAGGGGTGAAATATTCACACTCACGTTCACCGGGGTGCTCTCACAGCCCAAGGGGTTTGTTGCACTCACCACCACGCTGCCAGGACCGGGCGCGCCCCAATCCACGGTGATGCTGTTGCTGCCTTGGCCCGTGATGATCGCTCCGCCGTTCACCGTCCAGTTGAAATCCGCTCCGGTAATATCCGCCGTGCTGTAAACGGTTCCGCCCTGTTCCGTGCAAACCTGTGTCGGACCGGTGATCGTTTGTGGGCCGATGAAAGGTACCACCGTGACTTGGAAGACGATGTCCAGGCTCTTCGGTGGGCAACCGTTGTCGATGACGCTCACACTGAACAGGTAGGGCTGGTCCTGGCCCTGGTCACACGCCGTGTTCCAGCAGAAATCCGCGCTCGCACTGCCGGCGGGAGTGTTCTGTACGGTGAGTACGGCGGGCGGGTCGGTGAATGTCGTGTCGAAGATGATGCCACCGGAGTTGATCACGAGAGAGTCCACGTTCACGTCCGTGAAGCCCATGCTGAAGCACAGTTGTGCCCCGGCATCCACGGTATAGGACAACGGCAACTGTCCGCTCACTTCGGGCGTGGCGTTCGGGGGGCACGGGATCGCTTGCAGTTGCAGATCCCTTCGCGTGACGCCGATAAGCTGCCCGTTGCGGAACTCTTTCACTTCCACGGCGACCACATAGTTGCCTTGGATCGGCGGCAGATAGCTGGTGAGCCCCGTGGCCCCGTTGATGAATGAATAGCCGCCGGTACCGAACGGCTGCGCGGTGCTGAAGCCGGGGTTCCAGGTGACTTCCGGGATCGGCCAGGGCAATTGGCCTGGCGGAGGCTGGATCCCGCCCTGGTTCGTTACGCTGTTGTAAGGCGTTTCGAACGAGAAGATGAGCTGGTCACCATCCGGGTCGCTCGCGCTGTTGATGAAGGTGGTGGTGTCCGTGATGCACAGGAACGGCGTGGGGATGCCGATCCAGACCGGGGAGGAGTTGTTCACCAGCGTAGGCGGGATGAACGCGTAGTAGCCGATGCCCGTCTGGTTCGGGTCGAACAGGTTGTCGATGGTGATGTTCCGGCTGAAATTGTGGAAGTACAGGTGATAGCCCGCGAAGCTGAGCGGAAGGATGACCTGACCGGTGAACAACCCCTTCTTCGCGCACAGGCCTGCACCCACCGTGCAGCCGTTGGGCAGGTCCGGAATGATGTTCAGGCTGTCCTCCAGGAACATGTCCACCGTGGTGAAAAGCTGCTTGTCCGCGTTCGGGTTCTGCGGGTCCTGCGTGTACACGCCCAACGGGAGCGAGCCACCGCCCGCGTCCACCAGCGCCGCCAGGGTCGGCCAGTTGCTGTCGCTTCCGCAGTTGAGGTAGAATTCCATGTATACCTGATAGGCGTACTGGCCGCTGCCCGGGGCCGTCTCGCCCAGATAGACGTAACCGACGTTGCCTCCCAAGAGGTGCGTGGCCCACGAGCAGGTGGCCAGCGGAAGGAGTGCTGAGAGGAGGATCGCGCGGATCGAAGGATTCATGTGGCGTGGGAAGGAGCGTTCGATCGGGTCAGTTGATCACGATGGTCCGGTTCCAGCGACCTTTCGCTGATACCAAGCTGAGCACATAGGGGCCTTTGGCCAAGCCGGAAACATCCATCCGGTGCATCCGCGACGCGGGCGGTACCTGCTCGCTGATCACAAGGGCCCCCAGCGTATTGCGCAGTTCCATCCGCGAGCCGGTCGTAACAGCGGCACCGAAGAGGATGTTCAGTTCATCGCTCGCGGGTTGCGGCCATACGTTGGTGATGGCCATCGTCCCGGCCTCTTCCACGCCGACGAAGCCGCATTCCCAGGTCAGCAGGAAACCCGCGCTGTTGGGTGGAGGACCGCCACCTTGCGATTCCTGCCGCAGGGTGATGCTGTTGCCTGTTGAAGAGATCACCCCGCCGTTCGGTAGCTGCCCCAGGCCATTCCCGGTGTACTGCCCCAGCAATGGGCTGAAAGTGTCGGGGCCGTCATAGATGGCCAACCAGCGGTTGTTGTTGTTGCCCCACTGGAACTGGGAGAACGTCAGGGTCACCACGTCCGCGCCGGTGGGAGCTATCGTGATCGCTTCGCTGTCCCCCGGCTGGTAGGGCCCGTTCGGGCCACCATCGTCAGCGAGGATGCCCGGGCATGTTTCGATCAGGACAGGCTGGAAATCCGGCACCAGCAACGTGTCGCACACCCACGGGGCCACGAAGTGGATGTAGTCGGTGATGGTCTGCGTATCGGTCCCGTTGGAGTTCGTCACGGTCAGAGACACCGTGTAGATCCCGGGTTCCGTGTAGAGATGCAATGGCGATGGTTCGGTGCTCGTGCCAGTGTCCCCGAAATCCCAGGACCAGGAATCGGGAGCGTTCGTGCTGGCGTCCGTGAACTGCACATAACCGGCACAGGTGGTGGTCGGTGAGGCGCTGAACAACGCTGTCGGTGGGTTCGGGTTCTCCGTTACGATCACGGTGTAGTCTTCCATCTGCCCGTAGAGCGGTGCGTCGCATGCAAGGGTCGTTTCCCCAACGACATCGCCTGCGATCCGCAGACGCAGGGGTGTGCCGAAAACGCTTCCGCTCGGCATAACGAACGTGGTATTGGGGTTCTGCTGGTCCAGTGCGGACCAGACCTCCTCACCCGCATCGAACAGGCCATTGTTGTCCAGGTCCATCCACATGATCACATCATGGTTCAAGATGCCCCCGGTGCCGATACTGATGGGGTAGGATTGGCCTTCCGTCACCTGCGCGACATTGCCGCAACTCCGGTCCACATAGCCTTCCGCCGCATCGCCGCTCGTTACATCGATCCCGGCGAAATCCACCGAGGTGATGCCGTAGCCGCAGCAGTATCCCTGCGTTTCCGGGGCGCATTGGGCGGGAACGAGCTGGCCGGACAGGTCCACCGTTACCATCCCCGCTTGCAGCAAGGTGTCCGCGCCGTTCACATTCGACACGATCAATTGGACGTCATAGGTGCCGCTAGCGGCGTACGTGTGCGTCGGTGATTGCGCATCACTGGTGCCCGTATCACCGAAATCCCATTGCCATGAACTGGGAACGTTGATGCTGAGGTCCGTGAATTGCACCGTGCCATCGCACGAGAGCGTAGGGACCGCACTGAAACCGGCTTCTGGAGGATTGACGTTCGGTAATACGGTCAACGAATAATCCTCCGCTTGGCCGAACTGCGGGCCCGTGCACGGATCCGGCAGCGGACTGAAGTCGTAGTCCGCCATGTAACGTACGCGCAACGGGGTATTCTCAACGGCGAAGACCGGCACGGCCACCATGGCGGAGGCCGTGAACACGCTGTTGGCCGTGAGCACAAGCTCGGTCCCGATGTAATCCCCGCTATCGTCCCAGTCGATCCAGACACGCACATTGTGGGTTGCCACGTTGCCCGTGGCGAGTGAAACTGCGAGGTTCGTTCCTGCGAGTACCGTGGTCCCTTGGCAGGTACGATCGGCATAGCCTTCGCTCAAGGCGTCACCCGAAGCCACCGTCAGTCCTCCCAAAGAGATGCTCACGATGCCGAAGCCCGCTACCGTTCCGCTGGAAACAGGCACGCATGCGGCTACCGGGTGGGGGCCACTGATGTTCACCGTGATCGGTTGCCCTTCGATCGTATCCGAGCCAAAGGCGTTCGTTGCGATCAGCACCGGAACGTAGACGCCGTCCGTCAGGTAGTGGTGCTCCGGGTTCTGCACGCTGTCCGTCGTGGCGTCGCCGAAATCCCAGTGCCAGCTGTCCGGTTGGTATTGCGAAAGGTCAGTGAATTGGACGCTCCCGCCACAGGTGGCCGTCGTGCTCTGCGAGAAGGAGGCAACGGGCGGCACGTCGAAGGAATTCCAGAGGAAACGCATGTTCGGACGCTGGGGGACCGTAGCAGCGCTGTTGCCTGTTCCAGTGCACACGTTAGGGTTCTGCGTGGCACGGAAGAGCGTGCTCTCAAAGCTCGTGGCTGTTTGGCGATGTAGCGCGTTGAAACCCACGTCGTTGTTGCGGAAACAGGTCTGCACCACCAAGTTGGACGTGCCGTCCCATGTGAACGGGACATCGAACGCATGTTCACTCCAACCACTCGAGCCATTGATGTAGGCCGTGGGCCCGTAGACCGGTGTCAGCCCGCCCACCCAAGTGGTCGTCATGCTGGACTGATCGGTGAGGCCCAAGGAGATGGCGAATCCCGTGAACTCGATGGAGGAGGCCTCCTCGATCTCGAAGCCCAGCCCCACGATATCCCCTTCACTCATCCCTGCGGCCAGCAACTCATCGGCCAACACGAGCATCTGGTGCCGCGAGCCTTGGAACTGGTTTCCGTAGGGTGCCGGGTATGTGCTGAAGGTGTTCGTCAGGACATCGGTGCCGATGGTGATCGTGTCTTGGGCCGATAGGCTGAGCGGGAGCAGAAGGGTGAGCGTCGGGAACAGCCCGGACCAGCGTCCGAGGCGTGTTCGTACTGAATGGGTCATCTGTAGGGACCGTATGGTTGGAAGGCTCCGAATGTAGCCTGCCGTAACGCACGTTCGACGCCATCCTGGAACGTGGCTGGAACCATCGTCCGCTACCCTGCGTATATCGGTCCCATTCATCGTTCCGTCGAGTCGGGAATAGGCCCGGACGGATGGATAACAGGATGCAGAGCAAGCCAACCGTAGCCCTTATGGAGGTCGGCCAGCAATGGCTGGAGGACAGCCTTTCGCGCTGCTTGGAAGACCCTTCCGCCGAGGTGGTATTCACTTTCCAAGGACGCATGGACCATGAACAGGTCGAGCGTCTCGTCGGTGAGGCCGAGCACTCCAGCCTCGCCCATGAAGATGGCGTAGCGCCGCGCAAGCGGATGATGAATGTGCTCGTGGAAGCATTGGAGAATGTGCATCATCATTCGCTCGGCTCGCATCGGGAAGCGGCGTTCGCCCTCCTGGTGCGGGATGCCAAGGGGTTCAGGCTTGCCTTCGGGAACGCCGTACCGCTCGCGATGGCCGCGCTCATCACCCATCGTGTGGGCATCCTGAACGAGATGGATGAAGCTGACCTGAAGGAGCACTATTTGAAATTGCTCAGCAACAGCGCCCGTTCGGAGCATGGCGGGGCGGGTCTCGGCCTTCTGACCATGGCGCGGAAGAGCACCAAACCCATCGTAGTGCGCACGACGAAGATGTGCCCGGAGGCCGCCTTCCTAACGATGGAACTGCGCGTGGAGGCCTGAGGTCAGGCCGTTAACGCAGCGTAGTCCTCCAAATATCCGTAGCGTTCGGTCAATTCCCCGTTCTTGGCGATGGTGGCGCGTTCGATCATGCCCTCGGCATCCTCGCCTGTCAAGTTGGGCAGCACGCGGTCCATCAGGTCGCGCCCGAAGCTCTTGCTCGCATCCCGTGGAAGTTCGCAGGGCAGGTTGTCCACGCTCATCACCGTGATGCTTCCGGGTGTCCCTGTCCGGCATTCCTCACCAGTCAGCGGGTCGTAGCCGAAGAAGGGGTCGGCGATCGTGCTCGAACGCAACGTGCTGTCAATGGGGCCGCCGATGTCGCAACTCAGGTCCGCGATCACTTTCAGGCTGACGCCCTGTTGCTTGAGCAGTTCCGCTGGCAGGATCTTCGGTCCGCGTGGATCCCAGAAATGGCAGGCGATGTAGATATGGGCCGTTTCCGCGAAAGGTCCCATCACCGCGTGGTGCCCGCCCGGATCGGCATGGAACGCGGCCCTGTCGAACGGCTTGCCATCATCTCGGCGATACAGGTCCTCGCTACCGAGCACGGTGTATACAGGAGCCGTGTTGTCCTTTTGGAGGAAGGTCTGCGGGTCGACGCGCTGTATACCGATACGGTCCAGCACTTCCATCGCACCTTTCCCTACGCGGCCCCCTCCGGTGAGCACGATACGAAGGTCTTGCGGGAGCTTGTAGTCCAGCAGGTGCAGTTCCATTTCCGCCCGGTCGTGGCACAGATGCGCCGGGCGCAAGGTGGCCGGGCCTTGCATCGCCTCCCACGCGCGGAAGGCATTGTACGACCCCACCACGCCGGCCCAGCGACCGAAGGCGAGCACACGTTCGCCCTTTGTGTCCGTGAGCAGTTCGTGGTCGATCAGGGTGATCTTCCTGTCAAGGACCGTGCGCAGAAGCTTGCGGTTGTGCGGTTGTTTCTTGATCGTGTGCGAGAAGATCAAGTAGCTCTTCTCGGCCATCAGCATGTGGTAGGGGATCTCTTTCACCCCGATGATCAGGTCGCGGTCGGTGAGGTCCTCGGTCATGCGTACACCCTGCGCCGTGTATTCCGCGTCCGTGAAAGCACGCACCGGACTGCGTTGCACGGTGATGTCCACGCCCTTCAACAGGACTTCTTTGCACTGTTTGGGCGTGAGCGGCGTCCGCTTGTCAGGTGGTTCCTTGCCTTCCCGGATGATGCCGATCTTCTTGTACATGCGTTCGATAAAGCGGCGCGAATGTAGATGGACGGATAGGCGCCGATGCGTGTCCAAGCCGGTTTGGCAGGTCGGTCCCCCAGGAACGTTCTTTGTCGGGCGTGGCGGGCGCGGGGTGCGGTACCTTCGCGCCAGTTCTTTGGAAACACCACTTGGGGCCGACCTGGTTTCGACAGCGGCTACGTAGTGCGTGCAAGCATGCAGAGCGGTGGGGAACGGCTCTTCAAAACGATCTCCACGCCTTAACCGGCGAATACAGCTACGCTCTCGCTGCCTAATCGCCTCAGGCGATGAAGCTTTATCCGCGCGAATAACAGTAACGCGGACGAGTACCCCTCGGAACGACCCGTCGTCCACGTTCCGTGTTCGGGGTATCAGCTTGGAAGACTGGTCAACGCGGTGGTCCGGAGCGTTGATGAGACAACAGGACCTAAGTCCTCGCTGGGGTGCCTCTTCTCAGGCGGGGATCGAAAACCAAGAAGAAGGCTAAGCATGTAGAAAGCCCGTGGTACGGTCGTTTGGACGAGGGTTCGAATCCCTCCGGCTCCACAAAGCCCCGATAACCTCGGGGCTTTGTCGTTTCAGAACCCGAATCCGATGCCCCCGCTGATGATGGGCCCTTGGCCATAGTAGACGCTTTGCGGGTCCTGCAATACCTCCCACAGCACCTGCAAGGTGAACGACGTGCTCTCGCCGATCGGCTGGATATATCCGCCACCGAGCAGGAGATGGGGAACCCAGATCCGCTGTACACCCTCCCCGATGCCGATGTACCGCTCGGCGTTCATGTGCAGGAATTCGCCGTGCAGGTAGGCCTGCTCGATCACCCGATACCGGGAGAACAGTCGATAGCCGTACGCGTTGTATTCGATCCGCGGTACGTAGCGGTTGTCACTGAAGTACCAGTAGGTAATGCCCGTGCCCAGGGAGAATTTGCCGTTGGGATCGACCTTGTATCCGACCATCGGTTCCAACTGGATCGCCGTAACGGACCCGAAGTTGAGCCCGATGCCGCCGCCGAACCAGATCCGGTCCTTGAACGGGCGGGTGTCCTTCCGGTCCTTCGGTGGTTCCTTCTGCACGTAGTCCGTAGTGTCCTGCGCGGCGCAGTGCCCCGCAAGGATCGATACGATGAGGAACATGCAGGGCCGGAGCTTCATGCCGACGAAGGTAACGTGGTCCCCCTCTCAGGTAGTGTGCCGCACGCGCCCGTACCTGCGCTCAAAGGTGATCGTGAGCCAGATCCCGCGCGTGACCATCCACAGCAGGAATGCCAGCCACACGCCATGCAGTGCCATACCCATCACATCCCCGATGAAAATGGCCGGGATGAACACCACGAATGTCGCGAACACCAACGCGTTCCGCAGCTCCGCGCTGGCCGCGATGCCTTTGTAGATGCCATCCCACGCGAAGGCCACCGCGTTGATCGGTTGGGTGAGGATCACCAGCCAGAACACCCCGTTGAAAAGCGCGAGCACCTCAGTGTCCTCCGTGAACCAGCCGCCCATCCAGCGATAGGCAGCCATGTACAGCAGTGAAAGTCCGGCCCCGATGTATACCGTGATGCGCACCACCTGCCAGCTCACGCGGTGCAACTGTCCCCAGTCGCGCTCGCCGTTCAATCTGCCCGCTATCACGCTTCCCGCAGCCGCGTAACCATCGATGAAGAAAGCGCTGAACAACCAGATCTGCATGGCGATGCTGTGCGCCCCGATGTAGGCCACGCCGTAGCCGGAGGCGAAGCGATTGCCGAAGAAGTAGCACGCGTTCAGCGCGATGGTGCGCGCGAACAGGTTGGTGCTGTTCATCAACAACGGCAGGAACTCCGGGTGGTACCAGCGTGTGGGCAGCAAACGGAACACGGTGCGCGAGTACATCACATACACGGCGATCACGCACATGCACGATTGCGCGATCACGCTCGCCAGCGCGCTGCCATTGATGCCCATCGCTTGTATCGGGCCCCAACCGAATATGAGCAGCTTGTTGAGCCCGATGTTGATCGCGGCACCGATCACGCTGATCCACATGCTCCACCGCATGTTCTGTACGCCGCGGAACGCACCCGTCATGGCGAAGACCGCCAGCGCGACCGGATGGCCCCATGCGCGCACGCCGTAGAATCCCACGGCCTTTTCCAACACGATCGGGTCCGGGTTGTACAGGGTGAAGATGGCCGGGGCGAAGGGCACCGTCACGGCATAGAAGAAGAAGCCCAGTACGACGTTCATCCAGATGGCGATGGGCACCAGATCGCGCACTTCGCCCAACCTGTTCTCCCCGAAGTAGCGCGCGACAATGGCCAGGACGGCACTCCGCGTTTGCGCCAGCACCCACAGCACCAGCAGGAAGAAGCTGCTGCCGATGCCGACCGCCGCCAGGTCATGCGGCCCGAGACGCCCGGCGAAATGCGTGTCGCTGAGCGCGATGATGGGCTCGGCGATCCCGCTGATGATCGCGGGTACCGCCAAGCGGTCAAGATCTTTGCGAGTTACAGCTCCGATGGGGGCGAAGGTCTCGCTTCGCGGGCGTATAACACGTACGGGCCGTGACGTTCAATGTTATACAGATGGAGCAGAAGGGTTGTCGCTTCGGTCTCCGATCGTGCGATGAACAAATAGCCCTTAGAACTTGCGGTGCAGCTTCCAGCCATAGCCTCTGCGGAAATTAGCAGATCTGGGATACGACTTCCTGCCACAGTATCCGTTCCAGAACATGGGTCGCTCCGGCCGATGTCCCATACCCCGGGTGGAAAGTAGAATGAGGGTATCCGTGCTTCCCAGATCGTCGTATCGTCAAGGTCGTAAGCCAAAGGGGTGGCCATACCCTTCGTTGTATTCTTCCAAACGCATCGGGCTAGAAACGTGCGACCGCTTCCGGCCGCCGTGGTGCTTGAGACCAGCAAGCCGCACGCGTTAATCGCAATCAGCGGGGCAAGCAGGCCCCACAGCTTGCTGGTTCGTGCGAGCCTGCTGTCAGCGATCCCTTGCCAGGCAAGCACAAGCACCAGCGGAGTCAGGTCCACCAGCGGGAACAGGAAGCGCAACTCCTTGTGGGGGATCGCGCTCACCAGCACGAGGTATGGCCAGATGCACCACACCAACAACGACCGCGGAGTGCGGTACGTGAGCCACACCAACGACCCGAGCAGCAGCGCCCCGATGGGCCAGATCCCGTACTTGATGATCCACGGGAAATAGTACCACCATGGATAGGTTTCCGATGCGACCGGAAGCGGATGCACCTTGGAGATACTGAGGCTGTTCTTGTAGAGGTAGTTCCAGAGCGTGTGTATGGGTTCGTTGTAGAACCAGGTGTCCACGACCGCACCGAGCGCTAGCGCGATCACACCGCCGGATACGAGCCTCACCAGCGTGCGCCCCCGCGTTTTGGATCCGAGCAGCCCCAAGCAAATCGCCCCGCCGCAGGCCACGATCATCGCGGGCTTCAGTTGCACACACAGACCGAAGCACACACCGGTGATCAGCCAAGACCGGATTCTTACCGAATTGCCCAAGAGCACGGCAAGGCCCAGCAGGAACAGTAACCCTGACCATGTTTCCGATGCGAACCGCACATGCTGGTAGGGCAGGAACCAGAGGAAGTAGGAGAGGAGGACAAAAGGCCGTTGCAGTTGGTCGGACACTTGGGCCAGCGCTGATCGCACGAACGTCCGCACGACCACGAGCGCGAACAACGCTGTCATCAGTCGGAGGAGGAACGTGATGATGAACGGATCGGCCGTGATCAGTTTACGACAAGTTCCGATCACGGCGTACGCGATGCCCGGAAGGAAGGCGGAGCGCATCCGCGCTTCGAATTCCCACGGCAGATCGGCGGAGTTGAGTTCACCGAGCTTGGCCTGTGCGAAGGCGATCACCTGGTAGTGCTCATCCGCCGCGTAGTAGCCGCTGCTGAACCACGCCGTGATCACATGCACCACGAGGGCCGCATACCAGACACGCTGGTGGAACGCATGCGATGCCGACAGGCCCATGCGCTCAAAGGTGACCGATCACATCCGCCGCTCCAACTCCTCGCGCAGCGCCGCCATGAACTTGTCCGTCGTGAGGTACTGGTCCGCGCTGACCTTTTCCCCGTGGATGCACACCGCGAGGTCCTTGGTCATCTTGCCGCTCTCGACCACATCCACACAGACGTTCTCCAGCTTCTTGCTGAAGTCGATGAGCGCCTGGTTGCCGTCCAGTTTGCCGCGGAAGGCGAGGCCCTGCGTCCACGCGAAAATGCTGGCGATGGGGTTGGTGCTCGTGGGTTTGCCCTCCTGGTGCATGCGGTAGTGGCGGGTCACCGTGCCGTGTGCGGCCTCGGCTTCGATCGTCTTGCCGTCGGGAGTGATGAGCACACTGGTCATCAGGCCCAAGGATCCGAAGCCTTGCGCCACGATGTCGCTCTGCACATCGCCGTCGTAGTTCTTGCAGGCCCAGATGAAGCCGCCGCTCCACTTCAGTGCGCTGGCCACCATGTCGTCGATCAGGCGGTGCTCGTACGTGATCCCGGCCTCCTTGAACGCCGCGGCGTAGTCCTTCTCGTAGATGCTCTGGAAGATGTCCTTGAAGCGCCCGTCGTATTTCTTCAGGATCGTGTTCTTGCTGCTGAAATACAGCGGCCACTTCTTCTGCAAGGCCAGGTTGAAGCAGGAGCGCGCGAAGCCCTCGATGCTCTCATCCGTGTTGTACATGCTCAACGCCACGCCATCGCCTTCGAAGTCGTACACGTTCCAGCTAGTGGCGGGGCTACCATCCTGCGGGGTGAAGGTGAGGGTGAGCTTGCCCTTGCCCTTGATCACCGCATCCGTAGCGCGGTACTGGTCCCCGAAGGCATGCCGACCGATGACAATGGGTTGTGTCCAGCCCGGTACCAGTCGCGGGATGTTCTTCATCACGATGGGCTCGCGGAAGACGGTCCCGTTCAGGATGTTGCGGATCGTGCCGTTGGGGCTCTTCCACATCTGCTTGAGGCCGAATTCCTTCACCCGCGCCTCGTCCGGCGTGATCGTGGCGCACTTGATGCCCACGTTGTGCTTCCTGATGGCGTTCGCGGCTTCCACGGTCACCTTGTCGTCCGTCTTGTCGCGGTACTCGATGCCCAGGTCGTAATACTCGATGGGTACGTCCACATATGGAAGGATCAGTTGGTCCTTGATCCACTTCCAGATGATGCGCGTCATCTCATCGCCATCGAGTTCCACTACGGGCTTCGCTACCTTGATCTTGGACATGTTCCGGGCTTGGTTTGGTGGCGCGAAAGTATCCCTCAGCGTTTTACCGCAACGGCGCCACGAACGCTACGTGAACGCCAAAGAGGGGTTCAATGACGGGCACGGATAGCGTCGCGCGTTCGTTGCGCTCGTGGCGTCGTGGCGGTGACCTATCCGAGGTCCAGGTCCAGCGCCTCACGCAATTTGTACAGCGCCGGGTTCTTCTCGGCCAGCAGGTCGAAACGGTCCTTCACCGTGTAGCGTGGGCGCAGGTTGGTGATCACTTCCTTCGTTACCTGCAGGTCGAGGATCGGGTCCGCCAGTTCGCGGCGCAGATGCCCGAGCAGCGTGGGCTTCTCCTCCCGCATGTACTTCTCCTGCACCTCGTTCACGATCGCGAAGCTCAATGCGCTCAGGCCGGTGATGACAGGTTCGCGCGCGGTGAGAGTGGCGTGCAAACTGTTCTTCCCTTCGCGCTTGCGGGCCAGGGCGTAGTCGTTCCACACGCGCGTGAGCAGGCTCTGGTTCACCGCTTTCGGTTGGACCGAGGGGTCGGCGGACGGCTCTATGCCGGGAGTGTCCGTCGGTGCCGCTTCCGTTGAAGCGGGCTTTTCCAGCTGTTGCTTGATCGAGATCGTGCCGGCCAAACGGCGCACAGGTAATGGTGATCCCGGGGCAGGTGCGGATAGGGCCGTTCGATGAGGCTCGGCCACAATGCTTGGTCCGCCGAGCACTAGCCCGGCCTGTATGCCCTCAGAGGAAATCCTGCTGGCCGGGCTAGTGCCCGGCGGACCGAGTGTGGCGCTCTTCTGAGCGGCTACGCTGACGTCAGGGCTTTTTTTTTCCTCGGAGGCTACCGCCTTGCCATTCGTCGCAGCTACAGGCGACGATAGTTGGATCAGCATCAGCTCCACCAACAGGCGGGGCTCCTTGCTGTTCTTGTACTGCGTGTCCACTTGGCCGAGGCGCTCAAGTCCGCGCACCAAGAGCTCCCGAG
>JBGAJW010000075.1:0-23384 GCA_044224725.1 Flavobacteriales bacterium
CGGTCGCCGCAGCGGTGGAAGGAGAACTGAAGAGGGTGAAGATGTCGTAGATAGGCATCGTGAGCGCGCCGTTCAACGGGCTCCACAAGGCGTAGTTGGGCTGTGTGTTGCTGCTCTTCGAGAGCCATACATTGTTGTTCTTCGCCGTATTCACGGAGTTCACCAGGAAGATGTCCCACTGGGTCAGATCCAACGAGTTCGCGTCCGGGATGCGGAACTCGTCGTTGACGCCGTCAAAGGAGAGCACCGGATATCCGTTCAGCGTGGCGGGCACGAGACTCGGACGCGCGGCGACGCTGGGAGGGGTCGCATTGTTGTTGTTTCCGCTACGGTCCAGCCAGCCGGTCACGCTGGGGCCAACGGTGTTCACGCCGTTGTCCGCCCTGAGCCAGAGCACGTTGTTCGCATTGGAGCCCACGCCGCCCGGGCCGAACTGGGCGAACGACGATAGTGCGGACAGCAGGAAAGACGTGGCGATGACCTTGCGCATACTGCGTTATCGGGCGCCTTGAACGGCTGGTCCGGAAAAGGGTTCCGGCACGGCTTACAAGTTTTCGGAGTTCAGCCATACGGGTCAAGACGGACCCTCTGCGGGACGAGTCCCGATATGTGGGGTCGGGTATCGTGCGATTCCAGGCCTGGGCTGACCCGGGACGAACGGCCGGACTCTCCGCATACCGATCATGAGGTCTTCTTCGTTCTTCGGCCCATGCGCGCAGCGTTGGCGACATCCGGTCTGTTCGTTCTTTCAAACGCGATGAGCGCGCAGAAGGACGGCTTTCCGGTCGTGAATGCGCGTATCGTCGCGTTCGTCCGTGAACATATGGGCGAGCAGGTGGGCCGGGGCGAATGTTGGGACCTGGCCGCAGCGGCACTGGACGCCGCAGGTGCGAGGTGGGATGGAGACCACGGTTTTGGGCGCAGGGTGGACCCGGCCCATGAGCGGGTGCTGCCCGGTGATATCATCCAGTTCGAGCGTGTGGAGTTCCGTTGGGAGGAGGGGCGTGAGGTGCGCACCATACGCATGCCGCACCACATTGCGGTTGTGCTGGATGTCGAGGATGAGGCATCCGGAGCGGAGCCGCGGGACGCGTATCTCATCGCACAGCAGAACACGCAGGAGACGGGTCGCACGACCGGTACGGGGCACCTTGTGCTTTCCCGCCGTACCAAAGGAAGGATCCTGTTCTACCGTCCTGCAGGAGGGGTGTCCAAGTAGTTACCCACGGCCTGGTAGTGTGCCGCCTTGCACGGCCGACGTGTTTTGCGCGGTCATCAACGGGGATGTTCTACTGTCGCTCTGCCGCGTTGGTCCGTTCGGGTCGTGCCCTGGCCGACCAGCAGGTCAAGACCCCCCAAGGGGGAAAAGGGCCGGGGTCATCGGCGCTTCCGCATTGATCTGTCGTCTTCGTGATACCGGTCCAATGGTTCCGGAAACGCCCTGCCGAACAGAGCGCTGTTCACAAGTGCGGTGTCCGATCGGGCAGGCACGGAACGCGTGCCGATAGGTTTGTCCGGCACCTGTCCTGAACACGGGCCATCGCCATGGTCGGCGGATGGCACTGGCGAAGGTCGGTCCGCGTGGTCCCTCTCCCGGGACGCGGCGTGAGAAGGAGGTTGCCGACATTCCGCTGGTTCATGGCATCAACGCTACGCGTACTGCGCACCCCGGTCCTCAAGACCCGTTCCTTCCTCCGCAACCTGGTCGTCGCCGTATCGGCCCTTCTCCTCTGGGGAAGTGAGGCGAAGGCCACCCACGCCGTCGGAGGCGAGTTGACGTACACCTGCGTGGGTGTGAACCAGTATCTGGTCACGCTGAAATTCTACCGTGATTGCAATGGGGTAGCGGCACCGACCAATTGCAACAACGGTCTCGGTTTCAACATCAGCAGTGCCCATTGCGGTGCGAACATCAACGAATGCCTGACCCTGCAAGGCGTACAGATCATCACCCCGATCTGCCCGAGCGAGGTGGACCGATGCACCAGCACGAGCGGTACGTACGGATTGGAGGAGTACACGTTCACGAAGCTGGTGAACCTCAATGCCTACGCCAACTGCGGGAACCCGAACGATTGGGTGTTCAGCTGGGCGCTGTGCTGCCGGAACAACGCCATCACCTCGCTGCAGAACCCCGGCAACCAGAGCCTGTATCTCCGCACGGAGATGAACAGGCAGGCCGTGGCCTGCAACAACTCGCCACAGTTCGGCACGAGCCCCACACCCTATTACTGTATCGGGCAGCAGATCAACTACAACCCCGGCGCTTTCGATATCGATGGGGACTCCTTGGCGTACGATCTCATTCAACCACGTACGACCAACAACGCGACCATCCCCTTCGCAGCGGGATACAGCCTGACGCAACCGATACGCAATGGGGGTGGTGCAGGCGCCGTGCAGGTGAACCCGATCACCGGGACGCTCACGTGCATACCGAACGTGCAACAAGTGGCGGTCGTCACCTATCGTGTGCGCGAATTCCGCAACGGCGTGCAGATCGGTTCGGTCACGCGTGATGTACAGATCGTGGTACGTCCATGCTTGGGCAATACCTCGCCCACGGCCTCCGGCGTGGACGGCACGGCCAACTATACCACCACGGTGTGCGCGGGTACTCCCGTGTCCTTCACCATCTCCACGACCGACCTGAACGCGGGGCAGACAACGACGATCTCGTGGAACAATGCGATCCCCGGGGCGACATTCACTACCAGCGGTTCGCCGTTCCAAACGGCCACCTTCAATTGGACCCCCACGATCGCGGATATCGGCAACAACACCTTCGCTGTTCAGGTGGGGGATAACGCCTGCCCCCTTTCGGGTTCCAATCAATACGGCTACACGGTGATCGTGACGCCGCCGTTCACCCCTGCGAACGCAGGACCGGACCTGCAGTCTTGCGGGAACGTGGTGCTCCAAGCGGAACAGCCCTATGCGCAGACCCCCGGCCAGTGGACAGTTGTCAGCGGTAGCGGCACCTTCTCCAACGCGAGCGATCCGAACACCCAAGTGAGCGGGTTGTCAGTTGGGAACAACGTTTTCCAATGGACATTGGACTACGCGCCCTGCGGTACGACGAGCGACCAGGTGACCGTCGTGAACTTCGATGCCGGTCAGCAAGCGGCGAACGCCGGGCCTGACCAGCAGCTCTGCCTGCCGGCGAACAGTGCGACACTCGCGGCGAATACGGCCAATGCACCGGCGGCAGGACAATGGAACGTGGTGCAGGGCAGCGGCGCATTCGCCAATGCGAACTCGCCCACGACCACTGTCACCGGCCTGGTCGCTGGCGTGAACCGCTTCCGCTGGAGCATCAACAACGGTCCATGCATCGGGGTGACACAGGACGATGTGATCATCACCGTGTATTCCCCGTTGGGCAATGCCAATGCGGGTCCTGACCAGAGCATCTGCACCCCGGCCAGCAGCGTACAGATGAACGCGAGCGCGGCGACCTCCCCGGCCATCGGCCAGTGGACCGTGGTGAGCGGCTCGGGGACTTTCAGTAACGCCACTTCTCCCACAACGCAGATCACAGGCCTGCCCGTGGGTACGCATGTGTTCCAATGGGCTGTCGCCAATGGCGCGTGCGGCACTTCGAACGATCAGGTGACGATCACGGTCTACAATGCCGGGTCGCCGAACGCCAACGCGGGAGGCGATCAGCAGGTATGTGCCACAACGGCCACCTTGGGCGGCAATGCGCCCATCGCACCGGCTACGGGGCAATGGACGCTTGTAAGCGGTTCAGGCACGATCGCCTCGCCTGCGTCCCCTTCATCGGGCGTGACCGGTCTGGGTATTGGTACGAACGTGTTCCAATGGACGCTGAACAATGGCCCGTGCGCGAATGGGATCACTACGGACCAGGTAACGATCACGCGCTTCGATCCCGCCGCGCCCATAGCGAACGCGGGTCCCGACCAGAGTGTATGCAGCAGTTCTCCTTTCGCCACCCTCGCGGGGAACACGCCCACGGCCCCGAGTTCGGGTACATGGTCCGTTGTCAGCGGTACCGCCACGATCACAACGCCCGGATCCCCGACGACCACGGTGACCGGTCTGGGCATAGGTGTGGTCACCTTGCGCTGGACGATCAACAATGGTCCATGTGGTCCACCTACCACGGACAACATGACGATCACCGTGTACAACGCGAACGCGGCGACGGCGAACGCGGGCCCGGACCAACAGTTGTGCACACCGACCACCATCACTTCACTGGCGGGCAACAATCCGACGCCCCCGAGCAGCGGTGTTTGGAGCCTGGTGAGCGGCAGCGGTACGATCAGCACCCCTGGATCGCCCACGAGCGGGGTCACCGGTCTGGGGGTCGGTACGAATGTTTTCCGTTGGACGATCAACAACGGGGCATGCGCCAATCCCATCAGCACGGATGATGTCGCGATCATCGTGAACAGCAATGCGCAGGGTGCCGCCAATGCCGGTACGGACCAGCAGGCATGCAGCACCGCGCCGAACGCGACGCTGACGGCGAACACCACGACAGCGCCCGCCACGGGTACATGGACGCTGGTGAGCGGTACGGGTACCATCGCTTCTCCCGGCACGAGCACCACCTCGGTAAGCGCCATGGGGGTCGGTGCGAACGTGTTCCAATGGAGCATCAACAATGGCGCTTGTGGGAATACTTCGGACCAAGCAACGGTGCTGGTCTTCGATGCCAACAACCCGGCAGCGAACGCCGGTCCGGACCAGAGCCTCTGCACGCCGACGACCACCGCCACGATGGCCGGCAGTTCGTTGATCTTCCCGGCCACGGGCACATGGACAACGGTCAGTGGCATCGGTACGATCACCACCCCGGGTTCACCCACTACCACGATCACAGGATTGGGTGTCGGTGCGAACGTCTTCCGTTGGACGGTGAGCAACGGTCCTTGCGCGAACGGCATCACGTTCGACGAGGTGACCATCAACGTATTCAACAGCAATGCCCCGACGGCGAACGCCGGTGCAGACCAGAGCATCTGCTCCACCACCACGAGCGTGTCGATGGGAGCGAGCCCGCCCGTTGGTGTCGCCACCGGGCAATGGTCGGTCATCAGCGGTGGTGGCACGATCTCCGCGGTGAACTCGCCCTTCACATCGATCACCAACCTGCCGGTCGGTCAGAACATCTTCCAGTGGTCCGTGAACAACGGATCCTGCGGCACTTCCACGGACCAGGTGAGCGTGTTCGTTTATGACACGAACAACCCTGTGGCCAATGCTGGACCGGACCAGAACACCTGCACGCCAGTGACCACGGTGAACATGGCGGGCAGCAACGTGATCTTCCCGGCTACCGGAACATGGACGTTGGTGAGCGGAAGCGGCACCATCACCGCGCCAGGATCGCCGTCCACGTCGATCACCGGCCTCGGGGTCGGTACGAACGTGTTCCAGTGGAGCGTGAACAACGGTCCTTGCGGAGCGCCGACAACGGACCTGGTGACGATCAACCTCTATGATGGCAACGCGCAGCCGGCCAATGCGGGCGCGGACCAGAGCATCTGCTCGAACAATCCGCAGGTAACGGTCACTGGCAACACCCCGGCGGGCAGCGCCACGGGTACTTGGTCCATAATCTCAGGGACGGGCAACATCACCAACCCGAACTCCCCGACCACCACCATCACCGGCCTTGGCGTAGGCACGGTCACCGTTCAATGGAGCATCAACAACGGTAGCTGCGGTACGAGTACGGACCAGTTGACGGTGTCGGTATTCAACCAGAACAATCCGGTGGCCAACGCCGGCCCCGACCAGAACCTCTGCACGCCGACCACGTCCACCACGTTGGCGGGCAGCAGCCTCACCGGTCCGGCAACTGGTACTTGGACCGTGGTAGCCGGTACCGGGACCTTCGCGAACGCGGGATCACCGACTTCCGGTGTGAGCAACCTTTCCGTTGGGCAGAACACCTTCCAATGGACCGTGAACAACGGCCCCTGCGGTGCGCCGACCACCGACCAGGTCAGCATTTTCCTCTTCGATGCGAACAATCCCGTGGCGAACGCCGGACCGGACGTGCAGCTTTGCCGCCCGGACACCACCTTCATCATGGCGGGCAGTTCGTTGATCTACCCTGCCACCGGCACATGGACCCTGCAGAGCGGGGCGGGTACGATCGCGACGCCCGGCAGCCCGACCACGCTGATCACCGGCCTTGGTATCGGTGACAACGTGTTCCGTTGGACCGTCAGCAATGGTCCTTGCGGCGCTGTGACCAACGATGAGGTGCTCATCAAAGTGTTCGACAACCGACAGGATCCCGCGCTCGCCGGCCCCGATCAGAGCATCTGCATCCCCACCTTCCCGAATACCGTTACCCTGAGCGGATTGCCGGTCATCTACCCGGCAACGGGCACGTGGTCGCTCGTGAGCGGTACGGGTTCGATCACTTCACCGAACAGCGCGAGCACGACGGTGACAGGCTTGGGCGTGGGAACGAGCGTGTTCCAGTGGACCATCGACAACGGGCCCTGCGTGAACCCGATCAGCAGCGACCAGGTGAGCATCTTCGTCTTCGATGCCGCGAACCCGGTAGCGAACGCGGGTGCTGACCAGAGCCTGTGCACGCCGATCACCAGCACGGTGCTTAATGGCAGTACCCTCATCGGCCCTGCGACCGGCACATGGTCCCTTGTGAGCGGAAGCGGTACAGTGGTATCGCCCAATGATCCGGCTTCGCAGGTAACGGGACTGGGTCTCGGTAACAACGTGTTCCAATGGGCGGTGAACAACGGTCCATGCGTCCCGGGCACCACCACGGATCAGGTGACCATCAACGTCTTCAACGGGTCCGGCCAACCGGCCGACGCAGGCCCGGACCTGGACCTCTGCAACGATGTAGGGCAGTTCACCACGGCGGCCAATCCACCGCTGGGGCTTGCAACGGGATTCTGGACGGTACAACAGGGCACGGCGACGTTCGCTGATGCCACCGACAACACCACACTGGTGACGGGGCTCACGGTCGGTGTGAACGTGCTGGTATGGAACATCGACAACGGGGCCTGCGGAGTGAGCAGCGACCCCATCACGATCCGCTTGTTCGACGCGAGCCAAAGCGTTGCCAACGCTGGTCCTGACCAAGAGGTCTGTGAGGATGGGGGTACGGCTCAGGTAACATTGAACGGCAGCGCAACCATATATCCGGGGCAGGGTCAATGGACGGTAGCGCAAGGCGGCGGGAGCTTGACCGATCCATTCGATGCCGGCACCACGGCGTTCGGGCTCACGATCGGCATCAACCGGTTCGTATGGAGCGTTGACAACGGGCCTTGTACGCCCGGTTTCACCACGGACGACATCACGGTGCTGGTATACGATCCGAACAATGCCGCAGCGAACGCCGGCAACGATCAGGAGCTCTGCACCCCCACGACCAACGCGAACCTGGTGGCCTCCACGCCGACGTTCCCGGCTACCGGCCAATGGACACTGGTGAGCGGTACCGGTTCGATCGCGAACGACAACAGCCCCTCGACTACCGTGACCGGTCTCTCGGTGGGCGTGAACGTCTTCCAGTGGACCGTGGACAATGGACCTTGTGCGAACCCTATTACCACGGACCAGGTAACGATCACCTTGTTCGACCAGAACAACCCGGTGGCGAACGCGGGTCCGGACCAGAACGTATGTACGCCATCGACCAGCACGGTCCTGGCGGGCAGCGCGATCATCGGTCCTGCCACCGGAACATGGTCTGTGCTGGCAGGTACGGGTGTTTTCGTGGATGCCAACTCCCCGAACACCACGGTGAACGGTTTGACCGTGGGTGAGAACACCTTCGCATGGACCGTCACGAACGGCCCCTGCGCGAACCCGCTCACCGTTGATCAGGTGACGATCCTCCTCTACGACGGCAACAACGCGACACCCGACGCGGGAGCGGACCAGGACCTGTGCGAGACCACGACCACCGTACTGCAGGGCAGCGCGGTCATCTTCCCGGCCGTCGGCACATGGGAAGTGGACCAGGGAACGGGCACTGTGACGGATCCGAACGACCCGAACAGCACGGTAACGGGCATGGGTGTCGGGGTGAATGAGTTCAGCTGGATCGTGACCAACGGCCCATGCGCCGCGGGTAGCGGGAATGACGAAGTGACGGTGAGCATCTACGATGCGGACGCGCCGGTGGCGAACGCGGGACAGGACGCCTCGGTCTGCGGTGCGGCGAGCACGGTGAACCTGAACGCGAACGCGCCCATCGGCCCCGCCACCGGGTTATGGAGCGTGATCAGCGGGCAGGCCACGCTGAGCGATGCGACCGATCCACAGGCGGTTGCCAGCGGTCTGTCGGTAGGGGAGACCGTGTTGGAATGGACCATCGACAATGGGCCGTGCGGAACGAGCAGCGACCAGGTCTCCATCCTGGTGTACGACGACAACCAGTCCACCGCGAACGCCGGTGCCGATCAGAGCCTGTGCTTGCCGGTGAACACGGCGACGATGTCCGGCAGCGCGTACTCTTTCCCGGGAACCGGTACTTGGACTTTGGTAAGCGGTTCCGGCACGATCACGGATGCGGCCTCAGCGAACACGAGTATCACCGATCTCGGGGTAGGAGAGAACGTATTCCAGTGGACCGTGGACAACGGACCATGCGGTGGTACCACCAGCGACCAGGTGAGCATCTTCATCTATGACAACACGGCTTCCGCAGCGGCGTATGCCGGAGCGGACCAGCAGCTCTGCACCCCGACGACCACCGCACAATTGTCCGGCAACGCGCCGGTGGGTGTGGCGGTCGGTACATGGAGCGTGTCGCAGGGCACGGGTGTATTCGCCGACGTGAACGATCCGAACAGCTCCATCAGCGGGCTCGGAGTCGGCGAGACCATCCTCACGTGGACGATCGACAACGGCCCTTGCGGATCATCATCCGATGACGTGAGCATCCTGCTCTTCGACGCGGGCAACCCGGACGCGGACGCGGGCCCCGACCAGGCGGTCTGTACGCCGGTGACATTCGCCATCCTCGCGGGCAGCAGCGTGACCTTCCCCGCACAAGGCACGTGGAGCGTGGTGCAAGGCACGGGTGTCTTCGCTGATGCGAACGACCCTGGCACTACGGTGACCGGTGCGAGCATCGGTGAGAACATCTACGCTTGGACGGTGAGCAACGGCCCCTGCGCGAACGGACTCACCTCCGATGCGGTGAGCCTGTTCGTATATGACGGCCAGAACCCTGATGCCAACGCGGGGGTCGATCAGGAGCTGTGCCTGCCGGCCACATCCGCAACGCTTACGGGCAGCAGCGTGACCTTCCCGGCCATCGGCACATGGACCCTCGTGAGCGGAACCGGCGCTTTCACGGACGTGAACGATCCGTCAACAGGCGTAACGGGTCTATCTGTCGGCCAGAACGTCTTCGCTTGGACCGTGGACAATGGACCGTGTGCGAACGGACTCACGAGCGACACTGTGCGCATCGACCTCTTCGATGAGGGCAACGCCATCGCTGATGCGGGTCCTGACCAAGAGCTCTGCACGCCGAACACCACGACGATCATGGCCGGAAGCGCATTGACCTTCCCGTCCGTCGGAACATGGAGCGTGGTACAGGGCACGGGCGTCTTCGCCAACGAGAACGACCCGAACACGAGCGTGAGCGGCCTCACCGTGGGCGAGAACATCTTCCAGTGGATCGTGAGCAACGGTCCCTGCACGAACGCCCTGACCACGGACCAGGTGAGCGTCTTCGTGTTCGACGAGAACAACCCGGTGGCTGATGCGGGCGCGGACCAGGAGCTCTGCACACCCGACAACAGCACGGCATTGCAAGGCAGCAGCGTGATCTTCCCGGCACAGGGCACATGGACGCTCGTGAGCGGAACCGGCACCTTGGCGGACCCGAACGATCCGGCATCGGGCGTTTCCGGCTTGAGCGTGGGAGCGAACGTGTTCGCTTGGACGGTGGACAATGGACCGTGCACGAACGGGATCACCACGGACGAGGTGACCATCTTCCTGTTCGACGCGAACAACCCGGGAGCGAACGCCGGACCCGATCAGGAACTGTGCACACCGGCAAGCACCACGACCCTCGCGGGCAGCGGCGTGATCTTCCCGGCACAAGGCACATGGACGCTCGTCGGCGGTACGGGCATCATCGCCGACGCGAACGATCCGAACTCGGCCTTGAGCGGACTCGCGGTGGGCGAGAACATCTTCCAGTGGACGGTGGACAACGGCCCTTGCGCGAACGGTATCACCACAGACCAGGTGAGCATCTTCGTCTTCGACGCGAACAACCCGGTGGCTGATGCCGGCCCCGATCAGGAGCTGTGCACGCCTACGAGTGATGCGGTATTGGCTGGCAGCGCCGTGACCTTCCCCGCAGCGGGTACATGGACGCTCGTCTCCGGGTCCGGTTCCGTGATCAACGCGAGCGATCCCAATAGTGGCGTGAGCGGCCTGGCGATCGGCGAGAACATCTTCCAGTGGACGGTGGACAATGGCCCATGCGCGAACGGCATCACCACGGACCAGGTCAGCATCTTCGTGTTCGACGCGAACAACGCCTTCGCGGACGCCGGAGCGGACACCTCGCTCTGCACGCCGACGACCAGCTACCAATTGAGCGGCAGTCCGGTCACCTTTCCGGCCATAGGTACGTGGACCATCATCCAAGGCTCGGGCGTTTTCTTGGACGCCAATGATCCCAACACGGTGGTCGGAAGCTTGTCAGTAGGGGAGACGATCATCCGCTGGACGGTGGACAATGGTCCGTGCGAGAGCGGCATCAGTGATGATGACATGAGCATCTTCCTGTTCGACGAGAACCAGCCCGCTGCGGACGCGGGCCCGGATCAGGAGCTCTGCACGCCGAACACAGCCACCACATTGGCGGGCAGCGCGTTCACCTTCCCAGGCACGGGTACCTGGAGCTTGATCAGCGGTGCGGGCGATATCGCCGACGCGAACGATCCGAACACGGCCATCACCAACCTGGCGGTCGGCGAGAACATCTTCCAGTGGGTGGTGACGAATGGCCCATGCGCGAACCCGTTGACCACGGACCTCGTGAGCATCTTCGTCTTCGACCAGAACAACCCGGACGCGAACGCCGGGGCCGATCAGCAGATCTGCACACCGGTCACGACGGCCAACCTGGCCGGCAGCCCGCTCACCTTCCCGGCTACCGGAGCGTGGACCATCGTTAGCGGCACGGGAACGATCACGGATCCCGCCGACCCGAACACGACCGTGACCGACATCGGCATCGGTACCATCATTCTGGAATGGACCGTGAGCAATGGCCCTTGCCCGAACGCGGTAACGAACGATCAGGTGCAGATCGAGCTCTTCGACCTGAACTCGCCACCAGCCGCTGCAGGCCCCGATCAGGAGTTCTGCACACCGAACACCACGGCGATCATGGCGGGCAACAACCCCACCGCGCCGGGTACTGGTCTTTGGACTGTGGCGCAGGGCGCAGCGGACTTCGCCGACGCGACCGATCCTACCACGGCCGCCAGCAACCTGCCCGTGGGTGAGAACATCCTTGTCTGGACACTCACACAAGGCGTTTGCGGTGTCAGTCATGACAGTGTGAGCGTGTTCATCTTCGACGAGAACAGCCCGCCCGCTGACGCCGGTCCTGATGTGGAGATCTGCACGCCGCAGGACAGCATCTTCCTCTCGGGCAACACACCGACGTTCCCTGCTCAAGGCACATGGACGCTGATCGAGGGTGCCGGTCTGTTCGAGGACGTGAACGATCCGACCTCCAAGGTTGTGGGCCTCACGATCGGTACGAACACCTTCGTATGGACGGTGGACAACGGTCCGTGCCCGAACGCGATCACGGCGGACACGATGACGGTGATCCTTTACAGCGACAGTACGAACGCACCGAATGCCGGTCCGGACCAAGAGACCTGTCTGCCTCAAACGATCGTGCAGATGGCTGGCGAAACGCCCCTGCTCCCGGCAACAGGCACATGGTCCATCATCAGCGGCTCTGGTACCGTTGCGGAAGTGAACAACCCGACGACGCTCGTGACCGACCTCGGTATCGGTATCACGACGATGGTATGGACGCTCGACCTCGGCCCCTGCCCGAACAATGGCCTGCTCACCGATACGGTACTCATCACGGTGTTCGACCCCACAGCACCGCCAGCTGACGCGGGACCTGACCAGGAACTGTGCTCGCCCGATGACAGTACCTCCATGCAGGCACTGGTACCGACATTCCCGGGCTATGGCACATGGACATTGATCAGCGGCACCGGCGTCATCGCTGACACGCTCGATCCGGCCACCTCCATCACCGGCCTCACCATCGGTCTGAACACCTTCGATTGGATGGTGTACAACGGCACTTGCGGCTTCGGACCGCCCACGCACGATACCATCACTATCGCGGTGTTCGATAGCACAGCCGCACCTGCGGCGGCCGGGCCTGACCAGGAGTTCTGCACACCGAACACCACGGCATCCATGACGGCCAACAGCGCAGTGTTCCCGGGTACGGGCAACTGGTCCATCGCGTCGGGCGGCGGAACGTTCACGGACGCGGCCGATCCCCTGACCACGGTAAGTGACCTGCCTGTGGGCGACAACCTGCTGGTATGGACCATCGACAACGGGGCTTGTGGAACGACCACGGACACCCTGCTCATCCGCATCTACGACAGCACGCAGGCGGCGGCCGATGCGGGTCCTGATCAGGAGATCTGCGTCCCCACGCAAGCGAACACGGTGACGATGGCGGCCAACGCGCCCATCTTCCCGGCCACGGGCCTTTGGACACTGGTGAGCGGTACGGGGACGATCACGGACCCCACCGATCCCAACACGGGTATCACCGACCTCGACCCCGGCATCACCGTGCTGTCCTGGAACATCGACAACGGGCCGTGCGGTCCGCCGACGACCGATCTGGTGCAGATCGGTGTGTTCGACGCCGGTTCACCGAACGCGAACGCGGGTGCTGACCAGCAGCTTTGCGCGCCGGTCGGAGCCGTAGCATTGACTGGCAATGCGCCGATCTCTCCCGCCACCGGGGTATGGACGGTAGTGGGCGGTACGGCGAACATCACCGATCCGACATCTCCCACAAGCGGCATCAGTGGATTGGCGGCGGGGTCGAACGTTCTTGTCTGGACACTCGATAACGGCGCTTGCGGTACCACGTCGGATACCGTGACCATCCAGGTATTCGACGGCAGCATCGGCAACGCCAATGCTGGCTCCGACCAGAACTTCTGTTCCCTCACCAGTGTAGACGCATCCATGGACGCATCCCTCCCGACATTCCCCGCTACGGGCGTGTGGCTGCTGCTCAGCGGCAGCGGTACGATCACCGATGCCACCAACCCCGCGACGAGCATTACGGACATCGGCTTCGGCACGAGCGAGTTCCAATGGACGGTGAGCAACGGGCCTTGCGGCGTCAGCACCGATGCCCTGACCATATCCGTCTTCGATGGTTCGGAACTGCCCGCGAACGCCGGTCCGGACCAAGTGTTCTGCTTGGACACCACGAATACGTCGATGCATGCCGTGCCGCTGGTATCCGAGACCGCGACCGGGCTTTGGAGCCTGCTCGAAGGCGCGGCGGATATCCTGTTCGCGTCGGACACGGCCACGGAGGTGGAGAACATCGGTACCGGTCTGAACATCTTCCTCTGGACCGTGGAGAACGGCGTATGCCCGACCACGAGCGACACGATGCTCATCACGATCAACGACTGCGCCGACTTCACGATACCCGACGCGTTCAGCCCGAACGGTGACGGGGTGAACGATCTGTATGTGATCGAGGGCTTGGAGGCCTACCGGAACAACAGCTTCCAGGTCTACAACCGCTGGGGCACGCAAGTGCTTGAGCGCAGTCCGTACAACAACAACTGGGATGGCCGTAGCGAGGCCAGCCTGAACTGGGGCGAGGAGCTGCCTGAGGGCACGTACTACTACATCCTCGACCTCGGCAACGGCGACGAGCCCTACACCGGATACATCTACCTCAAGCGCTAGGTGCTACGGGCGATGCATGCATCGCCCATAGCATACAGCGCCAGGCGCACAACGAACAGACAACAGACAACGAACACCGATGCGAACAAAGAAGCACGGGACCCGGATACCGATCGTCCTCGCCCTGATGGCGATGGCGCTGTTGCCGCGCATGGCGCGCGCGCAGCAGGACCCGCAGTTCACGCAGTACATGTTCAATCTGCTGGCCATCAACCCCGCTTACGCGGGCAGCGCCGAGCGGGTGAGCCTGAAAGCCCTGAGCCGCCACCAGTGGGTGGGCTTCGCGGGCGCACCGACCACACAAACGCTCACCGTGCACAGCCCCTTCCTCATGGAAAGTCTCGGGCTCGGCGGAACCATCATGCGCGATGAGCATGGCCCGGTGACGCAGTACGGCTTCATGGTGGATGTGGCCTACCGCATGTTCCTCTCGCGCAACACCAAGCTCGCCTTCGGCATCAAGGGCGGTATGAACCTCTTCCAAGGGAAGTTCGCTGACCTGAGCCCATTGCAGCAGAACGATCAGGTGTTCCAGCAGAACGTCCAGCAGAAGCTCGACCCCCAGTTCGGGTTCGGGGTGATGTGGTACGGCGACCGACACTACCTCGGGCTCAGTACGCCGAAGATGCTGAAGACGGATATGTTCAAGGACGCGACCATCACGGATACCACGGCCACCTCCATCTGGCAGGCGGGGCAGCGCGCCCACTGGTTCCTGAGCGGCGGTTATGTGTTCGACATGGGCATGTACACCAAGTTCAAGCCCACCTTCCTGGTGAAGGCGGTGAACGGCGCGCCGATGAGCTTCGACCTCACGGCCAACTTCCTGCTCTACGAGAAACTGTGGCTCGGCGCGATGTACCGTCACACGGATGCGGTCGGCGTGCTCGCGCAATACAACATCACCGGCGACCTCA
Organism: Flavobacteriales bacterium; assembly: GCA_044224725.1. Lineage (GTDB taxonomy): Bacteria > Bacteroidota > Bacteroidia > Flavobacteriales_F > PHOS-HE28 > PHOS-HE28. The sequence goes on from JBGAJW010000075.1 coordinate 14,922, forward strand.
GCGTGGGCTATGCCTACGATTACCCCATCACCAAGCTCAACAACTACACCGGCGGATCGCACGAGTTCATGCTCGGCTTCGAGTTCGGCAACAAGTTGAAGGGCATCCGTTCACCGCGTTACTTCTGATCGATGGTCCCCACACACGTACCCACGCACGAGTTGTCGGCTGGCAGTGGCCATCGGCAGTGGTGTTCCGCCCTGCCGTTGCGCCTGTTCCTGCTCCTGCTCCTGCCCCTGTCCCTGCCCTTGGCATCGCACGCCCAGAAGCTCAAGCAGCGCATGGCCGAGGAGGCGGCTTCGGTGTTCGACTATCCGAAGATGGCCGCGATCTACGAGGACATCACCACGAGCGGCAAGGGCACGCCGGATGATTGGCGGCGTCTCGCCTTCGCTTACAAACGCATGGAGCAGCCGCTGAAGGCGGAAGCGGCCTACAAGCAGATGGCGAACATGGGACCGCTGGGAACGGCGGACATGATGGAGTACGCGGACGTGCTGCGCGGCAACGGACATTACAACGAGGCCATCGCGCAATACCAGGCCATCGGGGCTTCGGACCCGGATAACCCGCGCGTGAAGTCCTACCTGCAACAGGCCGATTTCTTCATGCGCTTGAAGCGGGACAGCACCCGCAACTCCGTGCGCACGGTGCCCATCAACAGCGCGGAAGCGGACCTGGGCGTTACGGTCATGGACGACCTGTTGCTCTTCAGCAGCGCGCGGGGTGAGGGCATCGGGGGCAAGAACGAGTACAACTGGGACGACCAGCCCTACCTCAATCTGTACACGGCGCTGCTCAAGGGACAGACCGCCAGCGAGCCGCTGGTCATGCGCAAGGACGTCAACCACCGCTATCACGACGGCACGGCCAGCTATGATTCACTGGCCAGGCGCTTGTACTTCACCCGTGATAACGTCTTCTACGGCACCCTGAACAAGGCGAAGAACGGCGAACTGAAACTGGCCATTTTCTACACGGACATCACCCCCGGGGAGTTCGGCCAGAAGGAATGGGGCGGACTGGTCCCCTTCGAGCACAACGATCCCGAGTACAACACCGGCCACCCGTGCATCAGCCCGGACGGCAAGCGCCTCTACTTCGTGAGCGATCGGCCGGGCGGGCGCGGGGGAACCGACATCTGGTATTGCGACAACCTCGGCAACAACCAGTGGAGCGTGCCGAGCAACCTGGGCGAAAAGGTGAACACCTCCGGCAACGAGATGTTCCCCTTCATCAGCGGCGACAGCGTGCTCTACTTCAGCAGCAACGCGCATCCGGGCCTGGGGGGCTATGACAATTTCTACTGCCGTCTCACGCCTTCCGGCCCGAGCGGGGTCATCAACCTCGGCTATCCGCTCAACACCCGCTTCGATGACCGCAACCTCATCCTGCTGAAGGACGACAGCACCGGTTTCTTCGTCAGCGATCGCAGCGGTGGACAGGGCAGTGATGACATCTACGGCTGCACGGTGCACCCGCCGATGCAGATGATCCGCGGCACGGTGGTCGACAGGAAGTCGCGGGCTCCGATCAACGGGGCCGTGCTCGACATCAAGGACGGCCTGGGCCGCTTCATGGACGATGCGAAGATCACCATGCTCGAGGACGGCAAGTTCGAGATCGAGGTGCCTTTCGCCAATGCGTACTCGATCAGCGGTACGAAGAACGGCTACCTGCAGAACAGTGTTTCCATCGACCCGAACAAGGACCCGCTGGACGACGTGGTGCTCGAACTGGACAAGTACGACTACGGCGCGGAAGGCACCGTCATGAACGGGGAGACCATGGCACCGTTGACGGGTGCGCAAGTGGGCCTCTATGACGCGGACGACAAGCTCATCCAGGACCTGACCACAGGAGCTGACGGCAAGTACAGCTTCAGCCTCGAGCCGGAGAAGGACTACCGCATCAAGGTGGAGAAGGAAGGCTTCTTCAAGCAGAGCGCGCGCATCAGCACCAAAGGCAAGACCAGCACGGTCATCCGCACCGACTTCAAGCTCTTCCCGCTGAATGTGGGCCAAGTAGTGCGTTTGGACAATATCTACTACGATTTGGCCAAGTGGGCCATCCGCCCCGATGCGGCCGTGGAACTGGACAAGCTCGTACAGACGCTGAACGACAACCCGTCGGTAACCATCGAGCTCAGCTCCCACACGGATTGCCGCGGGAAGGACCCGTACAACATGGACCTCAGCTCCAAGCGCGCGAAGAGCGCGGTGGACTACCTCATCAAGCAAGGCATCGCCAAAACGCGCCTCACCAGCAAGGGCTATGGCGAAACGAAGCCGGTGGAAACGTGCGATTGCACCAAGTGCACGGATGATGAGCACCAGCGCAACCGCAGAACGGAATTCAAGGTACTGAGCAAGTAGGGTTGGGTGTCCCGACTTGTCGGGATCCCTTGAGCGCAAGCCAAGGGTTGCTCAGTTGACGAAAGGGAGCACGCGGGCCGAGCGATCGGCCCGCGCGCTTTTTACGACTCTCGGTCCGCGATGCACCCGGCTGCGAAAGGCCTGTCTGGCCCGGCCCAGGCTGCCAACTACCAGCCTTGACCGGTGCGGTATTCCACTATCAATATCGTTGAGCGGGGCAAGAGCCATCGCGCACGTCACTTTCCCCATCCCTGCAAGTAACTGTCCATCTCGCAGGCACCTCTTGCGCGGGCCCTGCGCTAACCGTGCAATGGGGGCCAGTGAACGACTGCGCGCCGGAGGTTGCCGGCGCTCTCCGCCCGGTAGTGGGCGTGAGACTGCTGATGAACTGATCGCACCGGGAATTCCCGGTAGTGCGTTGAATGACCATTATTGGTGTTGCACACGACGGTAACGCGCAGTATGTGAAGAGCTTGAACAAAGTCCTCCCCGCCCGGAAGGATCCCCCGACCGTCGGGGGCCAGTGCTGCAGCGCGCGCGGGGCCTTCGTTGGGTCCCGGTCGCGGCTTCAGGCCGCCTCATCCAACAGGTGAGCGCCCGCGCCGAACAGCGCGTAGGCACTGGTGGGCGCACCCATGACCTTGTCCAGGAATTCAATGCCGCCTATGCGGCCGTCCACGAGCACATCCACGAAGAGGCCGCCCCGTACCGGACAATCCATGCGCAGCATTTCGGCTATTGCCAAAGGCTCGGGGGTGTAGGGAAAAACCAGGTAGGTGTATCGGTCGCATTCAACCCATTGATGGGTGCACTGGCGGAAGGCATCTGCCAGCCCAAGCCGATCAGGCCATTGGGCCAAGGCCAGCTCCGGCAGGCCGGTGGGGTCGAAGGCCATCGACGTCGTGCGTGAGCGCTGCAGGCGGGCCAGGATCCGGTCCAACTTTCCATAGTCGCCGCGCATCCGCCGGCTTGTACGCGCCAATTGGGCATTGATCCTACGGTTCTTGTAGTTCGGTCGCATCGGTGGCGTAGTGTCAGTTCGTTCAGGTTTCCTATTGCGCTGGCTACCCCGGTCCGTGCTTGCGCTCGGACCGGGGTTTCAGCCTGTGTGGTGGAATTCCCGCCCAACGGGCGGCGGGCGCGCGGCATCCGGTGTGGGCCGGGATCAAGCAGCTTTGGCCGTGGCGGTATTGCTCGCAGGGCTCTCCCCGGCGGCGCCAAGCGCCGTCACGCGGAAAGTATGCTCGCTACCGGACACGAGGCCCGCTACTTGATGGGAGGTGCGCGTAACGACCGCAATGGACTTCCACGCCGGTGAAGGACCGCTGGCATCCAGCATGTACACCGTGTACATGCGGGCGCCCTCGACCTTTTTCCAACGGAGGTCCACGCTCGTTTCATACTTGCCTTTCTTACCGACCAGATCCGCGGGGGCGTTCAGGTGCACGATCGGCTCGTGACCCTTGGCCTCCTCGAACCCACTGGTAAGGGCAACGGACAAGTCCGTGCCGGACGCGCTGTTCACGTACTTCGCCAGCCCTGAGAGCAGGGTGCGAAGGTTCTTGGCAGAGATGTTCTTCTGCCCCACCGCCTCGTGGGCGCCGCTCACGGCGGCATCCAGGTCGGCGACCAGCTGGTCCTTGGCGGTCGTGATCTCGGTCAATTTCGGGGTCGGCTGCGAAAATGCCGCATTGCCCGTCATCTGCGTTACCACGTAGCTCGCCTTCGCCACCAGTTCATCTGGTTTCAGTCGGCTCACATTCGCTTTTATCAGTACCATCTTGCGTAGGTGTTGATTCGTTCCCGTTGGTTCAAGTCTTCCGGTTCTACTTCTGACCCAGCGGCCACAGGGTGGCGTTTGCTGTTCGTGGCGGTTCAACGCAGGTAGTTCCAGAATGGTTACCTGATGTTATTGCGCGCTCCTATATATGTGATGAACGGTTGATCACTCAACATGGATCTCAGCGTTCCATTCCATGATTCGTTATGTCATCTGACCAGCTACATCTGGCCAACCCATGAGCAGGCATACCTGCCCATTAAATCTTGCAGAACCATAGCCGTTACGATCCATTCACCTTACATCTATGCAGATAGCACACATATCCAGTCCACATTCAACACATACTCCACGGTGTTGCGCTGAACGGATGACATGCCAGTGGCCCAAGGCTGGCGAGCGACTTTGGAGACCGGCCGAGCTAGTGGGCGCCGCAGGGAGGCCGGGCGCACGGTGGTCAGGACAAGTAAAAGCACCACCAGAAGGCGCTATTCAAGCGGGGAAGTGGTGTTGCAGGCCGGAATGTCGTTCGCTTCAACCAGGGAAGTGAACGACTTTGCGGCAGAAGCAGAAGACGGGGTGAGGAATTGTGAAGACCGCGACTCGGGTGGTGAAGAAGCGGTCATGAAGTCAGCAGCCTTTGCCGAAGAGGCAACCGACATCGCCGCGCGGGTGAAAGACTCCAGCGCAAGGGCAGAAGACAAGGCCACGTGGGCGAAAGACTATGCGGGCAAAGGAGAAGACCTTGTCGCGCAAGTGATCGTCTTCTCGGGCCCGAACAACAGGAAGTTCGCCTGAGCAAGAAGAACGGGCCGCCGGGCAGAAGACATCGCCGCGAAGTCGAACGCTCCTCCGGCCTGAGCAGAAGACATTTCCGCACGTGCGGGCACTTGACCGGCGGGAAAGGCGAGCTGCCGAAGGACACTGGACGGGACAGCGGGCAAGCACAAGGGCCACCCTGTCAACGAACAGAGTCGGGAACCGCACTCGACCCTTCCGCTCGTGCAAGGCCGGGAACAGCCCCCGGCCCTGCTTCTTGCGCGAATGAACGCCACCGATGGCACCACCCGTATCCTGATTTTCCATGATGCCTTTCCACAGGCCATGTTCATAAACCCATTCGCCCGGGGATGACCGCATCGCGCGCAGTAGGTGCTTGACATGGGATACCAATAGCCGGACGTGCATCGATCGGTTTGGGCTTTCTGCCGACGGAGGCGGATGCGCATGGCCGCACTCGAGCAACCCCAAGGGCCGGGTTCCTTGTAGCCAAGCGCTGGAATGGGGGTCGGGTTGGGAACCGCCTTAATCGAATACGAACGCGCGCCCATCGAACCGCGCCTTGCCGCTGACCTCCTCCCCGAGGCTGCTGTCGGTCCAAACAGGTGTGAGGTCGTTGGCGTTGTAAGTGAAGTGGACCGTTCGCGCGGCAGGGTCATAGACGAAGCGTGTCACATCCCCACAACGGGAGGTCAACTCCCATGTGGGTCCCTTGCCCAACTCGGTGTTCACGTACTGCGCCGTTTCAAAGGCCGGGTAGTTGAAATTGATGCCTTGTGCACCGAGCTGGACGACCGTGAGCAGTTCGGAACAGCAGGTCGTGCAGCCATGTACGCCGCCCACGAGCACATAGAGCATGGAAGCATCCAATTTGCCCAGTGCATGGATGGCATCGTAGCCGCCGCCATGGCTCCACGCATGGTCATCATCGGCATACCCTTCACCCAGTCCGTACATGTACGTACCGTGGCCTGCACCCTTCGCATCGCGGTAGAAAACGACATGCATCAAACCGTGGAAGGTTCCTCCCGTGCGCTCGGCCCATTCGAAGATGCACAGCCGCCCATCCGGGGAACGGACATGCGAGATATCCGCGAAGAGGCTGTCGATGCTTCGGTCGCTCAGGCCAGGCACTTGTAGCACAGCGGCAAGGGCTTCGGCCTGTTGCTCATTGATGCGCCACTCATCCTCCATCACCTCCCCAAGGCTCATCGTGTCCGAGCGCTGATGCACGGCATGCCAGACGGCGAGGCGCCTGGCCAGGGTATCGTTCCAGTTCTGCGCAAAGGCCGCCAGTGGGAGGGCGCAGAGGAAGGCAAGAGTGGAACGCACAGCACAAAGGAATGGCCGGAAGTCGCGCGCCCGAAATACCCCAAGCGCCGGCCGTCGAATTATCTCGGCTTAGATCCATTATCCATAACACCCACTAGCTTCACCATCCTAACGATACCGAAAACGATGAAAACAAGCAGCAGCACCGTCATGGCGCACGTGAGGGCATTCATGCGCGGACCGAGGTTCACTTGGGGGGTCCTTTTTTCGTTCCTGTTCACCGGCGCAGCAGGCCAATCAGGATTTGCTTGGGACGAGGACCTCTGCAACTACACCACGAACTATGAGCTCGTGTTCGACGATGATTTCTCAGGAACGGCCGTGGATGGTTCAAAATGGGTCACCTGGTTGCCTTTCTCATCGGACGGTTCGGACCAATGTGAATCGTGCAGGGTCTCCGGCGAGGTCATCTACATGGACGAACAGATGACCGTATCGAACGGGATACTGACCATCCGGAACACGAAGACCCCTACGACCTGGTGGGGACAGACCCGTGACTGGCGGTCGAGTATGCTCTGGTCACGCGTGCCGTTCAATGAAGGCAAATTCGAGATCAGGTGCCAGATACCGGCTGCGCAGGGTTCCATTCCTGCGTTCTGGCTTTACGGGGAAGGGGGTAATGAAGTGGATGTATTCGAGTTCTGTGGAACCTCGTATCAGACGATGAAGTGTTCCATACACCGCACGGACCCGCAGGACCCTCCGTTGCACGATACACACGATGAGACCATATCAAGCACCTATCAAGGCTGGCATCGGTATGGCGTGGAGTGGGTGGATGATTTCGTGATCTGGTATTTTGATGGGACGGAGGTTCACCGCCGTTGCCGCTGGGACGAGGTCAGTGACAATGATGACTGCACGCTGCAGGGGCCGTACACCCGCGGCAATTTCCCTGCGGATGATTGCCACATGAATGTGCTGGCAAGCATGGGCATGTCGGACGGAGGCTTCTGCGGCCCAGTGTCCAGCGCGCCCTGGAATACATCCTTCGACTTCAACATCGACTACATCCGTGCCTGGCAGAACAATGGGCACTTGGAGAATGAGGTGCACAACCTCTGTTCTGACCCGCCTCCGTCCATCGTCTCGTCCACGGATGCGTTCTGCACGGTCGGCCAGGAAGTGGATTTCCAATTGGTAGGCCTGCATGGCGATCCAGTGACGTGGAGCCTGGAGTGGGATGGCCAGTCGGAGATGCAGATCATACAAAGCGACAATGACCACTGCCGCGTGCGTTGCAACAGCCTGCAGACCCTTGGGCATTCACCCACCCTGGTGGCGCACGACCCGGAGAACCCATGCGACCCCGGTTCGTCGTACAGCATGCAGCTCTATGTGAGCGTCCCTTGGATCGAACCGATCACCGGCAATGCCAACCCGATCGACATATGCCCGGGCCAGCCACCATGCCCCACCTGCAACGAGTATTGGTGCATCGAACCGGTGGTGCTGAACAACAAGCCGATCGCCAACCCGCCGCAGTTCCCGTTCACCACGTACTACCCGCCGACAGATACATACAACGAGTACGACCCGCTGAACCCCGGGACCCCCACGCCTGAGTACCTCCTGTATTCCTGGCCAAGGCCCTATCAGGTATTCGTGGATGGGGAAGAGCAATCAAGAACCTTCAAGGCCGACTACGAGGCCGAGTATTGGGGAGGAGGAACGGTGGATGGAGCACATTGCGACAATGCCCCGCTGACCTGTCAGGAACATTGGACCAATTGGGGGGAGGGCGGTTGGCCTTTCTGTTTGATGAAGGATGGCGACTTCTGCCATGAGGTGAGGATCGTGGCGCACAACGGATGCGGCAGTGCGGAACAGGTGTACCAGGTAAGGGACAGGTGCGTAGTGGGCCCCTGTGATTACGACACCCCGAATCCGAATGACCCGGATGGGCTCCTCATCTCCATTTACCCCACGCCGGTCACGAACGAGTTCACCGTGCGCTTGGATCCATGCCTGACCATGGCATCGGTGACCGAAATCGTCGTGGAGGACGCCAATCTGCGCCGTTGGGCACGTGTGGTGAACCCGACCGATCGGACCAGTACCATCACAACGGCTGGTTGGCCTCAGGGCATCTACTACGTCAAGGTCAATTTCCGGGAAGGCTATCGGATCACCAAGATCCAGATCAAGTAAGCGAGTGCCGGAAGGCAGGGCTATTCTGCGAAGGCCGCTCCT
>JBGAJW010000076.1:0-23376 GCA_044224725.1 Flavobacteriales bacterium
CACTTGTACTCACCAACGCCTTCGCCAACGCGGAGCGCAGCAACAAGAGCATGTGCGCGCTCTTGGCGGGCATACCGTCATTCACGGAGGATGCCTTCATGAACACCACCTACGGCGGCAACAGGGTGGATGGCCTCGGCGCGCGTTTGAAAGAGCTCGGCTACAGCACCGCCTTCTTCCACGGGGGCCTGAACGGCGAATACAAGTTCGATTCATTCACCAAGGCGTGCGGCTTTGACAGTTATTTCGGCAAGGACGAATTCGGGGACGACCGTTTCTACGATGGCCACTGGGGCATTTATGATGAGGAGTTCCTCCAGTACACAGCCGCGCGCATCAGTGAGCAGCAACAACCGTTCTGTTCGGTGGTTTTCACGCTGAGTTCGCATGATCCATTCCCTGTGCCCGAGCCCTACAAAGGGCGCTTCCCCAAGGGCACGCAGGATATCCACGAGAGCCTGGGCTATGTGGACATGAGCATCCGGCGCTTTTTCGAAAGCGCCAGCAAAGAAGCGTGGTTCGCCAACACGTTCTTCGTGATCACCGGCGACCACACCTACCAGTACAACGTACACCCGCCCTGGTACCGCAACCCGGCCGGGCGCTTCGCGGTGCCGATCCTGTTCTTCTCACCGGACGGCTCCTTCAGAGGCCGCGATGACCGCATCGCACAGCACTTGGACATCGGGCCCAGCATCCTTGACCTGGTAGGCTACGAAGGCCACATCAGCACCTTCGGGCAGAGCGTGTTCAAACGTGATCGCACCGACCGCGCTGCCCAATTCCTGGGCGGGCAGTACCGCCTGATCCAGGACGATCGCCTGCTGCTCTTCGATGGCCATCGCGTGCAAGGGCTGTATGACCACATGCGCGATACCCTGTGCGCGCATGACCTCTCGGCCCAGGATCCCCGCACCACCAACGGTTTGATGTTGGACCTGCAGGCCATGATCCAGCGGCACGGGGAGGCGTTGGTCGGGAACACCCTGCGCCAGCCCTGATAGACGCATATCAAGAACGACAAAAGGGCCGTCTCGATCCGAGACGGCCCCTTCGCTTGTGTGTCGGTCGTGCTTACTGGATCACCAACCGCTCGGTGCGCACGTTGTTGCCGCTGGTGATGGTCACGAAATACAGTCCGTTCGGCATGCTTTTGTCCAGTTCGATCACCGTGTTCACTGCGGAACCGGATACCGGCATCACGGAAGTGGACACGCGCTTGCCCATGGCATCGAAGATGTCCACGCTCATGGTGGTGACGTCCTCGCTGATGCCGGACATCTGCAGGAATAGGCGGGTGCCATCGTTCGGGTTGGGGTACATGGCGAAGTCGCCGCCATCGAACTCATCGGTGCGGACATCGGCTTGCTCCATCATGCTTCCGCCGGTCGGCGTGCAGTAGGGGGCAAGCTGGTTGTTCGTAATACCCACGGTGCAGGAAGGACCGAAGGGGCAGTACGTGCTGCCGCCGTCGAAGCTGGCCTGCACGCGCACATCATAGGTGTAGGTGCCGCAGAGCAGCGGGTTGGTCTGCCATACGCCGAGCACGCAGACCGCTGTGGTGCTCACCACGTTGCGCAGGTAGCCTTCACCGGCCACGCTGAATTCGAAACGGTAGTGCGTGGCATAGATGCCGCCACTGGTCACCACGTTCGCGAAGATCTTGCCCGTGTTGCCACTGGCACCGACCACTTTGCCGTTCACGCCGCAGCTGTAGTTGGGGCTCGTGTTGAAGTTGTTCAGCTGGGTGAGGGTGCAGGCCGAAGGATCCACCTTGAAACGGCACGCGGGTCCCCACGCGGCATCCACGCCGTTCACACGGGCGCGCACACGCACATTGAGCAACTGGCCGATCGGCAGCGGGTTCGTCACCATCGTGCTCAGGGCGAGCTTAGTGGCGCGCAGCGCATTGGCCGGACCTTGGCCGCCACTGGTCGCATGGTTGCGGAAGATGCGACGACTGTAACCACCGCAGGGGTTGTAGAACCAGAACTGGTAACCGTCATCCGTCTGGTCGCCGATGCCGTATTGGGCGCTCACGGCGGCGTTCACGCTGGCGATGATCACATCGCTCATGATCCAGTTCTCCTTGTCGCACTGGGTGGCGATAACGGTCTGTGCGCTGGCGGGCTCGTTGCAGAAGGGCAGCGGATTCGTGCTGGTTCCGCTGAAGCAACCGCCGTTGTTCACGTTGTCCAGGATGCGGCGGCCGTTGTTGTCCACCAGCTTCCAGCCACCGCCGGCGATGCCGTTGGCATCATCGGTGAAGGTAAGGTTGAAGCAGGCGCCTTGGGGCACGCAGATGGTTTCGGCGTTGCTGCTGCCATTGGTGTAGGGTCCGCCATTGTCCAGCACGAAGGGCGAGTTCGCGTCCACCATCTGCCAAGTGATCGCGCTACCGTCCGTGCCCGCGTCGATGGTGAGGGTCCAGTTGTCGCACGGCACGGGAGTGCCTACACAGACGCAAGAGGCGTTGAGCACATCACCCGTTGTGAAGGGATTGCTGTCGTTGCAGCTATCGCCGATCTTTCCGAACACCGTTGGGCAGTCATCGGTATTGTCCAGCACGGCGCCCAAGGGCGGAGCGCAAGTGAAGCCCGGCGTTCCGGTGCTCGGGTCGCCGAAGCCGTCCAGGTCGATATCCGTGTACCAGGTCGTGGGCACATCGGGGTTGCCGCATCCGCAAACGCCCGGGGCGATCTTGTTGGCATCGGCCGGGCAACCATCAAGGCAATCCGGGGTGCCATCGCTGTCCCCATCCACAGTGGCGTTACTCGCACCCGGGGTGGCGCACCAGACTTTCCAGTCCACGCCGTTGTCGTCCGTGTCGTTGCCGTCCAAGTAGCGGGCGATCACCTTCGGTGCGAGGACGTTGTCATCGGCCTGCGCCACGGAGAGGCCTGTGCCTTCCGTATAAGGAGCGCCGGTATTGCCCTCGTAGCTGATGGCATCGATGAGCGTATTGAACGGATCGCGCAGGCCGACCGCATCGGGCGCACCGTTCTGGACCATGTCCGTGGCGGGCGTCTGCAGCAGGTTGAGGTTGGGGATCGTGTTGCTGTTGCCGATCACGTAGTAACCGCCGGCCGCCAACGTGAAGCTGGGCAGGACGATGGTCTTGTACACTGCGGCACCGCCCAGGTTGCCGTTGATGAGCTGCACGGAGAAGCCCGAGAGGTCGAAGGCCGTGTTGCCCGTGTTCTTCAGTTCGATCCACTCGGCGTTGTCCGTACCGGCATTGTCGTAGTCCACCTCATTGATGCGCAGTGTCGGCAGGTCCTCACTGGTGATCACGCCGACGAATGTGGACGTGCTGGTGAGCGCAGTTCCGCTGCTTACCGCCAGGTTCAGGTTGAAGGTCTCGGTGGATTCGTAGTCCGGATCGTCGTTGATGATGACGTTGAAGGTTTGCAGGTTCGGGTACAAGTCCGTTGGCAGGAAGGTGAACTGCAATGTGCCGATGGCTCCGTAGTCCGCACCGCTGGTGGCGGTGCCGGTCAGCAGGTCGGTGACGTCCACCACAACGGGTGCCGTGGGGGCGATGTCCATTTCCAGGCCGATGGTGAGGGCAACGCCGGTCTCCGGCACCGTGCTGGTGGGGGAGATGAAGCCGACGATGGGCTGGATGAGGATACCGGCGCACACGCAGCTCGGGCTCCACACGTCGTTGATGGTGCCTGGGTCGAGGTCATCACAGGGAGCGCCTGGCACATCAGGGCCACCGACCACGTTGTTGCAATCGGGCTGGCAGTTCTGGAAGAAGCCACTGAGGGTGAGGTTGCAGAGTGCGAAGGTCTCGTGGGCCACGGTGACGTTCACCACCGCGTTGTTGTTGAAGGGCCCGATGGTCCAATTGCCAACGCCGACGGCCAATTGGCTGCTACCGTTCACATCGTTGGTGATGTTCACCGTGCTGCCGCTGCCGGTGCTGGTGACGCTCACCACGATCTCCCACGTGAAGTCATCGATGCACTGGCTGATGGCCGTGGCCTCTGGCGGAGTGCAGATGCAATTGGCGTTGGTGCTCAGGTTGGCCGCGCCTGGGCTCAGGCAATGGCGACCCCAATCCACGCTGTTGTCATTGCTGTCCGAGCCGTTCGGGAAGCGGCTGATGCCGATGCCGGGTGTGGCGTCATCGCTGTTCGCTACCGCTAACCCGGTGCCTTCCGTGTAGGGGGCGAGGGTGCTGCCCTCATAGCTGATGGCGTCCAGCAGGTTGTTGGCGGGGTCGCGCAAGCCCACCGCATCCGGCGAACCGTTCTGGATGAAATTGGTGTTGGCTCCGGTCACCAGGTTGATGTTGGGGATGCTGGCATCGTTGCCCACTACGTAGTAGCCGCCCGGTGCGAGGGAGAAGGAGGGAAGGGTGATGGACGTGTAGACGGCACCGCCGGCTCCGTTCACCAGTTCCACCTTGTACCCGTTCAGGTCAATGGCGATAAGTCCTGTGTTGATGAGTTCCACGAACTCCAAGCTGTCGGAAACGCCTTCGTTATCGTAGTCCACCTCATTGATCAGGAGGGGGGAAGGTTCGTTCTCCGTGATGGTGAGCGCATGGCTGGAAGGTGCTCCGATACCCGGAGTGCCTTGACCGCCCGCGATGTTCTGGAGCGTGAAGGTGACCACGCCGCCTCCGTCGTACACGGCGTCATCCGTCACGGTAATGGTCACACTCTGGTTGCTGCCGTCGTTGGCTGGGAAGGTCACGGTCTGCGTGGTGTAGCTGTTCACGCGGGCCGCGCTGCCAGCGGTGATCACAACGTCCACCGTGGTGGCCTGTGTGGTGCTGAAGTTGCTGATGGCCAAGGAGAGGTTGGTGGTGCCCACGCCCTCGCTCACCGTACTGCTCGCCGCAGTGAAGGCCACGGTGGTATTGCCCAGTGCGGAACCGGTTACATTGATATTGTCCAAAGCGAAGCTCGGACGAGCCCCCCCTCCACTGACCTGGCGCTGCGCCCAACGCAGCTGCACGATGGCCTGGTTGTCACAAGCGATCGGCAAGGTCACCGTCTTGGTCTGGGAGTTCTGCGGTGTGGTCACGCCCGCTCCGGTTTGCAGTGTGGTGTTGTTCTGGTACTCCATGCCCGTAAGCGTGGTCCAGGCCCCTGCAACGCCCACACGGTATTGCAGCGTCACCTCATTGATGCGGGTGTTGGCGGAACCATCGTACGGGTTGCGGATGGTCATGATGTCGTAAACGATCTGCACGTTCGCGCTGCCGGTCGTATTCAGCGCCAGACCGGTAGTGAGGTCGAGGGAGCCGCTGTTCAGGAAGCCGATCTTCCCGTTGTAGTTGTGCACGTTGCCGCTGTTCGTGCTGGCGCCGCTGGAGGCGATGAGCGCACGGTCCGCCGTAGGTCCGGTCGTGAGGAAGGTGGCCCCGGGGGTGGTGCTGATGGTCCATCCTTGCCAACCGGCGGGGTAGGTGGTGGAGGTGTGTAGCAAGGCGCTGAAATCCTCAGAGTACGGAAGAGCTTGCGGCGCGGGATTGGTCTGCGCGTTCACCAGCATCGCGAGCGTGAGCGACGAGGCGCTCGCTGCGGTGCGGAGGTACCGGGTAATTCGTCCAAATCGTTTCATCGGCGGTCGGGTTGGTTTTCGGATGCGAAAAAGGGGAAGCCAAATTAACCGGGATCGAACAAGCGCGAGGCACAGGTTATCCACAGGTTACCGAAGCGCCGAGCGGGGGCGTCCTTCTATATTGAGCGCGCTCCCAACCCTTGACCTATGCGCGCGATCACTACGCTCTTTCCCTTGGCCCTGGCCTCGCTTTCCCAAGCCCAAACCTTGTTCTCCGAGGATTTCGAGGGAGCGCCCGCCTTCACGCTCAATACGGCCGACGCCAGTTCAGTTTCCGGCGTGGCCAACACCTGGGTGGTGAATGACGTGTACGTGGGCGGAACCGGAACGGTGGATTGCTCCGGCTTCCCCTTGGACTTCACCATACCCGCCACGGCCGCACAGCCGGTGGACATCACTAGCCCGAACGGGCAATACCTGCACACGGCCAGCTTGGTGGCCATCGACAATAGCATTCTGAATTGCTCCTTCGGCGCAGCGGACGGCTTCTGCACGAACGCGGACGACATTTTCGCGCGGATGACCACGGACGTGAGCACAGCGGGCTCATCAGATGTGGAACTGAAGTTCTGGTGGCTCTGCAACGGCGGCAACCAGAATTACGGCGAGGTTTACTATAGTACGAATGCCGGTGCCTCTTGGCAGCAGGTGACGGTGCCGCTCGCGCAATACCGGAACACCACCAATTGGGGCGAGCAGACCGTGGCATTGCCCTCCTTCGGCAACCAGGCCACATTGCGGTTCGGGTTCCGGTTCCACAACGGCCAGTCCTTTCTCGGGGGCAGCGATCCGGGCTTCGCCATCGATGACGTGCGCATCATAGCGGCGAACACGGACCCGGTGAGCATCGCGGCGAGCTTAGTCCCGCTGACTTTCTGCCAAGGCGCGTTCTTCAATACTGACTATTCGATCACCGGCACATTCAACGCGGGCAACATGTTCACCGCGCAACTGAGCGATGCGACCGGCAGCTTTGCCTCTCCCACGGCCATCGGCATGGCGATGACCACAACCGGCGGCTCCATCGCGTGCGTCATTCCGCCAGGCACTTCGCCGGGCATCGGCTATCGCATACGTGTCGTGAGCGATTCGCCTGTCTTCACGGGCACGGACAATGGCACGGACATCATCGTGTACGAAGCGCCTTTTGCCGGCATGGATGGCTCGCTGTCCGCCTGCACGGGTGATGATCCGGTAAGCCTGGCCACCGGCGGGGATGTGGGAGGCACGTGGACCGGCCCGAGCACGGTGGTGAACGACCAGTACGATCCGGCGACCATGGAGCCGGGGACCTACACCTACACGGTGTTCGGCTCCGGCCCCTGCGCGAGCGATGCCGCCACGGTGATCGTCAATGAGCTCTCCGGTGCGAACGCGGGCATCAGCACTTCCACCGTGATCTGCAAGAACACCGGCATCTATGACCTCTTCGAATTCCTCGGCGGAACTCCCGATACGGGCGGAAGCTGGACCGGTCCCGGCGGTGGGCCGTCGGACGGTACTTTCAATTCGGCCACAGCCAGCGGCGGCATCTACACCTATAGCGTGGATGGCGGCGGTAGTTGCGGCGCGGATGAAGCGGTGGTTTCCGTCACTTTGGGGCAGCCGGGCCAGGCCGGTCCGAACGGTGCGTGGACGATCTGTTCCGATGCATTGCCCGTCGATCTCTTCGACCTGCTCGATGTTTCCGCGAACCTCACCGGCGTTTGGTTCAGCAACGGCATTCCCTTCGATGGCGTGACGGAAGCGGGCGGCGAGTACATCTACATCGACTATGCGGATGTGCCTTGCTCGAATGACACGGCCTTCATCACGCTCGGAATTGCCCAGGCCGCGTACGCTGGGGAGAACGGCACCTTGCCCGTCTGCGCTGACGATCCGCCGGTGATCCTGTTCAACGCCCTCACGGGTGGTGCACAAGCGGGCGGCACATGGACCGGTCCGGACGGCTCCCCGCATTCCGGTACCTTCATTCCCGGCACGGACGCCTTCGGCCTGTACTCCTACACCGTGAACGCCGCTGAACCGTGCGATGCCGATGAAGCGGTGCTGGCCGTCGTGCTGTGCGAAGTGGGCATCACCGAGCACGTGGTGAACGGGACGCTCGCGTGGCTCGGAGGCGACGCTGATGGGCAGCAACTGTTCAGCGGAACGCCGATGAAGGATGCGAGGATCGAAGTGATCGATGCTTCGGGCCGCGTGGTGTTGCGGCGGGTGATAGCGAACCTCAACGGGTTGCTGGGCTTGGATGCAGCTCCGTTGAATCCGGGAGTGTACACGCTCGTTCTGCGTGGCACCGCGGAGACGCGTATGGCGCGCTTCGTTCGCTGAGACCACGGAGCTGACCTGTGCACAACTTGTGGATCATTCGAGGCCGGTTTTTTTGGAGCTGGCCGGGGCAAGGGGATAGGTTCGCATCACCAAGCGAATGGACACCGCTCGGTCGAGTTGAGATCGCGCCGGACCACGCCGACGGGCTGGGCAGGCACCTGGTAAGAGGAAAAGCGGCTCATCCACGGCGTGCGCCAGCAACGTCGAACGATCGGGAAAGGAACGTCTCTTGGGCATGAGAGCGGGGCTACGGCCCCTATCGAATGGGAGCGGGGAGCGCCAACCGGTGTTCCCCGCTTCGTTTTTTCTGGGCCTGTCGGTGGGCTGATGGCCTTCATCGAGTGCCCTCCTATCAACATCGAACTGGTGGTGCGCAGGTCCTATCGGGTTCCGTATGCGCCATGTGGATTCAGTACCTCTGTCTCCTGAAATGATCGCTCTTCTGAAGATGAGGAATACCCGCTTTCTGTCCCGCTCCATCGCTCGTCCGTTCGTACTGATCACCGCATGCGGACTGTCGATGTTCGTCTCCGCTCAGATCCCGACAACAGTGGACATCGACTTGGCCGACAATCCTTCGGCCGACAGCTTGGAAGTGCGGCTGCGCGCGAACGGGGCCGGTTTCCAAGACCTCGTTACGGGCCTCACCTTCACCATCTCCTGGCCTTCCACCTCGGCGGCCACGTTAGGTCTGCGCACGATGCCCTGTTTCGATGGGATCCCCCTGAGCCCAACGGCCCAAGTGACGGACGGTGCCTTCTATTACGTCACCTACAACGCGTTCTCCGTTTCCCTGCTGAGCGATGCGTGCCCCGGAGCCGTGTGGCCCGCGGATGAATGGGTGGTGCTGATGCGCGTGAAGGTGAACGGCCTGGACGGTTGCATCCCCTTCAATGTGGTGAACGATGCGTTCACGGCCACGGAGAACCGCGACTTCTATATCTCCTTGAACGGCTTGGAGAAGACCGGGGTCATCGAACCCACGGAGGACCTGGTCGGTGCTTGCGGTGCTGACTGCGAAGGCGTGATCGGCGGAGCGGCCCTGCCCGGCACGGCCTGCGATGATGGGGATATCTGCACTGATGGCGACCTGTGGAGCGTGGACTGCGCATGCCTGGGGACCTATGTGGACAGCGACAGCGATGGCGCCTGCGACAACGAGGACGGCTGCCCGCTGGATCCCGACAAGACGGTGCCGGGCCTCTGCGGCTGCGGCACGCCGGATACGGATACGGATGGCGATGCCACACCGGATTGCAGCGACAACTGTCCCAATGATCCGTTGAAGATCGATCCCGGCACTTGCGGCTGTGGGATCCCGGACACGGACACGGACGGCGACCTGCTCGCCGATTGTGAGGATGGCTGCCCAGAGGATCCACTGAAGACATCTCCCGGTTTCTGTGGTTGTGGCCTGCCGGAAACGGACACGGATGGCGATTCGGCCCCGGACTGTGTGGACAACTGCCCGGAGGATCCGCTCAAGATCGCGCCCGGCATCTGCGGATGCGGCGTGAGCGATGTGGACACCGATGGGGACCTCACCGCGGATTGTGATGACGCCTGCCCGAACGATCCGCTGAAAACGCTTCCAGGTATTTGCGGATGCGGCACGCCGGACACGGACACCGACGCGGACGGTACCGCTGATTGCACGGACGGCTGCCCGGCGGATCCGGAGAAGACCGCGCCCGGCATCTGCGGATGCGGCATCACGGACGTGGATGTGGACGCTGATGGTACCCCGGATTGCAACGACCTGTGCCCGGCCGATGCCTTGAAAGTGGTACCCGGAACATGTGGCTGCGGAAATCCAGAGCCCGGTTCACCCTGCGATGATGCGGTTCCCACCAACTTCAACGACCAGATCCAGAGCGATTGCCAGTGCGCCGGTACGAACGTGGAATGCGACGACGACGACCCCTGCACCACGGATACGTTCGACGGTACCGACTGCGTGAACACACCCATCCCGGACAGCGATGGTGACGGTGCGTGTGATGCCGTTGATGCATGCCCGGCGGATCCGCTGAAGACCGAACCCGGCGCATGCGGCTGCGGTGTGGCTGATACGGACACGGACAGTGACCTGTCGCCGGATTGCGTTGATGGCTGCCCGGGGGATCCTGCCAAGACAGCTCCCGGTGTATGCGGTTGCGGCGTGCCGGACGCGGACACGGATGGCGACCTGACAGAGGATTGCCTTGATGGCTGCCCTGCCGATCCGGACAAGATCGCCCCAGGGGCGTGCGGCTGCGGGGTGCCTGATACGGATACGGACACGGATGGCGTTGCGGACTGCGAGGATGATTGCCCGCTCGTCGCCGGCGAAGTGGGTTCGACCTGCGATGATGGCAACCCGAACACCATCGGCGATGTGCTGAACGATCAGTGCGCATGTTCGGGTCTTCCGTCGAACGATGGCTGCTTCGATGCGATGGAGATCCAAGTGCAAGCCGCTGGCGATTGCCCGGCGAACGGGACGACAGGGGACAACAGCACGGCCACACCCGATGGTCCCAACACCATTTGCGATCTGGACGGTTTCCTGAATGATGTGTGGTACACCTTCAATTCCGGAGACAACACCGACATCACCATCGACCTCGACCCGGGCACCATGTCCGCTTGGGGCATCGCGGTGTACCCCGAGTGCAACGCCACGGACATCTATTGCCAGAGCGAAGCCACGGAACCCTTCGCGCTCACCGTCGCGCCGAACACGCCTTACCTGATCCGCGTGTATTACGCGGCGTGGTTCGGCCAGGGTGGAACGCACGCGGTCTGCGTATCGGCGGGCATCAATACCTCGGTGCAACTGCCTGTCGCAACGGATTGGAACGTGTACCCGAATCCCAACGACGGTACGTTCAGCGTGAGCAACCTCGGGCCGGGAACAATGGCCGAACTCCGTCTGGTGGATGTGGCGGGCCGTGCGGTGTGGTCGCTGCGCCAGCGTGTGGAGTCCCGGGGCACCATCATCGTTGATCGGTCAGACCTCGCCCCCGGCATCTATTCGCTGAACGTACTGGCGAACGGCCGCGCGATCGAGAAGCGGGTGGTCATCAACTAGGGATAGGGGCGCACAGGTCTGGGATCATGGTCGATGTGAAGGACGGTCGCTGCCTTATCGGTGGCATTGCGGTTGAGGAGATCGCTGCGCTGACGGGAACGCCCATGTACGTGTATGATACCGCGATCATGGAACGGCAGGTCCAGCGGTTGAGGTCGGCCTTCACACGCGTTCCGACGCGACTGATGTACGCGTGCAAGGCGAACACGAACATCAACGTGCTGCGTTGGATGCGACGGCTGGGTTGCGGTCTGGACGCGGTGAGCATGCAGGAAGTGGAGCTCGGGCTGTTATCGGGTTTCGCTCCCCAGGAAGTGCTCTTCACCCCGAACATGGCGGCCTATGCGGACTACCAGCGTGCGGTCACCCTGGGAGTGCGCATCAACATCGACTCGCTGGGCGCGCTGGAGCATTTCGGTCATGATCACGGCGGCACGGTACCGGTGTGCATCCGCTTCAATCCGCACATCATGGCGGGAGGCAACGAGCGCATCAGCACGGGCCACGTGGACAGCAAGTTCGGCATCAGCATCCATCAAGCGCGCCATGCGCAGCGGGTGATCGCGACGAACGGCATGCGCATCAACGGGCTGCACATGCACACGGGCAGCGACATCCTGGACGCGGAAGTGTTCCTGGAAGGAGCGGAGATCCTGTTGGAACTCGCCGCGCAGTTCCCGGACCTGGAGTTCCTCGATCTGGGGAGCGGCTTCAAGGTGCCGTACAGGCCGGACGACATCGAAACGGACATCGAGGAACTCGGCGAGCGCTTGGCTGTGCGCATCGAACGGTTCAACAGTGAGCGCGCGCGGCCCGTGGAGCTATGGTTCGAGCCCGGGAAGTTCCTGGTGAGCGATTCCGGGACGTTGTTGGCGCGCGTGGAACAGATCAAGCATACCACGGCCACGGTGTTCGCCGGACTGGATACTGGCCTGAACCACCTGTTGCGCCCGATGCTCTACGGTTCCTATCACCACATCATCAACGCGAGCGCGCCATCGGGCAAGCCACGCATCTACACCGTTGTCGGGAACATCTGCGAAACGGACACGTTCGGTTGGGACCGCAAGATCCCCGAACTGCACGAGGGTGACCTCGTGGCGTTCATGAACTCGGGCGCCTATGGATGGAGCATGTCCAGTAACTACAATTCGCGCTTCCGGCCGCCGGAAGTGATTGTACATGCCGGCAAAGCGCACCTGATCCGGAAGCGCGAAGGGATGGAAGACCTGCTCCGTAACCAGGTGGATATCGGGCTCACCTGAGCCGCTTCCGCTTCAGTCGATCAGCGCGCGAATCGCAGCATCTTGTTCCCTACGCGCGCGACGTAAATGCCGTGCGGCATTTCGGGCAACGCCAAGGACGATCCGGTAAAGGGTGCGATGAGCACCGCGCGGCCAGAAGCATCCAGGATCGTTGCGGTGTGCTGTTCAGCGGAGGGCGCCCTGTGCAAGGTCCCCTCTGCATACCACAGCATCCCTTGATCGGTCTGTTCCGCCAGGCCAGCGAAAGGTCCCCAGATGGAATGCGCCCATTCCGGATGGTCGATGTACGGGTTGCGGTTGTTCTGGATGGCATAGACCGCGTTGTTGCGGTCCACCTCCTTCTGGCTCACCGGGTCGTCCACATGCCACTGCAAGAGCATGTTCTCCGCCCAGATGGTGAGGTCACCGTTGCTGAACATGTCGCTGGTCCAATTGTCGGCCACGTTCATGTAGCGGGTCATCATATAGAAGTAGGTCCGTGCGATGTCGCCCTTGTACGCGTCGATCGGCTCGCACACGGTGTTGTTGTATCCCGGGGTGATGCTGTTGCCCGTCTTCGTACCGTTCTGGCCCGTCCAATCCGTGCTGCCGACCTCACCATAGGGAAGCTCACCGCGCTTGTTGTTCACCCATCCGTCCACGGGATAGAGGTGGTGGAGGTCGGTATACATGGGCGTGGCCCCGTTGAACCAGCTCTGCGGAACGGTGTGCTCGCGGTTGTAGCAATCGCCTTCACTGTCATAGGTGCCGCACTGGTCGCTGCCGAAGGTGTAGAGGTAGGGCGCGCTCCCTCCGGGGATGTCACTGTAGATGTCCCACACCTTTCCATTGTCATCGCGGTCGTCGGTGCTCTCGAAATCATTCCAGAGCTGGGCGTAGGTATGCACCGTATGCGGGCTGATGATGTCGAAGAGCGCCGTTTTCAATGCCGGACCGCTGAGGCCGTTGGCGGGATCATAATAGCCGGGCGGCGGTTGGCCGAAGGCGATCGCTGCCGAAGAAGCGAGAAGGAATAGGAAGGTGACCCGCATCACTTGTTGGCCACCGGCAGGTTGCTCCGTTTCCAGCCGTTGAAACCGCCTTCCAGATCCACCACGTTCGTGAACCCGGCCTTCTTCATCGCGGCCACGGCCTCCTCGCTGCGGCCACCTGCAGCGCAGTAGAGGAGCACGGGCTTCGACTTGTCGAGCGTCTTCGCACGGTCCAGGAAGCCCTCCTCCAACCAGTCGTTGTTCACCGCACCGGCGATGTACCCCTTGGCGAATTCCTCAGGGGTGCGCACGTCAACCAGCTGGGCACCGGCTTCCTTCATGCGCGCTTGGAACACCGAGGCATCCACGCGGTCCTGCTGCGCGCAGGCGGAC
Source organism: Flavobacteriales bacterium (assembly GCA_044224725.1). Lineage (GTDB taxonomy): Bacteria > Bacteroidota > Bacteroidia > Flavobacteriales_F > PHOS-HE28 > PHOS-HE28. The sequence goes on from JBGAJW010000076.1 coordinate 13,614, forward strand.
AGGCTGAAGAAGAGGAGCGGGGCGAGAAAGAGCAGGAACTTGGAGCGCATGGCATGGAGGTTGGGTGGGGCGAAGATCGGGCGATGGACAGGTACGCCTGCGGATATCGATCAGTTAAAGCATCCCAAGGGCCTTGTTCCAACGTCATCAAACCGCAACTTCGCCATCCCAACCAACCACCCCGGCTGAAACCGGGCTCAATCAACAGACCATGAAGACCATCGTTCGCATCGCCGCTTTGAGCGGCACATTGCTCGTAGGCGGTATCGCCTTCGGACAAGACACCAAGACCGCTCCTCCCGCCCCCGCCACGCAAGCGGTACCGGGCAAGGATGTCGTTCAACCCGCAACGGCTCCTGCGACGCGCCCACGTGTGGCCGATGGCTGGCGCGGTATCCCGCTCGGCATGATGGTGAAACAGGTGGGCCTTACTCCCGAGCAGACCCAGAAGGGCAAGGAGCTCAACGCCAAATACATGAAGGACTATCAGGCCCTGGATGCCAACATGCCGCTGGAAGACCGCAAGGTGAAAGTGAAGGCCATGATGGACGCGCGCGAAGAGGAGGTGAAAGCCATGCTGACGCCTGAGCAGATGGAGAAGTACAAGAACATGCGCACACCTAGCGGCGCTCCACAAGGCCAGGCCAAACCCGGCTTGAACGGCAAGGAGCAAGCCCGCCCGATGATGAACAAGGACGTGGCCCCTGTGAAAGAGGCACCGAAAGAAGAGAAGAAGTAAGCACCGAGGACATCCTTGGAATGTGAAGGTCCCGGCACTGCCGGGACCTTCTTCGTTAAGAGGAGCGCTCAGACCATCCGCTCGCGTGGAGCAAACGCGAGGGAAGGACCCGAAGGTCAGGTGTCTTTGCGCCCCAAGTCCTCGAAATCGACATCGTTGAAGCCGCTGCCGCCGCCTTCACCGGAGGGATGTCCGTTGTCGGGTCGTGTGCCTTCCGGACGCTGCTGCGGGGTGTCCTGGATGTACTCGCCGCTGTTGCGCAACCGGTCGATCTCCGCGAAGGCGTCCTGCAGGCCGTCCATGAACTTGTCGAAGTCCTCCTTGTAGAGGAAGATCTTGTGTTTCTCATAGCTGGCCGAGCCGTCCTCGTGCGTATGCTTCTTGCTCTCCGTGATGGTGAGGAAGAGGTCCCTGCCACGCGTGCTTTTCACATCGAAGAAGTACGTGCGTTTTCCCGCGCGCACCGCTCTCGAATACACATCCTCGCGATCGTCCGCCATCGGTCCAGCTGGGTCCAGTTAGCGTAGGGCCTATCCAAAGGTAAACGGGGCTTCCGGTTATGCAAGCAGGGGGTGTGGATGTGCGGATCTCCGGATAAGCCGTGCGGCCGGTCTCCGGGCTGGTTGCGCAGCGCCTTCTACTGGGCCTGCTGCTCCTCCAACAACTGCTCCTCGTAAAGCTTCGTATACAGCCCGCCCTTGGCCAGCAATTCCGCATGGGTGCCTTGCTCGGCGATACGGCCCTGTTCGAGCACGATGATGGCGTCCGCACCCTGCACCGCGCTGATGCGGTGGCTGATGATTACCGTGGTACGGCCTTCCATCACCTTGTCCAACGCGCCGAGAATGGCGGCTTCGGTGGCGGTATCCACGGCGCTGAGCGGATCGTCGAACACCAGGATGCGCGGTTCGCGCACCACGGCACGGGCGATACTCACGCGCTGCTTCTGCCCACCGCTGAGGGTGATGCCGCGCTCGCCGAGCAGCGTATCGTAGCCCTGGTTGAAGGCGACGATATTGTCGTGGACGTGCGCCACGATGGCGGCATCTTGCACGCGGCGCATTTCCCCGGCCGGGTCGTCCAGACTGAAGCCGATGTTGTTGGTGATGGAATCGCTGAAGAGGAAGACGTCCTGGGGCACATAGCCGAGCTGGCTGCGCAGGTTGTCGAGCGCGAAATGCTGGATGGGTGTTCCATCCAAGAGGACGTGGCCGCTCGTGGCATCGTGCAATCGGCCGATCAATTCGGCGATCGTGGTCTTGCCACATCCTGTGTGGCCGGTGATCGCGAGCGTGCTTCCCGCAGGTACATGGAAGCTCACGTCCTTGAGGGCCTCGATACCGGTTTCCGGATAGGTGAAGGACACATGATCGAAGGTGATGTCGCCACGGATGGCTTTCGGTGCTTCAGTTCCCGGCTGGATGCCCGGCTCCGTTTCCAAGAACTCATTGATGCGCGTCATGCTGGCTGCGGCCTGCTGCACTTGCGAAGTGATCCAACCCAAACTGGCGAAGGGCCAGGTGAGCTTGTTCACATAGATGACGAACTCGGCGATGTTGCCCACGGTCACCGAGCTCTCGCCGGAGATGAGCATGAGCCCGCCCATGAAGATCACCAGCACGGTGCTCAGGCCGATCAGGACCATGATGGCCGGCATGAAGAGGGAATCCACTTGGGCTTGGGCCAGGCTCTTCTTGCGGTACAGGTTGGCCGCGTTGCGGAAGCGCGAGTTGGCCAGTTTTTCCTTCGCGTAGGCCTTGATCACGCGGATGCCGCTGAAGCTCTCCTGCGCCAAGGTGCTCAGTTCGCTCTGTTGGGCCTGCACCGCGAGGCTGCGCTTGTTCATCACGTCGCTCACGTAATAGATGGCGATGCTCATCAGCGGGAGCGGCGCCAATGACCAGAGGGTGAGTTCCACATTCACATCGAGCATCACCCAGATGATCATCACGCTGAGCACGATGAGGCCGAGGATGTACATGATGGCCGGCCCGATGTACATGCGCACCTTGCCCACGTCCTCGCTGATGCGGTTCATCAGGTCGCCAGTGCTGTTGCGTTTGTAGAAGGCGCGGTCCAGTTTCTGGTAGTGGGCGAACAGGTCGTTCTTGAGGTCGTACTCGATCAAGCGGCTCACCACGATGATGGTCTGCCGCATCAGGAACATGAAAAAGCCCTGCAGCAGGGTGAAGGCCACGAAGAGCAGCGCATAGAATGCCGCGAACCACATCACATTGGTGCGCATGCCCTCGTCGTCGAGCGCACCGTTCAGTCTGGCGTGCAGGTCGATGCCCGTCCAGCCCACCCAGGCTTGTAGCTGCTCGGGCACATCGATGTGGCGTTGTTCCACCGGAAGAGCGCGCTGTCCGATGCCGGTGCCGATGAGGTCGAAGGCCTCGCGTACCACTTGCGGGGCGAAGACGGAGAAGAGGCTGCTGAGCGTGACGAACAGCACGCCGAGGGCCATGCGTCCCCAATAACGGCGGAAGTAGGGGTTGAGCGAAAGAAGTGAGCGCATCGGTGCGGCCGCGAAAGTAGAGGGCGATGCGGGGCATGGACTTGCGCTGCTTCAACGGCATTGGCCGATAAGGAAAAGTTCACCGGAATTTCACGTCAGGCCGCATGGGTAGCGCGTCTACATTTGCGCCACGCCCTCGCAGGATGGCGTTGTTCTTCCCAACGAGTCCCGCCCACGGATGAAACGCACGCTGACCGCACCATCGCCGATCGCGGCGGCAGCATCCACGGGCGACCGTTACTCACTTCACGATAACCGTTTCCCGGCCAGCGAGCCGGGACAAGCCATTCACCGGTCGCGTCCAGCGTCCGCCAACACCTTCTTTGCGCCATGTCCGTGAAAACAGCTGAAGCCCCCGTCACGCAAGGCGTGCTGGGCCGCATGGAAACGCACGACCACGAGGAAGTGCTGTTCAGTTTCGATCGCACCACCGGGCTGCGCGCGATCATCGCCGTGCATGACACCACGCTAGGACCGGCGCTCGGCGGCACGCGCATGTGGCCTTATGCCACGGAGGCGGAAGCCTTGCACGATGTGCTGCGCTTGAGCCGGGGCATGACGTACAAGAGCGCCCTCGCGGGTTTGGACCTGGGCGGCGGGAAGGCCGTGATCATCGGCGATGCGCGCACGGACAAGACCGAGGCGATGTTCCGCCGGTTCGGCCGGTTCGTTGACAGCCTCAATGGCCGCTATATCACGGCGGAGGATGTGGGCATGAGCACCACCGAGATGGTGAACATCCGCAAGGAAACGAAGTACGTGGCGGGCCTGCCCGAGGAGATGGGCGGCAGTGGCGATCCTTCACCGGTGACGGCCTACGGCGTGTACTGCGGCATGAAGGCCGCTGCCAAGACCGCCTACGGTTCGGATTCCATGAACGGAAGGAAGGTCGCCATCCAAGGCGCGGGCAATGTTGGCCGCTACCTGGTCGGTCATTTGGTGGAGGAAGGAGCGGTGGTCTACCTGACGGACATCCATGAGGACAAGCTCGCGGCGATCAAGGCGGAGCATCCCGCCGTGAATCTTGTGAAGCCGGATGCCATCTACGACGTTGACATGGACATCTATTCGCCCTGCGCGCTGGGTGCCACCGTGAACGATGAGACGCTGGCGAAGTTGAAGTGCAGCGTGATCGCGGGCGCCGCGAACAACCAGCTGGCCGATGAGAAGAAGCACGGCCCGGCGGTGATGGAGCGGGGCATCCTGTACGCGCCGGATTTCCTCATCAATGCGGGCGGCATCATCAACTGCGCATGGGAACGCAAGGGATACAACCGCAAGGCCGCGTTGAACCAGACGGAGAACATCTACAACACGGCCATGTCCATTTTCAAGCGCAGCCAGACGGAGAAGATCCCGACCTACTTGGCGGCGAACGAAGCGGCTGAGCACCGTGTGCGCAGCATGAAGCAGGCCGGCCTGCGATTCTGATACATGCTGAACAGACGGTATTTACGCATCAAGGTGTACCAAGCGCTCTATGCCTATTGGCAGAGCGACAACGGGAGCGCCGCACGCATCGAAAAGGAGTTGTTCCTGAGCATCGAGCGCACTTTCGATCTCTACGTGCAGCTGATGCTCATCTTCGGTGAGGTGCACCGGATCGCGGGCAACCGCATCATGGACCGCAAGCAGAAGCATCTGCCCACGGCCCAGGACCTGGCCCCGAACATGCGCTTCGTTGAGAACCCCGTGCTCATGCTGCTCAGCGAGAGCAAGCGCTTGTTGCTGGAAAGCGAGAAACGTAAGCTGGGCTGGATGGGCCACGGCGAATTGCTCAACCGCCTCTACAAGGAGTTCGAGGAGAGCGAAGCCTACAAGCAGTACATGGCCGCGCCCACGACCACCTTCAACAAGGATCAGGACATCATCCTGCGCCTCTTCTTGGACCATATCTCGGACTTCGAGCCGCTGCACGACTACTGCGAGAACAAGAGCATCTACTGGCTGGAGGACCTGGACCTCGCGTGCAGTCTGGTGAAGCGCAGCATCGAGGGTTTGAAGTCCGGCGATACGGAACTCGCCTTGAGCGACCTCGACCGCGAACCGACGGAAGAGCGCGTGTTCGTTACCACGCTGTACCGCAAGACCATCGACCTGGGTGAGGAGCACGAGAAGGAGATCGCCGCGAAAGCCGCGAATTGGGAAGCTGACCGCATCGCGCTGAGCGATATGATCCTGATGAAAATGGCCCTGGCCGAAGTGAAGAGCTTCGATCAGATACCTACGAAAGTCACGATGAACGAGTACATCGAGATCGCCAAGGCGTACAGCACGCCGAAGAGCAAGAACTTCATCAACGGCATCCTGGACAAGCTCTTCATCGAAGGGAAGGACACGGGTGCGATCAAGAAGGTCGGACGAGGACTTCTGGAGAGCTGACGCATGGATACCGCTTCAGGTCACGAGCCACGAGCCACAAGCTCCATTTCCCGGGCACCCAGCCCGCGGTTCGCAGCTCGTAGCTCGTGGCTCTTGGGATGCGTCCTCGCCCTGTCTTCTTGCCAGCTCACCGACCACTCTGAACGGGACCCGAACGCGATCACCCCGGAGGCGCTGAACATCCCGGCCAGCGGATACCAGGAGGCTGATACCGCCGATCTTCCACGCATGGCCTTTGACAGCACCGAGAAGCACTTCGGGAAAGTCGCCCAAGGAACGTTGGTTGAAAAGAGCTGGAGCTTCACCAACGTGGGCGGCTCGGACCTGGTGATCACCGACGTGCGCGGTACCTGCGGCTGCACGGTCGGGAAGGACTGGCCCAAGGCCCCGGTGCATGCGGGTGAAGGCGGCACCATCACCGTGACCTTCGACAGCGAGGGCCGTAGCGGCCTGCAGGACAAGACCATCACCGTTACCGGCAACACACAACCGCCCACCACCGTGCTCCTCCTGAAAGGCGAAGTGGTGGCGCCACCAACGAACTGAACCAAGACGATACATGACCTTCCATTCCGTACTGCTTCAAGCCACGCCCCAAGGACAGGGTGGAGGCTGGTCCATGATGATCATGATGGGCATGCTCTTCGTGGTCTTCTACTTCTTCATGATCCGGCCGCAGCAGAAGAAGACCAAGGACGCCAAGAAATTCCGCGAGACCTTGCAGAAAGGCACCAAGGTGATCACCATCGGCGGCCTGCATGGCAAGGTGATCGACGTGAGCGACAAGACCGTGCTGATCGAAGCCGCTGATGGCGTGAAGCTGCGTTTCGAGAAGAGCGCCATCGCCATGGACAGCACCATGCAGCTCACCGAAGAGACCGCGAAAGCCTGAGGGCTGGTCGGAGATCCCATGTTCAAGGTCGGCCTCACCGGGGGGATCGGCAGCGGCAAGAGCACAGTGGCCCGTGTGTTCGGTGTGCTCGGCATTCCCTTATTCAACGCGGATGAGGAGAGCAAGCGCTTGCTGCGGGAGGATGACGGCGTGAAGAGCGCGGTGATCGCCGCGTTCGGTGCGGGTATCTACCCGGGTGGAGAATTGGACCGCGCAGCGCTGGCCTCTATCGTGTTCAATGATCCCGAAGCGCTGGCGAAGCTGAATTCGATCGCGCATCCCGCAGTTCGGAAGCGCTTGGGCCGATGGGTCGATGAGCAGCGCTCGCCGTACGTGCTCGTTGAAGCCGCATTGATGGTGGATACGGGCTGGTTCCGTTCCATGGACCACTTGGTCGTCGTGAGCGCACCCGAAGCCGAACGTGTGAAGAGAGTGATGGTCCGCGATGGTGTCACAGAGGAACAAGTGCTCGCCCGCCTGCGGAATCAAGCAGGGGAGAAGGAAAGACTGGCCGTCGCCGATGCGGTGGTCCAGAACGACGGCACCACGCTGGTGATCCCCCAAGTGCTCGCCCTGCACGAAATGCTCACGGCACGGGCTTTCGAATAAATGGACACCCGCAAGCTCCCGCTTTCTGTTGTGACGTTCGTGTTCGGAGCGCTGAGCATTCCGTTGGCATTCGCACGCCACCTCTGTGTACCGGCCACGATCATGGCATTGCTCGCCATCGCCTTCAACGGGTGGGGCCGTATGATGCTGAAACGCGGACGCGGCTATTCCGCGAAGAGCCTTCGCCGTTCCACGCGCGGGTTCAAGCTCGCGCTCGTTGGTGCGGTGTGCGGCATCACCATGTGGGTACTGTGGGCGACGAACGTGTTGTTGCGATGAGAGCTTTCTTGGCTGCGCTTATCCTGTGCTCGTGCTCTGTTTCACCCCGGAGTGACGCGGATTATGTGAGCAACCAGTCAGGCATGTTGGACAGTTTGAGCGAGAGGTCGGAAGTTCTGCGTTACGTGGACAGCACTTCGGGCATTGTGGCCATCCAGCGGTTTCTGCGCGACTCACTCGCGAACGACCTCCTTGACCCATTCTTTGGAGCCGGGCATGATTCACTGATCGACCTCAATGGCGATGGATCACCCGACTACTTGCGCGAGTATTACGGAGCATCGGGCTCCGGCGAGAAGAACAGCGTGTACGTGGCCGTGTTCGACAGAGGAAGTGGAAGGTATCGTCCGTGTGCGCAGCTCAATCAGCTAGCGAATCCGACGTTCTATTTCGACAGTGCGCAGGTGTACGGATTCTACATCACCACCTCGGGTGGATATGCGACCGCGCTACGTTGGCATGGAGTTGAGCTGGACACCCTGCTGGACATTAACATTTCAGTCGAAACGAAGGAACCTGAACGGGCATACCTCTTCAGACACGAGATCCTGGATTTCAGGACCGGACGAACTACGACCCTTTTCTCCCAACAGGTCAGGCCAGCGGGGTTCAAGAAGTATGTACCCTTGATTCGGGGAGATGGGTCTGACAGTGACGCCGAACGCGTTGCAATGAGCATGACCCGGGCTTGGTGCGCTCCGATATCTTCGCCCCTCGATGCAGGCGCTCACTCTCGTTGAAGGCCGGGCCTTCGAGCTCACGCTTCAGCGCCTTTGCCACCAATTGATCGAGGATCACGGCGACCTGTCAGGCACGGCGCTTATCGGCCTTCAACCACGGGGTGTGTTCTTCGCGCGTCGCATGAAACTGGAACTGGAGCGCATCCGGGCCGGTACGTCCATCACCTATGGGGAACTGGATATCACCTTCCACCGGGATGACTTCAGGCACAGGCCGGTCACAGCGCCTTCGGGCACCACGGAACTGGACTTCAGTTTGGACGGCAAGCGTGTGGTGCTCATTGACGATGTGCTCCACACAGGACGAAGTATCCGCGCAGGGCTGGATGCCATGCTGAGCTTCGGAAGACCGGACAGCGTGCAACTGATGGTGCTGGTGGACCGGCGCTTCAGCCGCGAACTACCGATCCAACCGGATTACGTGGGCAAGTGGGTGGACAGCATCGACGGGCAGCGTGTGAAAGTGGAATGGCAAGTCACTGACGGTCGCGACCGTGTCGTGCTGTTCACCTCGGATGAACGGGAAGGAGTTGTTCCCCCGTCACGCCTGCCTGCCGGGAAGGCAGGATCAACACAGGCGGACGCATGAGCGAGCAGCTGAGCACGGACCACCTGCTGGGGATCCAGGACCTGAGCGCCGAGGATATCGAGCTGATCTTCCGCACGGCTGACGGCTTCAAGGAGGTGCTCGCACGCCCGATCAAGAAGGTGCCTTCGCTGCGGGACATCACCATCGCCAACCTCTTCTTCGAGAACAGCACGCGCACGCGCATCAGCTTCGAGCTGGCCGAGAAACGCTTGAGCGCGGACGTGCTCAACTTCAGCAGCAGCAGCAGCAGCACGAAGAAGGGAGAGACGCTCATCGACACGGTGAACAACATCCTGGCGATGAAGGTGGACATGGTGGTGATGCGCCATCCGGACCCGGGCGCCGCGCTGTTCTTGAGCGAACACGTGGACGCCCGAATCGTCAATGCGGGAGATGGAACACACGAACACCCGACGCAGGCCTTGCTGGACGCGTACAGCATCCGCGAGAAACTCGGCAAGGTGAGAGGGGTGAAGGTGCTTATCGTCGGGGACATCATGCACAGCCGTGTAGCGCTGAGCAACATCCTGTGCTTGAAGAAGCTCGGGGCGGAGGTGATGCTCTGCGGTCCGACGACCTTGCTGCCGCGCCATGTGGAAAGCCTCGGGGTGCAGGTGGAGCACAACCTCGACAAGGCGCTGCGCTGGTGCGATGTGGCGAACATGCTACGCATACAGCTCGAACGCCAGGGGAGTGACGGCATCGCCAATTTTCCGAGCCTGCGCGAGTACGCCATGCTCTACGGATTGGACGAGGATCGATACGCGCGGATCGGAAAGCGGATCACGATCATGCATCCCGGACCTATCAACAGAGGGGTGGAGATAACTTCCGGTATCGCGGACCATGCGGACAGCATCATCCTGGAACAGGTGGAAAACGGCGTGGCTGTAAGGATGGCGGTGCTTTACCTGTTGGCTGGCCGCATCCCCCGGTCGCAATAGACGCGGACCGCCCGTGGTCATCAACGTCCGGTCGCCCTGCTATCTTTGGCCGCAACGCTTTTCAACAGCAT
>JBGAJW010000077.1:0-23377 GCA_044224725.1 Flavobacteriales bacterium
CCTAATGCTGGAGCGCAACGAGTAGGGCACCAGTGCGTGTGTACGTGCTTTAGCTTTGAGAAAATCCTTGACTGCATGCTTAGCACATCCAAATGTCCGAGTTGCCAGAAGACGGGCTTCGAAATTGTCACAGAGGAGCCAACGGGGAGCAACTACAAGGTGAACATCGTTCGCTGCCGTTCTTGTAAAACGGCGATTGGCGCTATGGAATACTACAACGCTGGTGCCCTTCTTGAGAAGATAGCCAAGCGTATGGGGTTCAACATCCATAGTTAGTCCGCTTAGTTCGGAAGCAATGGACCAAGAGCGTTCGGCTCTGCCGATTGTCTCCTATACCATTGGGCATTGTCCTCCCTGATTTACGAACGGTCATACTTCGTCGCCATCCCCTTCGCCTTTTCCACGAGGTACTTGGCGGCGTTGGTCACCAGCTTCTGGCACTGCGTTTTCAGAGTCCACCCTCTACGGCAGCCAGCCGCCTGTGCGCTAGCCGCACGCGTAGCTTCGCCTCAGCCCGCGATCCACCATGCGATCCACCGAACGCTTCACGGGCCTGGCCAACATCTACGGGCAGGCGCGGCCCACCTATCCAATGGAACTGGTGCGTTGGTGCTTGCAACGGTCACCATCCCCGCAGCTGATCGTGGACCTGGGCTGCGGCACAGGCATCTCCACGCGCCTTTTCGCAACCACCGGCCACCCGGTGATCGGCATCGACCCCAACACGGACATGTTGGCCACGGCACGCACGGAGGGTGCGCAGGACTATCGGGTGGGCACCAGCGAGCATACCGGCCTGCCCGATGCGTGCGCCGATCTGATCATCGCCGCGCAGGCCTTCCATTGGTTCCACCTGGACCGCACCTTCGCCGAAGTGGAGCGCATCGGTACCCCGCGCTCCGCGTGCGTGGCTTTCTGGAACGTGCGTCTGGAGGACACGCCCTTCATCTGGCTATGAGACCTTGCTGCGCACGTGGTCCACACAGTACGAGGTGAACGAGCGCGCGGTCAGGACGATCAACGCCATCCGTGAACGAGCGCCGCATGCGGAACTCCGTGCGTTCATGCATTCCGTGCCCATGGACCGCGAGCGTGTGCGCAACCTGGCGCTGAGCAGCTCTTACGTGAAGCACGGTGTGGCCGACATCCCGGCTTTCCTCCAAGCGTTAGAGCCTGTTCGGGGTCTCTTGAACGAAGGACTCCGAGGCTATTTTTCGTTCAGGCGCAGCCGGAAAATCATCGCGTAGCGGTGCCTACGGGATTATTTTCCGGCGAAGCATGGGCGGAAAAGAGACCGGAGGACGAGTTTGAAGAGATCCCAAACAGGCTCTTAGGCGCTGTTGGATGCCACAAGCCCCCATGGGCCGGTGGACATGCGCTACGCCACGCGGGCCATCGCATGGCGGGTGCATGGGTGAGCGAAAGGCGCTGGTTGTCCAGTTTGGGGGATCACGGCGAGCGGCCGGTCGTCGGCTTCTTCGACCTGCCGTAGATTTGGGCTGATCGAAGCACCATGTCGCAACTCACCTACCGCATACTGCTCACCCGCGAACCCGAAGGCGGATTCACCGTGAATGTGCCAGCGCTGCCGGGTTGCGTTACGTTCGGCGAGAACATCGACCATGCGATGGCCATGGCGAAAGAGGCCATCGAACTGTATGTGGAGACCCTGCAAGCAGAAGGGGATCCGGTCCCGGACGACAGCCAGACCTTGGAGTACTCCCTTGTGCTCGCTTCCTGATCGGGGATGACCAAGACGCCATCGCTCACACCCGATGAGATCATCCGGCTGTTGAAGAAGCACGGCTTTGAACTGATACGCACGAAGGGTTCGCACCAGATCTTCAAGAACCGTGCTTCCGGGAAGATGACGGTGGTGCCCATGCACAAGCGCGACCTTCCCAAGGGCACCATGCTCGCGATCCTCAAACAAGCGGGGATCGACAAGGACGAGTTGTTGTGAGCACCACTCCGCTCATCCACTGCACAGGCAAGCTCGCCAAGCTCTTGGGCGTGAAGGCCGCCCCGGCCGGTGGACATGCGCTACGCCACGCGCGCCATCGCATCGCGGGTGCATGGGTGAGTGGAGGGGACCGGTAAGTTGGATGATCTGTGATCCGCTACTGATCCTTCACGAACTTCAAGCGCAGCGCAGACATGGCACCGAGCGGCCGCAGACAGAGCACATAAGTTCCGGGGGCCAGCGTGGAAACAACCACGGTACGCTCGCCCGAGCTGCTGCCGGCCAGCACCGTTCTGCCATACGCATCCATCACCTCATAATGGTACGGTCCGGCGTAACCAGACACCTGCACCCGATCGGTAGCCGGGTTCGGCCAGAGGAACGCGTCCACCTGCACGGTCCCCGTATGCGGCAAGGCCGTTGTGAGGTCCGTGAAGTAGCGGATCATGCAGAAGCGGTTGCTGGAGAACTGCCGCCAACCGGCCAGCACCAAGCGACCATCGGGTTGCAGCGCCATGTCGTTGGGCCAATAGCTCACTCCGAAGATGGAGGTGATGGCGATGCCTGCATTGCCGAAAGAGGCGTCCAGTGATCCGTCGCTGAGGTAGCGCGCCGCGGCGAAGGCCCAACCGGCATTCTGAAAGGCGCGACCGCCCACGAGCAAGGCGCCATCGGGCTGCACGATGATGTCCTTCACATAGCTCTGGTTCTCGCCCACGAAGGTGTACACCTGTCCATCCACGCCGAACGCCGGGTCCAGCGTGCCATCTGCCAGGTAACGCAGCACCACGAAGCCGATCTCATAGTCCACGCCCACAACGATCCTGCCATCGGCTTGCAGCGCGATGCCTTCGGCGGTCTCGGTGGTGCTGCCGCATTCGGTGGTCACCGTGCCACCCGCACCGAAGCCTGCATCAACGGAGCCTGTTGGTGTGTAGCGGGTCACCGTCACGTTCTCTTCACCGGCGATCGTGCTCGATCCGGCCACGAGGATGTGATCGTCGTCCTGCACCACCAGCGAAGTGCCGAGGGCCACATCCGCGCCCAATTGCCCACCACCAGGACCTTACCGGCCGCATCCAGTACCATGGCCGAGGGCGAGTGTACCAGGGTTGCGGTACCGTTGATCCCGAACGTGGAGTCCGGTGATCCATCCGTGTGGAAGCGTGCCAAGATGGGATCATGGTCCACATCCGCGATGCCGGCCACGACGATCTTGCCATCGGGCCGCAGTGCGATGTCGACCCAAGCGAGCGTACCTCCGTTCGAAGTGAACGAGAAGCCGTTCAGCGCGAAGGAGAGATCCACCGCCCCGTCGCTCAAGTACCGCACGATCGCGCCTTCCGATCCGCCAGTCACGTTCCGGGTCCCGGCGAGCAGGATCCTGCCATCGGTCTGCACGGCCAACGCGTTGCTCTGCGAGCCCGTTGCGCTGACCACGGTCTCCACGATACCGCCCGCACCGAAGGATGGATCGAGCGTTCCGGCTTGGCCGTAGCTGGTGAGTGTAAGCACGTATGCGGCCAGCGCAAAGGGTATGGATCGTATCATGCGTTGAGGATCGAGAGGTGGACGACGACGACCTGCCAAGGCCTTACCAAAGGAACGTACGGCCGGTGGATCGCGGCCCATGGGCGCTACAAGAACGCCTTCCATGGGTCGCGGCTTTGCGTAAACCCATTTCAGGACGAGTCAGAGAGCGCGCACCGCTACCGCCACAAGGAATGGCTCGTCACTTTCCCTGTGGTGTTGTCCACGAGCACCACGAGCGGCTCGCTCAGCTTGTCGGGTATGGGTGGGCGTGTGCCCACGAAGGCGAAAGCCTCCGTGCCGGGCAGGATCTGTTGCAACTGGAAACGGTCCAGGCCGGTATCCACGCTCCAGCGGAACTTTCCATCAAGATCCACCCGCGATACCACCAAGGTGCCGGTGAGCCCGGGTGCGCTGGTGTGGATCATCAGTGCGCCGTCAGGATCCTTCAGCCGCAGCGGCGCTGACTTGTCGTCCATGCGCAAGAATGCGGCGTTGAGGTACGCGGTGTCGCTGATGGGCGTGATGGAGCGGATGCGGTAGTACACACTGTCGTCCGCAGCCTCCAATTCGGCCTTGGACAGGTGGCGCATACGCTTGGCATCCTCCGCGCTCTCCACCGGTCTGATCCAGCTCTTCACCTTGAATCCGCCTTCCAACTCTTCCGGTGAATGCAGCCCCAACCATGTGCCGCCCGTAGTGATGAAACCCGCTGCCATGTGATCCGCTGGCTCGTGGCGCTCGAAACGCGCGTTGGAGGGTTTGGGCGCTACGGAGCTCGCCTTCCACGTCGCGGGTTCCACATCCAATGCGGCGCTGTGGTCGTCGTTCATGATGTGGAGCTTGCCCTCCACGATGTCCATGCCACGCGGATCCTCCCACCAGCCGGGGTCGAGCGAGGGGTTGGCCTTGCGCAGGTCCTCCGGCGTGATGAGCTCGTAGTCGCTCAAGCGAACGCCGAAAAGACCGGTGCAGTCGAACCACAGCGTGCGGCCATCACTGCCCATGATGCGCGACAAGTCGTAGCCGTGACCATCGAGCTTTTCCACGACAGGGATCAGGCGCGGCGCGGCCCCGTCCAAGGGGATCAACAGGATGTGGATGCTGGTGGTCTCATTGCCGCCGCGTCCGCTCCAGTTGGGCAAATGGGGAACGGTGCGCTGGATGAGCGAGACGATGTGGGAGCTGGTGCGCACGCATTCCCCCAAGGGTACGCCGCTGGCGGGCGCCACGGAGAGCGCCTTCTTCCCGAACCACATCACGCCGCCGATGATCAGCGCCAGAAGGAGCACACCGATGCCTGCCATCGCCTTTAGTTTGTAATAGCGCCGAACGAAGGTCTGAGCTTTGGCTTGTGGGCTTGGTGCCGTGATCGGGACCGGAGCACCTTGACGGATCAGGATGGTACCGCGCTCCTCATCGATCTCGGCCGTGCAGGATGGCGCGCGCTGGCGGATCACTTCATCGGCCACGAAGCGCAGCACGCTCGCTCGCTGTTCCACGGCCCAAGCCTGCGAAAGTTGCCACTCTTCCCGCGTGCCCATGCTCACGATGGTGACGACGTCGCCGCCACCGAATTCCCAGTAGCCGCGGATGGAGTGGAAGCCTTCGGAGTAGTGGACGTCGCCAGAGCGGCCGTTCTCCACGATCGTTACGTTGCGCCTCATTCGCTTCGTCAACAACGGTTCATACTACCACCCACCTCCCCCGCCGCCTCCGCCGCCACCGCCGGAGAAACCACCGCCACTGGAACCTCCGCTGCTTTTCGAGGGCGGCGTGCTCGAGGACCGCACACTGCTGGAGAGCGACGAGTTCATGTGCGATGAGAACGAGCCATAGTTCATGATGGAACCGCTGTACCAGCCGGGGTGGTAGCTGTTGTCCACCAACGCCCGGCTGATCATGCTCTGGAAGCGGTCGCCCCAGATCTTTTCCACCTTGAAGGCGATGGCGTAGGGCAGGTATTTTTCGAACACCTCGGGCGTCATCGTGGGCGGATTGAAGTGCTGGAGCTGCTTCTCTTCCGCCGCGCCCAGGTACATCTTGAAGCCGAAGAGCCGCGCCCGCAGGGCCTGTTTCTCTTCGCTGGGCCGCTTGATGAGGTAACGGTAGATGAGGAAGAGGATCAGGTTCGCCACCACGAAGGCGATGATGTACACCGCGTCGTTATCGCCCCAGTACGAATTGTGCAGCACGATCAGGGAAATGGCACAGACGATCACGCTGAGGATGGGGATCCACCAGAAGCGCCCGTTGTTGCCTTTGTTCAGGAACGCGTCCCATTGCGACTTCAATGTGCCGCGGAAGGCACTGGCCATGCTCTGCACGCTCGGGTCGTAGGTGCCGGTGATCTCGTAGTTCATCTGGCCTGAACCGAACATGCGGTTGAGGAGCTCCTGCTCATCCTTCGGCAGACCGGAGCCACCCTTCAACTTCACGATGGTGTAGGTCTCCTTGGTGATCAGGCCCAGCAGCATGTCCTCCTTCTTCTCGTCGATCCGGACGTGTCCCTTCACGGCCAAACTGATCATGGCGGGCGTGATCAGGGCGTTGTCGAAACCGCCTTCCATCACCATGCCCACGGAGGCCGGTGAAAGGGCATCGGGCGGCTCGAAGAGCGGGATCACCGTGGGCATGTCCGGATCGCGGCCGAAGCGGAACCAGGTGAGGAAGTAGTACAGCAAGAGCAGTAGCGTGATGCAACCGCCGACGAGCGGGACGGCGAAGCGCTCCCAGAACGTCGGTGGTGGTGGTTCGGCCACCACGCCTTTCTGGAAACCCACGGCCACGGTGAGGCCCTCGTAATAGTCCAAGGCGCGCCCGCGGAAGCTCACCGTGTGCGCATCGATGATGGAATCCGAGCAGGCGGTCTCCGTGCTGCCGTATGTTCCCGTGTAGCAGGCGGTCTGGTCCACGTGCGCCAGTGGCGGCAGGTGGATGAGGGCCGAAATGCTGTCGACAGCGAAGGCCCAGCCGTTGCCGTTCACGTTCCAATAGATCTCGTCGTATTCCGGGAAGAAGCCCACCTGTCCCTTGGTGGTGTATGTGATGCGGTACGGGTAGTCGCCGGGTTGCAGGAAGTTGCCTTCCGACCCTACGTAGAGCACGAAGTCGTCGCCTTCCGTGGCGGTGTGGTACGGCGAGGTGGCCCCGAACACCTCCACCGCGGTGAGTTCGTACCGCACACGGTGCTCCCGGCCTTCGTGGTCGGTGAAGCTCAGCGGCAACTTCCGAACGATGCCGCGCTTGAACTCCTCGCCTTCCGCATGGATGCTGATCTCCTCCGTTACCGTCAGCTGGCCATCGGCCGCCACGGTGAGGTCCGTGTGGAAGGAATTGATCCGCTCGTTCTGGCCGAATGCGCACGCCGCGACGCCCGCCGAAACCCCCAACAACCAGCGCCGCATCACGTGAATTTTACGGACGGGGCCTGCTTCTCCGCCGGGTTCTCCAGCTCGAAGAACGTTGCCTTGGTGAAGCCGTACGAGTTGGCGATCAGGTTGCTCGGGAAGCTCTCGACCGCCGTGTTCAACTCACGCACGTTGCCGTTGTAGTAGCGCCGTGCCTTTTCGAGATCGCCTTCCACCGCGCTCAAAGCGCTCTGCAACTCCAGGAAATTCGTGTTCGCCTTCAGGTCCGGATAGCGTTCGGCCACGGCGATCAGGTTCATCAGTGCGCCGTTCAGGTTCTTCTCCGCCGCTTGGTGGCCTTCCACCGTGGTGGCCTGCTGTGCGGCGGCGCGGGCGCGCGTCACGTTCTCGAAGGTCTCCTTCTCGTGGGCGGCATAGCCCTTCACCGTTTCCACCAGGTTCGGTATCAGGTCATAGCGCTTCTTCAACTGCACATCGATGCCGCTCCACGCCTCGGCCACCAGGTTCTTCAACTTCACCAACCGGTTGTAGATCCCGATGGCATAAAGCGCAATGAGCAAGACGAGTCCGACGATGACGGCCAATACGATCATGGTGGTGTGTTTTTGAGCCGAAGGGCGCTCGAATGTAGTTGCCAAGCGGCTAGTAGCGGGGTCGGACCGCAGGGTGCGGTGCATGCTCCTATCGTTGGTCGGCGCAACATGAACACGTAGAGCCCACACCTCGCCCATCCGTTGTGGAAAGATGCCGCGCATCAGCCTCCTGGCTCCGCAACGCGCACCCGATCATTGCGGCATGGAACGCGCGCGTGACCTTCACGGACTGGACCACCTGCGTGCGTTGGCCATCATGCTGGTGTTCGTATACCACTATGGGCTGTTCGCACACCCCGCGTGGATCGAGGCCATCGGCGCTTTCGGTTGGATCGGCGTGGACCTCTTCTTCGTGCTCAGTGGCTATCTGATCGCGGACCAGCTTTTCCGTTCGCAGGCGCGCTCCGGCACCATCGGTCTCCGCGCGTTCTACCTGCGCCGGGCCTTTCGCATCCTTCCGGCCTACGGGGTGATGGTGGCCTTGTACTTCCTCTTCCCCATGCTACAGGAACGGGCGACCATCGCGCCACTGTGGAAGTTCGTCACCTTCACCCTGAACCTGGGCTTGGACCTGCGGCAGCACGGCACCTTCTCGCATGCGTGGTCCCTGTGCGTGGAGGAACATTTCTACCTCTTCTTACCGATGACCCTGCTGGGTCTCCAGCGCCTGCGCGTGCGGAATGCCGGTTGGTCGTTGGTGGCGCTGGTGGTCGCAGGAGTAGCCTGGCGCGCCTGGGCCTGGCACGCGGGTGTACCGGTGGAACTGCGTGGACAACAGACAGCCGTATGGTTCCAGTGGATCTACTACCCCACTCCTTCCCGTCTCGATGGACTGCTCGTGGGCATCTCCATCGCCGCGGGAATGCATTACCGCCGCGCCGTGATCGATCGCCTTCGACTTCCGGGACCTCTTTGGCTGCTTAGCGGGGGCGCGTTGCTCCTGCTGGCGTGGTGGCTGACCAAGGACCGCTATGGCCTTCCCGGGTCGGTGGTGATCTTCCCGCTGGTGTCGCTCGGCTTCGGGTGCTGGCTGCTCGCGATGCTCCAACCGGACTTCAAGCTGGCGGGCAAAGCCATTTGGCTTACCCGTCACGTGGCGGAACTCGCCTTCTGCCTCTACCTCACGCACAAGGCCGCCATCCATTGCACGCAGGAATGGCTCATCAGCGATGCACTGCCGGTGGATGGGTCCGGCATGTTCTTCTGCTGCGCGCTGACCAGTGTCCTTGCGGCCATGGCGTTGCGCTTCGCAGTGGAGCGTCCGTTCCTCGCCTTGCGCGAACGGTGGGCGTGAACGATGGGCCTGGCCAGCCGCAACGGTGCGCATCGGACCGCCGCGGGGCTATCGTCCTTGCTTTCCGAACCGATGAAAGCGATCGCCATCCGGATAGAGTGGCCACTGGACCGGTAGGCCGGCCTGCTGTTGGAAGAAGGAGAGCAGCTCATCGAGCAAGGCGGAATAGAGCGCTTCCTGCTCGCGCAAGGCTTCGGCATCGGGCACGTTGAAGCGCTCCTTAGCGCGCAGCCGCAGCAGGTAGGCACTGGTGTAGCTCTCGTGGGCAAAGGGTCTCCTTGGATCGAGATAGCGCAGGTCACCGCGCACGCCCTTGAACAACGGGAACGGCGGTTCGCCTTCAGTATCGGCCACCAGCAGGATGGGCATGGGGAAGCTGTGCCGGGTGATGGCCTCCAGCACATACGGCCATTTGTCGCGTACCTCGGCGGTGTCCGTCTTCCACTCCATCGTGGTTTCCAAGCTCACGAAGGCATCGGCAAGGCCGGGTTCGTGCAGCGTGCACCATCCTTCCTGCGCGCCCCAGCTGTGGCCGATGTAGAAGACCTTGTTGCCGTTGGCGAGCTGATCGGCGAAACGCAGGATGGTGCGGATGGAACTGCGGTCCGGTTCCCAAACGAGCGGGGTACCGTACGGCTTCCCTTCCAGCGGCCAGTGGAAGTTGCACGCGAGGAAGATGAAGCCGTTCGCGGCGAAGTGCTCGGCCATGCGCACGTTCTCGTCGCACAGGCCCTGCGAGCCATGGTGGTATACGATGACCGGAAAGTCGAGCGCTCGCACACCGTTCGGTCGATGGCTGCCGGTGGGTAGCGCGAAGAGGCTGTCCTTCACCTGTACTTCAGTGAATGGTGACGGATCGATCGGTTCATCGCCGCCCACGGGGTAACGCAGATCGTATTCGATGAAGGCGGAGTCCATGCGCGACAGGAGTTCATCGTACACCCGCCGCAACGGCCCATCGAGTGCGCGCTCCCGTAGCTCAGCGTAGCTGAGGGGTGTTGTTCCCGGATCCGTGGTGAGCGGATACCACACGTTCACGAAGAGCGGTACAGGACCATCGTAGCCGAATGCGGCATAGTGCTGCCGGGCGTTGAAGAGCAACGTATCAACAAAGCCGACATGGTACGGTGCGCTGGCGGAAGCCTGGCCGAACGCGGCCCGGCCGAGGAGCAATACCAATGCAAGCGATCGTACACGCATCGGGTTGAAAATAACCGGTGCCCGGGGAACCAAGCGCGGCGAGGTCTGAAGCACGGACCGCTGCTCGGTGCACGCAAGGTCCGTACCCCGCAACGAACGACGCCCCCTTGTTCCGGGGGCGTCGATCCAAAATGACCACTTCAGGGAATGTGCTGCCCTTCCGATGTGAGCTAGGGCGTGCCGACGCAGTTGCCCGTTCCATCGCACGCATCGTTGATGGTGTTGGGGTTTCCGTCATCACACGCGGTACCTGCGGGAGCAGCTATGGAAACGCAACCGGTCAAGGGGTTGCACGTGTCCAAGGTGCAGGGGTTGCCGTCGTCGCATACGATCGGGCTGCCGCTGATGCACGTGCACGCGCCATCCTCCACATCGTTCACCGTGCAGGCGTTGCCATCGTCGCACGGTGTTCCAGCGGGCGCACAACCACACACGCCCCCTTCATCGATCTGGCCATCGCAATCGTTGTCGATACCATCGCACACCTCCGTGGCGTTGGGATTGGTGAGCGGTTCGCTGTCATCGCAATCACCGTTCAGCAGCACCATGCCGGGGAAAGGCTGCGCGCAGAACGCGAACTGGAAGTCCGTACCGCCATAGCCGTCACCATCACCATCCGAGTACCACATCGGTGCATCGATGATGTTCGGGTCCGCATCACAATCGTCCACGGCATCGCAGGCACCGTCACCATCGGTATCCGGACTGAAGCCGAGGGCGACGCAAGTGCAGTTCTGGATCTCGGCGCTCAGCACGCACGGATCGGGGTGTTGACACGCATCGCCGTTCTGGAAGCCCTCGTCGGCTTGTCCGTTGCAGTTGTTATCCACACCGTCACAGGCTTCCGCCATGCCGGCGCCGTTAGCGGGGTTGTTGTCGTCGCAATCGTTCTGGGTGAACACACCGTCACCGTCGGTATCCGTGAGGCCGGAGCACGCCATGAAGGCTTGGCCGCAGGCGGAGGTGCGCAGGCAATCGAAGCAGAGCTGGCTGCCGTCCTCGCCGTTGTCGCACGAGAGCATGCACTCCGCACCACTGCATTCCCAATAGGTCAGGAAGCATTCCATGCACACCCCTTCCAAGGGGATGTTCAGGAAAAGGTCCGGCTGGCTCATGTACAGGCATTGCAGGATGCCGAGTTCCAACCCGCCTTCGCACGCGGCACCGAAGTCGTTGATGAACTGCGGGTAGCTGCCGCCCACATATTGGTTCTGCGCCATGTACAACTGCGCGGCGGGAGCGCAGCCCACGCAGTTCCAACCCGTGGTGCTACCGGGATAGTCGTTCGGGTCCGCGTCGTTGCAATCGCCATCGTTGGTCACCGCGCCCTGCGGCGGCGTGCAGCTGCTGAAGCCGCTCTGCGGTTCACCGAAGCCGTCGCCATCCGCGTCCAGGTAATAGGTGCTGCCCGTGGTCACCTGCGGATCGCTGTCATCGCAATCACCGCTGTTCGATACACCGGTACCGGTACAGGGCACGGGCGCGTTCGCATCGCCGAAGCCGTCGGCATCCACGTCAGCGAACAGGTTCAACTGGTCGTCCACGATGCCGTTGCAGTCGTTGTCCTGGCCATCGCAGATCTCCGGAGCGCCCGCGTAGGTAGCCGGGTTCGCATCATCGCAATCCGAACCGGCCGGCCAGCCATCGCCATCGGCATCGGTGAGCCCGAAGCACTGCATCATGTTCGCATTGCAGCCCGCGGAATTCATGCAGGCCGTGCAGGCTTCCGGTCCCTGTACACAGGCGGTAAGGCAGTTGGTGCGCACACAATTCGCCCATTCCACGCCACAGGCGTTGCACGCGGCGCTCAAAGGGAATGATCCGGTCAGTTGGCCCTGCATGCACGCGTTGAAGTTGCTGGAGAAGACGCAGGTGCTGAAGGCGCTCATCAGGCCCTCCGTGTAGGTCTGGAAGTTCGCATCCAGCCACGCCACCTCCGCTGCTGAACACACCTGGCTGCAGTTCTGTCCGGGGAAGACCAGCGGATCGGTATCGTCGCAATCGTCGTCGTTCCCAACGTAGCCCGCAGGCGGTGCGCAAGCGCTGACGGAGCTGGACGCGTTGCCATAGCCATCGCCGTCCGCATCGGCGAACCACAGCACGAAGGCAAGGGGGGCGGTCACATTGTCCACCGCGCCATCGCAATCATCATCCTTTCCGTTCCCGCAGACCTCCGTTCCGGCCGGATGCACCAGCGGGTCCGTGTCGTCACAATCCAAGGGCGGGCAACCGGCGTTGTTGTAGTAGCCATCATTGTCCGCATCCAAACAACCACCGTTGGCAGCGCTGATGCCGGGCACGATGGTGAAGCAGCCGCTGGCATGCCGGAGCGTATCGCCCAGCAGGCTCACCGTCGGACAATCCACACTGCCTGCATGCAGCGCGTAGGGTACGCTGAGCAGCTTCGAAGTGCCCATGTCCACATAGCTGCCGCTGGCATCGAGTTCCACCTGCAGAAAGTGAGGCGCACTGCCCCAAGGCACCTCGGCGAAGGATCCTTGCACGGCGACGCCCTGCCCCACCGCCAAGCTGAACAGGCCGAAGGCGCTGGTGGTGGTGGCGTGCACCTCCTGGTAGGCGATCGGCCCGGAGGCGGTGCCGCTGTGGATGCTGAAGCGAACGCTCAGGGGCTGCGCGCTCAGCACATTGCCGCTGGCATCGCGCGCCACGGCCTGGAAGTCGAAGGCCTGTGGCACTTGGGCGGCAAGGGCACCGGCCAGCAGAACGGAAAGGAAGAGCGTGGAAAGTCGCATGGGTCGGGGTTCAGGGTAGAGGTTGGGCGCGCACGTTGTTGGGCGTGGTGCTCCCTACGGTCACCAGGATCGGATCGCGATCGTTGCGTGTACCGGTATATTTCACGGTGCCGTCCAGGTTCACGTCCGCCGGCAGATAGCCGCTGACGCTGTTGTTGGGCGTGGTGCCGCCCACGGTGAGCAGCACCCGGTCGCGATCATTTCCGCTTCCGGTGTACTTCACCGACGCGTCACCGTTCACGTCGCCTTGCCACAGGAGGTAGCGGCCATCGCGGGCGACCTCGGCGTTGGGCACGTGCAAGGCCGTGCCACCGGTCGTGAGGTCGAAGAGGTTCGGTCCCGCGCCCAGCGATACGGCGGACCCGGTAAGCACCGGCAAGTGGTTGCGGTGGCGCAGGGCGATGCGGTAACTGCCGGGAAGCGCCGTGATGCGTACCGGTGAAAGGCCGTCCACGTCCACCACATCGCCATCGCGTTGGACAATGGCCGCGCGTGCCGCATCGATGCGCCCGGCATCATCGGCACCCCGCAGTTCAATGAAGACCCAATCAACCAGCGCGTCCGCTCCGGTATGGAGCAGGGCAGCCGCGGCGACCCGCGCGCCGTTCTGCAGCCCTACCGGCGGATGGCCCAAGGCAGTGAAGGGCTCCGTGAGTGGAAGCAGCCCACGCGTGCGGAGGCTGTCGTGCATCAGATCGGTGCTGGCGTCGTACGGACCGTCCAACAGCGCGCGGATGTTCAAGGCGAGCAGCATGCCTTCCGGTTGTTGAACCCCTGCAGTGGCTACAATATCGCCATAGGAGAAGGTAGCGCTGGCGGGCTGGCCGAGGGTCCAGCCCAATGAGGTGCCACCACCTGCTCCCGTGCCACCGGCGGGTACAACGGCACGCGGTTCATGCGATTGAGAGCGGACCACGGTGCATGTGGCCGTCAGCAGCAATAGACCGAACAAGAAGGACGCGCGCACGTGTTTCATCCCGTATGAACGGCTTGATGACCAAGGTGGCCAAAGCCGGGCGCAAGGTCCCCTGACCTCCAACCGGGCGCAATAGAACCTTCGTTACTGGGCTGCTCGGACAGGAATACCACCGACCCCGCACGCAGGCGCCTGGGCGCGCACGTACGCCGCGCTCATCTCACCTCGCGCGTGCACCCCGGCCCTACTCCTTCATGAATTTCATGCGCTGCCCCGGCTTGCCATCGGACGCGGCCAGGCAAAGCACGTAGCTGCCCATCGCCAAGGCGGAAACTTCCACACCACCCTCCCCTGTCGTTCTTCCGGCAAGCACCGCCCTTCCTTGCCCGTCCACCACCGTGTAGCGGCATAGGCCGCTCAGGCCACGCACGAGCACGCGATCGATCACGGGATCCGGGTAGAGCACCAACTGCGGTCGCTCGGCACCCTCGATACCGGAGGCATCATCGGTGAGCTTCGCCACGAACACGTCGCGCAGCACCGGCTGTCCGTTCAATACAGGTCCGGGATCGAACGCGATGGAGACCTGGAAGCCTCCGGTAAGGAACAGGTCCGTTCCGTGCAGGGCCAAGCCGCCGATGCTCTCACCCGTGGGCCCGCCGTAATCCTTCGCCCACAGCGCCTCCCCGGTGGGCGAGACTTTGGCCACGTAGCCATCAAGGCCACCATTCGTTTCCAAGGTCGTTGATCCGAAGGTCCAGGTATCGGCATAAGCCCCGTTGATGTAGCTGTTCCCTGCAGGGTCCACACGGATGCCCACCGCCCTGTCGCTGGCCGGTCCGCTGCCGTGCGTGGCCCATTGGAACGCACCGTCCGCGCTCGCGCATTTCGCCACGAACACATCGTAGCTCATATCGCTCGGTCCTTGCAAGGTGAGATCACCCATGGCGATGGTGCCACGGTAGGTGCCGGTGACGTACGCGTTGCCGCTATCGTCCATGTCCACGCTCTGCCCGAAGCCGTAGCCACCGGCACCGGCTTTCTGCGCCCAGATGGGTTCGCCGTCGCTGTTCAACTTGGCCACATAGACCTGGGCCTCGGGGTTACCCGCATCCAAGGTGATGCCGCCGAAGGTGATGGAATCGAAGAATTCCCCGGTGATGCACAACTCGCCCGCGTCGTTCGCGCAAATGCCATCGCCCAGGTGAGATGTTCCGTAGTCCGCTGACGTGTTGGTCCAGAATTCCGTTCCGTTGTAGGCGAACTTCGTTACGAAGACCTTGGAACTCGACAAGTTGAAAGCGGTCTCATGCAGGTCGCCGGTAACGTAGAGATTGAAGTAGCCGTCGTGGCAGATGCCCGCGCCATAATCATACCCGGGTCCGCCGATGGAATGCGCCCAGAGCGGTGAACCCTCCGCATCGTACTTGGCCACGAAGACGTCGAAGGACCCCGCCGAGGTGAGCGTGTTGCCCATATTGCCGGGAATGAAGGCCACCGATCCCTGGAACATCCCCACCAGCGCGATCGCACCTGCATCGTCGCATGTGATGTCGTGCACCGTGATGCCAGGGCCGTTGGCCACGATGTGCAACCACAGGAGCGAACCGTTCGGATCGAATTTGGCCATGAAGATGCCGTCCTCGTCCGGCGAGGACAGGAGCTGGCCCACGAAACCGATGGTGCTGTTGTAGGTGCCGGCGACGACGACATTCCCCTGCGGGTCCGTAGTGATAGCGGTCCCGTCGGCGTTGGCGGCACCGGCACCCGGCTCGGCCCATTGCCATTGCTGTGCATGCAATGTTCCCGCGGTGAAGGCGACTGACAGGAAGAGTGGGCGTAGGTGTCGGAGCATGTCCATAGGCTGTGGGTATCGGAGTGACGCGGAGGATGCGTTGCGCGCTGCCCGCACGTGTCCAATGGTTGAAGCGGCGTTGAACGGTGGTGCCGGACTCGACGGCTACAAGGACTGAACGAAACGGCAAGCGAAAATGCATGGGGGACCCCGGCCTTCGCCGGGGATAACAGCTGACAACCGACCTTCTATCTTACCCACCTGAACCAGCGCATTTCCTCCCTCGACCTGCTGCGCGGGATCGTCATGGTGATCATGGCGCTGGACCACGCGCGCGACTTCTTCCACTACGACCTGCTCTTCGGTGCGGACCCCACGGACATGGCCACCACCACGCCGGCACTCTTCCTTACCCGGTGGATCACCCACTTCTGCGCACCGGTCTTCGTCTTCCTCGCGGGCACCAGCGCCTTCCTCTATGGGCGCACGCGCACCAAGTCACAACTCAGCCGTTTCCTGTGGACGCGCGGGCTCTGGATGATCTTCGTAGAACTCGTCATCGTGGGTTTCGGTTGGGAGTTCGATCCGCGTTTCACCTTCAACATGTTGGCCGTGTTCTGGGCCATCGGTGTGAGCATGATCGCACTTGCCGCGCTGGTACACCTGCCGTATCGCGTACTGCTCGGGGTGGGTCTGGCCATCGTCCTCCTGCACAACCTGCTGGACCATCTGCCCGTGCCCGCGGGCGGCTTCCTCGGCGTGCTCTTCGACGCCTTGCATCGCGGTGGCGCCATCGACTACGCTCCGGGCCGCCAGCTGGTCTGGCTCTATCCCGTGCTGCCCTGGATCGGCACCATGGCCGTGGGTTACGGCTTCGGCAAGCTCTTCTCCGCCGAAGTACCGAGTGCGCAGCGCAAGCGCACCCTCGTGTGGCTGGGTTCCGCGGCCATCGCCCTCTTCATCGTCCTGCGCGGCTGGAACATCTATGGCGACTTCGCTCCTTGGAAGGACCAACCGACCATGGCCTACGACCTCTTCTCCATCCTGAATACCACCAAGTACCCTCCCTCCCTGCTCTACTTGTGCATGACGCTCGGCCCCGCCCTGCTCTTCCTGGCCTGGGCGGAAGGCCGACAGGTCCGCTGGAGCGCGCCCTTCATCGTCTTCGGCCGCGTGCCCTTCTTCTACTACATGCTGCACATCTACCTGCTCCATACGCTGGCCACGGTAGCCATGGTGCTGCAAGGACAGCCGGTGCACGAGACGGTCTTCGATAACGGCATCAACCCGAAAGACTACGCGGATAACGGCTTCCCGCTGTGGGTGGTCTATGCGGTGTGGGCCTCGGTAGTGGTCGCGCTCTACTTCCCCTGCCGCTGGTTCGCACGATACCGCGCGGAACACAAGGAGAAGTGGTGGCTGAGCTACCTCTGAGCGGACCACTGATGATGTGGAGCCTGAGCCTGCATCACGATACGAGATGCGATGTTCGGGCTGGCCGGGTGCATCTTCACCGTTCGCGCCGGCTTGGTCGATAGGCCGATTTTCGGCAAAACGATCAAGTCCATGTCACCCCTGGCGATCTCGCCGGTACGTGCGGGACCGCCAAGCACGAGTGCTCAAGCGAAGGCGACACACCCGTACCCGACCCTGGTTTGGATCTGATAACGATCGGCCCGACATATGGAACGATCGGCTTCCACCCATCGCCACTTCCTTCTCGCTGATGGCGGCCAATTCCAACAGGATGCGCGCATGCTCGGGCATGCAAAGGTGCCGAGCACCGGTGCCGACCAATGCGACTACTTCCAACCGCGGTAAGATCAGTAAGCCGCGGTTCATTCACTGCAAGTGTCCGCTGACCAGTCCTGTGGTGCCAAGTCAGAAGACCCGAATGACCATGACGACCAGGAATGGCAGGTGTGCCTGCGTGCCTCACCCGATCTTCACTCTTCGAGCACCCACCGCACCAGGTCCTTCTCCTCTACGATGCTCCAGGCGTGCGGGTGCCGCATGCCGTGCTGGAAGCCGCAGCCCTGCGTGGGGATGTACTCCACCTTGGTGGCGCCTGCGACCTTCAGTTCCACTTCCAGCTTTTCCAGGTAGCACGCGTTCATGTCCGCATACCGGTCGCCACGGTTGATGCGCCACCACGCGGTGTCCGGTTCGGTATACAGGCGGATGGCCAGGCCCGTGAGCGGGGCCACGCTGGCGGGGTCGGTGGTCACGGGTGCGTAGCGTTGGTAGTTCGGGACTGTCCGTGGGCGGGCCCAAGGTGCTGTCGAGCAAAGCCACCACCATGGCGCCTTCGCCGCGGGCACCTTCCGTCATGCCGCTGATGGCGTGCTTTTTGCCAGATGGGATAAAGGGAGGCGAGGTCAACGGCGAATCCACGACGAAGACACCCTTCAAGGTGATGCGCGCATCGGGCGCGCGCGCCAGCCACTTGGCCAGCAGCACGGCCACGTTACCACCGGAGGAAGTAGCCGCCGAAGACGCGCGGCACCCCGGGCATCTCCGCGCCGATCAGCGCGCTGGTTTCGGCCGAGCCGAACTCCATACACCAGCGCGCTGGTTTCGGACCATCCGAGCGAGCAGTGCCGGTTGAACTCCATGAGCAGCACGGCCACGCCCCGGCCCACGGCCTCGTCGGTGATCTTCGACTCGGCCCGCGTATCCGCCGCATCCTGGCCGAAGCCGGGGAAGAGCACGAGCAGGGCCTTCGGTTGCGCGGGAACGATGAGGGTGTAGTGCGCGTTGCGCGTTTCACGAGGAACGTTCCTGGACTCCAGGGGTACGGGGCCACCGTTGCAGGCCATCAGAAAAACGACCACGCCTGACCCCAAGACACCGTTGTTCATTTCGTGAAAATAGCCGTAGCGGACAAGGTGTCCGATACGACGGACCGTGAACAAGGCCGTTCCCGTTCGGTCGGCTCCTCTGTTAACGACATCGGATCGTTGATCTCTTTCGCAATGCGCCGTGCGAGCGGGCTGTGGCACGGACCACTTTTGACCTCTCATCCATGCCCGACCGCGTGACCACCCTCCTGATCGACCGTCTGCGCTCCCTCGCAGCACGCAAGGCCCGCTTCTGTTATGACGTGCGCGGGAACAGTCATGTGTACGACGGCATCGTGGCACCTTACCGTGTGGACGTGGACGAGGTGGAAACGAATGAGCTGCTGCCCGTGCTGGAGCATGCCTTGGTGAACGACGGCATGGTAACGGGCGTGAAGGATGCTGCGACCGGCAAGACCATCTTCAGCAGTGGCCGCCACTACACCGATCTGGGGAATGCCTTGCGCTTTGCCCGCGAACAGGGGCAACGTGCCGTGTACAACTGGAACCGCCAAGAGGAAGTACCCTTGGCCGTGCTGCCGACCACCGCTGTGATCGGGCCGACAGCGACCACCGAGGTGGAGGGTTGAGCCGGTGTTCCGGGGAACTGAGCGGAAGGGCAGCTGCGAAGACAGGTCCTGAAGCGCATTGCAGGACCGTTCAGCATGGTTAATCGAATGTTACCGATCCTGATCGAAAAGACATCGATCGGTAACCTGAGCGTAATGGCGTGGTAATTCATTCGCGACGCCAAACGCTCACCCATGCTTTACCTTGTTGAAGGAAGCGGGGACCTGTACCGCCATGCGCGGTTGTGGTGTTCCGCCCTTGTTCTTTCCATTTCTGGGCTCAGCGCCCAGACCGTCACGCTGCCGACCGATACCGTTGTGAAAGCCACACACAGACCATGGTACGAATCCTTCGGGATCCGTGGCTACGGCCAGGTCCGTTACAACCGGCTGCTCGAGACCAACGATAAGCTGCGCTGCCCTTCGTGCGACGCCAGTTGGGGCGACAACGGAGGCCTGTTCCTGCGGCGGGCCCGGGTCATCATCTCCGGTCAGGTGCATCCCCGTGTGTACCTCTACATGCAAGCCGACTTCGCGCAGCCCGTTGCGGCCAACTACCAGAGCATGGCCCAGATCCGCGATTGGTACATGGACGTTGGGCTCGACAAGAAGAACGAGCTCCGCGTGCGCATGGGGCAGAGCAAGGTTCCTTATGGATTCGAGAACATGCAGAGCAGCTCACATCGATTGCCGATGGACCGTGCGGATGCCATGAACACGGGTGTTCCCAACGAACGGGATCTCGGGTGCTTCCTCTATTGGGCACCGAAGAAGTACCGCGACCTGTTCAAGTCCCTAACGGAGGAGGGGTTGAAGGGCACTGGGGACTATGGGCTGGTGGGGCTGGGAGCCTACAATGGCCAGAGCGCCAACCGGGCAGAATCCAATGATGAACTTCACTTAGCGGCCCGGGTAACGCTGCCGATCAAGCTGGGTTCCCAGATCATCGAACCCGGCATTCAAGCCTATACGGGCCACTACACCGTGATGGCGGACCAACGTTCTGCAGGAGTGAAGGCGAACAGTGACTGGACCTACTTGGACCAGCGGATCGCCGGCTCACTGGTACTGTATCCGAAGCCCTTCGGGGTACTGGCCGAATACAATGTGGGCAAGGGGCCGGAATACGATGCGGCCACTGATTCCATCACCACCAAGGATCTGAGCGGGGGCTTCGTTACCGCTACATACCGCATCAAGGTGAAGGAACACCTCATCATGCCCTTCGCCCGCTACCAAGTGTACGAGGGCGGTCGGAAAAATGAACTGGACGCCAGGTCCTACAGCGTGAACGACTTCGAATTCGGTGTGGAATGGCTGCCCATCAAGAATTTCGAGCTCACTGCGGAATACTACCTCGGGGATCGTCGTTTCGAGGACCACGTTCTTCATCCGAATACCCGAGAGGGCAACCTCTTGCGTTTACAGGCGCAGTTCAATTTTTAGGCAGCGCTTTCCGGTTATGCCCACGACCGGCGCCGAAGGCCTCGCCCTACCTTCGGCATGATGAATTCGCTGGACCACCTGCTGCTGGGCCTGTTGCTGCTCGTAACGGGATGCTCCGGTCCAACGGATGAGGCGGTACCGACCACGCCCACTGCGGTGCAGGACAGCTTGCGCGGGGTGCGAGCGCTGGAAGGGAAAGCCGCACAGGCCGCGCGTGCGCCGGAGCCGAAAGCCCCCGCCCTGTGCGATCTGTATGCCGCGCGAGCGGACACGCTCCGGGGGATCGAGGATGAACTGGCGGACCGCATCGATGAGATGAAGCTCGACCTCGTGGAGTCGGACCTGGATGGATCCAAGGTCGGTGAGCACATGTTCGCGAAGGGCGACGCGGGCAACGCGTTGTTCCGGTCCATCCAGGCGTTCTATGCGCGCGCCGAACGGTACAGTGCGGATCCCGCCTCCGGTGCCGAGGTGCATCGCTTCGCGGCCACGGCCTTCCCGTTCGCCACCGCCGATGCTTGGCGTATGAAGGAGTTCTTCGGCATCCCGCGGGCAGCCGTGGTCACCTTCTTGAGCAGAACGCGCGCTGACCTGGCCCACGCCGAGAGCCTGTGCATACGTTCCATGTTGAGCAAGTGTGTCGGGAAGAGTTCTGTTCCTGCGAGCGGGTACCACGAGCAAGAGAAGAAGGACACCCCGAAGTCCAAGAAGGAGCACACTGCAGCCCCCCCGCCAGAACTCGACTGACCCGGTCCTGTAAAAGCCCCCATGAAGTACGGAAGTCGGATCACGCTGCCAGGCCTGTTCGCCCTCACACTATCGCTCTGCGGATGCTGGCGCACGCCGGGCAGCGAAGCGTTGGATGCGTTCATCGCAGTGAACGACAGCCTACAGGTGACGATGGCGCGCACCGAGCAGCGCAGCGCGAAGCTGCCCCCCGTACCCTTCTCCGATCTCGGTTGCCCGGAGTACCAAGTGCTGGCGGACAGCATGGCCATGGCCGTGGACATCGTTGAACGCGCACTGGCCCCCTTGTTCAACGACCTCGCAGGCGTGCCGCAAGACGACGTGGAGGCAGGTGACAAGTCCTTCACGAACGCGCATCAGGGCGAGGCGCTGTTCACTGCGATATCGAAGGCCTGGGCCATCGCCGCGGGCATCGCACCGGACGACAGCACACGCATGCGCATCGGGGACATCCGCTCATCGGCTTTCCCGCACGCGACCCCGGACGCGTTGCGCTCAGCGGTTTTCACGAATGCGCCGCGCGCTGCGGTGGTCACCATGCTGCGCAAGGTGCAAGTCGATACTGAACAGTTGCGCGGGATGTGCGACAACGCGCTGTTGAAGGCGTGCCTGGGGAAGGAGTGAAAAACCATGCTCCGTCCCGGAAGCGCACGCATCGGGGCATGGCGCGTGGGGCGCTATCAGGAGCCTATTGACCGCACTGCGGATAGCGCGGTCAAAGGGGCCCGGATGAACCGCTTGCCCACAGGACCCCTTCCCTGTTGGATCTCCGGGACGGATCAGTCTCAGGCCACCTGCAACGCGTGCTCCACCTTCTCCTTCAGCAAGGCGTGCTTCACCACTTCGATCATCTCGGTAACGTAGGTGAAGCGCATGCCCTTGGTGTAGCGCGCGTCGATGTCCTCGATGTCCTTGCGGTTGTCCGCGCTGAGGATGATCTCCCGGATGCCGGCGCGTTTGGCGGCGAGGATCTTCTCCTTGATGCCGCCCACCGGCAGCACTTTGCCCCGCAGGGTGATCTCGCCCGTCATGGCCACGAACTTGCGCACCTTCTGCTGGGTGAAGGCGCTGGCGATGCTGGTGAGCATGGCGATACCCGCTGAGGGACCGTCCTTCGGCGTAGCGCCTTCGGGCACGTGTACGTGCACGTTCCATCGCTTGAACACGTCGGCATCCAGGCCGATGATGTCGCTGTGGGCTTTCAGGTATTCAAGGCCGAGCATGGCGCTCTCCTTCATCACATCGCCGAGGTTGCCGGTAAGTGTGAGCTTGCCCTCCCCTTTCGTGATGCTCGTTTCGATGAAGAGGATGTCGCCGCCCGTTGGCGTCCATGCGAGACCGGTGACCACACCGGCCACGTCGTTGCCCTGGTATTTGTCGCGGGCGTGGCTGGGCCCGAAGATCTTCACGAGTTCCTCCTTCTGGATGGTGATCTCGTGCTTCTGGCGCATAGCGATCTGCTTGGCGCGGTAGCGGATCAACTTGGCGATGCGCTTATCGAGCGTACGCACACCGCTTTCGTCCGTGTAGTCCTCCACGATGGCTTCCAGCAGACCGGAGCCGAACTTGATCTGCTTGGCCTTCACCGCCGTCTCCTTGAGTTGCTTGGGGATCAGGTGGCGCTTGGCGATCTCCAACTTCTCCTCCAGCGTGTAGCCGTTCACCTCGATGATCTCCATGCGGTCGCGCAGGGCCGGATGGATGGTGCTGAGGCTGTTGGCCGTGGCCACGAACATCACGCGGCTCAGGTCGTAGTCCACCTCCACGAAGTTGTCGTGGAAGGCGTGGTTCTGCTCGGGGTCCAGCACTTCAAGCAGTGCGCTCGCAGGATCGCCGTGGAAGTCCTTGCCCACCTTGTCGATCTCGTCGAGCACGAAGAGCGGGTTGCTGGTACCGGCCTTCTTCAAGCTTTGGATCAAACGCCCGGGCATCGCACCGATGTAGGTCTTGCGGTGCCCGCGGATCTCGGCCTCATCGTGCAGGCCACCGAGGCTCATGCGCACGTATTTGCGGCCGAGGGCTTCAGCCATGCTCTTGCCAAGGCTGGTCTTACCGACACCTGGAGGACCGTAGAGGCAAATGATCGGCGCTTTCATGTCGCCTTTCAGCTTCAGCACGGCAAGGTGCTCGATGATGCGCTCCTTCACCTTCTCCAATCCGAAGTGATCGCGCTCGAGGATGCGGGCGGCGTTCTTCAGGTCGAACTTGTCCTCGCTGTATTCGCCCCAGGGCAGGTCCAGCAAGAGCGAAACGTAATTGTACTGCACGCTGAACTCCGCGCCGGCCGGGTTCATGCGCTGCAATTTGACGATCTCCTTCTCGAAGACCTCGCCCACCTTCTCGGTCCACTTCTTCTTGGC
>JBGAJW010000078.1:0-23258 GCA_044224725.1 Flavobacteriales bacterium
TGCCGTCCAAGCCCTTCGAGCGGAACAAAGTGAAAAGGCAAGCGTTCCCGACGGCTGCTGCAGCGGGTCCCTGTCCGGGGATCTTCCGGAAGCTCCTTTCCGCCAGTGCGGCTACCGTGGCGATCGTGCGCGCATCATGGAAATGCGCGCACATCCACACCAGACCCTTCAGCAGGTCCATGCTCTGCGTGTGAAGGAACTCCGTGGTGGTATAGATCTGCTCGCGGCCGTTGTACCGGTGAACATGTTCCGTGGTCTTCTCCTTCAGTTTGATGACGGAGTCGAACCAGGTCATCACCTGCTGCTTGAACGCTTCAGCACCGGGTCCATCAATGAGCGCTCGCGCGGCCGCGAGGTACCTGTCGCTCGGCTTGGATCCGCTCGCCCTGATGGCGTGGCCCAGGATCGGGTACCATTTGTCCCGCAACTCCGGTGACATCGCTTGCACGGTACCGTTCACTTCCGGTACGAACGGATCATCGCCTTTGATGAGTACCGGATGCACCTCCCCTTCACCTGCGGGTCCAGCGATGATCATATTTATGCGGTCGATCAATTTCAGCCGCTCCTTCTCGCTCGAATAGTTCGTCGATCCGTTCACCGTGATCCGCGTCGCGATAAGCGTCGCGCGCAGTGCATCCGAAACGGACTTCGCCTTGTGCTGGCGTTCGATATGGTTCAACAGCATCCCGATCGGCCATGAGAGCAGGTTGGCATTGCCCCATCGCCCGTGTGTCGAGAACGTGTCCAACAAGCGCGCAGCATCAGCGTCGTCCACTACGAGTGAAGCCCGAAGCACCTGTTGCACCAAGGCGATGCGGAACTCGTTGCGCATGTAGTCATCGCTACCGAATGTGATCGAACGCCTACCGCTCTGCCACTGATGGGTGGCGCGAGCCAAGTAGTCGACCAGGTCAACGCGCTTCTTGTCCGGCCACGTGGACACTGCTTCCGTCCAGGCTTTCATCGACGCGACCTTCAGGCCCGCAAAGTTTCCACCGTTGGCCCGATGTTCCGCTTCCAGATCGGCGATCACCCGATCATATTCCGGATGACCGCCCAAGCCGATCGCCCCTTTCAGTTTGTCCAGCAATCCCATCGTTATCCGCCCACCAGCGGTGTCAGTTTCACAAAGCTGATGCGCGTGCTCTTGCTCAAGCGTACTTCTTCCTCCAGTGTTTCCGCTTGGCGGTCATCCACCAGCATGAAGAAGGTGTTGCGGGTGAAGGCATCGAGCGCGATGTACACCTGCTTCTCGCCGTCGACCGCACGCTTGTTCTTCAGTTTGAACCCGTTCAGCGTGCGCTCGGCATCGCTGGGTTCCACCAGTCCATTGAAGAACTCCGGACGCTTGTCGTTGTATCGGCGCACTTCTTCCAGCACGCGGGCTTCGATGATGTCCTTCACGGTGACGAGCTCGCTGGCGAACTCCAGTTCGATCTCGTTGAGGAGGTCCCCGGCGAAGGTCTCGTCCTTGATGGCGATGCGCATGATGGTGGTCCGTTGAGCGGGTGAAGTTCATCAAGATCGGGCTGATATCGGAAGGCTCCTGCCTGAGACTACTTTCGCCGCCCAACCCAACGAACGATGCCCATCACACGCAGCGCCACCGCCACTTGGAGCGGATCCGGAAAAGAAGGTTCAGGAGCCATTACTACCCCGAGCGGAGTGCTCAACAACACGCCGCATTCGTTCCTCACCCGTTTCGTGAGCGAGGACGGCAAGGCCGGCACCAATCCGGAAGAGCTGATCGCCGCCGCGCATGCCAGCTGCTTCACGATGAAATTGAGCTTCGTGCTCGGCAATGGAGGCCACACGCCCGATGAACTCGTGTGCACCTCCAACATCCGGATGGGCCCCGTCCCCGGTGGCAATGGCATTGTCGGCATCCATCTCGACCTGAAGGCGAAGGTGCCCGGGATCAGCAAGGATGACTTCGACAAGTGCGCCGAGGAGGCCAAGGTCAACTGCCCCATCAGCCAAGCGTTGAAGGCCGTGCCGATCACGATGAGCGCGACGCTCGCCTGAACGACATCTGGAGAAGATCCTACTGCCGTGCGCTTCGCGGACATGCGGAAGGGGTCGCTCCGGATACTGTTCGTGTTGCTGGCGCTCTTGGGATGCTGGGAGATGGTGCTGCGTATGCGCGGCTACCATCAATTGCCGGTTTTCGTCGCCGATGCACGTTACGAATACATGACGGCCGCGGGCCAAGACCTGCATGCCGGCGGGGTGCGGTTCACCACGAATGCGATCGGCATGCGCTGCGGGCCCATCGGTGAGAAGAAGAGGAAACGTGTGCTCGTTGTCGGCGACAGCGTGATCAATGGGGGCTTGAGTTCTACTCAAGACTCCTTGGCCACCAGCATCGCCGAGCGAGCAACAGGTGCGCAGGTGCTGAATTGCTCCGCCCCTAGCTGGGGCCCTGACAACGCTGCGGCCTTTCTGGATGCGCACGGTCTTTTCGGAGCGGATCGATTGATCGCGGTATTCAGCAGCCACGACGCGTTCGACCGCATGACCTTCGAGCCCATCGTGGGCCACCACCCGGCCTATCCGGACCATCAGCCCCTGCTAGCAGTGGAAGCCTACGTGCGCAAACTCTTCTATTCGCCCAAGCTTCCCGCCACTTTGTCCCATGATGAGTGCTTCAATGAAGGCTGGAAGCGCCTGGTGGAACTAGCGTATGCCGCTGACATCCCTTTCGTGGTCATCCTGCATCCCGAGTCAATGGAGGTCGCGCAACACCACTATGATGCACGCGGAGAACAACTTCTTGATTCGCTGCGTTCGTGGCAGGTGCCTGTTGTGGAAATGCTGGATCGGAATGACAGCACGATGTACTGGGACCCTATCCACCTGAACAACCACGGCCAGCGGGCGCTCGGCGCAGCGTTGGAAGCGATCATCCGCGACAACGGCGGCAACTGAGCGCGTACACCGATCTTTCCGCCGTGCTGCGCTCCCTCCCCGTCACTGATTTCCTCATGTCCACTTTCCCGGTGATCGACGTGCGCTCCCCCGGCGAGTTCACGCACGGACATATCCCCGGGGCACACAACCATCCGCTCTTCACCGATGAGGAACGGGCTATCGTGGGCACGCTCTACAAACAACAAGGCCGTGATGCCGCCGTGCTCGAAGGCCTGCGGATCGTTGGGCCGAAACTCGCGACGATCGTGGAGCAGGCGCGCGGGGTAGCACAGGATGGACGGATCCGTGTACACTGCTGGCGTGGTGGTGAACGCAGTGGAAGCGTGGCTTGGCTGCTGGACAAGTCGGGCTTCAACGAGGTGCTCACCCTGAAGGGCGGCTACAAGGCGTTCCGAAACCTGGTGCTCGCCTCCTTCACCGAGCGGATCGATATCCGCGTGCTCGGCGGATACACCGGTACCGGCAAGACGCAAACACTGCATCATCTGCGCGAGCTGGACGAACAAGTGATCGACCTCGAAGGCCTGGCGCACCACAAGGGCTCTTCCTACGGCGCCATCGGTGAATCCCCGCAACCGACCACCGAGCATTTCGAGAACCTGCTGTGGAACGCGCTCCGCCAGCGCGATACGGCGCGACCGATCTGGGTGGAGGACGAGAGCCTGATGATCGGCCGGGCGAAGATCCCCGACGCGTTCTTCGAGCAGATGCGCGGCGCGGTCCTGTACTTCGCGGAAATGCCCATGGAAGAACGGGCAGCGCGACTTGTCGTCGACTATGGCAAATACCCGAAGGAACTGCTCGCCGAAGCCACAAAGCGCATCGAGAAACGGCTCGGGCCCCAGCATTGTAAAGCCGCGCTCGCAGCCCTCGATGTCGATGACCTTTTCACTGTGGCGATGATCACGCTCACCTATTATGACAAGACCTACCTGCGCGGTGCATCCCTGCGGGACCCGGCGCGAGTGATCAACATGCCCGCTTCAGCGAACGATCTTCGCGGCCTCGCCCAGCAGCTCATCGCCCATGTCCACACCTCCCGTCGTTGAACCCGTTCGCCTTACACAGCACAGCCATGGCGCGGGGTGCGGATGCAAGATCGCGCCCGCGCAACTGGAGACGATCCTCAAGAGCGCGCTGGGCACATTGCCTGACCCGAAGCTCTTGGTGGGCTATGGCTCGCGCGATGACGCCGCCGTGTATGACCTCGGTGACGGGCGTTGCCTGATCAGCACCACGGATTTCTTCTCCCCCATCGTGGACGACGCGTTCGACTTCGGGCGCATCGCCGCGACGAACGCCGTTTCGGACGTGTTCGCCATGGGCGGAAAACCGCTGCTCGCCGTGGCCATCCTCGGTTGGCCGATCGAGAAGCTGGGCCCTGAGCTCGCTCAGCACGTTGTGGAAGGTGGACGGCAGGCATGCCACGACATGGGGATCCCCTTGGCGGGAGGGCACAGCATCGATGCGCCGGAGCCCTTCTTCGGCCTGGCGGTTACCGGTGAAGTGCGCAAAGAACACCTCAAACGCAACGACACCGCGCACGATGGTGATGTCATCTTCCTGACGAAACCGATCGGCATCGGACTCCTCAGCACGGCCCAGAAACGGGGCAAGCTTCGGCCGGAACATGCCCCTATCGCCCGCGACCTGATGGTACGGCCCAACAGCATCGGTGCACGGCTCGGTGAACTGACCGGCGTACATGCGCTTACCGATGTCACGGGTTTCGGACTGGCGGGCCATCTGCTTGAAATGTGCAGGGGCGCCAACCTCTCCGCGCGCATCACCTTCGCTGACGTGCCCGTCATCCCCGAAGCGCTCATCTACCTGAATGAGGGTTGTTACCCGGATGGTGCGTTCAGGAATTGGAAAGGCATCTCGGCGGAAGTCTCCGGCGCGTCTTCCATGGAGCGTATGCTGCTCATGGCGGATCCGCAGACCAGTGGCGGCTTGCTGATCGCTTGTGCGGACGATGCGCGTGATGAGGTCAGCGGAATACTGCTCTCGAACGGGCAGCC
This sequence comes from Flavobacteriales bacterium, assembly GCA_044224725.1. GTDB lineage: Bacteria > Bacteroidota > Bacteroidia > Flavobacteriales_F > PHOS-HE28 > PHOS-HE28. Next base: position 4,956 of record JBGAJW010000078.1, read on the forward strand.
TTCCGCGATGATCGGCCGGTTCGAAGGGGCAAAGGACCAGCCCGCGCTTTTGGTCGAATAGCTTTCGCCGTGCCTCCTTCCGGTATCGCGGCTTGTGGAAGTCGCTATTTTGGCCGTGCTCCGCAGTAAACCAAAAAAAACGAACAGTATGGCCAAAAAACGATTGAATGAAAAAGACGTCGACATGCTCCTCAGCCAGTACCGCTCCGAAAGGCGCAGGCTGAACTTCCAATTGGGGCTTGTCCGCACCGCATTGAAAGACCTGAGGCGGGCAAAGGCCGCATTGCCCAAGACACCGCCCAAGCCGAACGTGGTCGTGCTCCCGGACGGCACGGTGAAACGCCGTCCCGGCAGGCCGCGCAAGGGTGAAGTGGTCGAGAAGAAACCGAAACGCGGACCGGGTCGCCCACCCAAGCGCGTGCGCCCGCCACGCGAGTTGAACAAGTGGGACAACATGATCATGAACGCCATCCGTACGTCGGGCAACCTGATGCCCAAGGACGAACTCATGAAAGTCGCGATCCATTGGGCGGGCAGCAATGAACCTTCGATGAAGAAGCCCGCCATCGAGGCATTCGTTACCCGCACGCTCCAGAAATTGAGCGGCCGCAAGAAACTGCTCGGCATGCACCACACCGGCCTCCGCCGCGGCAATCACTACGGATTGAAGGAGTGGTTCTTCCAGAGCAGCGGCAAACTGCGCAAGCAGCATTTGGACCGGCTCGTGCTCACGAAGGACGACAAGTGATCGGGGATGATCCCTTTGTGAAAGCGGCTCTCGGGCCGCTTTCGCTTTTCCGGTCCGCTGTCACCTCCGTCGGCCGGCAGGAGGCTTGGCCGAAGCGATGGAAGAGCCCCGATCCCCGGCAGCAACAATGCGGAGAGCCGGGGTAACTTCGTCCCGATGCCTTCCATGAAAACCGTGCTCACCGTTATGCTCGCCGCTCCCCTGCTCTGCGGCGGCGTTTGCAAGCCCACCATGCTCGGCGGGCCTTCCAAGCTCGATGCCGTGCACCTGCCTCCCGGCTTCTCCATCAGCGTGTTCGCCCAGGGCGTGAAGACCGTACGGGAATTGGCCTACAGCCCGGAGGGGATCATTTATGCCGGATCGAACGACGAGGGTGTGCTTTACGCCATGCCCGACAAGGACCGTGATGGCGCAGCGGACACCGTGTACACCATCACCACCGGGCTGCAGATGCCCGTGGGCGTGGCCTGGCATGGAGGGGATCTCTACTTCTCCGCCATCAACCGAATCGGTGTGCTGCGTGATATCGACCATCACCTCACCGACCCGCCAGCTGCGGAGAACGTCTATGACAAGTTCCCCACCGCCACGCACCACGGCTGGAAGTTCATCGCCATCGGGCCGGACAACAATCTCTACGTGCCCGTTGGCGCGCCCTGCAACATCTGCCTGAGCGAGGACAGCATATTCGCTTCCATCACGCGCCTGAAGCTGGACGGCACGGGCCTGGAGATCATCGCCCATGGCGTGCGCAACAGCGTGGGCTTCGACTGGGACCCGCGTGACAGTTCCTTATGGTTCACCGAGAACGGGCGCGACTGGATGGGCGATGACATGCCGAGCTGCGAGTTGAACCACCTTGTCACGAGCGGTCAGCACTTCGGCTACCCGTTCTGCCACCAAGGAGACACGCTCGATGCGGAGTTCGGCAAGGGGAAGAACTGTGCGGATTACACACCCCCCATGGCCAAGCTCGGCCCGCACACCGCACCGCTCGGCATGCGTTTTTATCGCGGAACGATGTTCCCCGAGAAGTACCGGGGCGCCATTTTCATCGCCGAGCACGGAAGTTGGAACCGGAGCTCACCCGTGGGCTATCGCATCGCGGTCGCATACCCGAAGCCGAATGGCACCGTGGAGCAGGAGATCTTCGCGGACGGCTGGCTCAGCGGCAGCAGCGCGTGGGGCCGCCCCGTGGACGTGCTGGAGCTGCCCGATGGATCCTTGCTCGTCAGTGATGATGCGGCGGACACGATCTACCGTATCACCTACAGCGCACCCTGAACCGGACATTTTTCCTCTTCCCCTGTGACCCGCATCCGGGCTTGCCGTCCCAAGGCCAGAAATCGGGGAAGGGAGGAAGGGAGAGATCCGCCTGGACCCGTTGCGAAGGGTGCCTCACGGTGCCCTTCGTTATTTCACCTCCTTCATGATCAGCAACGCCAGGATGCCTTGGCTTGCAAGCATGGACCCGAGGCGCAGCGCCATGTGGACCAATGCCCGGGGCTACCTCAGAAGCAGTGAGCGGTCCAGCCACTGCTTCTTCGCGAAGGTGCTCGTGTACAGCCAGCGGTAGGCCAGCCACGCCGTGCAGGTACCGATCATCGCGCCGCAGAGCACGTCCTCGGTGAAATGTTGGGACAGATAGACCCGGGTGAACGCCAGCAGCCCGGCCAGCACCGCGAGCAGCACCGCAGGAATAGGCCGGCCGATCAGCACGGCAGCCACGAAGCACATGCTGAACGCGCACGTACTGTGACCGCTGGGGAAACTGTTGTGGTGCAGCATCTCCACATCGGGCACCAAGCGCAGCCCCGGCATGCCCGCCAAGAACATCGATGGCCGGTCCACATCGTCGAAGAGCGTATGCTTCAGCAATTGCGCGACGATCGAACTGCCCAGAACGCTCGCCGCCACCAACAGGAACCAGCGCCAGCGGATGAACAGGAACACCAGGCCGAACGCGGTGGGGATCAGCCCATCCGCAAGGTGCGTCCCATACTTGAACAAGGGGTCCAACGCGGGCGAAGTGCAGCGGTTGATCGCCGCGTGCAACTCCAAGTGCCCGTTGAGGAGTACCACGGTGAGCACAGGCAGCGCCATGACAAGCACCACGGACAAGAATTTTTGTACGGAGCGGTCACGCATGTGGTACTCGCCGGAACTGGTGCGAAGGCGATGCGGCCAAATGTATCCCGGTGATGTGCACCCTGCCGACCTGTCGCCTCGCATAATGAACAATGAACGATGACCGGTTGATGGCCTTTCCGTCCCGTACACCGATCGGGGTATTGCCGCAGCAGCCAGCGAAGGGAACATTCGTCCCATCAATACAGCACACGATGTCCACCACGGGAAAACGCTTCGCGAAACGGACCAGTGACAAGTTCATCCACCGTGTGCTCGATGCGCGCGCGAAGGCCGTGCTGAACGCGGTGCTCACCGAGCAGCGCGGGGGAGCACTGGATGCTTGGCTGCGCGCGACCGGGCGCACCCACCGGACTGCTTGAACAGAAGGCAAAGAGAAAGGGGGCCGCAGCCCCCTCCCTTTGCCGGTCTCCGCGCTCAAGGCAATTGCTGTGTGCGCGTGTTGTTCGGTGTGTTGCCACCCACGTTCAAAATGATGGGGTCGCGATCGTTCCCGGTTCCTGTGTACTTCACCACGCCATCCAGCGTCACATCCGTCGGTAAATAGCCGTTCACGGTATTGGTCGGCAAGGTGGATCCCACGGCGACGAGGATGGGATCCCTGTCGTTGCTGCCACCGGTGTACTTGAGCAGGTTGTCACGCACCACGTTGCCGCACCATTGGCCCATGCGGCCAGGGTTCACGGTCGCTCGCGCGGCGGTGCCATACGTGCTCGTAGTGGGCAATGTGAAATCGATCGACGCGGCGTTCGCGTTCAGGGCTTGCGCGCTACCGGTCATCACGCCGAGACTGTTACGGTGCCGCACGGCCACATGGTAGTTGCCGTTAGCTACGCTGAAGAGCAACCGATTGTACCCGTTCGTGCCCACGATGTCGCCATCGCGCTGCAACAACGCGCTGCGCGTGGCCACGATCGTGGATGGCGTCGCCGCATTGCGCAATTCCACCAGCACCCAATCAACGATGGCGTTCTTGCCCGTGACCGCGAGCGTGGCGGGACTCACCGTTTCGCCGCCACCACCTCCGACGTGCGTGAAACCCAATCCGGTGAACGGCTCGGTGGCGGGGATCAATGACGAAGAGCGGAGATCGTCGCGCATCAGGTTGTTGGACGTGACGAAGGCGCCTTGCAAGTTGGTACGCAGCACAACGCTCGGCGAGCAATCCTGCCAGCGGGCGAGCACCGAGCCGGGGATGATGACGCGTGTGCTGTTCGTGGGTGTCTGCCAGTAGAGCGCGACGTTGTCGCCACCACCACCTTCCTTGTGCAGCACTTCCACGTAGTAGTACCGGCCGGCCACCAGCGGGATGGAAGCGCTGGTCTGCTCCGGGTATTTCGTGAACTCGCCCACGTTCGTCCAATCCGGCACACTGCAGATCTGCTGTTTGTAGAGCGGATCCGCGTTGACGCTCAAGTAGGCGATCGTGTTGTCATCCCCGCACGCGGTGAAGACATAGTTGCCCGTGGTGGGCGCGATGATGTAGCCACGGAAACGGCTGCCGTAATTGTCGGCCGTGTTCACCGGACCCGTGAAGGAGGTCGGATAGTCGGTGCTGCTCGGTGTGTTGGGATAGTTCGGCGACGAGGTGAGGTTCGTCACGTAGTTGCCCGAGATATTGTTCCACACCTGGCGCATGATGCTGCCCGTGGCGCCGACGCATTGCGGCGGAGCATAGCCCAGTACGGTGATCACCTTGGTGGCCGTTCCCGTGAGGCCGGAATTGTCCGTTACCGTAAGCGTCACATAATAGTCGCCGACATCGGTGAAGGTCTTGTTCTGGGAAACGCCGGTGGCGGAGGTGCCGTCTCCGAAATCCCACGCATAGCTCACGACGCTCCCGTTGTCCGTGCTGGGGGCTCCGCTGAGCGAAACGTTCAACGGACCAGGGCCGTAGTACACGTCGCTGTAGATCACCGCCGTGGGCGCGATGCTGCTGCACCGCGGGTAGAGCCAATGCGTCACTGTGCCGCTCAATCCGGCCGCATCCGTCACCGTCAATTTCACTTCATAGCTGAAGTCCTCGGAGTAGCAGCCTTCACCACTGGTCACCGTGCTGCCCGTGGGCTGGGTGGTCGTGTTGTTCGGATGGAAGTGGTTGTTGTGGTGCAGGATCGACTGCCACAGATAGCTGATCTGCGCGGCCGAATGTTCCAGGTCGGTGACGCTGGCCGTGAGGGCGTACGTGGTATCAACTCCTGGCGGGTATTGGTGCCCGTTCGGGAAGCTGGTGATCACCGGCACGGGCGGTGTGTTGTTCACGCTCACCAGCAAGGTGGTCTGGTTGGTGAGGCTGCCGTTGTCCGTCACGGTCAGCGTTACCGTATAGCTCGTGGGTTGGCTCGTACCCGGAGTGAAGGTGTGGTTGACGTTCGGACCGGTACCCGTGAAACCATCACCGAAATTCCAAGCGTACGTGAGCGGACCGTTCTCGGGGTCGGAGCTGCTCGTCGCATTGAATCCGACCTGCAAGGGTCCGGGGCCGTACTGCACGGTCTGCGTCGCCGATGCCACCGGGGGAAGGTTCGTCACCCCGATGGGCGAGATCTTCCAGATGGCGTTGGTCTCGAACTTGACGTACCACAACGCGCCATCAGGTCCCTGGTTCATGAACACCACCGCACCGAGGTTCGCACCGAAATTCGACACGGATACCGGTTGCTGCTGATCATTGAAGACGAACCGCTTGATCCAGGCACCGCCGTAGTCCCCGTGCATGTAAACGTTCTGGTAGCCCGTGGGCCAGCCGAGTCCGGTGAGCCAGGTACCGCCCACCGAGGCGTTCCCGCCGAACCGCGGGCCGGGTACCGGCGCTCCCACCGCGTCCAGGTCATAGGTGACGGCCGTGCTGCCACTGAAGCCCATGCTGCGGCTCTGGTTGCCGTGCTGCCAATCGATCGCCGGACGGGAATGGAAGAAGTGGGGAATGTTGCTGGGCACTTGCGCGCTCGGATAGCACGGGTTCGGATGCCCGTTCAAGTGCACCGGCGCGTCCTGTTTCAACAGGTCCTGGAAATTGAAATACTGCTGAGTGCAACCGGCTATGCCGTAGAGAGGATTGGGGGCATCCAGGTTCGGTGTCGGCGCGTTCATGTAGTTGCTCGGATCGGCCCCTTCGAACAGCGGCCACCCGAAGTTCATCCCGCCTTCGTAGCATACGTTCAGGTCCTCCCATGTGGCCCAGCCCACATCGCCGATGTAGAATGTACCGGGGTTCGCGGCCGCTGGATCGGTGCTGCCCGTCCCCGGTCGACGCGTCATGCGGAAGGGGTTGCGCAGGCCCATGGCCCATACACGACTGCGCGGTGCACGCGGCTCGGCCGCGTCATAGAACGGATTGCTGGGTATGCCGTCGCCGGTGTTCGGATCGATGCGCAGCAACTTGCCGTTCAGGCAATCCACCAGTTGCGAACGCAACGCACCCACGTTCTCCTTCGGCCTCATGATCGAATCCGCCAGCGCCTGCGCGTAGTAGGTCCCCGCATCGCTGCCGACATCCACGTTGTTGTAGCTCGCAGCATCACCCACCGTGGCCAAGAGTGTTCCATCACTCCCGAAGACCAACTGACCAGTACTGTGTGATTCATGCGTCATGATCACACCCGTCTTCTTCGTTTCGCCCAACAGCACCAGTCGGCTGCTTGGGTCCACGGTGTTGTAGCTCGGCCCGATCGCGGTGTAGCGCGTGATGCGCATGATCGTTGCGGCGTAGTACTGGTCGGTATTCGCGTTGTAGTTGGGCGTACCGAAATTCATCAGATGGTGCCGATCCACCGCGTACATCAGGTAGATCTTCCCGTTGGTGAGGAAGCTGGGATCCAAGGTGAAGCCCAGCAGCCCGTGATCTCGCCAGCCACCTACTTCCGCACTGAGGTCGATGAGCGGTTGCGCCAGTCGCACGCCGTTCTCCACGATCCACACTTTCCCGCCCCGCTCCCACACGTACCAGCGACCATTACTGTCGAAGGTGAAGCCCACCGGTTCATTCCACCCGCCCATGACCAACGCGTTGTTGAAACCGGTCGGCACCGTCTGTCCCTGTGCTTCGGGCGCACCAGTGGACCATACGCAGAGCGCGAGCAGGATGGCGGTGAGCGGCTGTTTGAAGAGATAGGAAGTGTTCATCGGAATGTTCGAGTGTTCGGCCGCCGAAATTACCCCTTCCATCTATGCGGGGCAAGATGACTCTGGGCCGTTCCGGGCCCCGGCGCTCCTCCTGTTCAGCGCTGTCGTAGCTACTTTGGACACGATGGGGAAGATCCACCTCGATCTGATGATCTCGGGCAAGGTGCAAGGCGTCCGGTACCGAAAGAGCGCCGTGGAGCAAGCCGTGCGCCTCAACGTGAAAGGCTTCGCCATGAACATGTCTGATGGAGCGGTACGGATCGAAGCCGAGGGCTCGCGTGAGGAGTTGGACCGCTTCGTCGAGTGGTGCCGCACCGGGCCACCGCGCGCGGTCGTCGACCATATCGATGTGACCGAAGGACCGATCGTCGGCCACGCAGGGTTCCTCGTCCGCAGGTGATCGAAGCGTTGCGATCCACTGACCAATGGCAAGGACCACGCGGATACTTTCGCCGCCACGTTCGGCAGCCCGGGTTGAAAGCCTGTTCCGGTGGACGTGAATCCTCAAGCTCCTCATGAAGTCCCTCCCAGCATTCACGCTTATTCTGCTGTCCGCCTGCTCAAGTGCACCGGAACCCGCCCAGTCGCCCGCCCAAGCCAATGTGCCCCCCATCGATAGTGCAGCCCTGGAAAGCGCGATGATCGATTGGAACGCGGACAGCCTCATCGCGCCCGGCGAGAAACACTTCGCGCACCTCCGCAAACTCACCTTCGGCGGGAACAATGCAGAAGCCTATTGGAGCTTTGACGGGAAGAAACTGAGCTTCCAATCGGATTTCGCTGACTGGGGACACGGCTGCGACCAGATACACGTCTTCGATCCGTTCCACGACGACCTTTCGAAAGGCGCGCCCCAGCAGCTCAGCCTGAACGGAGGACGGACCACCTGCAGCTACTTTCTGCCCGGTGATAGCCTCGTCCTTTTCGCCAGCACCGAAAGCGGTGGCAAGGAGTGCCCGCACACCGCGCCGCACACACCGGGTGGCAAGTACCTCTGGAACATCTACAAGGACTACGACATCTGCGTGAGCGACCTCAAAGGCGAGCGGCACGGACAACTGACCAAGCAACTCGGCTATGACGCGGAAGCCACCGTGTCACCGAAAGGCGACCGCATCGTGTTCACCAGCGTGCGCGATGGCGACCTGGACCTTTACACGATGAACATCGATGGCACGGACGTGAAGCGTGTGACCCGTGATCTCGGCTATGACGGAGGGGCCTTCTTCAGCCCGGACGGCAGCATGTTGTGCTGGCGCGCATCGCGGCCGAAGACGCGCGATGAAGTGAAAGAATACACGGACCTCTTGAAGCAAGGCCTCGTGCAACCGACCAGCATGGAACTCTTCATCGCCAATGCGGATGGCTCCGGCGCGCACTCCATCACTTCGCTCGGTAAAGCGAACTGGGCTCCCAGCTGGGCGCACGATGGCAAGAAGCTCATCTTCGCCAGCAACCACACCAGCGAGCGCGGCTTCCCGTTCACGCTCTACATGATCAATACCGACGGAACCGGACTGGAGCAGGTCTCGTACTCCGACGCCTTCGATGCCTTCCCGATGTTCAGCCCGGATGGACGTTACCTGGTGTTCAGCAGCAACCGCGGCGGGAAGAACCGCGAGACGAACCTCTTCTTGGCGGAGTGGAAGGACTGAATGCCGAACGCCGGATCAGAAGATCAGATGATGGGATTGCCGAAGGTCCGGCGATATTCGCGCGGTGAGCGAAGAGAAGCCTGACTGGCGTGATCGGTTGGCGAAGCGGTGGAACGTATCGCTGCGGCGCGTGCTCATCATCCTGCTGGTGTTCGCGTGTACGGGCTTCACCGTGCTCTTCCTGAAACGGCCGCTTACCGCATGGGTCGCCGGTGATGGCGAGAAGCCGCTCTGGTTCTCCGTCCTCTATTACGCACTGATACTGCCCTTCTACAATGTGCTGCTCTTGGCCTACGGGGCGCTCTTCGGGCAGTTCCGCTTCTTCTGGGAATTCGAGAAGCGCTTCTTCCGGCGGATCACCGGCAAGCGTTGATCAGCCCAAGGCCCGCACCACCCGACCAGCTTCCCGCGCAGGGCTCTTCTTCAGCCGGCATTCCCATACGGTGAGCACTTTCCACCCCGCCGTCTTCAACTCCTTCGTCTTCCGCTCATCGCGTGCTACGTTAGTTGCCAGCTTGTTCTTCCACCACGTGCGATTCGTCTTGGGCGTGTAGCGCTGGCAATGCGGGCAACAGTGCCAGAAGCAGCCATGCACGAACACCGCGACTTTCCGGCCCACGAAGGTGATGTCGGGTTTGCCGGGGGCTTTCGCGTAATGCAAGCGATAACCCTTCACCCCCGCTGCGCTCAAGGCTGATCGCATCAACTGCTCCGGCTTGGTGTTCTTCGACCGTATGCGGCTCATCACCGCGCTGACCTGCGCGTTCTTCGGTTCGGGTGAACGGTTGTCGCGGACGTATGAACGCGCGGTGGCCACTACAACACCGTGATCTCCGTCCTCCGGTTCTGCGCGCGTCCTTCCTCCGTGTCGTTGCTCGCCACAGGCTTCGTCTCCCCGAAGCCGGCGGCGGTCACGCGTGTGGCTTCGATGCCGTAGCTCGTTAGGTATTTCGAAACCGCGCTCGCGCGCTGCTCGCTCAACTTCTGGTTCTCCGCATCGGCACCCACGTTGTCCGTATGTCCGCCGACCTCGATGCGCAAGGTCGGGTTCGCCTTCATGAGACGCAGTAGCTTGTCGAGTTCCAAATTGCTCGCCGGAAGCAGTTCGGCGCTGGCCGTGTTGAAGAAGATGTTGCGCAACGCGATCACACTGCCTGATGTCAATGGACTCAATGGCACCTCGAGCGAGTATGGCTTGTCCGGCGTGCTGTTCGCGATGCTGTAGTTCTCGCTGAAGAACAGGTAGCCCTCGGCGCTCGCGTTCAATGCATAGTCGCGGCCCACGGGCAGGCACACGAGGAACTCGCCGCTCTTGGGATCGCTGTAGGCGGCCGTGGCCAGCTTGCCGGTGGCGAGGTCGTACAACTGCACATCCGCTTCCACGGACTTGCCGGTTGACTTGTCGGAGACACGTCCGGCCACATAATTCACCGGTGTGGCACGCGCGGCTTCGGGGAGTTCGAAACTGTACAGGTCCAGATCGCCGAAACCGCCTTTGCGGTCGCTGGCGAAGAAGGCGAGCTTCCCATCGCTGCCGACCAGCACACTGTTCTCATCCGCGCTCGTATTGATCGGGTAGCCGAGGTTCACCGGTTTGCCCCAGTTGCCCTCATCATCCAAACGGCTTACGTAGATGTCCAGACCGCCCATGCCTGGGAAGCCATCGCTGCTGAAGTACAGCGTACGCCCGTCCGGATGGATCTGCACGCTCTCCTCTTGGAAGGGCGTATTGATCGTCTTGCCCAATGGTTCCGGCTTGCTGAAGTTGCCGTCATCCCCGAGCACGCTCTTCATGATGTCCATGCTCTTCAATCCATCCTGCGCTTGGATCGCGCGCACGAAGTAGAGCGTCTTGCCGTCACTGCCGAGGGAAGGCTGGCTTTCCCAATTGCGCGAGTTCAGTGGCGGGCCCAGATTGTCCGGTGGTGTCCACCGCTCGCCGATGCGGCGGCTGATGAAGAGATCGCAACTGCCCAAGCCCTTCAGCCCCGCGCCGTAGTCGTTCTCCAGCAACGCGCACTTGGTGAACACGATGAAGCGACCGTCCGGACTGAGCGTTCCCGCGCCTTCGTTCATGGTCTTCGTATCCACGGACGGAACCGGCGAGCCCTGACCCCACGCCGTATCGCCGTAGTAGCTTACGTAAAAATCCTCTTGCATGCCGTAGGGCGAAGTGGGCTCATCCACACGACGCGTGTAGAGCAAGGTCATGTTGTCCGCCGTGATGCAGGGATAGTACTCCGGGTATTTCGTGTTCACGCCCGGCCCGAGGTTCTTCAGCTCGAAGGGTACAGGATGCTGCACCGCTTCGCGTGCGAAGGCGCACTTCTCAATGCCCAACAATGCACGTGCCTTGCGCTGCGGCTCATCATCCACGGACAGGTACAAGCGGTAGTTCTTCTCAGCATCATCGTACTTCTGCGCCGCGAACTGGAGCTCGGCCTGGTGAAGCGATGCGGGCGCGAAATACTTGGGCGAGATCGCGAGCACCTCGTCCCACGCGGCCATGGATTCCGTCGACTTGCCCTGCTCCTCATACATCTCGGCCAGATAGATGCGTGGCTCGATGAACGACGGGTCCTGCGCGGCGGCCTTTTTCAGGTCTTCTTCCGCACACGCCCATTTGCGCTGGCGCATGCAATCGCCACCGCTCTCGTACAGCTTGATCGCCCGCTTGTCCTTGGTGGTGTAGTTGACTTGGGCTTGAGTGGCGAGTGGAAAGTGGAAAGTGGAAAGTGCGATCAGTGCGACGAGCAGAACTCTGCCTTCCACTCTCCACTTTCCACTTCCAACTCGCGTGCAGGGATCAGCGGGAAGCCTCATGGAATGTTCAGGTACTTGTGTGTCTGGAGCGATACGCGCCAGCGCGGGTGGGCTTTGATGTGCTCGGTGATCAACGGCATCATTTCTTCGCGCTTGCTCCATTCGGGTTGGAGATAAAGGAGGCATGATGGCCGTGTCTGTGAGGCTTGTTCCTCGGCCCATTTGAGGTCGTGCTTGTTGAAGACGATCACCTTCAGTTCATCGGCGCGGATGAAGGCTTCCGGCAGCGCGGCCTTGAACTTCTTCGGACTCAGGCACACATGGTGCCATTCACCGCTTAACCGATGCGCACCGCTGGTCTCGATGTGCGTGCGGAAGCCAGCCTCCCGTAAAACGCTCGTGAGTTCGGACAGTTCGTGCATCAAGGGTTCGCCACCGGTGATCACAGCGATCCGGCCCGGAAAGGCCGCTGCCTCGGACACGATGCTCTCTACGGTGCGCACGGGATGCTTGCTCGCGTCCCAGCTGTCCTTCACGTCGCACCACGTGCAGCCGACATCGCAGCCACCGAGCCGGATGAAGTAGGCGGCCTGCCCTGCGAACAGCCCTTCCCCCTGAAGGGTGTAGAAGGACTCCATGACGGGAAGAAGGCGCGACATGCGCGCAAAGAAACGACCGGTGGGTCCGCCGGGCACCAGACAGGCCAGTGCTGTACCACTTTGGGCTTCAACCGGGCCGGGCTGGTGCCCGGCGGACCGACAAAAAAAGCCCATACGTGCCACGTTCAAGGAACCCATGGTTATCACATGGGCGGGATCGCGATGATGGCTTCCGTAATCCTCGTGTTGCCGAAGCAAGTCCCCACCGAAGTGGGGCTGAGGCCCGCCGTACACCACCGAGGGTGCGACCCCTGATGGAAATTGTTGGTTCCGATGAACAGATGGCCTGTATGGGCTTCGCGTTGACGACCGTTCAAGCCGGTCGATGAAGACACTTCAGGTACGTGTGAAAGAACATAGCGGTACGAATGTATATGCGCCGATCGGCAACGCCAACGAAAAGTTGAAAACTCTTGCGTCTTGAACTGAGCAATGGCAACCACAGGCAGAATCCGACCGAATGGAATGCAGCCCTGCAAGTGATGTCACGCGTCCCCCTTTTGCCCAACGAACTGGTCCTCCTTGTCCTCGAACAGGATGTTGAACGTGGTGAGCGATCCGTAGCAACGCGTGATGTACTGCTGCAGCTCCACCTTCTCCTGTTCGCTGAGAGCCGGATGCGCGTTGATCTTCTGCTCCAGCACCCGGAAGCGGTCGCGGATCATCACGATCTTGTGGAAGAAGTCCTCGATGGGCAGGTCCTTCCCCTTCAGTGATGGATCCTTCGGCTTCAGTTCCATCGTTCCACCGTGGAACCGACGCGCCAGATCGATGCGCCGCTCCGGGATGTTCGCCTCGGCCAACACTTCGCGCAGCGCGTCCTTCACGCTGTCCATATCCAGCTCCGCCGCGCCGATCTCCACGCCGGGAGCGATCGTGACCAGTCCTTCGAAACTCCGGCTGATCGGCTGCTCGCCGTGCTCGCGGAAGAAGATGTGTACCGTGCGTTCGTCCATCTCGTAAACGACGCCGATACCGAGGGTCGGGTGCTTCACACGGGCACCGATGCTGATGTCGTATAGTTCCATGCCGCGAACTTAGCGCGGACACTTCAGCGCACGTCGAGCACGTTGTAGGTAGTGCCGCCGAAGAGCACGCGATCCCCTTTCCGCTTGCCACGCAAGGCCGCGAACAAGGGTGCCTCGGCAGTGAGACCTTGGAAGGTGCGGCCATCCGCTTGGAACTCCTCGATGCTCGGCCCGATGATGAAGTTCCGGTGATCCGTGCTCACGACGGCGCCCAGATCGATCGTGTCCATCTGCGCATGCGGATCGAATCGCTGTAGACCCGAGAGCTGGCTTTCCAGGCGATCCAATTGGTCACCGAAGCGATCGAGCAGCTCGATGTCGGCCACACGGGTCATCTCGCTCTGGCTCGCGGTCTCGTGCAGCTCATCCATGATGGTCGCGGAGCGCAGGTCATTGATGCGGTCCTTGTGGCTGTCGATCATGGAGATCAGCTCGCGCTCCGCTTCGCGGAACACATGGTGTTTGATCAGGGGTAGCATGGCATTCGGTAATGCCACCAAACTATCCCCGCAGTTCCGGTCAGGACCTGACGGAGATCAGGAAGGCAAGCGGTCGGGTGCTTCCACCGGCGTGAAGTCACTCAGCTTGTTCAGGTCCAATCGCATGGTGCCGTCCTTGGAGCTGAAAGCGCGAACGTAACGGCCTCCCCAGACGATCTCATCGAATCGGAACGAGTGGCGCGTGATCACCTGTTGCATGTAGCCTTCATCGATGCCCTTCAGGACGAGGATCACTTCCGCACGGCGCTGTACGAGGTCGGCGTGCGAAATCCCAGCGAGCGGACTGTCCGGCAGGATGGGATGCACCAGGGTCCAGCTCAGGGGCAAGAAGCTCACCTTGTCGAACTGCAATTTCAGGTTGTAGTAGTTCAGCCGTTCGCCTTGATCGTCCACATCGGCCATCACGAGCATCAGCCGCGCTTCCATCTCCATCAACAGTGTCGAGCGGCGATTCGCCATGCGCAGTTGCAGGCTCCAACCATCCTTGAACGGAGCGATGAGCGCTTGGTCGCTGTAGGCGATACGCGTGGTAGGCCGAGCGAAGCGCGCATAGATCACCGCGCTGATCAGCGAGAATCCGAGGATGCCGAACACGCCTTCCACGGCGGCGAGTATCCATGTGGCCGGGCTGTTCGGGTAGAGCGATCCATACCCGACCGTGGTCAGCGTTTGCACGCTCATACCGATGGCGCTCATCCACCGGCTGGTCAATGAGGTCATGTCGGCATTGCCCATCTGCTCCACACCGATGAGCATGTACAGCGAGCCGAACAACATGTTCATGGTCAGGTAGCCCACCACGAACGTGAGGACCAAGCGCCACACCGGCATGGTGGCCAAGGCGACGAAGCCTTCTCGTAAGCCACTGACCTGGCCGATGCGGTCCACATGGAACTTGCCATCGCGGGCCATCACCCGCTCCAAGGGTCGCTCGAACGTGGTACCGATGCCCGGATCCTCCGTGCGGACCGCCTTCGTCTTGAACGCTAACAAGGGAGTGATCGCCATCTTCCTGCGGAATGCGGATGCGAAGGTCGCACGCGATGCGCTATTCCCCGATCACCCGCAGCACCGGGTACTTCCGGAATGATGGCTCGAAATATGGCGATCGTTGGTACACGAAGTACAGTTGCGCCCAAGCGTCCTTGGCGAACACGGGGTCGGCCGCACGCTTGGCTTCGAGGCCGGCTTTCAATGCGGGGTCCTTGCGCAGGAGCTCGGCGGCGATGTCCTCGAAGACGTAGTCGCTGAACCACTCCTTCTGCTGGAGCGCACTGTCGAAGAAGCCCCACGCGAAATAGCTGTCCTCCCCGTCCGGCTCCAGCGTTTCCATGATGAGGCGATCGGTGACCTGTCCCATGCGGATGAGGATGTCACCGGACATGGCCGTGCGCTTCGTGCGAGCCGGTACACAGCGCACTTCCCGATGGAGAGAGTGTCCTTCGTACGGCTGTTGCCCGGTCTTGAATTCCGCGATGCTGTCAACTTCCACGGTGAACGCACGATCGGTCGGCAAGCGCTCGGCCTTCACGCCTTGTGCCTCCAATCGCTCCGCGATAGCCGACCACGCTTGCGGGATGAGATAGCCCAGCGGCTTGTGCTTGATGATGGAGGGTTTGTACGTGTCGCGCCAAGGGACCATCGTATCGGTTGGTCGCGTATGGTCATAATGGAGTCTCGGAAGCCCGGTCACTTCACTGGTGGTGCGTTCGGCGGTCCAGCCTTTCCATGGAAGCGTTTCCACATGCGTGGTGTCAAGCGCCCAGTTCAGGCCCAGCTCGTTCATGGAGGCCGTGTTCTTCTTCGCGGCTGCGCGCACCTTCAGCAGTTCTTCCGGATGCTCGTTCATCACCGCGAGCGTCGCTAGCATCAGTTGGAAGGTCGCGTTCACCCGGTCCGCATAGGGCTTCAGCATGTGGCTCTCCGCCAGGATACCGATGCGATCGAAGAGCGCACTGTAGCCCGTACTGTAGCGCGGGCTGTCATAGAAGCCGACCAATCCTTCTTCCGGTGTCTCCCCTTCCGTCTCGAAGTAGGGGCACATCAACATCTTCTTGTTGCCCATCCATTCATACAGGCGTGGCATCATCGTCCCGGTCATGAATGCGCTCAGACCGCCATCGAGCTTGTCTTTCTGCGTAGTGAGCAGTTCCATCACGTACTGGTGATCGGCACCATCGCTCACGTGCGTTTCGAAGTACACGTCCGGATCCCACTGCGCCAGTGCCCGCTGGATCGAGCGCGTGTTCTCCGCATCGGCCTTGATGAAATCGCGATTGAGGTCCAGGTTGCGCGCATTTCCGCGGAAGCCGTACGTGCTTGGTCCCGTCTGATTCGCACGGCTGAAGGACCCGCGCCGCTTCGCCCCGCTCACGTTGTACATCGGCACGATGCAGACCGCCGTATGCACGGTGAGCCCCATCAGTTGGTCGCTTTCCAACAGTGCTTGTGCCAGCAGCAGGCTCGCATCCACGCCATCAGGTTCTCCTGGATGGATGTTGTTCGTGACCCATAGAATACTCTTGCCCGCCGCGCGGATACTGTCAGGCGTGAAGCCGCTTCCATCGCTGATCAGGAAGAGGTGAAGCGGTGAGCCATCATCGTCGTGGCCGAACTCGATGAGTTTGGCTCCGCTGTGCATGCGGTCCAGTTCCTGGTAGCGCGCGATGGCTTGCTCCCAAGTGGCAGTGGTGTCGCCAGTGAAGGTCCATTGGGAGAAGGCCTGCGTTGCGAGCAGCACGAAGACAGGGACGGAAAGGGAACGCATGCGCCGAAGATGGGGGATCGGACGAAGTCACGCATGCGCCAACACGATTACCTTCGATCGGCCATGCGCACCCTCTACCTCACCCGCCACGCGAAAAGCAGCTGGGACGATCCGCGCACGGACGACTTCCACAGACCACTGAACGAACGCGGCGAACGGGATTCGCCCGTGATGGCACGCGTGTTCAAAGAGCGTGATGAGCCCGTGGACCGCCTGGTGAGCAGCCCGGCGTTGCGCGCCATCACCACGTGCAAGGTATTCGCCAAGGCGCTCGGCGTGAAAGAGGGTGACATCGTTCAGGATAGGGCCATCTACCTCGCTCCCGTGGAAATGCTCCTGCGCACAGTGAACCTGTTGAACGACGACTGGCAGCGCGTGATGCTCTTCGGGCACAACCCCGGCTTCACGGACCTGGCCGAATACATCAGCGATGCCGACATCGGTGAGCTGACCACCTGCGCCACCGTGCGTATCGACTTCACCGTGAACAGCTGGGCCGAAGTGAGCGCGGGACTCGGGACGCTGGTGTGGCATGACTACCCGAAGAGGCACCAGGAACTCAAGTAGAAAGTGGAAAGTGGAAAGTGGAGAGTCGAAAGGGGAGTGTGGTCAGCACTTTCCACTTTCTACTTTCCACTTATCACTCGGAGACCTTCTCCCGGTAAATGCTCCGCTTCTGCAAGCTCTCGAACGGTCGGTACACGTAGTACACGCTGCCATTGAACACCTGTGTGCGTTCGGGATAGCGATAGGTGAGCCGTGTGCGTTGGCCGAGAAGTCCGGTCACCGGGTCGATCACGCGCAGCCATTGGTAGCCGTTGCGCTGGAATACGGCATAAAGCGTATCCGTCCTGCGGTCCTGGATAATGCGACCTGACCAGTCGCGGCCTTCCACCTTCGAGAGATACGGCAGCGTTACACGACCAGCCTCCTTGAAATCGCGGGTGAACTTCCGCAGGCGCGCCGAAGCGTGATCGAAGACGAGCATCGTGTCGCCGACCACGAATAAGGGCGCGTAGACAGGCTTGAACCAGATGTTGTGCTGGAAGCCGCTCATGTAACCGGCCACCACTTCTTTGTCCACGCCGAGCTGGGATGCCAAGTTCATCGCCACCACCTTCTCAGGCCCTTTCAGGTATTTGTACTCGCTGCGGAAAAGGGAGAGCATGAAGGTGTCCATCACGGTGCATACCACACGCGTTGAATCGCTGGCAGGATCGAAGGCGATGTGGTCGAATACCGGCATCACTTTGTCCGTGTTGCTGCCCAGCACCCAGCCGGGAATACTGTCCGTCCATGGCAACACCTTGCCGCGAAGATCTTCCAACCCGAACGGCACCAGTTCGATGTCATCCACCGTGCGTGCCACGCCGAACGCGCGCGAAGTGCCTTCGATCACCACCGTGTTGTGCAGGTCGCGGCGAAGGCCCTTCACTTCTTCGGGCACTGGACAGCTCGCGAACTCACGGTAGGACGAATCCAGCAGGACGAGTCGCACGTCGCGCAGGATCTCCTGTCCCGCTTCACTCTCGGCGCGGAGCATGCGCGGATGCTCGTAGGCCAGCACCCAGATGCCTTCGTCGTTGATCAGCAGGTCCGCCGCGTGCAGATCGGGACGTTGGAAGATCACTTCGGGTTTGGGGCGCGTGACTTCCACCGGTGCCAGTTCCAGCGAAGCCAGCCGTATGGTCAATTTGCTCTTGGCGGAAGCCCATCGCACCTGCACGGTTCGCGCTCGGTAGCTCGGCGCACTGAAGACGATACTCACCGTCGGGTCGCTCAACTGCTGCACGCGGCAGCGCCCTTCGCTGTCCGTGATGGCCTGGATGTTCGCACCACCGTCGCTCCAGTTCACGCTCACCTGCTCGATGGGCGCACCCTCCAAACTGTCGAGCACGGTGACCTCGATG
>JBGAJW010000079.1:0-23184 GCA_044224725.1 Flavobacteriales bacterium
GTTGAGCGCATCCCGCATGTGGTACCAGACCACATAAACACCATCCGGAACAGCGCCACCGTTGCGCGTTCCATCCCAACGTGTGGCCATGTTGTCCGCGCTGAAGATGATCTCGCCCCAGCGATCGAAGACGCGCATCTGGAAATCCACGATGCCAACACCTGAGCCCCCGAAGGTCTCGTTGATCCCATCACCGTTGGGAGTGAAGGACGTGGGCAGGTAGAAGTGCGCGGCCGGGTCGATGAAGAGCACCTTGAACGTGCTGTCGATGCATCCGATGTCGTCCGTGATGGTGAGCACAACGGTATAAATTCCGGGTTCGGGGTAGCTGAACACGGGGTATTGCTCGTGGCTCTCCTCCCCTTCGTAATCGAACTCCCACAGCCATTCCCAAGCGCCCTGGCTGTGGTCCGTGAATTGGATCGGAAAGTCCGTGATGAAGTCGGCCGTGTTGTAGGAGAAATCGGCTGAAGGGAAGTGTACTTCGACATGGACCTCGTCGCTGGCCTGTATGCCGCAGCCATCGGTCACGGTCACCGTGTAGTCCATGCTGTATTCGGGTTGAACAGCATGCAGGTCACCGGAGCCTCCATCATTCCACTGCATATCGTACGCGCCGAAGCCGCGCGATGGGAACGCGCCGAGCATCGCGGTATCGTAACGGCAGATACTCGTGTCCAAAGAGGTGATCACTTGCACGGTGTCGTACAACACGGTCACCACCACGGAATCGGTAGCGACCAGCCCGCAGTGGTCGGTCACGGTCACGGTCCAATCGTCCGTGACCGGTGGCGCCACTTGAACGGAGGGAACGGTTCCCAGCCCGTCGCTCCATTGGTAGGTGTACGGCATCGTTCCGCCCGAAACGGAGGCGGTGAGCGGTACGGTCGTCTCCGGGCAATCCACCGCCACATCGGAAAGTACCTGCACGACCAGCGGTGCCGGTTGTGGAACGAACACGGAGACTGACCCGGTGGGGGTATGTACACCGCAATCGTCGGTGACCGTCACGGTATAGACCGTGGTCTGTGCTGGTATCACCCACCCGCCCGCCGCACCGTCGGGAATGCCCGTATTCCAATCATAGGTGAGCGTGCCGTAGCCACCGGAAGCCGAGACACTCACGAACACGCTGTCGTTGCAGGGCAACGTGTCATTCGGGCTCATCAGGAGTGCGATGGGCGGCGCGTCCTGGATGTAGAAGTGCAGAAAGGTGCTGTCCGTTCCGCAGGAGCCGTTGGTCACGGCGATAAGGTCCACGAGTTCGGGTCCCTCGTTCAGATTGTCGAGCGTAGCGGTGATCGTGACCAGGATGCTGTCTTCGCCCGGCAGGAACGTGAAGGTATTGGGGACGTTGTTGTAGTCAACTCCTTCCACGGCCACCCCTTGCGTGATGAACTCCACGGATTCCGAAGTATTCGTTGAACCGGGACGGCTGAGCACCAGCGTGGCCTGGCCGCATCCTTCGAATATGGTGCTGTCCTGCCCGCCGAAATCGATCTGGGAGCTCAGGTCCACCGCATTGCTGGAGAAGCTGCCCGCCGCCAGGAACACCGCACTGTCCCAGACCGCATCGTTGGCATCTCCTACTGCGATCTTGATGTGATAGGTCTCCCCGCAGATCACGCTCGCGCGCGCCGTGATGGGCACGGTGAAGCCGTCATACTGCACGTAGAACGGGGAAGAATTGAACGGGGCCGTATAGCCATCCCCATTGTCCACATAGAATGCGGTATTCGCGAGATCATTCACCGTGTTGATCGTCACTGGATCGGTACTGCCAGGGATCAGGGCGATGTTCGCGGAGTTGCCGGAGTAGGGACCGTTGATGCCGGGGCCGCTGATGAAGAATCCGAAGACGTCGTTCACCCCGCCGGTCTGTCCTGGCTGCGTGACGTACTCCAGGTACTCGTCGGATGCGAAGACGAAATCGAACTGGAGCGAATCACCGGTAGGGATGAAATCGAACTCCAGGATGGCCGCATCGTTGATCGAGGTCGTGTTCGGATTGGAAAGCAGGGAAGCCGCCAAGAGGTCCGGGTCACCGAAGCCATAGTTCCCGCCACCGAGGCTGCTGGAACCGATATCGTTCGGGCCGAGTGCGTTGAAGATGCTGCCGGTGGCCAGTATCACACCGGCGGGCATGCCCACATTGCAATTCACTCCATTGAAACCACCGATCTGCTCATCGACGATGTTTCCGGGCTGGCCGTTGAACGTGATGTTCGTCGCCGTGATGCCGGGTCCCAGCAGGATATTCTCCACCGCTTGCTGCGGTGTGAGCGCGCCGTTCAGGACGATCTGTGCCGGAGCCGTTCCCGCGTAACCGGCCGAAACCAGCAGAGGCACAATGGAACGGAGAAACGACCTGCGCTGCACTGCCGCGAAAGTACCTGAGTAGGACAAGCCATGCCGACACTCGGGCTACATGCTGGTGATCCTGTTCGGCACCGTTCATCCCAAGGTCCTGCTCGCAAGGATCCGGCTTCGCGGTGGCTTCGGTCATAGCCTGCATATTTCGAGAACATCGGTAGCCTCACATATGGGTCATGGCTGCCGACACCCTTACTGGACCGGGCGTACCAGAGGTGACCGAAGACCCTGAAGGCCCGTTGGCGCAACGGCAAAATGTGGATCCGGTCAAAAAAAGGACGAATCAACCGGCTCATCATTCCAGTTGCCCGGTCCGTCGATTTCCCGGATCGTTCACGGAAGGCTTCACGTAGTGTTGGTGACAAGTTCGCTTCACGTATGCTCCAACCCATTACTACCCCGAATACGACCAAGGCGCGTGTCCTGGTCGTTGAAGATGAGTCCATCGTCCGCTGGGACATCGAGAACACGCTGAAGGAAGGCGGGCACTCCGTAGTAGCCTCTTGCGGCAGCGGTGAGGAAGCCATTGAACTGTGCGATGAGCACCGTCCCCAAGTGGTGCTTATGGACATCGCACTCAGCGGAGGCATCACGGGTATCGAGGCGGCCAAGCGGATCCGTGAACGCACGGGTTCCGCCGTGGTATTCCTCACAGCCAACTCGGACAAGGGCACGGTAAGCCGGGCGCGGGCAGCGGTGCCCTACGGCTATGTGATCAAGCCGTTCAGGCCGGTGGATCTGATGGTGGCCATCGAAATGGCGCTGCACAACCACGGCAAGGATTCCTCACTTCGGCGCGAACGCGACGACCTGCGGATGCGACTTGCCGGAGAAGGCGATCAGACCGCCCTGTTCATCACTGTCAAAGGGCGCCAACAGCGCGTGCTCTGCCGGGAGATCCGCTTCGTGCAGGCCTTGAAGGACTATGTGGGCATCCAAGTTGGTGCTCGCCGCTACGTGGTATACAGCACGATGGCCGGTATCGAGCAGCGCTTGCCGCAGGACCAGTTCCTGCGCGTGCACCGTTCTTACATAGTGCGTGTGGGCAACGTTTCCGCCATCGAGGACTATCAGTTGCTATTGGAGGATGGCGAAGAGCGCATTCCCATCGGCGGACTGTACATGTCCAAAGTGCGCGAGCGCCTGCAACTGGATGGCGCACTGACCTGATGCAGAGAACACCCGCCTATTTGAAGTTCAGCCGGTCCAAGCTGAACCGGCCGCTACCTGCGAAGAAGATGGCCAAGAACGCCACCATGTAGCACACGGCCAGTTCTTTGGCCTTGAACGGTTGGTCGCCGTTGGCAACGAAGGCGGCCACTGCCATCCCGATGATGACGGGCACCGTGCTGAGCCTCGTCCACAGGCCCAGCGCCACGAGCGCCGCGCAGACCGTTTCAGCCAAGACGATGAGCCCGAGGGAGATGGCGGACCCCAATCCGATGGGGTCGCCGAACTTGTCCATGATCTCCGTGAAACCGGCGAGTTTGGGCCAGCCGTGTTGCCAGATCATGGTGCCCCCCGCCCCGATCCGCAACGCGAGCAGGCCGAAGTCCAAGGAGACGGGTTCGGAATTCAAAAGCATGGGGCGAAGATGGCGAACGCTGTCCGATGCAAAGGTGGCTCTGAGCGCAGGAAACCTCCAGCCATTGGCCCCGTTCAAACCGCCAGCTCCTTAGCGACGGCGCCCAACCCATGATCCGACACACGTTCTTTCCGCTCCTCCTTCTTCCTTGTTTCGCCAACGCCCAAGAGGCCGATACCGCACCGGCCACGGATCTGGCCAGCATTGGGACCCCTTCCGCGACCGGATCGACCGCGATTTCGACATTCCAAGCAGGGATGCTGGCCTTGAAAAGTGAGCGTCCGGCGGAAGCGATCCCGCTCCTCACGCGCGAACTGGCGGAGCACCCCCGGAACGGCAAGGCTTGGTATTACCGGGGCGTATGCCATGCGAGCATCGGCGATGCCACCGTCGCCTTGAGCGACTTCGACCGTGCTCTGGAACTGATGCCGAATGACCCGAACGCGCTCTTGCGCCGCAGTGAACTGAACACAACGAACAAGGCGTACGATGCGGCCATCGCAGACCTTGAGGCCGTTCTGCGCAGTCACCAGGCCGGTCCGATCGCCGAGCACGCCTTCATGGGCTTGGGCGAAATACACATGCGGCGCGGTGACCATGTGGCCGCTATCGCCGTGTACGACCGCTTCGTGACGATAGCCGCCAACGATGCGCGCAGCTGGTTCAACCGGGGGATCGCGCATGGGCACAACAACGCGCACCAACAAGCCTGTGACGACCTGAGCAAGGCCATCAAGCTCGACGGCTGGATGTACAAGGCCTACACTGCCCGCGCCATCGAACTGGTGCACTTGGATCGCAAGCCGGAAGCCTGCGCCGATCTCACGAAAGCCAAGGAGCTTGGCGACGACAGCGTCGATGAGCTGCGCGCGATCTACTGCGAATAACCCTTTCCACTACTTCACGGACTGCTCCTTCGGGGGCCTTTTCGCATTCCGATGGGATGGGTCCCCCGGCACAGGGCATATCGGTAGCTTCGTCTCCCATCATCCGCTTGCCGCCATGTACCGATCTTTCTTTTTGCCCTTGTGCTTTCTGATCACCAGCGCGCTCTCCGCCCAAGAGATATGCGATAACAGCGTCGACGACGATGCTGACGGGCTGATCGACCTGAACGATTCCACGGATTGTGCGTGCGGCATCGCACCGGTGCTGCTCGACGGCATACTGCCCAACCCTTCGTTCGAGGACTACGACTGCATACCCACCAGCTATAGCCAGGTAGGGTGCGCATCGGATTGGGACCAAGGGACCTTTTCCACGGCCGACTATTTCCGATCAGACGGTTACATGCCTTCATTTATTCCGCAGCCATTGCCGAACGGAGGCAGCGGATGCGTCGGAGGCTATTTCTGCCATGACTACATGGAGTATGTGGGGGTCTGCCTTCTTCAACCGCTGGAAGTCGGCACGTCCTACAGTCTGAAGATGTCCATCACGGCGGTCGAGGTGGACAATAACCTGAATGCCACTACCACATTGGACCTGAGCCCGGTGAATGTGACGGTCTACGGGTTGGCGACTTGCCCCAGTTTTCCGACAAGCCTTCCTCTGTGCCCAGGTGACGCAGGCTGGATGGAACTTGGCCATGTTACCTACACGCCGAGCAATTCGTGGAGCCAAATATCCATCAACGTATTGCCCGATGTCGGTATCGAGGCCGTCATGCTCGGTTCACCCTGTGAGTTGCCTGTAGACTACCCGCATGTGACCGACGCTTGGCTGGCTTACTTCATCATGGATGAACTATCGATCAGCACCTCAGGATCAATGGGAGCCGGGATCACCAGCGAAGGCAATTGGTGCGACGGCGATCTCGTGCTCACCGCGCATCCGGACAGCCTGGTGAGCGGATACCAATGGTACCAGGACGGCATCGCGATCCAAGGGGCATCCGATACGGTGCTTGCGATCTCGGCACTGTCCCTGGACTCCGGCGACTATGTGTTCCGGGCGATGACGGATACCTCTTGCACCACCAGTACCTTCCATGTGGAAACGGTGATCGAACCAACGCCCTACATCGCCCTTACGGTTGACGGGCTTTGGTGCCCCTTGCCCGGGACTTACCGATGGCTCCTGAACGGAACCCTCATTGAAGGTGCGAACAGCGCCTACTACCTCCCGGAGGAGAGCGGCCTATACACGGTGGAACTGACCAATGCACAGGGGTGTACCACGCTCTCCTACCCCTTCGACTGGATAAGCAGCGTGATCGCGGCCTCGTCCGGGCAAGGGATCGAAGTCACTTATTTTCCCGATGATGCGACCCTCCGGATCCGGGGCTCACGGGGTCCATCCATGCTCACACTCTACGATGCTTCGGGGCGCCTGATCATCTCCAAGCCCTTCATCGGCCAGGACTTCCGCTTCTCGCTGGCCGGAATGGCTCAGGGGGGCTACCTGGCCAGGATCGGGGACCAGTCGTTCAGGTTCGTCCGGTGAGTTCCTGAAGCCGTGATCCATGGCACAAGGACCTAGGGCGAAAACAGTCGGGGTATATCCTGCAAGTCAGCGACCGATCGTTGGCAAAGCGAAGCGTGGGGCTTCCCAACCGGAGGCTGTGGAAGATATCTTTCCGGACGAACAACCTGACGACCAGCTTCGTTCGTCATGGTCACATTACCAACGTCCGCGATGATGCCAACCTACCGTTCGCTCCTGATGATCGGCCTTTCCTTTTTCACGGCCGGAGCCTACGCGCAAGAGTCCTGCGCCAATGCCATCGATGATGACGGCGACGGGCTGGTGGACATCAACGACACGACGGACTGCGAGTGCTCAGCCATTATCGGAGGGGGCATCCCTTCGATCCTGCCCAATGCGTCCTTCGAGGATTCCGATTGCCAGCCTACCTCATACAGCCAGCTGGATTGTGCCGATACATGGGCGCAGGCCACCGGATCGACCTCCGACTATTTCCTGGCCCCCAGCTATATGCCTTCTTGGATAGAGCAACCCTTGCCCGGCGGTGGGAACGGCTGTGTTGGTGGCTATTTCTGTCAAGACTACATGGAGTACATAGGTGGCTGTCTGATGCAACCGATGGAGGCTGGCACGTCTTACAGCCTGAACATGTCGATCGCCGGCTTCGAGATCGACAACTTCTTGAGCAATACCACCACCTGTGACCTGAGCCCGGTGAACGTGACGATCTATGGGCTGTCCTCTTGCCCCACATGGCCAACGAGCGTGAGCCTCTGCCCGGGCAACGAAGGATGGACAGAATTGGGCTACGCCACCTATACACCGAGCAATTCCTGGGGTAATATCACCATCACCTTCGTCCCCACCTTCGACGTGCAGGCCATCATGATCGGGTCGCCATGTACTCTTCCTCCGGACTACCCGCAGGTCTTCGATCCATGGCTGGCCTACTTCATTTTCGACAACCTCACGCTGAACCAGACCTCGTTGTTCGGTTCCACTATTGACCAGAGCGGCGAGTTCTATACGGATGACCTCACCCTGACCGGGCACCCGGACAGCTTGGCCAACAGCTACCAGTGGTTCTATCAAGGCGTGGCCTTGGTGGGCGAGATCGATACCATCCTGGGTGTTTCCGAGAACAGCTTGGACACAGGCTGGTACCAGTTCGTGAGTTACTTCGATACGGCCTGCGTGATCAGCCAGATCTATGTGGCGCCACCGGTTTGCGTGGACGCTGTGATCGCCAATGCCCCGGTCTCCAGTTGCGACCCGCTGAACTTCCAGTTCGAGAACGGTTCGGATACCAGCCAAGTGATCAGCATCACATGGGATTTCGGGGACGGCTCCCCCGTTTCCAACGCCTATGAACCATCCCATCCGTACAGCGTGCCAGGAACCTATAACGTGACCCTGTCGCTCCTGTCCGAGGATTATTGTCCAACGGACACAGTGTACACAACCCTTATCACTATTGACCAGATACCGGAACCAACCTTCACAGCCGATCTGCTGGAAGGCTGTATCGGCATGACAGTTGGCTTCAACAACACGACGGATACGCTGACAGGTTCCTGCGACTGGACCTTCGGGGACGGCGGCACCTCCAACATTTGCGACCCTTCGCACACCTACAATGTGGCTGACACGTTCAGCGTACAATTGACGGTGACCAGTGCTGCGGGCTGTATCGGGGACACGACCCTCACCGATCTCATCATCGTCTATGCCGAGCCGCAAGTGAGCTTCACCACGGACACGGTGGCCGGTTGCACGCCCTTGACCATCCAGTACACCAACACCACACCGGCCAACCAGATCGGCACGGTGGAATGGGACTTGGGCAACGGCACGGTCACCGACCAGGACAACCCGACAGGCCTTTACACCGATGCCGGACTCTACACCGTGAGCCTGTTGGTAACGCATCCGCTCGGATGTTCCGCGGAAGTGGAAGAACAAGACCTGATCACCGCATACGGGCACCCGGTCGTTAGCTTCACCAATCAACCGGACAGCGGCTGCTATCCTTTGGAAGTGCAGTTCGTGAACACCACGGACGCCGCATTCACCAATACGTGCAGGTGGTCCTTCGGGAATGGGGATTCCTCCTCCACCTGCTTGCCGACCTACACGTATGCCGATCCGGGCGTGTACACCGTTTCACTGGAAGTGATCTCGCCACAGAACTGTGAAGGCGACACTACTTACACGGACCTGATCACGGTCTTCGATCATCCGGAAGCCGCCTTCGTTTTCGGGCCGCAGCCAACCGACTACTTCGAGACCTACATCTCCTTCTTCGACTCCAGCAGCGTGGACGCGATCCAGTGGGATTGGGAGTTCGGAGAGGATGGCGTGCTCGGAACCAGTCAGGACGAATTCCCGGCGCTGCATTTTCCGGATGATGACCTGGGCACCTACCCGGTACGGCTCATCGTAACGAACATCCACACCTGCACGGACACCATGATCCGCAACGTGGTGATCGATGGATACTATACCGTTTGGGCGCCCAATGCGTTCACCCCGGACGGTGACGGCATAAACGAGTTCTTCCTTCCGGTGATCAAGGACCAGGAGAAGGACTTCTATCGCTTGAGCGTGTACAACCGCTGGGGCGGGAAGGTCTTCGACAGTTCCGTGGCGAACAATCCGTGGATCGGGACGCAGATGAACACTGCCGGTACCCCCCTCCCCACCGGTGTGTACATCTGGAAGCTCGTTACCCGCGACGCGCTCAGCGGGATCAATCACGAGTACATGGGGCACGTTACCTTGCTCCGGTAAGAACGTCTCTTGAACTCCCCCCGCGTTAAGTTCGCCCCGGACACCAGATTTCCAGTTTCGATGCGGCATCCATCAATACCCCTGTTCAGAACAGCGACCGCCGCGTTCGCTGCGCTTTTTCTTGTCTCATTGATCAGCAGCTGTGACAAGGACGAGGAGGCCGAGGTGGTCGTTTCGGAAGTGGATGTGGACACCGGTGGGAATGGTGGCAATGGTGGTGGAGGCGGTGGCAGCAATGCCGGACTCATCGACCCGGCCAGCATCGACATCACGAGCGAGGGGCTGTTCTCCTGTGATGGTGGGGGTACGGACTTCGTTGTCTACGACAGTACCGGCTTCCAACAGCAATTGTTCACCACAACGCCATTAACGGTTACATCCTGCCAGTTCCTGAACTTCAATGGAGAGCCGTACAGCGTGCAGATCCAGCTCTACGGAATGTCCATCGTCGGACCCGATGCGACACAGGCGGAGATGGATGCCTTCTTCGCCCCTGGTGACCGCCCTTATTCCATGGCCGCAGGCACTACGCCAGGTGCCTTTATCAGCATCGTCCGCGAATCCTCGGACATGACCACTTGGTACCAGACCAACCTGAACGCTCAGCCCTCGTCGAGCAATTTCACCATCACCGATGCCCAGGGGTATATGGACGGGGCCATTTACAAGGTGAAGATCCGCGCGACCTTCACCTGCAAGATGTGGTCTGTGCAGGGGAGCAACTCGATGGATTGCGTGGATGGCATTTTCGTGGGCGACTTCACCAGCGACGCCCTTTGATCCGGGCAGATCGCGCGGGTGACCGATCGATAGGGTAACTCCGCTTGGGAGTGGGCCGTCGGATAGCGAGGGAACCGTGTAGACAGGAAACAAAGGCGACGCTCATGCCCCGTGTACGGGTCGCCGGAGTATGCGCCTTCGATGCACCAGCTGCCTCCCAACACCTATACAAGTGGGGCACATGCTTCAGCTTTGTGATGCTGTCAAAGGCGAACGCCCAAGAGATCTGCAACTGCGTCCCGATGACGACGCGGACGGTCTGAGCGACCTGAAAGACACGACGGATCGCTTCTTCAACGGTGCCTTCGAGGGGGTCTTCGGGAAGACCGATTGACCCGGTCTTTCCCGCCGCGATACGCCGGTTGGGCATTTCAGCCCTGTCGAGGCTCCTGAGATGCGATGATCACAGCATTCGCCTGAGGTGGGATATCCCGGGTATCGGATCGGTGATAAATTCGATCTGGTCAAGGCCACCCGAAACGTCAGTAAGACGTCTACCCTTCACAGCTTCCAGAACGACTGTTCAGCGGGCATCGCAACGGTTGCGCCTTGAACAAACCAGCACCACCAATCATGCGGTCCATGCGAGCGACGTTCTTCACCCTGTTGATGATCGCGCTGATCCCCGTCAGCGCCCAGGAGATCTGCGACAACGCGATCGATGACGACGCGGACGGCCTGATCGATCTGAACGACACCACGGATTGCTTCTGCAACGGTGTGGTCGGCAGCGGGAACGGCGTGGAGTCCATCATCCCCAATCCGTCCTTCGAGGTATGGGATGATTGCTGTCCTTCCTCCTACAGCCAGCTGTACTGCGCTGAAACCTGGGAGCAGGCAACGGATGCCACGTCGGACTTCTATCATCAATGCGGTTTCGTGCCGCCCGTTGTGCCGTTGCCGATGCCCGATGGAGAGGGCATCGTTGCGGCGCTCTTCACCTTCGGGTGGCTCGAGTACATAGGCGGCAACCTGCTCACTCCGATGCTCGCGAACGAGGAATACACGCTGAGCATGATGATCGCGGCCACCGCCACGGACGGAAATGCCTCCTCCTTCGCCCCCATCTATTTCGGTGATGTGGACGTTACCATCTTCGGGTACACCTCGCCTGCCGTCTTCCCGGTCTTCACCTCGGAATGCCCTGAACCCGAAGGCTGGGTGGAGCTCGGGCATGTCACCTACACCCCGGTGAACCTGTGGACGAACATCTCGATCACATTCACTCCCACCACGGACATCGCGGCTATCATGATCGGGCCGCCATGCACCCTGCCGTCGGACTACGACGATGACCCCTCGTACCTTCCGTATTTCTTCTTCGATAACATGGTGCTCAACGAGAGCAGCTTGTTCTCGAATCTCGTGGTGGAAGGCGAGCTCTGCGCGAACAACCTGGTGATCTACGGGGAGACGGACACGCTGGCCACCGCGTATCAATGGTACCAGGACGGCGTGGCGCTGATCGGCCAGACGGACACCGTGCTGCATGTGAGCGACCTCGGCCTCGGTGTGGCCTCCTACCAGTTCCTGACGAACGCATCCGACACGGCCTGCGCGTTCTCCAGTGTGGATGTGGACTACCCACCGGACGCGCACCCGGTGGTGACGGCGGACCCGGTAGCCGGATGTGTGCCCCTCTCGGTGAGCTTCACCGATGCCACCGCCGGCAATGTGGCCTCGTGCCATTGGACCTTCGGGGACGGCGGGACCAGTGAGGCTTGCGACACGACCTATACCTACACGGATGCCGGTACCTACGACGTTTCCCTCTCCGTGATCATGGCGAACGGCTGCCCGTACGATACCACCTATGTGGATCTCATTTCCGCGTACGCCATTTCCACAGCATCGTTCACCGCGGATCCGGTAGAAGGCTGCACGGGCATGACGGTCGACTTCACCAATACCAGCGTGAACGGTGCGGAATGCTCGTGGACCTTCGGCGACCCTCCGGCATCGAACGAGTGGGATCCATCGCATACCTACAACACGGCTGGCGTGTACGATGTGTTCCTCAGTGTCACCAGCGCCAACGGTTGCCAGGACGACACGCTGATGGAAGACCTGATCACCGTGTACGACGAGCCTGCCGTGAGCTTCACGAGCGACACCATCGCCGGATGCACACCGTTGACCATCCAATTCAGCAATACCACCCCGCCGGACCAGGTGGGGTCCGTGGAATGGGACCTCGGCAATGGTACGATCACGGACGAGAACGACCCGGTGGGCCTGTACACGGATCCCGGCCTGTACACCGTGAGCCTGCTGGTAACTCACCCCCAAGGATGCCAAGCCCAGGTGGAGGTGGTGGATATGATCACCGCTTACGGCCACCCGGTGGTCACCTTCACGAACGAGCCGGACAGTGGTTGCTATCCGCTTGAAGTGACCTTCATCAATACCACGGATCCGGTCTTCACCAACACCTGCGCCTGGACCTTCGGTGACGGAGGATCGGCCACGACATGCGACCCTGTGCACGTGTATGCCGACCCCGGAGTGTACACGGTCAGCTTGGACGTGATCTCCCCTCAGAACTGCCAAGGCGACACCACTTATCCCGACCTGATCACGGTATTCGATCATCCGGTATCGGAGTTCACTTTCGGGCCGCAACCCACGGACTACTTCAACACCTACATCTCCTTCGTGGACGCCAGCAGCATTGACGCCATCCAGTGGAACTGGTCCTTCGGCACGGGCGCTTCCTTGGGCACAAGCACCGACGAGTTCCCCGCGCTGCATTTCCCGAGCGAAGACCTCGGCACCTACCCTGTGCAGCTGGTGGTGACCAACGTGCATACCTGCACCGACACCATAACGCATGAGGTGGTGATCGACGGCTACTACGCGGTGTACGTGCCCAACACCTTCACCCCTGATGGTGACGGTGTGAACGACCTGTGGCGGCCGATGATCAAGGACCAGATCTTCAAGGATTATCAGTTGCGGCTTTTCGACCGTTGGGGACAGGAGATCTGGGCGACCGCCGACCCGAACGAAGGCTGGGACGGCAAATTGGGCGGCGAATTCGCCATGACGGGCGTCTACGCCTGGAGGCTGGACACGCGCGACCTCATCGCCGGTTTCCGCCATGAGTACTACGGCCATGTGAATCTGTTGAAGTAGACGGTCCCATCCTGAACGCGCCATGAGAGATCTGCTCGTGCTGTCCTTCGTATCCCTGTTGTCGCCGACGATGGCACAGGAGATCTGCGGAAACGCCATCGACGATGATGCCGACGGGTTGATCGACCTGAACGATACGACGGATTGCGTGTGTACCGGGAACTACGGCAGCGGCACCGAAGTGGAGTCCATCATCCCGAACCCGTCGTTCGAGGACTACAACTGTCTGCCCCAGAGCTACAGCGAACTGAATTGCGCGGACACATGGCAACAGGCCACGAACGCGACGTCCGACTATTTCCTTTCGCTGAGCTACATGCCGATCGTGGTGCCGCAACCCATCCCGAACGGAGACGCCTGCGTGGGCGGTTATCTGGTGAAGAACTACCTGGGGCCGGGACAGCACTACATGGAGTACATCGGTGCCTGCCTGCCCGAGCCGCTTCTGGCCGGGGTGGAGTACACGTTCCGGCTGCGCATCGCCGGCAGGCAGATCAGCGGATTCCTCGATCAGGTCTACCCGATCACCGTGGGTCCGGTGGACATCACCCTGTTCGGGCTGGAGAATTGCGTGACCTTCCCCACCGGTTTCGACAGTGGCTGCCCACAAGGTTGGACGGTCTTGGGCACGGTGAGCCAGCAGCCGGACAACACATGGCATGAAGTGATCATCGCGTTCACCCCGACCACGGACATCAACACGGTGATGATCGGTGGGCCTTGCGAGCCGCCGGACAGTTATGACGTCGGCCAATTCTCGTTGGAGAGCCTGCCCTACTTTTTCTATGACGACCTCACGCTTAACCAGAGCTCGTTGTTCACCAGTGTCACGCTCACCGGTTCCACCTGCACGGACAACATCGTGCTCACGGGCCACCCTGACAGCGTGGCCACCAGCTACCAGTGGTACAACGAGGGCGTGGCGATCGTCGGGCAGACCGACAGCGTGCTGGACCTGAGCCAACTCGACCTGCCGCTGGGCGAGTACCAATTCCTCACCTCCGTGAATGATACGGCCTGCGCGATCGCGAGCATCCTCGTAACCGCACCTGAACCGGTCGCACCGCTGATCGGCGCGACGCCTGTGAGCGGTTGCCCGCCACTCTCGGTGTCGTTCTCCGATAACACCGCAGGCAGTGTATCCGGCTGCTCGTGGACCTTCGGGGATGGTGGCACGAGCACGGATTGCGACCCTGCCCATGTGTATGCGGCGGCGGGCACCTATGATGTGACGTTGACGGTGACCATGGCCAACGGCTGTGTGTACGATACCACCTACAGCGAACTGATCAATGTGGTACCCCCGCCCACGGCGTCCTTCACGATCACACCCCAACCGGCTCCAGCGGAGGCCCCCTTGGTGACATTCACCGATGAAAGCAGCTCGGACGTGATCATCTGGCAGTGGGACTTCGACACGATCCCGCCCTTCGCCTCCAACTCCCAGAACCCTGTGGTCACCTATCCTGACCAGCAGGGTGCCTATCCGGTAACACTTGTGGTAACGAACGCCGCAGGCTGCACGGACACGGCCCGCGCCACCGTGATCGTAGTGCCCACCGGCGACCTGGATATGCCGAACGTCTTCAGTCCCAACGGTGACAGCCAGAACGACCGCTTCATCCCCTTGGATGAATTCCCGGGGAAAGCACGCCTGAGCATCTACAACCGCTGGGGGCAGGAGATCTTCACCACTACCAACGTCACCAACGGGTGGAGCGGTGTGGATGCACCCGGCGGCACGTATTACTGGATCGTGGAGAACCTGGGCAGCGCCGACAGCCGGAAATTCCTGACCGGTCACGTCACATTGCTGCGCTGAGCATCCGCATCCGCAGCTCCGGAGATACGGCGGCATTGCCTTATTTGGGGCCACCAGCCCACCCATGAGAACCTGTGCCCTGCCCCTCTTCGGCCTGTTGGCCGCGACCGCTTTCGCCCAGAACCCCGATGCGGCTTCCATCAAAGTGCATGAGGGTGTGGAACTGCACGACAAGGGCGACTACAAGAAAGCGATCAAGAAGTACGACGAAGCCCTGAAGCTGGACAAGGACAACCTGACGGCCATGGCGGAAAAGGCCATGAGCATGAACGCGCTGGGGCAGTTCGAGGAAAGCGCGGCCTTGTGTCAGGACATCATCGAGAAGCACGATGGCGCGAAGGAGGCCCCGATGGTGTACGTGACCTACGGCAACGACATGGACCAGTTGAAACGTCCGGAAGCCTCCTTGCGGGTCTACAACAAAGGCATCAGCGTGTTGCCGGACATGTACATGCTGCACTTCAACAAGGGCATCACGCTCTGGGGCATGGACAGCACGAACTCGGCCCTGCGCGCCCTCGAACGATCAGCCGCGCTCAACCCCTACCACCCCGGCACCCAGAACGCGATCGCACGCATCCTCGGCACGCAGAAAAAGAGCATCCCGGCCACACTGGCCTTCTGCCGGTTCTTCATGCTGGAACCCGAGAGCGAACGCGCCAAACAGAACCATGCGCTCTTGCAGAAGAACCTGTTCAACAACACGTCCCAGCGGGCGGATGGTGGAACAACGATCTCCATAGATGCGAGCGCGCTCCGGGACAGCACAGACACGGTACATGTGGAGAACGATTTCCGCGACCAGGAGGTGGTGTGGAGCGTGACGAAAGGCTTCGATCTCCTCTCCGCCCTTACCCAAGCCTTGAAAGCCACCGAGAGCGCCACGAACTCGGAGACTACCATCAACATCTCCGCCGGTACGAGCCCGGCGGGCTTCAAGGGCAAACTGGACCAATTGGCGGACATGCTGAAGGAAGGCCGCGCCAAGAACCACGGCTTTCAATGGGAGTACTATGCGGACTGGATGATCGCCCTCAAAAGCGCGGACCATACAGAGGCGTTGGCGTATCTCACCTTCGCCAGCTCCGATGAACAAGAGGTGACCAAGTGGCTCAAGGCCAATGGTGCCAAGGTGAACGCCTACTTCGATTGGGAGAAGGACTACACGGCGCAGTACATGAAGGTGAAGCCCGGGCAGTGAACTGGATCGCTGAATTAGGTCTTACTCAAGACATCCTGAGCATCGGCCAGGAGATGTCACTGGTGGACAAGTACAAGGCTGCTGCCTAATCGGGGGATCGGGTAGCTTGGCGGCATGCAGGGCCACGGTCAGCTAATCAGGTGGCTCTTCCCGATCAGCTTCATCGCGCTGCTGTGCGGCGTCGGCTACTTCCTTACGTGGCTCGGTTGGGGCCATGCTGTGGTCATGAGCGCCGTTACCGTTCTATTCGTTGCCGTTGTGGGATGGGCGATTGTAACGTTCCCAAAGCGCGGTCGATAGTCCGGCTCCAAATCAAACTGAGACACTACCCCGGAATGAAAGTGAGACACTACCCCATTCCCCTCCCCTGTTACCTTCGCGGCCCTTTTGCCCACCGCTCGTAGGGTGGCATCAGCGAACCGATGAATACGAACGTGACCCTGCCGGACGGAAGTGTCCGCAGTTATGATGGTGCCGTAACGGCCATGGACGTGGCCAAGAGCATCAGTGAGGGCCTGGCCCGCAACGTGCTTTCCGCGAAGGTGAACGGTGAGGTGCGCGATGCGAACCGCACGCTGCCCACGGATTGCACCCTCTCCCTCCTGACGTGGAACGATGCGGACGGGAAAGCCACGATGTGGCACTCTTCGGCCCACGTGATGGCCGAGGCGCTTGAAGCCCTGTACCCGGGAACCAAGTTCGGCATCGGTCCGCCGATCGAGAACGGCTTCTACTACGACGTGGACTTCGGCGACCGGAGCATCGGCGAGGCCGATTTCGCCGCCATCGAGTCCAAGTTCAAGGAGCTCGTCTCGAAGAAGCTCACCTTCGATCGAAAGGAGGTCAGCAAAGCCGATGCGGTCAAGTACTTCACCGAGAAGGGCGACGAGTACAAACTGGAGTTGATCGAGGGCCTGAAGGACGGCGAGATCACCTTCTACACCCAAGGCAACTTCACGGACCTCTGCCGTGGCCCGCACATCCCGGATACGTCCGGCATCAAGGCCTTCAAGGTGCTGAACGTGGCCGGAGCTTACTGGCGCGGTGACGAGAAGCGCAAGCAGCTCACACGGCTCTACGCCATAACCTTCCCCAAGCAGAAAGAGCTGGACGAGTATCTCGTGATGCTCGAAGAGGCCAAGAAGCGCGATCACCGGAAAGTCGGCAAGGAACTCGACCTCTTCACCTTCAGCGAGCGGGTGGGCGCGGGCTTGCCCTTGTGGCTCCCGAAAGGCGCGGCCTTGCGCGAGCGGCTCATCAACTTCATGAAGACGGCCCAAGAAAAGGCCGGCTATGTGCAAGTGGCTACCCCTCACATCGGCAGCAAGGCGCTGTACGAGACCAGCGGCCACTGGGAGAAATACGGCAAGGACAGCTTCCAACCGATCAGCACGCCCCAGGAAGGCGAGCAGTTCATGCTGAAGCCGATGAACTGCCCGCACCACTGCGAGATCTTCGCCAGCCGCCCGCGGAGCTACAAGGATCTTCCCTTGCGCTTGGCCGAGTTCGGCACGGTGTACCGCTACGAGCAGAGCGGCGAATTGCACGGCTTGGCCCGCGTTCGTGGCTTCACACAGGACGACGCCCACCTCTTCTGCCGTCCGGACCAAGTGAAGGAGGAGTTCCTGAAGGTGATCGACCTGGTGCTCTTGGTGTTGAAGGCCCTGAACTTCCAGAATTTCGAGGCCCAGATCAGCCTGCGCGACAAGGAGGACCGCAGCAAGTACATCGGCAGCGAGGAGAACTGGCAAAAGGCCGAGCAGGCCATCATCGACGCGGCGGCCGAGTGCGGCATGAAGACCGTGGTGGAATACGGCGAGGCCGCCTTCTACGGGCCCAAATTGGACTTCATGGTGAAGGACGCCTTGGGCCGGAAATGGCAGCTGGGCACCATTCAGGTGGACTACAACCTGCCTGAGCGCTTCGAGCTGGAATACGTGGGCAGCGACAACGCCAAACACCGTCCCGTGATGATCCACCGGGCCCCTTTCGGCAGCCTGGAGCGCTTCATCGCGGTCATCATCGAGCACACGGCCGGGAAGTTCCCCCTTTGGCTGACCCCGGAGCAGGCCATCGTGCTCCCGATCAGCGACAAGTATGTGGCTCAGGCACAGGCCCTCTGCGCGTTGCTGAAAGATCACGATATTCGCGCCTCCGTAGACGAGAGGAACGAGAAGATCGGCAGGAAGATCCGCGACGCGGAACTCAGCAAGATCCCGTTCATGCTCATCCTCGGGGAGAAAGAAGCAGAGGCCAACACCATCAGCGTGCGTGAACAAGCACAAGGCGACATGGGCACGATGACCCCGCTCCAGTTCAAGGAGCTGGTCGGCGAGCGCGTTGCCCAACAATTGGCCGGTCTCTGATCCCCGTTTCCCGAAAACCCATCAACACCCCGCTTGGCTACACGTCCACCTTTCCGCCCTTCCGGACCTCCACGTCCGCGTCCTTCCGGCCCTCGCCCCTACCGTGGCCGGGTCATCAAGGAGGACCCGCACCGCACCAACAACCG
This sequence comes from Flavobacteriales bacterium, assembly GCA_044224725.1. Taxonomy (GTDB): domain Bacteria; phylum Bacteroidota; class Bacteroidia; order Flavobacteriales_F; family PHOS-HE28; genus PHOS-HE28. The sequence goes on from JBGAJW010000079.1 coordinate 18,626, forward strand.
CATCACCGGGTTCTCCGAGGTGCGCGTGGTGGGTGAAACCGTGGAACAAGGTGTCTTCCCGTTCGACGTGGCCATGCGCATGGCGCAGGACCAGAATCTCGACCTGATCGAGATCAGCGCTTCGGCCGTTCCGCCGGTGTGCCGTATCGCCGACTACAAGAAGTTCCTCTACGACCTGAAGAAGAAGCAGAAGGAACTGAAGGCCAAGCAGACCGTGGCCGAAGTGAAGGAAGTGCGCTTCGGGCCGAACACCGATGAGCACGACGTGGCCTTCAAGCTGGTTCACAGCAAGAAGTTCCTGTCGGAAGGCCACAAGGTGAAAGCCTTCGTGTTCTTCAAAGGCCGCACCATCGTGTTCAAGGAGCGCGGTGAGATCCTGCTGCTGAAGTTCGCGCAGGACCTGGAGGAGTACGGTGTGGTGGAGAGCATGCCCAAATTGGAAGGCAAGCGGATGATCATGTACCTGGTGCCCAAGAAAAAGAAGTAGGGACGATGCATGCATAGGCCATAGGCCGGGCTAGTGCCCGGCGGACCGACAGAACAAACAACCCCCCGATAGATAGAGAGAAGTCATGCCGAAGATGAAAACGAAGTCCGGTGCCAAGAAACGGTTCAAGCTGACCGGCACCGGCAAGGTGAAGCGCAAGCACGCCTTCAAGAACCACATCCTCACCAAGAAGCACAAGAAGCGCAAACGCGCCTTGGGCAAGATGGCTGTTGTGCACAGCACGAACGAGAAGGCCATCCTCGATCTCTTGAAGTAGGACCGTTTCCCGCCGGGTAACAGGCGGGGTTAACCAGGACGCGCAGCACCAAAGTCCAGTCACCGAACTGACGCTCGCGCCCGAAAACAGAAGAACAGATGCCAAGAAGCAAGAACAAAGTCGCCAGCCGCGCCCGTCGCAAGAAGGTGCTGAAGCTGGCCAAAGGGAATTTCGGCCGACGCAAGAACGTGTACACGGTGGCCAAGAACACCGTGGAAAAAGGCCTCGCCCACGCGTACGACGGTCGCAAGCTCAAGAAGCGTGACTACCGTGCCCTGTGGATCCAGCGTATCAACGCGGCCACGCGCATGCACGGCATGAGCTACAGTGTCTTCATCAGCAGCCTGAAGAAGCACAACATCAACCTGGACCGCAAGGCACTGGCGGAGATCGCGTACAGCGATGCCGACGCCTTCAAGGCCATTGTCCAGAAACTGAAGTAAACCAACTCGGGGGAGTTGTGGGAAGGGGATCCGCGAGGGTCCCCTTCTTCGTTGGTGGCGCGCCTGCGACGCTTTCTGAAGGGGACCACGGATGGACGGGGATCCACACGGACGGAACGGATCCGGCAGCTCATCGGCGTCCATCCCGTTCATCCCCTCCATCGGCGGCTCATTCACAAGACCGCAGATGGATGCCGATGCACGCGGATGAACGCGGATAGGCACGGGCACAGCGCAACGAGAGTACCTTCCGGCCATGCGCACCAAAACCCTTGCGCTCGCCATCCTCTGTTTGGGCGCGCTCGTCGCCTTCCGCACCGTTCCTGAAACGCGCATTGCCTCGGTGGTCATCGATCCCAAGGCCACGCCGATCACCTTGTACAACAAGGACGACAGCGGGCACGCGCTCGGGAACATCGGCAAGCTGAAGGCCTTCGTGGAAGCCAAGGGTAAGCATCTCCGTTTCGCGATGAACGGCGGCATGTACATGGAGGACCTCTCCCCGCTCGGGCTCTACGTGGAGAACAGCAAGCAACTGCGAAAGCTGATCACGAAGACGGACGGCTACGGCAACTTCTACCTGCAGCCGAACGGTGTGTTCGGCGTGGATACGAAGGGAATGGCTTTCGTTGTGACCACCGCGAACTACCCGCAGCAGAAGGACGTGCTTTACGCCACCCAGTCCGGGCTGATGCTCGTGGTGGACGGTGTCGTCAACTCCGCATTCAAAGAGGGTTCGGTGAACGTGCAGATCCGCAACGGCGTGGGCATCCTGGCTGATGGAAAGGCGTTGTTCGCGATCACCAAGCAGCCGATGAACCTCTTTGACTTCGCGCGGTTCTTCCAAGAGCAGGGCTGTGCGAATGCGCTGTTCTTGGATGGGGCCATCAGCAGGACGTACATGCCGGGTGAGGGCATAGAACAGTTGAATGGCGCACTGGGACCTTTGATCGCGGTGGTGGAGTGATTCACTTCCTCCTCAACCACCCCAACACCCGCTTACTATCGATGCGCCACTTGCCGTCGATCATGTCCAGATCGTAGGTGCCGCGTGTGCTGCTGGTGTTCTGTTGGACGATCTCCACTTCCCCATCCCCTACGCGGCTGATGATGGCCACATGGCCGTAGGGATTGCCGCTCCAGCCATCTAGCACGAGCAGGTCATCCACTTGCGGCCTGGAGGCGCTGCCGTTGCGGAACTGGAGCAGAGCGCGTTCGGCGTTCAGCGCACCATCGGCGACGGTGCTATCGAAGAAGTCCTTGGCGTGGCCATAGCTGTTGGGCATGCGGTGATCGAAGCGCTCGAAGTAGTAGCGTTTCACGAACTCCACGCATTGGTACTTGAGGCCGATGTTGTAGCCGTCGACTACGTTGCGGCCGGCGTTACCGCTGAAACCGCCGTTGCAGTAGATCACCACGCCGTTGAGGGAATCAAGTGGGTGGCCTTGGGCGTGAACTACTGGTATCGCAAGGGGCACCTCCTTCCGGAAAGCGAATAACAGTGCTGCGGCGATCGCCAGGAGTAGCAGGGTCAGACCAAGGCGCTTCTTCATGAATATGGATCGCAGCTCCTTATCAGAATGGCCAAGAGAACACCCGCTATCACAAGGCCAAGCAAACGGTTGTTGAAGCGATGTCCGATGGTGTCAAAGACAACATCATTTGGTTGGTCGGGGCCGTTCACATACTCCTTGAACGTGTACCGCTGTCGCTTGGTGAGTTTCAGATCACGGATGACCGTTCCATACAGGTAACGCACAGCGCCGCCAAGCCATTGCAGACCGTGACCAACAAGACGCCCGAAAAAGAACTGCCCCAGCATCTCGCGTCCGGAGAACCGTTACATCAGTATCCCTGCGATCGTGGCGCTGAGGTAAGACGCGAGCGTGCCGCACAATAGTGCCTTCAGGCCGAGCCTCGCCAAGTCAGCACGGCGGCCTGGGGCCAGTTCGCCGATACCGCCGATCTGCATGCCCACGCTGCTGAAGTTCGCGAAGCCGCAAATGGACACGCTCACGATCAACAGGCCTTTCTCGCTCACGATGGGAACCGTTTTATCCGCAAGGCTCTTGAACGCGACGAATTCGTTCACGCTGAGCTTCTGGCCGAGCAGGGTACGCTGCTGAAGTTCGCGAAGCCGCAAATGGACACGCTCACGATCAACAGGCCTTTCTCGCTCACGATGGGAACCGTTTTATCCGCAAGGCTCTTGAACGCGACGAATTCGTTCACGCTGAGCTTCTGGCCGAGCAGGGTCGCAACACTGGTGACATCCTGCGAGGGCACGCCCATGGCCCAGGCCATCGGTGTGAAGAGCTTGCCGAAGATCCAGTTGAGGCTGAGGTTCAGGTCCGGGCTGAAGACGTGGCCAATGTGGATGAGGATCCAATCGGTCATGGCGATGAGTGCGATGAAGCCGATGAGCATGGCCACCACGTTCATGGCGATCTTGAAGCCATCGCCCGCACCGTGCCCGATGGCGTCGATGACGTTGATGTAGGGGCTTTTCACCTCCAGCTTCACGTTGCCCATCGTTTGACTTTCCTCGGTCTCCGGCCATACGATCTTGCTGATCACCAGCGCGCCCGGCGCGGCCATGAGGCTGGCGGCGATGAGCTTCGGCGCAAGGTCGAAGCCCGCTTGCGCGCCCATGTTCACATAGACCACAAGTATCCCACCCGCGATACAGGCCAACGATCCGCTCATACTGGCGAGCAGTTCGCTCTTGGTCATGCCGGCGAGGTAGGGGCGGATCATCACTTGGGCTTCCACCTGCCCTACGAAAGCGCTGGCCACGTTGCTCAGCGCTTCCGCACCGCTCACGCGCATCACGAAATTCATCGCCTTGGCGATCACACTCACCACGCGTTGCATCAGGCCGATGTGGTAGAGCACGGCCACCAGCACACACACCAGGATGATGGTTGCGGTGACGTTGATGGCGAAGACGAAGCCCCCGGCAGCGTAGTTGGCGACCGACCCATCGAACTGCATGGCCGCCAACCCGCCATAGGCGAAGGAGGCGCCTTGCCGGGCGAATTGCTCGATCTTCTCCATACCGTGCCCGAGCCCTTGGAAGAATTTCGTCACCGGCGGTATCTTCAGCACCAGTACGGCGATCAGCAATTGCAGCAGAATGCCACTGATGACGAGCCGCTTGTTGATGGCCTTGCGGTTGTTGCTGGCCAGGAAGGCGATGCCGAGGATCAGCGCGATGCCGATCAGGCCGATGAAACGCTCCATGGGGACGGGGTCAAGTGGTGGTTGCCGACGTTGGCAAGGTAGTCGGCGAGGTCAAATGCGGTGCGCGAGCGGATCGATCACATTCCTCCGCACCCAGCGCGGCAGCAGG
>JBGAJW010000080.1:0-23180 GCA_044224725.1 Flavobacteriales bacterium
GTGCTGCTTCCGACATGCAGCACTCGCTACTCACTTCTCCTTACTCGCCACTTCGACCCGATTCAGTCCAACGTGCTCCGGCGCTCAACGCCGAACGCATCGCCCATGCGGCACAGCGCTCCGCCGACCGCGGCATAGCCCGTGGCCGCCACCGCTTTCAACGTGCTCTCGCGCTTCTTGAAGTCCCACACGTCGCGAAGGAAGAGCGGGAAGTTCTGGTCGTTCAGCAGGTCGAAGGCCACCGAGATGGTAGGCTCCAAGCTCTTGGCCGTGTGCCAGATGCCGAAGGGGATGAAGAGCGTTTCGCCGGGACCCACCACGAAGGTGATCGGCGTGGCATCCTTGTACTTGGGGAACTTCGCCAGGTCCACGTTCTCGATGTCCGGGATGATGCTCTTCCACTTGTCGTTCGGGTCCGGGTAGAGCAGCTCCTCCTGCCCACGCGGCCATACGGTGAACTGTTTGTGCCCGTACAGTTGGTTGATCCACGCGCTCAGATGGTAGTAGTCCAGGTGCACGTAAGGGAACTTGCCGCCCACGCCACCGATGAACATTTCCACCGCGCTGCCCCAGTAGCCGCGCTTGAACCAGGAACTTTCCAACCAGTTCGGTTTCGCGAAGCCGATGTTCATGGGGTACACCATTGGCAACAGTTCTGGCAACTGCGCAGTGAGTTCGAACTTGCATGGGTACGGCACCGGGCGGCTCGTGTCCTTGCCCTCCACCAGGTCCATGATCTCGGCCATGGTGTACTCCTTCTCGTTCACCAAGGTCTTGCGCGTGCCGTAGTTCGCACGGAACCAGTCAGGCGTGAAGGTGTTGTAAGCGCCCCACACCTTCGTGGCGTTCTTGAAGACCAAGGGGATCCCCGGCTTCCAGTGCTGCTCGATGAACTCGGCGTGCGTGATCTCCGACGCGTCGATTTTCCGGACTTCCATGGCGGTTATTGAGCACGCTGGAACGCGCGCTCCGATGGGAAAGATACGCGGCGTGAAAAGGCCCGGAGAACCCTTGTGGTTCAGACCATCAACGATCCGATGAGGATTGCCAGAAGGCCTACACCACAACCAATTTGCACCCCGCCAGCCACCGCTTCGCATCCCGCACATGCAGGTAGTAGGTGCCTGCGGGTAGCGCGCTCACATCCAAGGTGGTTCTTAGCTGGTTAAGGTTCTGTTGCACGGTGTGTTCCACTACCAGCTTGCCCGTCGCATCCAGCAGTTGCGCCTGTACGTGCCCCTCAACCTCGCCCCCTTCAGGCAGGTCCAATGCCACTTGTACCCAATCACTCGCCGGGTTGGGGCTTACGCGCAGCAGCTTTTGCAGGTCCATCACGTACTCCTGCACGCCAACGTTCTGGCAGCCGGGCACTACACAGCCCAGGCTGTCGGTCTTGATCACCCACAGAGTTTGCAGGTTGGGGGTCGGGTCAATGAAGTCTTGAACCACATACCCAGTGAGCAAAAAACCACCGTCACTTGCAGGTTGAACATCGAACAGGTCGGCCAGCGCGTACAGGCTGAATATGTGCAGGTCACGGGACCACAGACTGTCGCCTTCTGCGCTGTACTTGGCGATAAAACTGAAGGTGCTTCGCCCCCCACACGTAATGAAAGAGTGATCAGGTAGGATCTCGAAATCACGTGCACGTGTATCCAAAAAGTAATGTGTTCGTTTTTCCCAGATCAAGGATCCGGCCCCATCGAATTTGCGCAACATGACTTGGTCTCGATCCGTTGCCCAATTCTGCTCGCGATACTCCGACCATACATATATGAACCCGTCGGTATCGGTTCGGACGGATTGCATCCCATAGACCGCATTCCCGAAGTTTTTTCGCCACATCTGGTTTCCCACACTGTCCGTGCGAATAAGAAATGAACGGTCAGTGGTGCTGCCACCCAATCTGATACCCGTGAGCACATATCCGCCGCCGACATAGCCGGCCACGCCGTTGGACTCGGTCAATACATCGTCAGCACCGTAGACTGACAACCAATCAAATTGCTTGGCCGAATCGACCTTCAACAAGAAAGCCTTGCTGTACGCAGAACCGATTGATCTGAAGCCGGTTACAATGAAGCCACCATCTGGGGTAGGCCGCGTGGCTCTCGGTGCGACTGTAATGGAGTCGGCGGGGTCATCAAACACAAGTGTATCAACACCTGTAAGCGTACCATCGGTATCAAAAGAATAAAGCCAAAGTACCCTTTGCGGCCCATTAAACCGGCTCACGGCCGACGCATATGCGCCATCCTCGCCCTCAGCAACGGGGTCGACGTACCCGAAGTTGAAATCGTACGCGGAGCCCGAATCCCATTCTGACCGATCGATCAACACGCCTTGCGGATCCAAGCGGTACGCCATGCAGCGCGTTTGGCCCGTACCGTCTTCTGAGACTTGATGCCCGAAAACAAGGAAACCCCAGTCCTTCTCGCGCACTGTTCTTCCCCCTGCCGCGAAGCCGCTCTGCAATGAATCGAATTGGACTATGAAACCGTCTTGGGAGGAGGCCCGCAGGCCTCCTCCCAGAAACAGCAAAGCGATCAGCGCTTGACGCTTCATCTAGCGATCGTGAGTTTGCACTCGCCTGCGGTTAATCCACTTCCGCGCTCGGATGTTTCCCCAGTGCGTCGAGGCCTGTGGGCCTCTGGCCCCTTCAGTCGCGCATTCCCCGCACACGTTCTCCATCGGTAACGAAGGTCGGCACACCCGAGGTGATCAACCACCCTGAATTCAGGAACGGTTCACATTCCCGACCCGTGGCCGACACAAGCTCCGCGCCTGCGACTACTTCTTCGCCGTGCCGTGGATATAGGCTTCGCACTTGCTGAACACCACGTCCGCCACCTTGCGCCCCATGGAAAGCCCTTCCACATTGTCCGCTTGGATGTGGTAGCCCCCGAGCACGCGGCTGAGGCCTGCCTGTTCCGCGGTAGAGGTGAACGTCGGGAATTTCAACGTGATGCTGTCCGTGGTGATGCCCGGTTCAGTGAGCCAGCCCGGCATCAAATGCACTTCGGCCCCGTAGGCATCGCTGCCCGTGAAGAGCTTCAGCGCTTCAGCGCAACCGCCGCTCACCGTGCTATGGCCGCTGGGGTAAGCGGGGAACGGCGGACACAGGAAACTGTCCGGTGAGTAGGGGCGCCAATCCTTGCCTTTCATCTTCACCATGCCCTTGTGCGGCCCGCCCCACGCGGTGATGTCCTCCTTGCCCAGGATGTGATGCACCTGCTGGTAGGGCCGGCTGTTGTCGTAGAAGTACTTCGTGTCCCAGCAGGCGATGAAGCAGTCCATCGCCGTGGTAGTGATGATGAAGTAGAGCTGCACGTCCTGGTCCAGCGTGTGCTTGTCGCGCACGCTCACATCACGGGTGAAGATGAGCCAGTGGCCCGCCTGCTGCACGCTGCGTGGCCCGTCGCGCATGAATTCCACCAGGGCCTTCTGCTCGTTGGTAAGGCCCGCTTGCAGGGCCACCACTTCGCGCACTTCCTTCTCGAGCTGCGCATCGCCCATCTTGGGCGGCGGCGCGCTGCGGAACTGGCTGGCGCTGTCCAGCGCGAATGGCTTCACGTGCGGCCAGTGGGGAGCGAGCGCGCCCGGGGCCCACTTCGATCCGTCCTCCCGTGTGAAGGTCTTCGGCTGCCAGCAGTTGATGTCAATGATCTTGTCCACCGGGTTCTTCGGCGTGTAGTGCGTGTAGTCCCCGTAAGGCTCAGGGGCTCGCGGATCCTCTCCGAACATGTTGCTGCCGTCGTCCCGGCGCGCGGCGATCACCGCTTTGGCCGCCAGGTTGCCGATGCCCTGCGGGGTGGCCGCGTCCGTGCTGAAGTCCGCAGGGTCGTAGCCGAAGGCCTTCAACGAATCGGCGACCAGCGCGCTGTCATGCGGGAAGATCACCTGCATCACGCGGGCCATGGCGTAGCCGATCGCCTTCTCCTTGTTGGCGAGTGTGCGGTCCGCAACGTCTGCGCGCGGGGCGTCCAAGTACACGGGCACGGCCGCACTGTCATAACGGCTCCACGCATCGTACTGCGCGATCATGGTCAAGGCCAATTGTCGGGCACCCACCGGAGGACGCGGCCGGTTGCGTTCGGTCTCGTCGGCCATTACCTGCAGCGCCACACCCCCCCAGCGGTAGGCCAGGTTGGCGCGGCCGCGGGGTTCATCGGTGGTTGTGCCGGCGGCGGGGACGGCGGTCTTGGGTTCGTGGTCCGCGTTGCACGCGGCCAATGCCAAGAGGAGGAGGGCGGAGGAGAGGCGCATGGTGGTTCAGCGCCGTGAGTTTACGATGATCGCGCGAGCTGCGCACTGAAAGCTGACCGGTCCGCCTATGTCCCGCACGGGAATAACGTTCCGCCGGCGAACAGGATGGCAGGTCCGGGCGTCGTCTTACTTTCACACCCATGCGCACCCCTACGCTCCTTTTCGGCCTGCTCATCACAGGCGCGATGCTCGCCCAAGGCACCTTCAGCCTCACCAGCACCACCGTGGGCGGTCAAGCCACGATGGAACAGGTCTTCAACGGTTTCGGCTGCACCGGCAAGAACATCAGCCCGCAGCTCAGCTGGCGCAATGCGCCGGAAGGCACCAAGAGCTTCGCCATCACCCTGTACGATCCGGACGCCCCCACGGGCAGTGGCTGGTGGCATTGGGTGGTTTTCGACATCCCGGCCGGCACCACCGGCATTCCCGCAGGAGCGGGCACCCCGGACATGCCGGGCATGCCTGCCGGTGCCGTCCAGAGCGTCACCGACTTCGGTCAGACCGGCTACGGAGGTCCTTGTCCACCGGTAGGCCATGGCCCGCACCAGTACATCGTCACGGTGTATGCCCTGAAGACCGACAAACTCGGCTTGGATGCCAAGGCCGGGGCCCCCATGGTGGGCTTCAACCTCAACCAGCAGATGCTCGCCAAGGCCAGTCTCGTGTTCTATTACGGACGTTGATACTCCAGAGCCATGACCATCGCACCCAGTGAACGCAAGACATCCATCACGCACATGGTGCGGGTACGGCCGGACTACCTCGAAGTGGTCTATACCCGGGGGTGCACGTTGACGGCGGTTTCGTTGAAGGAGATCCGCGACGCGCGGCGCGAACTGATGGGCAACACGCCCTACGCCATGCTCAGCCTCCTGCCAGAGGATATCGATTTCGAACTCGGTGCCATGAACGTGGACCACCTCGCGGAGGACCGTCGCGACGGGAACTTCCTGGCCATCGCGGTGGTGACGCGCACCAACATGATCGAGATGGTGCTCAAGCTCTACTTCTCCTACTACCCGCTCCTCACAAGGCTGCTCGTTACCGACAAAGAAGCGGAAGCGCGCGCGTGGCTCGACGCGCAATTCAAAGAGCTCGGCCGAGCAGGACGCTGAGGTCGCTCACGTTCCGAAGTCCAGCTCGAACGTGTAGTGGTGCCGCTTCTCCACGATGTCGATCACCATGGAGCCGGACAGGTCTTTGAGCTCATCCGTTCCGGAATCGGGTACAATGGTGATGCGCTGCTCGGGTACTCCGCGTTTCATGGTACTGCTGTGCTGCATGCAGAAGGAACCCTTCTTCCCGAGCACATCGCCGGTGAAACGCTCCATGGCCACATAGCCCCCGGAGGCGGTGGCCCGGTCCATGATGCCGAGCATCTCCACCACGCTGGTGCCTTGCAGGTCACCGTGGAAGGTCTTGTCGAAACGCATACGCCCCGCACCGATCGCTTCGGTGCTCGGCTCTGATGCGAGCGGTGTGCTCTTGATGTCGAAGGTGCCTTTGATGGTCTGTGCCATGTGCGTGATGATGTGCGGCTGAACGATGCGGTCCGGAGAACTAGTGCAGCCCGCCCTTCGCCCCGTCGCCGATGTGACCGTCCAACCAACCGAACACCGTGTCATGCCATTGCTTCGAGTTCTGTGGCTTCAGCACCCAATGGTTCTCGTCGGGGAAACGCAGGAACTTCGACTCGACCTTCTTGAACTGCAATGCCGTGAAGGCCCCGATGCCCTGCTCCAGCGGTATGCGGTAGTCGAGGTCCGAGTGGATCACCAGCATCGGCACGGACCAGTCCTTGGCATGCAGCGCCGGGTTGAAGGTGTCGAACAAGGCCGGGTCCAGGAAGGGTGAACCGCCCTGGTCCCATTCATCGAACCACATCTCCTCCGTGCTGTAGCCCATGCTGCGCGCGTCGAACACGCCGTCGTGTGAGACCAGGCATTTCCACGGTTCTTTCCACTGGCTGGCGATCCAGTTCACCATGAAGCCGCCGTATGATGCGCCCAGGGCGGCGGCGCGGTCGGCATCCAGGAAAGGGTATGTTTTCAGCGCATAGGCCCAGCCCTTCTTCAGGTCCTCCAATGGGCGATCGCCCCAATGCGTGCTGATGGCATCGCAGAACGCCTGCCCGTAGCCCGTGCTCCCGTGGAAGTCGACCATCACCACGGCATAGCCCGCGCCCGCATACGTCTCCGCGTTCCAGCGGTAGGTCCACAGGTCGCTGAAGGTGCCTTGCGGGCCCCCGTGGATGATGAAGGCCACCGGGTACTTGCGCCCTTCCACATAGCCCACCGGCTTCACCACGAAACCATGCACCGTCTCGTTGTTCCAACCGGGGAAGCTGAACTGCTCGTACACGCCGAACTCCTTGTTCCTCAGTACCGCGTTCACGCCGGTGAGGTTGGTGGCCCCTTCGTCGATGAGGAGCGCCTTGGGTTTCGCGGCGTACAGCACGGCCGGGCTGTTCAGCGCGCTCTTCAGGAACACGAAGCCTCTCGCGGTCTCGCGGAACGCATCGATGTGGCCGTCCTTGGACAGTGTGGTCACGGCTCCGCTCTTCGCATCGATGCGGAAGAGCTTGTGCCTGCCGATGTCATCCGCGGTGACCAGCAGGCTTTTCCCGTCAGCGCTCCACTCCAGTTCGTCCACGCTACGGTCCCATGTGGTCGCGAGGGCCCGGGTGGTCCCCGTGGCGATGTCGCGAAGCTGGATCCCGAAGCGGTCCGCCTCGAAGCCCGGACGCTTCATCGCCTTGTAGGCCAAGGTCTTCCCGTCCGGTGAACAACGCGGGCTGGCGTCCCAAGCCGGGTTTCCGGCCGTGTGGTCAGTGGGAACGCCCCCGCTGATGGGCACGCTGTACACGTCGAAGTTCGTGCTCCACGGCTCGGTGGTACCGGCCTCGCGGGCGCTGAAATAGACGGTCTTGGAATCCGGTGAGATGCAGAAGTCGGCTTCATCGCCGAAGGGCTTGGACGGCACATCGCCATCATAGCCCGGGGTGAGGGCGATGGGCAGGAATGGCGCATCGGCGCTGTTGAGCAGGATGTAGAACAAGTGGTTCCGCGTGCCATCGGCCCAGGTATCCCAGTGGCGAACGAAGACCTTGTCATACACCGTTCCGCTGCCGGTCCTCTTCTCGGCCAGCTTCTTCACCGTGCCCCCGATCTCATCTCCTTTCGCATCCGGGAAAACGGCGAGCGCGACGACCAGGCCCTTGCCGTCCGGGGTCACGCGGTAAGCGCCCACGTCCAATGGCAAATGGGTGACCTGTTCCGCGACAGCACCGCCCACGTCGGTCTTCCATACCTGCGTGGTGTGATCCGCTCCGCGCCCGCTGAGGAAGTAGATGTACCGGCCGTCCGGACTCCACTGCGCATTATCTGCGCCCGCATCGGAGATCGCCAAGCGGCGCTCCGGCGTCGCGGGTGCGGACAGATCCTTCAACCACAACGAACGCACCCCCTTGTTCTTTTCCATGTCCGTCGCGCGCACGGAGAAGAGGGCTTTGGTGCCCGAAGGGTCCACGCTCAGGCCACTGATGCGGTCGAGCATCAGCATGTCCGCGTAAGTGAAAGGCGTCGTCTGTGCCTGCGTGGTGCCGAAAAGCGCGGTCAAGGCGAAAACAACGGCGATGGGGCGGGTACGTGAGCGGAGGAGTGTCTGTTCCATGGTGGATGCCGAAACTGGGCTTCAGCAATGATAACAGTGGGTGGCCTTGCTTTCCCGTGTCTGTTGTCTCCGGAGGGGCTGGTTCGCTTAAACTCGCATGGCGCTATGCCACCGTTCCCCAACTCCCGTCCCATGAAACACCGCTACGCCCTCCTCTTCCCCACCCTTCTCGCTCTCGGTTCAGCGAAGGCCCAGATCTACTGCGCACCCACCTTCGACCTGGGCTGCACCCTTTGGCACAACCAGAGCATCACCGTGGGTGACATAGACTGGACCAGCAACAGTGATTGCACCGACGCCGATCATTCCAGCTTGAGCACCATCGTGGACCCGGGAGAAACACTGCCCATGACGGTGACCAGCGGAAACTGGACCGGCTGTGCCGTCTGGGTGGACTTCAACCACAGCAATGACTTCGACGACTCCGAGAACCTCTACTACATGTACGTGGGCGGCGACCCCGGCTACACCTATTCGTTCGATATCACCATCCCTCTCGGCACTCCCGGTGGCAGCTACCGCCTGCGGGTGGTGGCCCCGTGGGGCAGTGATGGGTTCCTGTCCACCAACACCAACGGGTACGGGGCCTGCGGCGCCTACCAGTACGGCAATTTCGACGACTTCACCCTGGTGGTCAGCGGAGCGGAGTCCATCGCTGAAGTACGCTCGGCCGGTCTTTCGGTCGGCCCCAACCCCACAGCAGGCATGGTCAGCATCACCTGCGAGGCCAACAACCCCGTGGAGCGCATCGTGCTCCGGGATGTGTCCGGAAGATCGATTCTCCATTTCACACCGGACGCGCCAACGGTGAACGCACAGCTTGACCTGAGTGCCATGCCCGCTGGCCTGTACCACGCCCAGTGCTACTTGGCATCGGGTACCCGCACGGTAGCGGTGGTGAAGAACTGAAGAGGGGAACCGTTCCTTCCGGCATTCTGCGGCCTCGTGCCGGTATTTTTCCTGCTCCCAGCGGGAATTCGCCTAGTTTGGTCGAACCATCCTCCCGGACCGTGCGCAACCTGCCCGCCCTATCGCTCTTGTTGAGCACGTACCTCCTGGCATCGCTTTCAGGGGCGCAATCCATCGCGCCGAGCGGCACCGTCTGCGCTGGCGGCCATGGCACAGGCTCCACCGCGATGCTGTCCTGGTCCGTGGGCCAGTGCGCAGGGGCCTCGTTCACGGGCAGCACGCGTTTGATCACGGCCGGCATACAACAGCCCGATCCCGTATGGATGCTCTTGAACGCGCGCGTGCTGTTGGGCGGCCCCTACAACACCGGCACGGGACTGATGAACGACGGGTTGCGGTCCGCATCATTGCTCCCGGCAACAGAACCCTACACCGCAGCGGGCTTCCCTCAGGCCGGTGAGGGTGGCGGCGAACAAGTGGCACCTGGCGTGCTGGCTGCTTCCGGCAACAACGCCGTCGTCGATTGGGTCTTCGTGGAACTGCGCGATGCGAGCGTTGCTCAACACGTATTCTCCACCCGCTGCGGCCTGGTGCAGCGTGATGGCGATGTGGTGGATACGGACGGCAGTTCACCACTGCGTATCAGTGCTGTTCCTGGCAACTACCATGTGGCCATCCGTCACCGCAATCACTTGCCGGTGATGACGCTGAACCCCGTCGCCTTCGGCACCGCTCCGGTATCACTGAACTTCACCAGCGCCGCATTGGCCACGTACGGCAGCAATGCCCAGCGCGCGGACGGAGGCGTCTTCCAGCTTTGGCCCGGAGACGTTACCGTGAACAGCCAAGTGAAGTACACGGGCAGCAGCAACGACCGTGACCCCATTCTGGTGGCCGTGGGCAGCACCACGCCCAACAACACGCTCTCCGGCCAATACAGCGCGAAGGATGTCAACCTCGATGGATCGGTGAAATACACCGGGTCCAACAACGACCGCGACCCCGTTCTGGTGACCGTCGGCAGCACCACGCCGAACAACGTACGGTCCGCGCAACTTCCCTGATCCACCTCCAACCTTTTGTTCATGCGACTCTTCGCGCTCCTCGCGTTCCTGCTCCCCGCTGCACTTCTCGCCCAGGTCCCACAAGCCTTCGAATTCCAGGGTGTGGCACGTGACCTCAGCGGCAACGTGCTCGTTTCCTGGCCCATCTCCCTGCGCCTGGGTATCGTGGCCAACACCAGCGGGGGCGCGCTGGTCTACCAGGAAACACAGGCCGTTTCCACTTCACCGTTGGGGCTCTTCACCGTGCAGGTAGGCAACGGCACGCCCGTGCTCGGAACGTTCGCGGCGGTCGCTTGGACGGCGGGTCCCCGTTTCCTGAAGGTGGAGCTGGACCCTGCGGGCGGCAGCGACTACCAGCTCATGGGTACCTCTCAACTGCTCAGCGTGCCCTACGCGCTGGCGGCCGGGGCCGTTCCGTGCTTCACCGTGTCGGCCACGGGCGATACGCTGCGCCAAGGGAACGGATGCTACGTCATCATCCCGGGCCTCAGCGCGGCGAATCCCGTTTGCACGGATGCGGACGGGGACGGCTATTTCTCCTTGGCCGGCTGCGGTACGGCCGTGGATTGCAACGACGGGAACCCGGCGATACACCCCGGCGTGGCCGAGGTATGCGACGGCATCGACAACAACTGCAGCGGTGGCGTGGATGAAGGCAACCCCGGTGGCGGCACCTCATGCATCACCGGCCAGGTCGGCGTTTGTGCGGCGGGCACCACCCAATGCGTGGGCGGGGCCATCATCTGCGTGGCCAACACAAGTCCTTCCGCGGAGGTGTGCAACGGGCTCGATGACAACTGCAACGGAACCGTGGATGAGGGCGATCCCGGGGGTGGTATTCCCTGCAACACGGGCTTGTCAGGTGTCTGCTCCTCCGGCACTACCCAGTGCATCAGCGGTGCGATCACGTGCGTCCAGACCCAGCTCGCTTCCGCGGAGGTGTGCAACGGACTCGATGACAATTGTGACGGCGCCGTGGATAACGGGGCCACATGCCCGAGCGGGCAAACGTGCAGCGGGGGCGCTTGCGTGAGCAACGTCACCAACGAGGTTGAACCCAATGGAACCACGGCGCAGGCTGACGGTAATACGGTGCAGATCGCGGGTTCGAAACAGATCGCTGGCGCTATTTCGCCGGTCGCCGATCTGGATTTCTACCGCCTCAGCCAAGCCGCGCAGAACGTTGTGTTGTTCGAAACCTTCGACAACTCCGGCACCGATTGCACCGGGGGCATGACGACCACGCTCCGCCTCCGCGACAATGCCGGCACGCAGGTGCTCACCGACGCGACCAGCGGGATCTCAACCTGCTCGGCCATCGCCTACGCTCCCACCGCCGGCACGTATTACATCGAAGTCGAGGAGACGGGCAATAACGCCACCATTGCTGCCTATCGCTTACACACCACCGTGATCTCAGCCGTGACCACGGAATCCGAACCGAACGACATCCAGGCCCAGGCCAACGTCCTGTCCGGACTCGAGCGCGTCGCCGTGGGCAATCACAGCGTATCCACCGATGCGGATTGGTACGCGATCACCGTTCCCGCCGGCAATTCCGTGCGCGCTGAGCTCATTGAAGGCAACATCGCCGCTGAAACCTGCGAATCCAATGGCGTTGACAGCCAGATCACGCTCTTCAACCCCGCAGGCGCACAACTCGTGGCCGACGATGATGAAGGTCGCGGGTTCTGTTCCATGATCGATGGCACCGGCTCGGCGCCGCTCGACGCAGCGGCGCACAATCTTGCCGCCGGCACGTATTATCTGCGGGTCCAAGCATCTTCCTCAGCGGTCGGCGCGGCGGCACAGTTCGATTACAAACTCGTGGTGACGATCCGCTGAGCCGGCTTGGGCGCGAGCTGCGGACAGCATCTACCTGTGCAAGCACGGACGCCCGGTCTCACCGAGCGGGCGTCCGAGTTCAACGGCGGTAAGGAGCGTGCTTATCGCACCAGCTCGGGGAATTTCGCCCGGAAGGCGTCGTAGCGGCGCTTGCTCACCGTGGCCACATAGGGCTGGTCCGGGTGCAGCTTCTCGTAGCCCTGGTGATAGGCCTCTGCTGGCCAGAACTTCTCGAAGGCCGCGACCTGTGTGGCGATGGGTCCTTCTCCCTTCGCATTGAGCGCGGCGATCATCCGCTCGGCTTCTGCCTTCTCGGTATCGTTCCGGTAGAAGATGACCGACCGGTACTGTGTGCCTTCGTCCGGTCCTTGGCCATTCACTTGCGTGGGGTCCTGCGAACCGAAGAAGACCTTCAACAGCGTCGGGTAGTCGATCACCTTCGGGTCGTAGTACACCTCCACGGCCTCCGCATGGCCTGTGGTGCCCGAGCACACCATCTCATAGCTGGGCGACGGCGTGGTGCCGCCCGAATAGCCGCTCACGACTTTCGCCACGCCCTTCAAGTCCTCGAACATCGCCTCTTCCACCCAGAAGCAGCCAGCGCCGAAATAAGCGGTGCTCAAGCCGGTGAGGTCTTGGGGCTCTGCGGCGGGGGCGGCCGCATCGCTCATCATCGCGGCAGGGGTTGTCCCCTCATCTGTCGACGAGCAGGAGCAGGCGATCACCGAGAAAACAGGGAAGGCGAGAATGGAGAGCATCGGAGCGCGCATGTGTTCGGGAGTGCGTTGTGGGATATCAACGCACAAAGCTCATGCTTGGATCGTCCGACGGATCGTCGGGAAGCGGACGGATGGTTCACACCCGGTCCACGACCCGCGGCTGGATCAAGTCCCACAGGTTCCCGTACAGGTCGGCGAACACGAGCACGGAGCCCCAGGCCTCTTCTGTCGGCGGGCGGACGATGGTGACTTCCTGACGTAGCAGCTCCGCATGGTCGCGCCGCAGGTCATCGGTATGCATGAACAGGAATACCCGCCCACCGGTCTGGTCCCCGATGCGGCCGCGTTGCTCTTCCGTGGCGGCCTTCGCCAGCAACAAGCGGCAGCCTTGGCCCCCCGGCGGGGCCACCACCACCCAGCGCTTGGTCTCGCTCAAGCGGGTGTCCTCTATCAGGTCGAAGCCCAGCTTCCGGGTGTAGAAGGTGATGGCCGCATCATAGTCGGCCACTATGAGGGCGAGCAGGGCGATGTGTCGTTGCATGGTGGATACGCTTCGACAAGGATACCGGTAGCCACGCACTGCCTTTCACGGCCACTCGTGCCCATTCGTTCCCGCTTGACCGTACAGCAAGCTCTGCCGCCGCCACGCTTGCAGTTGCGCATCGGATCGCGGGTGGCCCATGCCCGGTACAGGATATTCACCCCTTCCCTGCCCGCTCCAGCAACGGCAGGCCGGCTTCGCGCGCGATCGCCACTGCGCTCTTCCGACCCTCCGGGCTGAAGCTCCAGACGAAGAGCGCGCTCACCGGATGGTCCTGGCGTACGCGTTCCAATGCATCCAGCGCCAATTCCCGTGTGATCCCCTGCCGCCGGTACTCTTCCAGCACCAGCGCCGAGCACAGGTACACGGCCCCGTACACTCCGCCAACCGGCGTGCGCTCGTACAGTTCCCGCTCGGTGATCGCCCCGGAAACGAAGGCCTCCATCAGCTCCGTGGTCGTCGGGATCAATAGCACCCAAGCGACCGGTCCGTTCCCGTCGTCCCTTTCCGAGACGGTGGCCGGATGGATGTTACGCAGATGCTCCAGCACCTCCTCGTCCACGTCCAATTGCGCGGGGTCCTTGCGCACGGCGAAGGTCTCTTCAGCCAGTTCCAGCAGGCGTTCGTAGTTGCTCTGAGGCATGCGGCAAAGGTGGGTTGCAGGGGTCCTATCCCCGGCGAAGGCCGGGGTCCCCCCTCGGTTTGGCCGCTCATCACTATCCCTTCAACCATCCCATCGCTTCCCGCACTTTTGGGTCATGAAGAACAACCTCTCCACCCTGAGCATCCTGCACTATGTGTACGGCGGCCTCATCTGCCTCATCGGTGCGGCGGTCCTCGTGCTGCTGCTCAGCCTCGGCAACCTCTTCCAGAGCGACTGGTTCCTCCAGAACACGGAAGAGGCACCTCCGGCCGTCGTGGGCGCCCTCATGAGCGTGATCGGCTGGGCGGTCTTCATCTTCCTGGAAGCGAAGGGCATCGCCAACATCATCAGCGGTAGCCTGCTGGCCAAGGCGCGCGGCCGGGTCTTCAGCCAGGTCGTCGCCGGGCTGGACTGCCTCAACATCCCCTTCGGCATCGCCCTCGGCATCTTCACCTTCATCGAGTTGAACAAGGAAGACGTGAAGCGGTTGTATGCGGCGCCCGTTGCGGCGGTGTAACTACCGGGCGAGCGCTTCGGCGCACGGGCGGGGACACACGGCCTTGGTTCCGCTTACGGCAACTGCTGCATCCGCACGTTGTTGGGCGTGGTGCTGCCCACGCTGATGAGGATGGGGTCGCGGTCGTTCCCGCTGCCCGTGTATTTCACCAGGCCGTCCAGATTCACGTCGCGCAGGCTGTACGCATTGGTCACCGCGTTGTTCGGCGTTGTGCTGCCCACGGCGGTGAGCACCGGATCGCGGTCATTCCCGGTGCCCGTGTATTTGATACCGCTGTCGAAGTTCGTGTTGCCCGCCCAGAGCACCATGGTGCCGCCGATGTTCTTGCGTGCGTCGACACCATAGGTGGCCGTGGTCGGCAACGTCAGGTCCACCGTTACCGTCCCGGTGCCCAGGTCCACCGGCGCATCCAGGTCCACCATCACGGGCAGGTGGTTGCGGTGGCGGACGGCGAGCAGGTAAGGACCGGCCGCCAAGGGGAAGGACGGTGCCGAAACCCCGTCCACGTCCACTACATCCCCGTCCCGCTGCACCAGCGCTGCCCGGCTGTGCACCACGAGCGTGGGCGTTGTGCGGCTCCGCAGCTCCAGCACCACCCAGTCCACGATGGCGCTCGCACCGGAAACGTTCCGCACCGCCGCGGTGGTCGCATACGTGGCCGCGCCGGTGTACGCGTAGCCCAGTCCGGTGTACGGCTCGTTGAGCGGGAGCAGGCCGTTCGCACGGAGAACGTCGATCATCGTTCCTCCACCGTAGGGTCCTTCCAGGAAGACCCTCACCGCGATGCGGCCCATGGAGCCCGCGCACGCGCAATCCGCGGTGAATACGTCATTGTAGGTATACGCCACGTTGTCGTTGCAGGCCGCCCCTACCTGGGTGGCGTTGTTCGGGCACGGATCCACCGCGTTGCACAGCCCGTCCCCATCACTGTCCGGGGTGGCCGAACCGATGCATATGCAGCCCGCGTTGAACACGTCGTTGATGGTGCAGGGGTCGCCATCGTCGCACGCCATGCCCCCGCCCGTGGGCAGCTGCACACAGCCCACGGAAGTCAAGCACGTGGCCGTTGTGCAGGGATCGCCATCGTCCGCGCACACCACGGCCGTACCCGTGCACACGCAGCTCGCGTTGATCACATCGTTGGTCGTACACGCCTGGCCGTCATTGCAGGTCGATCCCATTACACCCACCACGTTCGGGCAGTTGTCGTTCACGTTGCAGATGCCGTCCCCATCGCTGTCCGGCAGCGCCGTACCCGTGCACACGCAGCCCGCGCTGTACACGTCGTTGATGGTGCACGCATTGCCGTCGTTGCACGCCGTGCCCCCGCCCGTGTTCTGCTGCACGCAGCCCACCGGGGAGATGCACGTGGCGGTCGTACAGGGATTATTATCGTCCGCGCACACCACGGCCGTGCCCGCGCACACGCAGCTCGCATTGATCACATCGTTGGTCGTGCACGCCTGGCCGTCATTGCAGGTCGATCCGATCACACCCGCCACGTTCGGGCAGTTGTCGTTCACGTTGCAGATGCCGTCCCCATCGCTGTCCGGAAGCGCCGTGCCTGTGCATACACAGCCCGCATTGTAGACGTCGTTGATGGTGCACGCATTGCCGTCGTTGCACGCCGTGCCCCCGCCCGTGTTCTGCTGCACGCAGCCCACCGGGGAGATGCACGTGGCGGTCGTACAGGGATTATTATCGTTCGCGCACACCACGGCCGTACCCGCGCACACGCAGCTCGCGTTGATGACATCGTTGGTCGTGCACGCCTGGCCGTCATTGCAGGTCGATCCGATCACACCCACCACGTTCGGGCAGTTGTCGTTCACGTTGCAGATGCCGTCCCCATCGCTGTCCGGCAGCGCCGTGCCCGTGCATACACAGCCCGCGTTGTACATGTCGTTCGTCGTGCAGGGGTTGCCATCGTTGCAGGCCATGCCCACGCCCGTGTTCTGCTGCACGCAGCCCACCGGGGAGATGCACGTCATCGTCGTACAGGGGTTGCCGTCGTCCGCGCACACCACGGCCGTACCTGCGCACACGCAGCCCGCGCTGATCACGTCGTTCGTCGTGCACACCTGCCCATCGTTGCACGGGGAGCCGATCACCCCGTAGCGCTCCGGGCATTCATCCAGGGCATCCGGTATGCCGTCGCAATCCTGGTCATTCACGCAGGTCTGCGCTGTCACTTCCGGCAACGAACAAAGCAGGAACGCGAAGGGGACGAGCAAGCGACGCAACAGGTCCATGGGGTGGATTTGGAAGGGCAAGTTCGTGCGGTTCCGCCGACCTTTCAAGGCGCGCCCTGTCGAAGACCAGGATGAGGGGGATTCCGCACGCCATCGGGCAAGTTTCGGATCCCCGGGTCCACCGAACGCCCTACGAGTTCGCGATCACCGGCACGGATACCGGTTGCCATTGGGCGGAAAAGGCGAGCAGGAAGGGACGCATGGTTTTCCGACCATGCTGACCCATGGCCACGCGCTCCCG
This sequence comes from Flavobacteriales bacterium, assembly GCA_044224725.1. Taxonomy (GTDB): domain Bacteria; phylum Bacteroidota; class Bacteroidia; order Flavobacteriales_F; family PHOS-HE28; genus PHOS-HE28. The sequence goes on from JBGAJW010000080.1 coordinate 16,670, forward strand.
CCCTAGCGGAACCCGTCCACCGCTCCGCGCGCGAGCACCTTCCCCGCGCCATCGCTCACCACGTAGGTGTACGTGCCGGCGGCTATCGGCCGTTCCACCGTCACCCGGTCGCGGAAGCTGCGCTCCTGCACCCGAGCACCGCGCGCGTCGAAGAGCTGCCAGCGCGCCAGCTGGCCCGCCTGCGCACCGGACAGCTCTACCGTGAGCGGTCCGCTACCGGGGTTGGGGTACACACGCACCGGCGATGCGGCCGCGGTTTCGGCCAAGCCCACCTCCGGGGCGGTGATCACCAGGTCATCGATGCCGGGCGTCAACCAGTTCTGCGTGGCCTGGTAATAGAAGGCGATGCGCGCGGGCCCTGCCGTGGGTGCTATGGACAGCAGCGGCAATTGCGCGTAGGTGCCGCTGGACGTCACCAGCGGAAGCAGGTCCACCAGCAGGGTGGCCGTGGCCAGCTCCGGGTCCGCACTGCCGGTGAGCAGCCAGATGCCGCAGGCGTCCGCCGGCATGGCGCTGCCCAGGATGGCATAGATGTTCACCTTGCACGTGAGCGATGCCCCGCCGCTCAGGTCCAGCGCGGGGGATACGTACCAGTCCCGCACCGTGTCCGTGGCGCTGCCCTCCACGGGGTAGTCATGCCACAGCGCATTCGGCGCGCTGGGTGCCCCGAAGCTGTTGAAGCTCCAGCTGTAGTTGCTCAAGTGGCCGGTGCGGAATTCCTGCCAGCCCTGCTGCTGGGCCGCATTGTCGAAGCCGGTGTTGTACGGCAAGGGCAGCTGGGCCAGCGCCGCGAAAGGGGTGAGGAGGGTAAGCAGCGTAGTGATGCGCATGGGGTCGGGTTTGTGGTCCGATGACGCTTCCGTAGGGGGCCCGCGCTGCTCCGTTGTGGACGAACGGTTATCCCTGGGGCCGCGCGCGTTCTTGATGCGCATCAAGTAGGCTTCGTGCAATGGCCCATGAATTCCAAGGGTGTCCTCCAACCACCGCAGGTCACACTGCCGGGCCTGCGTGCGTCTCCCTTCCTTCCGGTAGAACCAGCTGCGGAGCTTATCGTTTACGGCTACGCGAGCCACCGCCACCCCGCGAAGGCATGGCATGGCCACCGCCGCGCGGGGCGCTGGGCGCTACCCGAGGTGTGGTACGCGGGGCGGGTGCGGTGCGCTGGGGTGCCGACCATTGCCGCTGGTAGTCCCGGTATTCGCGGGCGCGCTGGTCACCGCGTGTGCGCTCGCGCTGGATCTCGTTCGGGTCCCGCTGCGCCGGCCGCGTCTGGGTGGGCCGCTGCGCGGGTTTTGAAGGGGGCGTTGCCGGTGGCGGCACGCGCTGCCAGCTGCCCCCCTCGTACTTCTGCGTGCGGCCGCCGTTGTTGCGGTACACATTGCCCGCCGCGTCCGTGAAGTGGTCCGTACCGATGGGCTTCATCGGTTTCGCCGTCGGTGGCTTCACCGGTAGCGGGCGCGTGGTGGGTGAGGTGGGACGCGCCACCACGCTCGGGCGAACGCCGGGGCGGGCACTCTGGCTGTACAGATCGGCCGGGCGCAGGGGTTTGGTGGCATTGCCGCCCAGCCTTCCCTGTTCGGTATGCGACATGCTCGGCCGGTGGTGTACCACGCTCTGGCTATGACCGCCGTGGCCGTAACCGTAGTAATTGTTCCAGCAATAGGGATGGTAGTGGTACGGACCCCACCAGCCCCACCCGTAATGATGGTAGGGCCAGCCCCAGCCGCCGTACGGATAGTACCAGTTCCAGCCCCAGCCCCAGCCGAAGCCCCAACCGGCCCAGGGGTCATAGTACATGTTGAACCCGTAGGTGAAGGGGCGCGGGCGCCAGAAGCCCGGCCAGGCGTTGTAATAATACCCGGTGCCGTAGATCACCACGCCGTTCTGCACGTAGCAGCCCAGGTAACCCGGCGTATAACCGTAGTAGATGTAGTCCGGCGTGCGGTCGTAGATGTACACGTAGCGCGTGTTGTACACCGGGCTGCTGGGCGGTATGGTGTTCACCTCGGTGGGCACCTCGTCGCAAACGGTCCACGGGCCGTCCGGCGTATCGCCCTGGAACCAGACGGCATTGTCACACACATAGTAGCGGCCGTTGATGCGCAGCACGGTGGTGCTGGCGTTGCGCGCGTATTCCACCGTAGTGCCCGCGATGCGTTCGAAGGCCGGTGCGCCCTCGTAGCTCACGCTCACCGTGGCGGTGCGGCGGTCCACCCGTGCGGTCTGCGGTATGCTGGCGTCCAGCGCGGCGGAGCGCGCCGCATCGGTGCCGCTCACATGCGCCAGCACGTCCGCCTTGCTGCTGCCTTCGGGGATGTCGCGGAAAGTCGCCGGCAGCGCATCGGCACTGGTGTAGTTCCACGGCCCGTTCTTCAGGTCCGTGGTTGTGAACCAGCGGCCACTGGCCAACAGATAATACCGTTGCCCGGTGATGTCCATGAAGAGATTCTTGTCCGTGTTCGTCACGTACAGCAGGTCCGTGTTCTGCACCGGCGCCAACTGCGGCGGCCCGTCCGTATCCACCAGCTCGGTGGGCTCCGTGGTCACCACGATGTCCGGCACCACGGCACCGGGCTGGTCATTCGCCGTGAGCGCCGCGCTGCTGTCCGCCCGTGCGGCCATCGCCCGCAATTCGGCGGGCACCTCATCCGTGCGCTGCCAGGGGCCATCGATGCCGCGCGACTTGAACCAGAGACCGCTGCCGAAGAGGTAATGCTCCCCGCCTTCCGGCCGCACGATGAGGAAGGGCGTGTTCACCACGCGTTCAATGGATGTGGCCTTGCCGCTGGCGTACACGGGGTCGCCCTTGTCCGCCATCGTCTCCTGCGTGCGCTCGTATTGCGGGGCACCGTCGATGAAGACCAATGCGCTGGGCCGTTCTCGGTAAATGATCTTCGGCGGGTCGTTGTTGTAGGCCTGCCCACCCACCGGGCGATCGGCCTCCAGGGCTTCTTCCAGCCAATCCAAGCTGATGGGTCCGGCGTTCGTGGCGATGCCCGTGGAGAGCAAGGACTTCAACTGCTCCACCTCCGCCGCATCGGTAACGCCCGGGAATTTCGCGTCCGTTACGGTGAACTTGCTCAAGGCCGCCAAGCGCGAGCCGCGGTCCATCTCCAAGAGGCCTTCGCCCCGGATGGCGCCGAAGACCGGCTCCTTGTCCTGCGCGCGCTGCAGCGCCACGGCCGCGCGTGCCGTGAAGTGGATGCCGTTCAGGCTCTCCGGCTGCGGGGTGAATACCTGGAATTGGTGACCACCGGCCGTGAAGCGCACCGGCCAGTTGTCTTCCTGCGGTTGCGCGTAGCCGACGGCGCACAGCACCAGCGTGGCGAATAGGGGGAACGAACGGTGGGTCTTCATGGCGTAGGGGCGGATGGTCACATCAAACCTCTGCAAGCGCAGTGCCGCTTCGGCTGACGATGGTCAATGAGCCTTCGCGAGGAGGAGTCCCCGACGACCACGCGATCTGTACTCACGTCCCCACTAGGGCGTCGGCGCAGGGCATCCTTCCCGGGTGGGGGGCCCCGGCCTTTGCCGGGGCCAGCTCATTGCCCCTTCCCCGGCTTGCTCCAGTGGTCCTGCAACGACCGGTTGCATGCGTTCATCAGCGCCATGCCTTCGCGGGCAAGGTCGTGGTAGTCGTTCTCGCCGCGGCGGTAAAAACGCGCCATGTCCTTGAACTGGATCATTGCCGTTTCTACCGCGCTGTCCTCCACCAGCGGCAGCACGCCCCAGTAGCAGGTGCGGAAGCGCTCCAAGCAGCTGTCGAAGGCCAGGGTGTCCTCCGGGCTTATCCACAATTGCTCATCGTGCGGCACCACCAGCAGGTCGCCCACGGCCTTGCCCACGTTCTCGTAGGCCTGCAGCTTCTTGTTGTACATGCTGCGCGCGAACTCCATGGTGCTCTCATGGCTCATCTGGCTGGTGAACTGCCAGGCGCCCACCGATATGCCCAGCACGGTAACAATAGGGGTTACCCCCTTGGCCCAGTCCCAGCCCTTGCCGTTGTCACGGGGCTCGGGAACGTTCGCCGGTTGCTCCGCCATCAGTGCGTAAGGTAGATGCTGCGCGTGGCGTCCGTCTTGCCGTCCGGCACGGTGGTCAGGCGCACGCAATTCGCATTGCCCTTGCAGGCCGGTGCACCGGCGGGCAAGCTCTTCACCTCATACTTCGCCCCGCCGAAGGCCACGCCGCTCTTGCCGCCAGCCGCCCAGGTGCTCAGGGGTTCCGTGGTGTTCTTCCACGCGCCGCCCACACAAGTACCCAGCACCACTTGTGCTTCCCTGAAGGTGTAGGTGGCATCGCCCGGGCTGCACTTCGGCGCCGCCGTGGCGCTGTTGCCGATCACATGCCACTGGGGGCTGCCGCCACCGGTAAGCGTATTCAGGGCCTCCTGCTGGGCGCTGGCGAACAGGCTGAGGCCGAGGCCGAGGAAAAGAAGGTTGGTGCGGAGCATGGGAAGGGGGTTTGGACGGAAGGCCGTGCAAGACTGGGTCCGAAGTTCGGGAAAGGTGGGGATGACTGGTGCCGGACGATCGCGATCAGGCGATCGCCAACGTATTGCCATAAGCGGCCAAGTGCTCGTAGGCGATCCGCACGTTGTCCGTGTCAGCCAATGCCTCTTTGCGTTTGCTCCAGGACTTCATGCGGTCCTGTATGGCGGGTACGTCCAACTGCGGCTCTTCGCCCAGGATATAGGCCACTGAGGACAAAAGCTCGAGCGCATAAGTGGAGCGGAAGCCGGCCACCAGGTCTGCAAGCCGGCCAAGGCGCGCGTGCTGCTCCGCATTCAAGTTGCGGGCGATGTATTCCTCGACTTCCGCACGACGCTCGTAGTTCAACTCCAACTCCTCGAAGGGCTTGGCGTCATGTTGCTCCAAACCCTTCAGATAAGCGCCGTTCAGATCGTAAAGCACATGTTGCACTTGCACGGAGTAGGGGCCATAACTGGCCGGTTTGAATTCCAAACGCTTCAGCTGCGACTCGCCCAACAGCTTCAGGAAGAAGGCAAGCTTGTTCGCCACGAAGAGGCTCGCGGGTTCCCCCAGTCGCTCGAAGTTGAACAGCGCGTGCAGCAGCATCGCACGGCCCGGGGTCAACTTCACTTCCCGGGTATGCTCTTTCTGCAACACCTGTTTGATCTCTGCGGACGGCTCATACACCAGCACGCGGATACCAAGTGCGCCAAGATGCTCTTCGATCATCGGCTTCACCTTCGCCCACTGCAAGCCGCCATTGCCACAGCCCAAAGGCGGCAATGCGATGCTCTGGATGTTCCGCTCACCGATCAGCGTGACCAATGCCTTGAGCCCGTCTTCGATGTAGGCGTAGCTGCTGCGGTGTTTCCAATCCTTCTTCGTGGGGAAGTTGATGATGAGCCGCTCGCCGTGCATGTCGGCGTCCTTCACCGCAAGCAATTTGCCCACCACCAAAGAGCCGCTCTTGCAGGCCTCCTTGTACACCTTCAAATTGGTCTTGAAGCGCTCAGCGAATTGCAAAGCGATGCCCTTGCCCATCACGCCCACGGTGTTGACCGTGTTCACCAAGGCCTCGGTATCGGCCTCGAGCAAGTTGCCTGTTGTGTAGGTGATCATCGGTTGAAGAACCACTTGCGTTTCACGTCTGCGATCACTTTGATGGGCAGCCCACGAGCATTCACCAACGCTTCCATCTCCGCCTTGCGTTCAGCATCCAAAACTATCAACGAAGCGATGCACTCGACCGGCACATGTTCCCGCACCAGGAACTCCGCATGCTTGCGTCGTATACGGTCCGGGCCTTGCACGGCGATGCGGAAATCGTCCGAGCCGATAGCGTCCCAATCCAGCTTGTCCATGTCGCCCAGGTCCGTGAATACCTTGGAGATCTCCACCTTGGCGTTGCCGTCCGTGTAAACGTACCGGCACCCCGCATCCATGATCCGCTGCAAGGGGCAGTGGATAAGAACGACGTCCCGTTGAGGACGCTCGATGAGCCCGTGCTTGCCCGTGATGATGTTGAGCAGCATGGGCGTATGACCGCAGAAATAGAACGGCACGTAGTCGCCCAGGTCGCCGTAGCCCTCGAGGCCCACCGGTTGTGCTTGGCGCTTGCCCACGATTTCCGGGTGACCGATGTCCACGTAGTTCGGGTCGAACTTCGGGTGGCTGCGGTTGCATAGCCCATGCGCCAGGATTTGCGCCACGTTCGCATGGTGTACCATGCGGAAAAGGTCGATGCGGGCGGGGACAGTACCGGGCACGGGGGAAAACTAAACCAAGGGCCGGCAGATGACCGCACCACATGACCGCTCGTTCTCGCACGTGTTCCGATCGTGATCCTGCCTGCGGTAGGCAGGGTGGCTTTTGCGCCAGTGCGCCAGCGGACTTATCGGGCGCGAAGGGATCTGCTCTCCCTACGTCATCGCGAGGACCTGCGCCCTGGCAGAACCGAAGCCATCCGTTCTCCCGACGTCATCGCGAGGGCCTGCGCTCTGGCAGGACCGAAGCGATCCGTTCTCCCTTACCGTCATCGC
>JBGAJW010000081.1:0-23190 GCA_044224725.1 Flavobacteriales bacterium
ATCTCGAACCACCTCTCGCCTTCTCCATTCTCGCTGGACAATCCGTTCGGCGCATAGCACGCTTCGATGGAACAGGCCTGCGGTTGGTTGCCGAGGAAGTGTGCCGTATCCACATCGAAGCCCTTGATCGTGCCGGCAGCGCCGAGCTGGATGATCGCGATATCGTGCCCTTCCGTGCGCTTGCGGCGGCTCTCCCAACCGTCCATCCACTTGCCGCGGTCGGTGTACTTGTCGGCGATGAAGATGGGCTTGCTGGGCTTGATCAGGTTCTCCTTCTCGGCGAAGAAGTCATCGGTACACCACAGGACTTTGCCACCGAAGCGCTCGGCGGCGAGGTCGATGAGGTGGGTGAAAGCAGGGAGACTAGTGCTATTGTGCATTTGGAATATCATCCGCAAGCTGCGTCGTCGCTCCGGGCTTGAAGACCGCTGGATTTGTGTTGTGAATAACGTGAAGGTGCAGGACCCGAAGTCTTGTCGCTTGGCCCGCGAAAGCATACTTCCCTTCATGCGTAGCGGCGAACAGCCAATAACCCTCGGCCTCTAGTTGCTTGATTAGCTTGGAGTACTCGTTCTCTGTCTCAATCCGCTGTGAAACCGACATCTCGTCCCAAATGTCCAAGTAGTCCTTCACTCCATCCATGACAACGGCGACCAGCGATTCCACTTGCGCATTCCCCAGCCTGTCGTAGTCGTAGGCTAGACCCAAGCTCCCAGGCAACAGTGTGAAGAGTGAGTGTCCGTCTAAAACACGAAACAACAAGGGCGCTTCACCTGCCTTCGCATTCGAGGTATCTAGGGCGGTTTGAACCCACGCTTCATGGTTCGTCTTCATCGAGAGCAACAGCTCTCTTGTATAGGTCTCGGATTGATCATCGACCAGCTTGTGATGGACCCCGCACAGGAGAATGAGATTCTCGTATGCGTCAAAGTCGCCGTCGAGTTGAAGCCCACCTCTTGGTCCTTGCAAGCTCGCGCTCACAATATGTGCCTCTTCCCCAACAACAGATTCACTGCTAAGCTCCGTGCGCTCGAAGACCAAAACACGCCGACACATAGCGCAGCGATTCCCGGACCGCCCCCATAGAATCTTCCGTGATTTATCTGCTATGGCCATGATCTTATCGCTGCGCCCTTTCGCTCAGGTTCAAAACTATCGTGGAAGTAGACGGACAGTCCACCTATCCAAGTTTGGACCACTACTCCGCGCATAGTGCGTCCCACATACGGAGTGAGCTTATGCCTGTGCTGTATCATCTCCTCCTTCACCACAACCCCCGCCTCCGGGTCCCAGATCACCAGATCGGCATCGCAGTCGGGAGCGATCCGGCCCTTATGCTTCAGCCCAAGGAAGTCCGCCGGATGTTCGCACAACAGCCGCGCGACATCCTCCAACGAGAAGCCGCGCTCCTTCGCACCCGTCCAGAACGCAGGCAACAGGAACTGAAGCCCCGCGATGCCGCCCCAGGCCTTCATGAAATCGCCGCTCTGTTGCTCTTTGATGTCCGGCGGCGCGGGTGAATGGTCCGTGGCCACGAAGTCGAGCGTGCCGTCCTTCAGCGCTTCCCAGAGCAGCTCGTTGTTCGCCCGCTCGCGCATCGGCGGCGCGCACTTGTATTCCGTGGCACCATCGGGGATCTCCTCCGCGCAGAACACGAGGTAGTGCGGACAGGTCTCGGCGGTGATGTGTAGGCCACGCTTCTTCGCATCGCGGATCAGTGGTAGTGCTTCAGCTGCGGAAACGTGAACGATGTGGACGTGGACATCGAACTCCTCGCTGAGGCGGATCATGAGGGCGATGGCGTCGGTTTCCCATTGGGCGGGGCGGGAGGCCAAATAGGCGGCGTAGGCTCTGGGCGACACATGTGTCGCCCCTAAGCCACCCACAGGCCCCTCCACTTCACAATGCACCAATAGCTTGGCATCGTGCTTCTTCAGGATCGGTAGCGCCCTCCGCAGATCCGCTTCGGTCATATTCGGGAACTCATCGATGCCCGAGTGCGTGAGGAAAGCCTTGATGCCGAAGACACCAGCACTGAGCAATCCGTCCAGGTCATTGATGTTGCCAGGGATCACGCCACCGTAGAAACCCACGTTCACATGCAGCTTGCCTTTCGCCGCATCGAGTTTCAGCCTCAACGCATCCACGGTCGTGGTCACCGGGCTCGCGTTCAGCGGCATCTCGATCAGCGTGGTGATGCCTCCGGCAGCAGCAGCTTTCGTCGCCGTCTCGAACCCTTCCCACTCGGTGCGTCCTGGTTCGTTGATGTGCACGTGCGCGTCGATCACACCGGGCATGATCACCTTGTCGCCGAAGCTCTCGAAGGGGATGCCTTCGCGTTGGATACGACCGGGCAGGACCTCCTGGATCTTGCCATCCGCGATGATGAGCGTGGCTTCGATCACACCGGAGGGAGTGAGGACGCGGGAGGAATGGATCGCTACGCTCTCCATCAAAGCACTTGTAGGTTAACCGCAACGACGCGGCGACGCAACGAATGCGCAACGCCAATTCCATCAGATAGAACGTGGCGTTCCCGTTGCGTCGTAGCGTCGTGGCGGTTCATTGCATTTGCGCCCCTTGCAGGATCCAACGCTTCAGGATCGTCCGTTCCTCGTCCGTCATGCCGGTCTTGTTCCCCTGCGGCATCGTCTTCGTTCGCACGGCACGCGTCATGATCTTGTCCGCATAGTTGTGGATCTGCTCCGGGGTATCGTACATCACGCCATTGGGGGCAGTGGTCCATTGATCGTCCGTGGGGTTCGCGCTGTGGCATTGCACACACCGACTTTGGATAACACCGTTGGCTTCTTGGAACGATACCGGCACCGCGGCATCCAAGGTATCCTCGAAGGCAGGCGAGATCACAAAGCTCATCACCACCAAGGACAGCACGCTTCCGGCGAGCCACATCGGCTTGTTCTCCCCGCGATCCAGCAGATTCCAGTAGTGTTTGATGCCCGCGCTGGCCACGATCATCACCATCAGGATGATCCAGTTCCCGCTATGCCCGAAGGTGCTGGGGAAGTGGTTGCTGATCATGATGAAGACGACCGGCAGCGTGAAGTAGTTGTTGTGCAAGGAGCGCTGGCCCGCCTTCTTACCGAACGTGGCATCCAGTGGCTGACCGGTCTTGGCGGCGCGCACCAGAGCCTTCTGGCTGGGGATGATGGTGAAGAACACGTTGCCCACCATGATCGTCCCGATGACGGCACCGACATGGATGAACGCAGCGCGACCGCTGAGCAGGTGCGTGAGCGCATAGCAGATCATGGTCATGATCAGCATACCCACCAGCGCAAAACGGCCCTGGTTCAGGATCAACTTCGAGCGGCACATCACGTCATAGATCACGTAGCCGAGGACCATGGAACCAATGCCGATGGCGACGGCCGCAGGCGTGGAGATGTCCGCGACCGTGGGATCGATCATGAAAGCCCTCGCATCGGCGTAGTACACCACGAAGAGCAGACAGAAGCCGCTTAGCCAAGTGAAGTACGCTTCATACTTGAACCAGTGCAGGTCATGCGGAATGACCTTGGGTGCCACCTTGTACTTCTCCACGTAGTAGAAGCCGCCGCCGTGGATCGCCCACAGGTTGCCGGCGAGCTCATCGCGCAGGCCGTGCGTGCGATTGAGGTTGTTCTCGAGGAAGATGAAATAGAACGAGGCCCCGATCCACATGATGCCGGCGATCACATGGGTCCAGCGGATGGCGAGGTTGAGCCACTCCATCACATAGCCGTACATCGGTGTGCCCTCCACCGCGACATAGGCGAGGTAACCGATCAACAACGCCCAGAAGAAGAACTTCGATGCCTGCCGCGAGGCGATAGCCGTGGAACGGGCCTCTGCCAGGTCGAAGCGCGACGCTTCGGAAAGTCCCTCAGCACCCAGTTGCACCGTCAGCGTACGTGCCAGATGCCTGAACCAGAAGAAGAGGAAGAGCAGCAGGGCGCAGACCACCACCACGAACGGCATGGCCGCACTGGCGAGGAGCTTTTCGGAAAAGGACGGTGCGACTTCCACAGCGTGACGAAGATGGCCCTTTCGCTTCCTTCGCGCAGCGGGCGCTCACCAGCGCTCTTTGAACAACGGACGTGAACAACCAGCGTGACTTCTGGCTCGAGGTACAAAAGCGGGTGCAAGGCTTGGACCCGCTCGCGCTGCTCTGCGTGGTGGAGAGCATCGGCAGCAGTCCCGGCCGTGCGGGGTTCAAGATGTGCCTGCCGATCGGCAGCGTGATGTTCGGGAGCATCGGTGGCGGGATCATGGAGAAGAAGCTGGTAGACCTCACCGCCGAACTGATGGACCGTGAGAACAGCTTCCCTTTCCTGAAACGGCAGGTACACCAGGCCGATCTCGGCCAGGACCGCTCTGGAATGATCTGCTCCGGCGAACAGACCGTGGCGGGCTTTTTCCTCTATGGCGACGAAGGGATCCAACTGGTCGCGGACATCCTGGCCGCCTTCGATCAGCGGTCTCGGGCGCAGGAACTGGAGTTCAGCTCCACCGGCATCCGCATCATACCGGCCGGTGAACGTCGCGCGCTCGAGCGTAGTGAATGGTGTTACCACGAGCCGCTTTCCGCTCAACCGCGCATCGCGATCGTAGGCGCGGGGCACGTGTCGCTCGCGCTCTCCCGACAGATGGATCTGCTGGGCTTCCATGTGACGGTATACGACGACCGCAAGGGGCTGAATACATGGCACGCCAACACCTTCGCGCGGGAGAAGCTGTTGGTAGACTACGCGGACATAGCGCGTCATCTTCCCACCGATCCGGAACTGTACGTGGTACTCGCTTCCGTCGGCTACCGCACGGACGACCTCATCCTCCGCCAGCTGATCCACAATCGGTACATGTATCTCGGCATGCTGGGAAGCATGGAGAAAGTGCGGTTGATGTTCGAGGTCCTGCGCGCCGATGGGGTCTCCCCCGAAGTACTGGCACGTGTGCACGCGCCGATCGGCCTGCCGATCGACAGCCGCACGCCGGAGGAGATCGCGGTGAGCATCGCGGCGGAGATCATCCGGGTGAAGAATAGTCGTGGTCCAGGTAGAACCGCAGATGGAGGCGATAAACGAGATGAACGCGGATAAGGCGTCCGACTAGCGAACACCGCTGCCCGCTGGCATTGCTTCGGTCGGCTGAACGAACCGCAACTTGCCCTCGGCATCTTCGGCCATCAGCACCATGCCCTGACTTTCCACACCACGCATCTTGCGAGGTTCCAGATTGGCAACGAGCACCACCTGTTGACCGATGACCTGCTCAGGCGCGAAGTGTTGTGCGATGCCGCTGATCACCGTTCGCGGGGACGCCTCACCGATGTCGACGGACAACTTCAACAGCTTGTCCGCCTTCTCCACTTTCTCCGCTGACCTGATCGTTCCCACGCGCAGATCGAGCTTGGCGAAATCATCGAAGCTGATGTTCGGCTTCGGCGGCGGTTGGTTGTTGGTTGCCGGTTGCTGGTTGTCCGGCTGTACTGCAGGCAGTGGCGCTGGTTGCATGGCGTGAAGACGTTCGACCTCGGCAGCTATTGCTGGATCCTCGATCGGCTTGAACAGATGCTCAGGCTTACCGAGCGGTGATCCGGGAACGATCAGGTCCGAGCGCAGCGCATCGTCCCATTTCAATTCACCCAGGCCGAGCATGGTGCGGAGTTTGGCCGTCGTGAACGGAAGGAAGGGATCCAGCAGGACGCTAAGACCTCCAACGATACGGAGGCTGTTGTAGAGAATGGTGCGGACGCGCTCAGGGTCCGTCTTCTCCAACTTCCACGGTTCGCTATCGGAGAGATATTTGTTGCCCAACCGCGCCATTTGCATCGCGCTGGCCAACGCATCGCGGAAACGGAAACGGTCCACCTCGTCGGCGACTTTCGCGGGCAGTGCGTTCAATTCGGCCCACAGAACGACATCCTGATCCGTTCCACCGGCAGGCTGCGGCACCTTGCCATCGTAGTACTTGTGGCAGAGCACGAATACGCGCTGCACGAAGTTGCCGAGGATCGCGACGAGTTCATTGTTGTTGCGGTCCTGGAAGTCCTTCCACGTGAATTCGCTGTCCTTGAATTCAGGGAGGATACTGGCCAGTGCATAGCGCAACTCATCCTGCCTGTTGGGCCAGCGCTCGATGTACTCGTGCAACCACACGGCCCAGTTGCGGCTGGTGCTGAGCTTCTGCCCTTCGAGGTTCAAGAACTCGTTCGCGGGCACGTTCTGCGGAAGCTGGTAGCCACCATGCATCTTCAGCAGGATCGGGAAGATGATGCAGTGGAAAACGATGTTGTCCTTGCCGATGAAGTGGAGCAGGCGTGTTTCATCCGACTTCCACCACTTCTCCCAATCGGTGTTATGGTCCTTCGCCCATTGGCGCGTGGCGGTGATGTAACCGATGGGCGCATCGAGCCACACATAGAGCACCTTGCCCTCCGCACCGGGCAGCGGAACTGGCACGCCCCAATCGAGGTCGCGCGTCATCGCACGCGGGCGAAGACCTTCCTTCAACCAACTGTTGCACTGGCCGAGGACCTGTGGCTTCCATTCGCCGGCATCGTGCTGTTGCTCTCCATCCAGCATGCCGGTATTGATCCATTCCTCCACCCATTGCTGGCTGCGTTCCATGGGCAGGTACCAGTGCTTGGTGGACTTGAGCACCGGCTTCGCGCCGCTCAGGGTGCTGCGCGGATCCATCAGGTCTTTGGGGGAAAGTGCGCTACCGCACTTCTCGCATTGGTCGCCGTAGGCATCGGGATTGGCGCAGACGGGACAAGTTCCCTTGATGTACCGGTCGGCAAGGAATTGCTTCGCCTCGTTGTCATAGTACTGCTGCTCCTCCTGCTCGGTGAAGGCACCGTTCTTGTGCAGTTGCAGGAAGAAGTCCTGGCTGGTCTCGCGATGAAGGTCCGCGCTCGTGCGGTGGTAGATGTCGAACCGGATCCCGAGATCGGCGAAGGCCTTGCCCATCATCGCGTGGTACTTGTCCACGATGGTCTTGGGCGTGGTGCCGTCCTTCATCGCACGGATGGTGATGGCCGCACCGTGCTCGTCGCTGCCGCAAACGAAGAGGACCTCCTTCCCGCGCGCCCGCAGGCAACGCACATAGATGTCGGCCGGCAGGTAGGCCCCCGCGATGTGCCCGATGTGCAACGGACCGTTCGCGTAGGGCAACGCGGCGGTAACGGTGGTGCGCTTGATCTCCTTCACGATGTCGAGAACTCGTGCGATGAACACGAAGAGCGCGCAAGATAGCCGCGCACTTTCGCACCATGCCAGCACTGCTCAGGCCACCCGCATTACGGTCCGGGGAGACGATCGCCATCATTCCCACGGCGCGGGCTATCGTCCTCGATGAACTGCGGGACGGGATCGCGCTAGCGGAAAGCTGGGGCCTCAAGGTGAAGCTGGGTGCGGGCATCGGCAGAAAGGCCTTCCAGCAAGCGGGTTCGGGAGAAGAACGGGCCGCCGACCTGCAAGCGGCGATGAACGACCCGGAGATCCGCGCGATCTGGTGCGCGCGGGGGGGCTATGGCACTGTCCACCTGATGGAGCACTTGGACCTTTCTCCTTTGAAGAAGGACCCGAAATGGATCGTGGGCTTCAGCGACGTCACGGTGTTGCATAACGCGCTGGCGAACCTGGGCGTGGCTTCCCTGCATGCGCAGATGCCGCACAACATCGCGGTGAAGACCGAGGAGACGAAGGAGACCTTGCGGAAGGCGGTGTTCGGAGAACAGTATTCGATCGGCGGCGAGGGCCTACCGGCCATGCACCGCACCGGAACGTGCGAGGGCGAATTGATCGGTGGCAATCTTTCCGTCCTCTACTCCTTGCGCGGAACACCGTACGACATCGACCCGCGCGGCAAGATCCTGGTGCTCGAAGACTTGGACGAGCTGCTCTACCACATGGACCGGATGACGATGAACCTGAGGCTCGCAGGGTGGTTCCGCGACCTTGCCGGGCTGGTGGTGGGCGGGATGAACGAAATGCGGAACAGGAACGAAGCGGACCCTTTCGGCCCAACTGCGGAGGAGATCATCGCGCGCGCGACCGCGGGAACCCGTTACCCCATCGCCTTCGGCATGCCCTTCGGCCACATCGCGGACAACCGCGCGTTGGTCTTGGGGCAAAAAGCGAAGCTCAGCGTCACCGATACCGGTGCTGCGCTGAGCTTCGAAAGGGTTCCGTCGGCTTGAGCGACTCTGTGCTCCCTGTGCCTCCGCGCCTCTGTGGACTTCTTATCAGTTGCGCTCGAACTTGTTGAAACCGGCAGGGATCTCGAAGAGGGTCGGCTTCTGCACGCCCTTGACCACCTTGGTCACCTGCAGTTTGCTCACCTCGGCGCCGTCGAGCTTTTGTTCCACACCGAGCATCGGGAATACACCGACCGCATCAGGGACTTCCAGGAAGAATACGGCCTGTTCGTCCTTTCGGTTCAGCGTTTCCAGCAGGGGAATGAAGAACTCGAATTTGTCGGCCGCCACCCAGTAGGTGATGGTGCGGTCCTCCGCAGCGCTCTTCACGACCCACTTCTCGCACTTGTAACCGGCCATATCGCGCATCTCGCCGGTCTTCTTCACATCGGTCTTCACCTCTTTCGGCAGGCGCATGTTGGGCACGTCCATGTAGAGCTTCCGATCCGGGCTCAAGGCCGTCACCGTCTTGTCGCGGGTATCCACCAGCATGATGCCCTGCGCATCACCCCGGGCGCTGATCTCCTCGATCCGCACATGGTCGCCTTTGATGTAGTATTTGTAGTTCGTGACCACGGGCCCAGTGGTCTTGGTGAACTCGATGATCCCCTCGAAGGCTTGGGCATTGGCCGCAAGGCCAGCGCACATGAGCAGGAAGAGGGCGAAAAAGGAACGCTTGGCGTTGTTCATGTCTCTGGTCATTACCGAGGAGTGGTCGGTGGAAAGATCCTCAAATTTGCTCCCCTTCAACGCTGCCCCCTTCTGCGGGTTACACACAAGGCAGCGTTCTTATCCATGGCGGAGCATCTACGTACCGGGGCGGCCGGGGAACAACTGGCGTGCCAGTGGCTGGAAGGTCACGGGTTCACCGTGCTGCACCGCAATTGGCGCCACGGACGGGATGAGATCGATATTGTTGCCCGGGAAGGCCGTTTCTTGGTGGTCGTGGAGGTGAAGACGCTGACCAGTGCCCGATGGGGCGATCCGGAGGACGCGGTGGACCACCGCAAGCAGATGAAATTGATGCGTGCTGCTGACGAACTGATCGAACAGACCCCGGAAGACCTGGAACTGCGCTTCGACGTGATCGCCATCACCCACACGCCCCAAGGCCCCGAGATATTCCACATACCCGACGCTTTCTACCCGACCCTCGATGAACAAACGCACTGAACGCTCGCCGCGAGGCGACCGCAAGACAGGAGGCCCGCGCAAAACCGGAGCAAGCCGTGGTCCGAAAAAAACCTTTGGTGACCGCCCACCACGGCGGGAAGAGGACCGGCCGAGGGATGGCGGGGCGCGTGGTCAAAAAAAGGAGGGAACGGGTCGCGGACCGAAGAGTTCGTACGATGATCGCCCACCGCGCAGGGAAGAAGACCGGCCCAGGGATGGCGGTTCCCGTGGTCCGAGACCGTCGAGTGCGAGCCGAGGTCCCAAGAGGTCTTACGATGATCGCCCACCGCGCAGGGACGATGACCGCCCGAGGGACAGCGGCCCACGCGGACCGAAGAAGGACTACGGCGATCGCGGACCTCGTCGGGAAGGCGATCGGCCGGAGAAACCGTTCAACAGCGAAAGCCGGAGAGACCGTCCTTCGAGGTCCTACAAGGGCAAGCCGCCTGGAAAGCCGCGCCCGGAGAAGCCATGGAAGCGACAAAGCCAAGATGAGCGCACATTCAAGGAAGGTGACCCGCTGACACGTCGGCCCTATCGCAAGGGCGAGCGGAGCAACCGCTTCAGCCTGCCGAACCCCGCCAATGAGGGACTTATCCGCTTGAACCGCTACTTGGCCCAGGCCGGAGTGGGCAGCCGCCGCGAGGCCGATGAACTGATCACGACGGGTGTAGTGACCGTGAACGGCAAAGTGGTGACCGAACTCGGCACCAAGGTGATGCCGACCGACATCATCCACTTCGGTGGGCAGAAGCTCAGCGCCGAGCAGAAACGGTACATCCTCATCAACAAGCCCAAGGACACGATCACCACCACGGATGATCCGCGCGAGCGCCACACGGTGATGGACCTGGTCGCGAAGGCCTGCACGGAGCGCTTGTACCCCGTTGGCCGCTTGGATCGCAACACCACAGGCGTATTGCTGCTCACCAACGACGGCGACCTGGCCAAGAAGCTCACCCACCCCAGCCATGGAGCGGAGAAGATCTACCACGTGACCCTGGACAAGAGCGTGCAAGCCTCGCACTTGAAAGAGCTGGTGGATGGCGTCCACTTGGAGGACGGTATCGCCCAAGCGGATGAGGCCAGCTATGTGGCTGCTGCTGAAGGGCGGCGCGAGGTGGGGGTAAAGCTCCATATGGGCCGCAACCGCATCGTTCGCCGCATGTTCGAGGCGCTTGGCTACGAAGTGGTGAAACTGGATCGCGTGATGTTCGCCGGGCTGACCAAAAAAGATCTGCAGCGAGGCCACTGGCGCCACCTTTCAGAGAAGGAAGTGACGCTGCTGAATCGCATGCCTGACGCACCGAAAAGCTCCAAGCAGGAACGCGGCGGCCAGCGCTTGCGCGCCTCGTACGGCAGCGAGTAGCGCTACGGTACGATGAACGTCAGCCGCCGTGTGGTGCGTTCACCGTCCGATTCTTCCACGGTGAAGATCATCTGCTCAGTGCCCGGCTGATCGCGCGTGACGTGTACTGCCTCGTAGTGGAAAGGGTTCGCGTCCACGTCCACGGTGTCCTGCCCGACGGCTGCCGCGTTATCAAAGGAGACGCTCAGGTAGAAGCGCTCCAGCGCGTCCGAGCCCTCGGTGATGATCGCCCCGATGCGCAGGGTATCGCCTTGCGGCACCGTGTCGCTCGCATAGGTGTGACCGCTGTCCGTGCGGAATTCAATGGAAACTCCGGAAGCGACCGGCGTGCCTTCATCCTTCTGACAAGAAGCGAAGACCACGAACAGCGACAAGATGAGCGGGACGAGGATCGGGCGCATGCGGCGAAACTACCGCCATGGAGACGGGACACGCACTGCGGGCGCTGCCCGGCACGTTGTTGGGTAAGCAACATCGCCTTGTGGACGAACCGCTCTCCTGCGGCCACCGGGCCTTGCATGAGCCCGGTACTTTTCGTCCATTCCCGATGATCCGCCTGCTCCGCCGCATCCTGCTGGTATCCGCGGCCCTGATCGTGCTCGCGCTTACCACGCTGGCCGTGCTCGCCTATGCCTATCAGGACGAGGTGAAGGCCAAGCTGATCGCGGAACTGAACGCGCACTTGAAAGCACCGGTGCACCAGAGCGGCATCGAGCTCACACTGATAGCACGTTTTCCGCAGGCCTCCTTGCTGATAACCGATGTGTTCGTACAAGAAGTCCGTACGGACAGTGTTGCGCCCGACACCTTGCTGACGGCCCGCAACCTCTATCTCGAATTCAGCCTGCTCTCCATGCTGCGCGGCGACTACACGGTGAGCGAACTGCACGGCGAGGACGTCCGGCTCTACCCGGCTCTGGATAGCAACGGGGCGGAGAACTGGCTCATCTGGCACACGGACAGCGCTTCTAGAGGCGGCACCGACCTCAAGCTGAAGAAGGTGACTTTCGAGGGATTGATCGGACGGTTCCGCGACCATCGTAACGGGCTGGAGATCGCTTCCCAAAGCCGGGACCTCGCGTTACGCGGCCGCTTCCGTGATAAAGGTTCGGTGCTGACGGTCGATGGCGACCTGCGCTTGGACCACTGGAACAATGCGAAGGGCGTCGTGCTCGCTGACCGGAAGGCCGACGTGAAACTGAAACTCGGTTTCGGTGGAGCGGATGGCGTATTCCGCATAGAAAAGGGTAGCGAGATCCTGTTGGCCGAGCGTGACGGCAAAGCAGGCGACGCGCCAGTCTCCATCACGCTCGCAGTGGAGCAGGGGACGCAGGGACAAACGATCGATCTGCGCGCGAATGGATTCAACATGGACCTGGCTGAAGTGGCCGCCCTGTTGCCGGAAGCGCTTCATCGCCGTGTACGGCGTTATGAGCTGAGCGGCGAAGCCGATGTCGCTATCCACTTCGTCGGCCCTTTGGGTGCGAAAGGCCCTTCCCTATCCGCCGGGATGAATGTGCGCGATGGGCGCTTGAAGGAAACCGCGAGCGGCACGCAGTTCACCGGAGTGCGCGGCGAATTGGCCATTGAGCTCACCCCGGAAGGTTCGGTGCGCAAGCTCCTCGTGAAGGGCTTGGAGGCGCGCACTTTGAACGGGGCGATCGGTGGTGACATCGACCTGAGCGGTTTGACGAACGCGAAGTTGAAAGCGGACATACACGCCGACCTGGCCGTGGCCGACCTAATGCGTTTCGCTCGTGTGGACACGCTTGAGGAAGCCCAAGGCCGGTTGAAGGCCGATGCGCAAGTGACCGGCACCTTGCGCGACGTGGCACATGTGAAGCCCGCCGATCTGCGTGCGCTCGCCATCAACGGCAACGCGGAGCTCAAGGACGCTTCGTTGAAATTGAAAGGTGTTCGCCACCGGCTGTCTGGGCTCAATGCCAAACTCGCCCTCAAGGGCAATGATGCGCAGGTGAACGGCCTGCGATGCGATGTCCAAGGCAACGCGATCGAACTCAGCGGAACGCTCCGGAACCTGATGCCGTACCTGCTGTTCCCCGATCAGCGTTTGGTCATCGACGCTCGAGGGGGATCACCCCGCTTGGATCTCGCCGCGCTCATCTCCACCGAGGAAATATCCGAAAATGAAAGTGGCGTGTCCGGTGATTACGCGGTGAAGTTCCCTGCGCTCATCGATCTCGACCTGCGTGCGACCGTGGATGAACTGGTCTTCGAGGATTTCTCGGCGCAGAAGATCGTCGGCACCATTTCATTGCAGGACCGTGTACTGGGCATCGCGCCCCTCTCCTTCCGTTCGGCGGAGGGAAGCGTGAGCGGCAGTTTGCGCTTGGACGGACGGCCTGACGATACCTACCCGATGAGCATCACGGCGGAAGTGGAGCACATCGATATCACACGCCTGTTCGCGGAGTTCCGGAACTTCGGCCAGACCTTCATCACGGACAAGCATCTGCATGGCAGCAGTGATGTGAAGCTCACGCTCACCGCACAGCTCAGCCCGGCATTGAAGCTCGACCAGAACAGTTTGCATTGCGTCGCGGGCCTGGCCATCAGCGACGGCCAACTCAACGACCATGCTCCCATGATCGCGGTAGCTGATTACCTGCGTTCGAACAAGCTGGTGTCCCCGTTCGTGGACACCGACGAGCTGAAGAAGCGGCTCACGCACGTCACGTTCGCGAAGCTGGAGAACCAGATCGAGATCAAGGACCGCACGGTATTCGTACCGCAGATGCTGGTGCAGAGCAGCGCGATGGACATCGAGGTGAGCGGAGCGCAGACCTTCGACGGCGGCGTGGACGATCATCTGAATTTCCGCTTGGCCGACCTCTTCCGAACGAGCGGCGGCGGTGCGGACGAATTCGGTCCGGTGGTGGATGATGGCACGGGCATGCGCCTTTTCCTCCACATGTACGGCACCACGAGCGATCTTCAGTTCAAGAGCGATGGTGCGGCCGCTTCAGCCAAGCGCAAGGAGAAGATGAAGCAGGAGTCCGCCGAACTGAAAGGCATCCTTGCTGACATCTGGCGCGGCAAAGGAGGCGCAACAACGGATGCGGCCACAAAGGCCATCATCACGGTGGAAGGCGCGCACCCTGCCGATCCCGAAACCGGCAAACCAGAAGCCGCGGCTCCGACCACGAAGAGGAAGGGCCTGGGCCGCTTGCTGGAGAAGGACGAGAAGGAGGACGAGGAGGTGATCATCCTGGAGTGAATACACCACATCGTCTCTGCGAGCGAGTCCTGGAGCATTACCGAAGGATGTTCCGCAGAGCGCGCAAGCGATCGAGGAAGGAGTCTGTAATCGTACCCGGAAGCAACCGCTTCGGACCATGGGTCGCTCCGGCCCGGTTGCGGCCTCGCGATGGCGGGAGTCGTCACTTCATGATCCGCTCTCCTTCCTTCACCGCCGGTTGGTTCTTGTTCGCCAGCTGTCCACAGGCCGCATCGATATCGCGGCCACGGCTCTTGCGGATGCGCGCGAGGATGCCCTTGTTCTCCAAGTACCGCTGGAAGAGCTCCGTCTTCTCGTAGGTGGTTCCTTGGAAGAGCCCGTCGTCCGTGCTGTTGTACTCGATCAGGTTCACCTTGGCGTCCACGTAGCTGCAGTACTTGACGAGTTCCTGCGCGTCCTCCAGCGAATCGTTGAAGTCGCGGAACATGATGTACTCGAAGGTGACGGCCTTGCGGGTCTTGCGGGTGTAGTAACGGAGCGCATCGAGCAGTTCGCGCAGGTTGTTCTGCTCGTTGATGGGCATGATGCTCTCGCGCTTGCCGTCGTTCGCAGCATGCAGGCTCAAAGCGAGATTGAAGCGCGCGTCGTCATCGGCCAGTTTGCGGATCATTTTGGCGATGCCCGCCGTGCTCACGGTGATGCGGCGCGGGCTCATGACCAGGCCATCCTCGGCGCTGATCCGTTCGGCACTGCGCATCGTGTTGGCGTAATTGAGCAATGGCTCGCCCATGCCCATGTACACGATGTTGCTCAGGGGCTTTTGGTAGTTCTCTTCCGCGAGACGGCCGATCATGACCACCTGGTCCACGATCTCGCCCGCGCTCAAGTTGCGCACGCGCTTCAGTTTGCCCGTGGCACAGAATGCACACGTGAGCGAGCAGCCGATCTGCGAACTGATGCAGGCCGTCATGCGCGTATCGGTGGGGATCAATACACCCTCCACGATGTGGCCATCCCATGTGCGGAAGGCGCACTTGATGGTGCCGTCGTTGCTCTTCTGTTGCTCAGCGAGAACCAAGGGACGCAGCACCGCGCGCTCGGCCAGTTGCTGTCGGAACGTCTTCGAGAGATTGCTCATCCCCTCGATGCCCGTGGGGAACTTCTTCCAGAGCCACTCCCAGACCTGACCGGCGCGGTAGGGCTTCTCGCCAAGGTCGGCTACAAGGGCGATGACCTCTTCTTTGGAGAGTTCGCGGAGGTCGGGGAGTTCAGCCATGGCGTAAAGGTCGGGCTTCAGACCAACTGCAACTCGATGGTCCGCATATCCGTGGCGGTGGTCACCTTGATATTGCTTTCCTCCCCCTCCACCAAGTGCACCTTCACCCCCATGCGTTCGACCAGTGTGGCCTCATCGGTGAAGGTTGAGTCGTAAGGCGATTCAAAAGCCTTCCTCAGCAGGTCCGTGTGGAAGCACTGCGGCGTTTGCACGGCGAGCAACTTCGAGCGGTCCAATGCTCGGCTGCCCTCAGGGGTGGATTCGCGGATGCTGGGTACCACGGGCACCACGGGAATCGCCGCAGCGTGCTCATCAGCAGCCTTGAAACAACGATCGATCAGTTCCACGCTCACGAGCGGCCGCACACCATCATGCACAGCGACCAGCCCATCATGCTTCACGAGGGCCAGGCCATTGCGCACGGAGTGGAAGCGCTCTTCGCCCCCGGCGACCGTCTCATGCGGCACATGGAAGTGGTGCCCGATGCACAGGCTCTTCCAGATGGGGATCTGTTGCTCCGGCAGCACCACGATGATGGGCATCGCGGGGTCGTAGCGATGAAAGGCCTCGATGGTCCAGCACAACAGGGGCCTGCCCTTCAACAGCAGGAACTGTTTGGGAATAGGACCGCCCATGCGCTTCCCGCTTCCTCCGGCAACGATGATGGTGGTCCGCTCCATAATTCAACCGCAACGACGCAAAGGACGCAACGAATGCGCCACGCTTGACACAAATGAAGAGGCCGCAACTTCCGTTGCGGCCCCGTTGCGCTCATGGCGGTGGCTGCTCCTTAGTCGATGATGAGCATCGCGTCACCGTAGCTGTAGAAGCGGTACTTCTCCTTCAGCGCGGTCTTGTAGGCGTTCATCACGTTGTCATAGCCACCGAACGCCGCTACCATCATGAGCAAGGTGCTCTCGGGCATGTGGAAGTTGGTGATCATGCGGTTGGCGATGCTGAAGTCGTAGGGCGGGAAGATGAACTTGTTCGTCCAGCCGTTGTAGGGCTTCATGCGGTCATCGGTGCTCACGCTGCTCTCGATGGCGCGCATGGTGGTGGTGCCCACGCAGCACACGTTCTTCTTGCGCTCCTTGCTCTTGTTCACCACGTCGCAGGCCTCCTGGGTGATCAGTACCTGCTCGCTGTCCATCTTGTGCTTCGTCAGGTCTTCCACCTCAACTGGGCGGAAGGTGCCGAGACCGATGTGCAGGGTGACGCCCGCGAAGTGGATTCCTTTCAGCTCCATGCGCTTCATGAGTTCGCGGCTGAAGTGCAGACCGGCGGTCGGTGCGGCCACCGCGCCTTCGTGCTGGGCGTAGATCGTCTGGTAGCGTTCCGCGTCGCTGGCCTCCGTCTCGCGCTTGATGTAGTGCGGCAGCGGCGTTTCACCCATGGCGGTGATGGTCGCCTTGAACTCCTCGTACGTACCGTCGAACAGGAAGCGCAAGGTGCGCCCACGGCTGGTGGTGTTGTCGATCACTTCCGCGACGAGTTCATCGTCCTTGCCGAAGTAGAGCTTGTTGCCGATCCGGATCTTGCGGGCGGGGTCCACCACCACGTCCCACAGCAGGCTGTCGCGGTTCAGTTCGCGCAGGAGGAACACCTCGATCTTGGCACCGGTCTTCTCCTTGTTGCCCCACATGCGAGCGGGGAACACTTTGGTGTCGTTCACGATGAAGGTGTCGCCCTCATCGAAGTAGTTGATGATGTCCTTGAACTTCTTGTGCTCGATCTTGCCTGTCTTGCGGTGCAGGATCATCAATTTGCTGCCGTCGCGGTCCTTGGTTGGGTAGAGGGCGATCTGTTCCTTGGGTACGGCGAACTTGAATGCAGTGAGTTTCATGTAATGAGCGGGGCTTACAGGCCCGTTTTTGGTTTTGGGGCGCCGAAGATAGGTCGATCGTGAAGCGAGCGTTAAGTGCTATGACCGTCAGTGGATTGTCGGCCTTCAGCCCATGTATCGAGCCACGCGGACCACTGTTCCACGGTCAATGCATCAGTCACGGAAAGGCTGCCGCTCCGTGTGCGCCGCAAGGCGATCAAATGAGCCCCCGGACCCAACGTTTGGCCGATGTCGTGCGCGAGCGACCGGATGTAGGTCCCCTTGCTGCAGGCTACCCGCAGCGTGACTTCCGCACCTCGGATCCCGAGCAGTTCCAGCGCATCGATGCGCACCTGCACATGGACCATGTCCACAGGCTCGCCCCAGCGCGAGAGCTTGTACCCGCGTTCACCTTGGAAACGTTTGGCCGAGAAGTTCGGCGGGCGCTGCTGGATCTCCCCGACAAAAGACGCGAGCACGCTGCGCACCTCATCTTCCGTGATGTGTTCCCACGGCAACGTCTCCAGGACGGGCGTTTCGGCATCATAGCTGGCGGTGGTCTCCCCGAGGCGCAGTGTAGCGATGTACTCCTTGTCCTGTCCGGTAAGCTCGGGCAGCGCCTTGGTCATCTTCCCGGTACCGATGATGAGCAGTCCGGTGGCGAGTGGATCGAGCGTGCCGGCATGGCCCACCTTCACCCGGTGACCGCAGAGTTTGCGCAACGCCCCGCGCAACTTGGCCACCACATTGAAGCTCGTCCAAGTGAGCGGCTTGTCCACCAGCAGGATGGCGCCCACCTCGGGATCGAGGTTCTCCATGTTCACAGGATCCGCATGTCCACGCCCGCATAGAGGAGCCCCAGCAGCAGCGCCCCGAGTCCGATGCGGTACCAGCCGAACAGCCCGAAGCCGTGCTTGTTCAGGAAGCCGACGAACCCGCGGATAGCAAGGATCGCGACAATGAAGGCCACCACATTACCGATGGCGAAAAGCTTGATCTGGTCGCTGGAGAACGCGCCGCCCTCCTGGTGATAGTCCCACAACCCCTTGGCCGTGGCCGCGAACATGGTCGGCACGGCGAGCAGGAAGGAGAATTCCGCGGCCTGCTTGCGGGAGAGCTTTCGGGTAAGGCCTCCGATGATGGTGGCGGCGCTGCGGCTCACTCCGGGGATCATGGCGATCACTTGGAAGCACCCGATGAAGAAGGCATCCTTCCAGTCCATCGGTTCGGCGCGGTCCTCACTATCGTGCGGGAACAGGCGATCGATGAACAGCAGCAGGATGCCACCGAGGAAGAGCGCCGCTGCAACGACCGCGATGCTTTCCATCATATGGTCGATGGCCTTCTTCAGCAGCAGGCCGCCGATGGCCGCAGGAACAAAACCCACGACCAGCAAGGGATACATGTTGAACCCTTGGAAGAAACGCCGCCAATAGAGCACGACCACGCTGAGGATCGCTCCGAACTGGATCCCCACCGTGAAGAGCCTGACGAAGTCCTCATGCTCAATGCCCATCAAACTGCTGCCGATGATCATGTGCCCGGTGCTGCTCACCGGCAGGAACTCCGTGAGTCCCTCGATGATCGCAAGGATGATGGCGTGCAGAGTGGTCATTCGGGCTTCTGCCTACACCCCCTGAGAAGGGCTTCGGCGAACGAGGCGCGAAGGAACGACCATTCGCGCCTTCACATCTTACATCTCACCCTTACGTTGTTACGCTGCGCTATTCGGCTTCTTCATGATGGCGTACACCACGAAAAGATAACCGATCAGGCAAACGATGGGCGCCAACGTGATGCGCCGCCAACTGAAGATCTCGTCCGCGTTGAAGACATTGGGGTCTCCGCTGCCACCACCGGCCATGAGGATATAGCCCAGGATCACGATGCCGATGCCGATGAGCAGTAGGCGGTAGTTGAGGCGGGTGAACGCCAGTTCGTCTTCGCGTGCGTCGGCCATGCTTTGAACGCCGTAGCCCGGCGTAGGCGTTGCTAGCTCCAGTTCAACTCGTCCGTGTTCATGCGAAGGTAGCGTCGCACGGCGAACCAAGTGGACAGCAAAGAAATGACAAGACCGAGGAAGACCACACCGCCGAAGATCAGGGCGAGCATCGGCGCGTCCGTGGGGTCGCGCAGATCGGGCATATAGCGCATCAGTACCTGGATCAGCCCGGCGAGCAGGCCGATGGCCAGCACCGAGGCCACGATGCCCTGCCACAGGCTTCCCGCCAGGAACGGCTTCTTGATGAACCAGCCGGTGGCCCCGACCAGATACATGGTGCGGATCAGGAAGCGCTTGCTGTAGATGGCCAACCGGATGGTGTTGTTGATGAGGGCCACCGCGATGATGAGCAGCAGCACACTGAAGCCCGCCAAGGCCAGCCGCAACTTGTTCATGTTGGCGTGCATGTTCTCCACCGTGGTCGCGTTGTAGAAGATCTTGTCCACGTTGGGCATCTGGCGTACGTGCTCCACGATCCACTTCAGGCTGTCCGGGTGGGCGTACACCTCCGTCACTTTCAGCTCGATGGAGGCTTGTAGTGTGTTCTCGGTCAGCGGCCCGAGGAAATCCTTGCCGAGCTTCTTCTCCAGCCGCGCCGCTGCGGAATCCGGGGTCACGTAGGTCACCGTCCGGGTGAAGGCCTCCTGCTCGAGCTTCTTGGTCATCCGCATGATGGCCATCTCCTGCGTCTCCCGCTTCAGATAGATGTCCACCTGCACGTGGTCCTTCAGGTACTTCTCGATCTTCCGTGCGTTCAGCAGCAGGTAGCCCAAGGTGCCCAGCATCACCAGCACCAGGCTGATGCCGATCACCGTACCCACGTTGCTCGAACGCGTGCGGGCTTTGAAATGGCGGTCCACTCCCATGCTTCGATCGCCAGAGCTTCAGAGCGGTGGCGACGGGCCGAATCTATTTGTGCGGACGACCGGGCGTGTGCGGTTCTGGAACGGGTTGTCAGTTGTTGATTGTCAGTTGTTCGGACCGCCATGGGCCTCACGACCGCTGTCCCAGCCCCGAGCGGGAGCCCCCCTGAGGATCGATAACCGCCCCGTCTACTTTCGCGCCATGGCCTACGAGCACCAGCGCATCGAGAAAAAGTGGCGGGAGGAATGGAAGAAGCGGAAGACCTACCGCGTGGAGAACGACACCTCCAAACCCAAGTACTACGTGCTCGATATGTTCCCCTACCCCAGCGGCGCAGGCCTGCACGTGGGGCATCCCCTGGGCTACATCGCCAGCGACATCGTTTCGCGCTACAAACGGAGCAAGGGCTTCAACGTGCTGCATCCGATGGGCTACGACAGCTTCGGGCTGCCCGCCGAGCAGTACGCGATCCAGACCGGTCAGCATCCGGCGAAAACCACCGAGGTGAACATCGCGCGCTACCGGGAGCAACTGGACAACATCGCCTTCAGTTTCGACTGGGACCGCGAGGTGCGCACCAGCGACCCGAGCTACTACAAGTGGACGCAGTGGATCTTCCTCCAACTCTTCGATAGCTGGTACGATCACGAACAAGACAAAGCGCGGCCGATAAGTGAACTGGTCGCGCGTTTCGAGCAAAGCGGATGGAGCGGCGAGGACGGTTGTGCCGTCACCGGCAATGAAGAGGACGAACCGCTGGCCGCCTTCACCGCTGGCGACTGGAAGACCTTCGATGAGAAGCGCCAGCAGCAAACGTTGATGCGCTTCCGCTTGGCCTACCTCGGCGAAGCGTGGGTGAATTGGTGCCCTGCGCTGGGCACCGTGCTCGCCAACGACGAAGTGAAGGACGGCGTGAGTGAGCGCGGCGGACACCCGGTTGAGCGCAAACGCATGCCGCAATGGAGCATGCGCATCACGCAGTACGCGCAGCGTTTGCTCGACGGCCTTGATGACTTGGATTGGAGCGAAAGCATCAAAGAGGCGCAGCGCAATTGGATCGGGCGGAGCGAAGGCGCACTTATTCGCTTTCCGCTGATTGGGCATGAAGGCAACGTGGAAGTCTTCACCACACGACCCGACACCATCTTCGGTGTGAGCTTCGTAACGCTCGCCCCCGAGCATGAACTGATCGAGAAGATCACGCCACCGGAGCGCAGGGAAGAGGTGATGGCCTACGTCACGCAAGCGAAGAACCGCAGCGAGCGCGAACGCATGGCGGATGTGAAGAAGGTGAGCGGCGTGTTCACAGGCGCGTACGTGAAGCACCCGTTCACGCACATGGACGTGCCCGTGTGGGTGGGCGATTATGTGCTCGGCGGCTACGGCACCGGTGCGGTGATGGCCGTGCCCGCAGGCGATCAGCGCGATTGGAATTTCGCGACGCACTTCAACATTCCATTCGTTGCGGTAACGGAAGGCTGGGATACTTCCACCGGCGCGGATGAGAGCAAGGAAGCCACGCTGGCCAACAGCTCCTTCCTGAACGGAATGAAAGTGCCCGACGCGATCAAACGCGCCATCGATGAATTGGAAGCGAAAGGCACCGGTAGCCGCCGCCTCAACTTCCGCTTGCGGGATGCCGCCTTCGGGCGTCAGCGCTACTGGGGCGAGCCGATCCCCATCTACTACAAGGACGGCATCCCTTACCCGCTGCCCGAAAGCGAACTGCCGCTCGTGCTGCCGGACGTCGACAAGTTCCTGCCCACGGAAGATGGCGACCCCCCGCTGGCCCGCGCAACGAATTGGTACTTCGATCCCCGCAAGGCGAAAAGTCCCGAGGGTGCGCGCATTCCTCCTCCCCCGCCGGGGGAGGTCGGGTGGGGGTACGAAACCACCACCATGCCCGGCTGGGCAGGCAGCAGCTGGTACTTCCTGCGCTACATGGATCCGCAGAACGAAGGCCGCTTCGCTTCACCGGAAGCCATCAACTACTGGCAGCAAGTGGACCTCTACGTGGGCGGCAGCGAGCACGCCACCGGCCACCTGCTCTACTTCCGCTTCTGGACCAAGTTCCTGAAAGACCGCAGCTGGATCCCCTTTGATGAGCCGGCGAAGAAGTTGGTGAACCAGGGAATGATCCAGGGAGTGTCTGCCATTGCCTATCGATTGCGCACTGGTGTCACGCAATCAGGCATCGGCGAGCTTCCTCCCCCGGACGACTTTCCGATACCAGACGTTCTCATTTCCGCGGATACCTATTCTCGACTTGAGAACAGTGCAACAAGGGAAATACAGCGGAGAGAGCTCTCGGATTGGATGAGCGATCTAAGCGAGAGGATTCGTAGCGAAGTCGGTGGCTCATCGAATGCCCATCTCATGGACTATGGTGATGACAAGACAGCAATTCCGATTCACGTCGACATCGGAATGATTGGACCGCAAGGCGAACTCGATGTCCAAGCCTTTCAGAACTCTCCATATGCCGACGGAACAGTTGTCATCCATGGGAGCGAACCGTACATCTGCGTTCGGGAAGTTGAGAAAATGTCCAAGTCCAAGCTGAACGTCGTCAACCCCGACGACATCATCTCCAAGTACGGTGCGGACACCTTGCGGTTGTACGAGATGTTCCTCGGCCCCATCGAGCAGAGCAAGCCGTGGGATACGAACGGCATCGAAGGCACCAGCCGCTTCCTGAAGAAATTCTGGAACCTCTTCCATCCGGGTGATGGAGGTAGGGGGAGCGAGGGAGGTGATGGAGGGTTCAGCGTAAGCGACGAAGCTCCCACGAAAGAGGAATTGAAAGTCCTGCACGCCACCTTGAAGAAGGTGGAAGAGGACATCGACAAGCTGAGCTTCAACACCAGCGTGAGCCAGTTCATGATCGCGGTGAACGAGCTGGGCGCACTCAAGTGCAACAAGCGCTCGGTGCTGGAGCCGCTCACCATCGCACTCGCGCCCTTCGCGCCGCACATCGCCGAAGAGTTGTGGGAGAAGCTCGGCCACAACAGGAGCATCACCACCGCCGTTTGGCCGAAGTGGGACGAGCAGTACCTGATGGAAGACAACTTCAGCTACCCGATCAGCTTCAACGGCAAGACGCGCATGATGATCGACTTCCCCATCGCCTTGAGCAAGGAAGAAGTGGAAGCCCAAGTGCTCGCCAACCCCGAAGTGCAACAACGCCTCGAAGGCAAAGCACCCAAAAAGGTCATCGTGGTCCCGAAGCGCATCGTTAACATCGTGGTATGATGAACTCCCCGCCGCGAGCTATGAGCCACG
>JBGAJW010000082.1:0-23105 GCA_044224725.1 Flavobacteriales bacterium
GTGGAGGTGGATACGGGGGTGCTGGAAAAATGACCGATCGGATATGCGGGTCGAACGGCCGTTGTTAGGCCGTTCTTGTTCGTAGCGGCCAGGATCGGCGGGGAATGGCCATTCTCCATGCCCGCACTTTTGCGGCCGTGAAACAACCCGTTGCGAACGGCGTCCCCCCGCGCTGGCAACGCCGTGTGCAGCTCTGGCTCACCGGCGCGCTCGCATGGATCGGCACCAAGGCCCGCAACACGCGGCTGAAGGAGCTCACGCTGCTCACGCTCCCCTACCAGGTGGCCGCGGTGATCACCGCGCTGATCGCCGTGGGCTACGCGCGCCTCTTCGAATGGATGGAGGATGTGCAGCACTGGATCCTCGGCTCGCATCCGCAATGGGTCTTCGTCTCCGTGCCCGCGAGCTTCCTGCTCAGCTGGTTCCTGGTGCGGAAGTTCGCGCCCTTCGCCGGGGGCAGTGGTATCCCGCAGCTCATGGCCGCCATCGAATTGGCCGACGACAAGAGCGATAACGATCGCAGCTGGAAGTTCCTCAACGCGCGCATCATCGGGGTGAAGATCCTGAGCAGCCTGAGCATGGTGCTGGGCGGCGGTGCCGTTGGGCGTGAAGGACCTACGCTGCAGATCGCCGGCAGCGTGTACCGCGTCGTACACAAACTCCTTCCCTCCTTCTGGCCGCCGGTGAGCCGACGCGTGATGATGATCACCGGGGGCGCGGCGGGATTGAGCGCCGCGTTCAACACGCCGCTCGGCGGTATCGTGTTCGCCGTGGAGGAACTCACCAAGACGCACTTGGCCAACTTCCGCACGGCCGTGTTCACCAGCGTGATCATCGCCGGGATGACCGCCCAACAGCTCATGGGCAGCTACTTGGGAGCCAACGCTGGACTGCTCTACCCGAAAGTGGACCGCGTGGGCGGTGCCTTCATGTACCAAGTGCTGGTGATCGCGTTGGTGGCAGGCGGAGGTGGTGCGCTCTTCTGCAAGCTCGTGCTCTTGCTCGACAAGTGGCGCCGAGGGCTGAAGACGATGACCACGCAGGCACTTTGGTGCCTGGTCTGTGCGGCGGCTTTCATCGCGTGCTACCACTGGATCGGCGATCACGTGCTCGGAAGCGGACGCGTGGTGCTGCGCAGCTATCTCTTCGACCAGCAAGTGGATCCGACCTGGCGCGACATCGCCGCACGATTGCTCGCGCCCATCTGCTCCTTCAGCGCCGGTGGTGCGGGCGGCATCTTCGGCCCTTCGCTCAGCAGCGGTGCGGTGATCGGCGGTTGGGTCGGCCAGATCTTCAACCCCACGCCCGGCGAACTGCGCCTGCTCATGCTCACCGGCATGGTCGCCTTCCTCACCGGCGTTTCGCGATCGCCCTTCACCAGCGCCATCCTTGTGCTGGAGATGACCGACCGCCACAGCGTGATCTTCCAACTGATGTACGCCGCGATGATCGCCAACCTCATCGCCACGCTCATCGACAAGAAGCCCTATTACGAGCGCATGAAGGAGCGGCTGCTGAAGGCCGTCGGCGCGAACGTTACGCCGAAGAAGCCCAATGATGGCGGAGACCTCGCGAGTTTCGGGCTGGGATGACGAATGCCGATCCACCGCCAAGACGCCACGTACGCAACGGCACCGCCACGCCGGGCTATTGAATGCTTGGCGCGAATTCGGCGTCCGTGGCGTCTTGGCGGTGGACCATGACCGCTGCCTTTACTTCGCACCTGAAATGAAGGCCTATCTCGACCTGCTCCAGCACATCCTGGACAAGGGCATACGCAAGACCGACCGTACGGGCACCGGCACGCTCAGTTGCTTCGGCTACCAGATGCGCTTCGACTTGGCGGAAGGATTCCCGCTCCTGACCACCAAGAAGCTGCACACCAAGAGCATCATCCACGAACTGCTGTGGTTCCTGCAAGGCGACACCAACATCGCCTACCTGAAGGAGAACGGCGTGCGGATCTGGGACGAGTGGGCGGATGCCGACGGCAACCTCGGCCCGGTCTACGGCAAGCAATGGCGCAGTTGGGCAACACCGGACGGCAGGATCATCGACCAGATCAGCGATCTGGTCAACATGATCAAGAAGAACCCGGACAGCCGCCGCTTGATCGTGAGCGCATGGAACCCGGCTGACGTGCCCAGCATGGCGCTTCCGCCGTGCCACTGCCTCTTCCAATTCTACGTGGCCGACGGGAAACTCAGCTGCCAGCTCTACCAGCGCAGTGCGGATACCTTCCTCGGCGTACCGTTCAACATCGCCAGCTACGCGTTGCTCACGCTGATGATCGCGCAGGTCTGCGACCTGCAGCCCGGTGAGTTCGTGCACACTTTCGGCGATGTACACCTCTACCTTGACCATCTCGAGCAGGCGAAACTGCAATTGACACGGGAGCCCCGCGCGCTGCCCACCCTGCGCATCGACCCTTCCGTGAAAGACATCTTCGGGTTCCGCTTCGAGCACTTCACGTTGGAGAACTACGATCCGCACCCGCATATCAAAGCCTCCGTGAGCGTATGACCATCAGTGCCATCGCCGCCGTGGCGGAGAACGGAGTGATCGGCAACAAGGGCGTACTGCCCTGGCACCTGCCCGATGACATGAAGTTCTTCCAGCGGACCACCGTGAACCATTATATCATCACCGGCAGGAAGAATTACGAGAGCATCCCGGAGCGGTTCCGTCCATTGCGTGATCGCGTGAACATCGTGGTCACACGCGAAGTAGGCTATCAAGCGCCTGGGGCCCGCGTTTGTTCCTCGCTCGAAGCGGCGATCGAACTCGCCCGCGCAGCGGAGCAAAAGGAAGTGTTCATTATCGGTGGCGGACAGATCTACGCGGAAGCCTTGGAGAAAGGCCTTGTGGACCGCCTCTACCTGACCACCGTGCATGGCAAGCCGAAGGGCGATGTGAAGTTCCCCGATATCGGCAAGGGCTGGAAGGAGGTGTGGACCGAACGCCACGAGAAGGACGACAGGCACGCCTACGCGTTCACCTTCAAGGTGCTGCAACGCTGAAGGGGTGTTCCTGTTCGGTGTTCAGGGTTCAGCCGCGTGCTGCTTGGACCCCGAACCTTGAACCCTGAACCGCCGTGTCTGCGAACCCGATCAAACCCTTCCGCCGTTGAAGCGTCCCAAGGCCATGAAACCCCAAGTTGCCATGATGAACCGGAAGTCTCTCGCTCTGCTCGCCTCCGCCCTGCTCGTGCTCGTAGCCTGCAGGAAGGACAAGGACAAGGACGAAGTGATCGATCTCGACTACACGAGCGCCAGCGACAACGCCCGCTCAGAGGACGCCTTCAGTGACATGCTCACCGAAGTGGACAAGGCCGTGGACGCCAATGGCCTTCGCGACATGGAAGATGCCTGCGACCCGACGGTCACCTTCGATACCATCGCCAACCCGCATACGATAACCATCGATTTCGGCACGGTGAACTGCACGTCCAACAACGGGCGCCAGCGCCGTGGCCGCCTGCTGGTGAGCTATACCGGGCACTACCGCGAGCCGGGCACCGTGATCACGATCACCCCGGACAACTACTATGTGAACGACAACCACCTTCAGGGCACGAAAACGGTGACCAACCTTGGGGAGAACTCCGATGGCCATCTCCAGTACAGTGTTGTCGCTGACGGGACGCTCACCGCTGCCGATGGCTCTTGGACCGCCACTCACCATGCCGAGCGCACGCGCACATGGATCGAAGGTGAGGACACGCAGACCCGGTCGGACGACGTTTACCTGATCACCGGTGGTGGCACGGGCGTCAACAGGAACGGGGACCCCTACACCAGCACCATCACCACCGCGCTCCGCATCGCGGCCAACTGCCCCTTCATCGAGGCCGGCACCATCCAGATCGAGCGTCAGGACAGACCCATGAAAGTGATCAACTGGGGCGATACGCCTTCCTGCGATGGCACCTTCACCGTAACTGTGAACGGCCACACCTTTACTGTAACGATCGGCTAGGCCAGCATAAGCATTCCAAGCAAAAGCCCTCCGCGATGCGGGGGGCTTTTTCGCGCATAGCCGTCCCTCTGCGTTCTCAGCGCCCCTGCCTGCGGCAGGCAGGTCTGCGTTTCTCCCCCCGCCGTTCCATCACCTGAAGCGCCGTTCGTCACCAACCGTCCGTCACATGCGTGGAGGCCAGACGACCTTCGTGCGACCAGCGGATGAACTACTTCCAACGCTCCCCGATCCCCTACCGTATCGTCCTGGCCACGGCGGTGGTGATGGCCACGCTCTTCCTACTGCAGGCCTACATGCACCATTACGTGTATGCCGAGATCAAGGAAATGGGCGAGTTCAACTGGTGGCGCGAAGCCCCGGTACCCTACCTCAACTTCCTCTTCTGGGCGCTGCTCTGCCCGCTCGTTTTCATCATCTACACGCGTTGGCCGTTGAACGTCCGGCCCGTGTGGCGGAACGTCGCCATGCACGTCGTTTTCGGCCTGGTCATCGGATCCGTTCACGAGGTCACCACCAGCTCCATCTACTACTACATCCTCTACCGCAACGACGATTTCCAGTGGAACGATGAGTACCGCGATTTCGCCGTGAACGCTTTGCCGCCCGCGATCCTCCAGCGTTTCATGGAGTACTGGACCCTGCTGGCCGTGCTCATCGCCGTGGACTACGCCCGCCAGACACGCGAGAAACAGACCCAGCTCCTGAAGGTCCGGAACGAACTGCAGATCAGCCAGCTCAATGCCCTGAAGAAACAGTTGCAACCCCACTTCCTCTTCAACACGCTGAACACCGTGAGCGCGCTGATGGATACCGATGTGAACGGTGCCCGCAAAGTGCTGAGCCGATTGGGCCAACTGCTGCGCGCCAGCTTGGACAAGGACCAACGCGATATCGTACCGCTCGAGCGCGAGATCGAACTGATCGGCAACTACCTCGGCATCGAGAGCGTGCGCTTCCAGGACAGGCTGCACGTGACCTACGACATTCCGCACGAACTGAACAAGGCCCAAGTGCCGAGCATGGTGCTCCAGCCCTTGGTGGAGAACGCCATCAAGCACGGACCGGACGCCACGAGCGATCGTGTGGACATCAACGTGCGGGCCGAAGAGAGGGACGGAACGTTGGCCTTGACGGTCACGGACAACGGCAAGGGCTGCTCCGATGTCTCTACCGCGATGGAACACGGCGGCATCGGCCTTCGCAACGTGCGCGACAGGCTCCAAC
Source organism: Flavobacteriales bacterium (assembly GCA_044224725.1). GTDB lineage: Bacteria > Bacteroidota > Bacteroidia > Flavobacteriales_F > PHOS-HE28 > PHOS-HE28. The sequence continues at coordinate 5,203 of JBGAJW010000082.1, forward strand.
TGCTCTATGGGCAGGACGCGTCCTTCTCCATCAGTTCGCCCGGCGGCAAGGGCTTCCACGTCGAACTCTCCTTCCCACTCCAAATGGAACCTGTATGGGCGCGAAACCCCGGAGCCGCATCCGCGGGAGCGCCCCAACCCGTTTTCCCATGAAGCACATCCGTACGCTCATCGTGGACGATGAACCCGCAGCGCGCGCGCGCCTGCTACGCTTGCTAACACAGGACGCCGAGATCGAAATGGTCGGTGAATGCCGCAACGGCCAAGAAGCCGTGGATGCCATCAGCAAGCACAAGCCCGACCTCGTTTTCCTCGACGTGGAGATGCCGCAGATGAACGGTTTCGAGGTCGTGACCCGCGTGGGCAAGCAGCACATGCCCTTCGTGGTCTTCGTAACCGCGCACGATCAATACGCGCTGAAGGCCTTCGACGTGAATGCCGTGGACTACCTGCTGAAGCCCTACGATGATGACCGCTTCCACGCATCGCTCGGCAAGGCCAAGAAGCACATCGACATGCGCGTGAACAGCAAGCTCACCGGCAAGCTCCTCGACCTGATGCGCGAGCACATGCATTCGAAGAGCGAATACACCGAACAGTTCATCATCAAGGAAAAAGGCCGCGAGTGGAAGGTGCCCGTGGACGAGATCATCTACCTGCGCGCAGAAGGCAACTACCTGCATCTCCAACTGAAGGACAAGCACCACCTCTACCGCATGACGATGAACGCGGTGGAGACCGAGCTCGACCCCGCCCGCTTCCTGCGCATCCACCGCAGCTACATGGTGCATACCACCCATGTACGCAACCACCGGTACAGCGGCAACAACGAGTTCATCTTCAGCATGGCGAACGGTGAGCGCATCGTGAGCGGCCGCAGTTACAAGGAGCAGATTGCGAAGGCGTTGCAGGAACAGTCCGTTTGAGATTCTTGGATCCCGCGTGCAGGCCGTGAGCTTCGAGCCTTGAGCCACGAGCAGGCCTCGTGCACTCCAAGCTCGCGGCTCGTGGCTCAAGGCTCGAAGCAATTCCGGTCACCCTCGGCTCTGAACATCACGCGCTCCACGGTTCGTCAGCGCAGCCACATCCCGGAATCGAAGGGCAGGTAGCTTCATACCCAAACCCCTTGTCGCCATGCGAACCCCTGCACGTTTCCTCGCTTTCGCTCTCCTCGTCAGCACCGCTTCACCCATCCGCCTGAAGGCGCAATACTCGCAGCTCGACCTGCCGCGCGAAAGCCAGCACGCCACCGTGATGCAGCGCATCGGCACCACGGACATCACCGTTGATTACAGCCGGCCCAGCGTGAAGGGCCGCACCATCTGGGGCGATGTCGTTCCCTACGATCAGGTATGGCGCGCCGGTGCCAACGAGAATACCACGTTCACGACGACCAACGACATCACCGTGGAAGGGACCAAGCTTCCTGCTGGCAGCTATGGCCTGCACATGATCCCTACCAAGTCCTCTTGGACCATCATCATGAGCAAAGACCACACGGCCTGGGGATCCTTCTTCTACAAGCAGGACAAGGATGCACTGCGCGTGACCGTTACGCCGCGAGCTTGCGCGATGACGGAACAGGTCACCTACGACTTCGCTGATGTGACCAAAGATGGAGCGACGCTCACCTTGCGTTGGGAAAAACTGGAAGTGCCGATCAAGCTCGGCGTGGACGTACATGGCATCGTCCTCGCGGAATTGCCTGAACAACTGCGGGGGCTGGGTGCTTTCGGCTGGGAAACGTGGTATGAAGCCGCTCACTATGCGCACGCTGAGAAGATGGCGCCGGAGCAAGCAATGAAGTGGGTGGACATGAGCATCGCTCGCGGGGCCAACTTCGAGAACCAAACACTGAAGGCCACGATGCTCGAAGAGCAGGGCAAGACCGCCGAAGCCGCCGCCTTGAGAAAGTCCATGATCGAGGGGGCCACCAATGCGCAGCTCAACACGTACGCCTACCAGCTCGCCAACCAAGGCAAGATGGATGAAGCCGTGAAGATGTTCGAGCTGAACGCGAAACGCCATGCGGACGACCCCAATGCGCATGACAGCCTGGGCGAGGGCTACATGATGGCCGGGAACAAAGAGGCGGCGATCAAAAGCTTCAAGAAGAGCCTTTCCATGAACCCGCCGGATGGCGTGAAGGCGAACTCGATCAAGTGCTTGAAGAAGCTGGGGGTGGATACAAGCGCGTGGGAGACCGCGAAGGCAGGAAGTTGAGCCACGGGCTCTGAGCCATGAGCCACGAGCTTGCATCCTTCAGGGCGCAAGCTCGTGGCCCGTGGCTCGAAGCCCGCATTCTACCTTGCACCCATGACCCGTTCCGTCCGTCTCGCGCTTCTCGCTCTCACACTCCACAGTTCGCTTTTCACGCCTCAGGTTTTCGCCCAACGCCCACCCGCACAACCCAATGCCGCCGAGATCCTGCACAAGATGCAGAAGCTCAACGTGCTCGGGAGCGTGCTCTATATCGTGGCGCACCCGGACGATGAGAACACCCGGCTGATCGCTTGGCTCGCCAGCGGCAAGAAGGTGCGCACCGGCAACCTCAGCCTGACGCGTGGAGATGGGGGACAAAACCTGATCGGTCCGGAGCTCGGCGATGCGCTCGGCATCATCCGCACGCAGGAGTTGTTGGAGGCGCGGCGCATCGATGGCGGTGAACAGTTCTTCACCCGCGCGGTGGACTTCGGCTTCAGCAAGAACGCGAAGGAGAGCTTTGAGAAGTGGGGGCATGATGAAGTGCTCAGCGATGTGGTGCGCGTGATCCGCAGCTTCCGGCCGGACATCATCATCACCCGCTTCCCACCCACGCGCGAGGCTGGTCACGGACACCATGAAGCGAGCGCGATCCTCGCCGAAGAAGCCTTCAAGCTCGCCGGTGATCCGAAGGCCTTCCCGGAACAACTGACGCAAGGACTGGAGGTCTGGCAACCGCGCCGTCTCTTCTTCAACGGCAGCACCTGGTGGAAGAAGAACCTCGCAGAGATCGCCAAGCCCGACTCTGGTTGGTACACCGTGGACGTTGGCGGTTACGACCCGCTGCTCGGCCTGAGCTATACCGAGATTGCGGGCCGCAGCCGCAGCATGCACAAGAGCCAGGGCTTCGGTGCTGCGGAAACGCGGGGGGAGATGATCGAGTACCTGAAGTTCATCGCCGGTGACAAACCTCCGGGCAAGGACATTTTCGAAGGGCTCGATATGACGTGGGGGGGCATAGAAACCGGAGCCGATATTCAAACCGCGATCAATGCGCTCATATCAAACTATGACCCAACTCATCCAGAGAAGAGCGTCGCGGAACTCACCAAGCTCGAATCGTTGCTCGATGCGATTTGTTCCAAGAGATACAAGGAATGCTGGTGGTCTGGATTGAAGTCAGAAGATGTTCAGCGACTTGTCGTTCAATGTGCCGGCCTAGTTGTCGAAGCAATATCGAAAGTCCCACTCGTGGCCTCCGGAGATTCGATGCATCTCACCATTACTGCAATGCAACGATCCGAGACTCCGCGACTTCGATTCAGGGGCTTGACCAAGATTGACGCGGCATATCTGGAGGTTGACACAGCATTGGTTCCCAACGCCCCATTTGTTACCCCTTTCAACTACAACCGGTATCTCCTGCCTGATGAGCCCTTCTGGCTGAAGAAGCCTCATTCCAGTCTTTACGTGATCGACACGTTCTGGAAGTATTGGCAATATCAGAAGTCTCATTTGGAGAACCACTTTGACTATCGCTTTGATGGTATTACTCCTTACAGTGCTGGAGGAGTGGATGTAGTCTTCAAATGGGTCGACCGCGTCGATGGCGAGCGCATACGACCAGTTTACGTCACACCCGTCGCGTCCATCGTGACGGAAAGAACCACTTGGCTCATCCAAGAACTCGGCAGTTCCATCAATGTTGACGTGGTCGCGCTGACCGACAACCTGAGCGGCACACTGAGCTGCTCGGCACCGAAGGGCTGGACGGTCTCGCCCACATCAGTCGCTGTGGATCCGATGAAGCGCGATGAGCACCGCACGTTCACCTTCCAACATACCGGGAGCGACAAGCCTGAGCCGGGCATGCTGCAATTCCTCTTCACCAGCGAAGACGGGCAGAGCAAGAGCAACAAGACGCTGCACGAGATCGACTATCCGCACATCATGCCGCAGGTGTACTACACGCCTGCCGAAGTGAAGATGATCCCGCTGGAGGTGAAGACCACCGCGAAGACGGTGGGCTACATCAAGGGCGCAGGCGATGAGGTGCCGCAGGCCATCGAGCAGTTGGGCGTGAAGGTGGACATCGTTGATCCGGCCACGGCCAGCTTGGAGAGTCTGAAGAAATACGATGCGATCGTCACCGGCATCCGCGCTTACAACACGACCAAGGAACTGGCAGAGCTGAACCCCGTGCTGATGAAGTACGTGGAACAAGGAGGCACCTTGGTGTGCCAGTACAACACCAAGAGCAGCGACATGGTGCTGCCCGATTCGCTCTTCGGCCCCTACCCATTCAAGCTTACCCGCGATCGCGTGACCGTGGAAGAAGCACCACCGACCTTTCTTGCGAAGGACCATCCCCTGCTGAACACACCGAACAAGATCGCCATGTCCGACTTCGATGGCTGGGTGCAGGAGCGTGGCCTGTACTTCTGTGGAAGCCTCGACCCGCACTACACCCCGCTCATCGCATGGAACGATCCGGGCGAGCAACCGCTCAATGGTGGCCTTATCACCTGCGACTACGGCAAGGGGCGGTATGTGTACACCGGCATCAGCTTCTTCCGGGAGTTGCCGGCGGGCGTGCCGGGGGCCTATCGACTGTTCGCGAATCTCATTTCGGGACGTACGACGAAATGAAGCATCAAGTCACAAGCCAATGGAAAGCAACAAGGCCCATGTCTCAAGCTTCAAGTCTCAAGGAATGCGGGACGATCGGCGCTTTGAAGTTTGGGTCTTGGAACTTGAGCCTTGAAGCTTGACATGGACAAGCCTCCCTTCCTCGGATCCTGGCGGAACATCTACGCCTTGCTTGTGATCGTGCTGATCACGGAGATCTCGCTCATGTATTGCATCACCCGGTACTTCGCATGAGCGCGCTCGACTGGGTGGTGATGATCGGCACGCTGTTGCTGATCGCCGCTTACGGTACCTGGAAAACGCGCCGGGATCATTCGCGGGAGAATTATTTGCGCGGTGGGCATGCGGACCGCTGGTGGGTCGTGGGCTTCAGCGTGGTGGCCACGCAGCTAAGCGCTGTCACCTTCTTGAGCACACCCGGCCAGGGCTACTTGGACGGGATGCGCTTCGTGCAATTCTATTTCGGCCTGCCCTTGGCGATGATCGTAGTAGCCGCGGTATTCATCCCGCTCTACTACAAATGGAACGTGTTCACCGCGTACGAATTCATAGGCAAGCGATTCGACCGGCGCACGCGGCTGCTCACGGCCATCCTCTTCCTCTGCCTGCGCGGGCTGAGCGCCGGTATCACCATCTACGCGCCCATGCTCGTGCTGGACCGTGTGCTGGGTATCGGATACGGCTGGAGCTATGCCGTTACCGGGCTCGTCATTCTGTACACCACGGTCGGCGGTGCGAAAGCCGTGAGCGCGACACAGACGCAACAGATGACCGTGATCTTCCTCGGTCTGTTGATCACACTTTTCCTGGTGATCCACCAGTTGAGCGATCGCATGTCGTTCAGCGAAAGCCTGCATATCGCCGGGGCGACCGGCCACCTGAACATCATCACCACCAGTTTCGACCCGAACGACAAGTTCACGTTGTGGAGCGGTCTGTTCGGCGGCTTCTTCCTCCAGCTCGCCTACTTCGGCACGGACCAGAGCCAAGTGGGCCGCTACCTGAGCGGCAAGAGCGTGCGTGAAGCGAAACTGGGGATGATGTTCAACGGATTGGTGAAGATCCCCTTGCAGTTCATCGTGCTGCTCACCGGAGTGCTCGTGTTCGTGTACTACCTGTTCAACGCGAGCCCGGTGCATTGGAATTCGCAGAACGTGGCGGCCGTGGAACACCTCCCGGAATATACCGTCCTTCAGGAAGCCCACGAACAGAACGACCATGAGATCCAAGCGCGATCGGCCGCCTTGCTCGAAGCCGTGCGCTCCGGGGATGATGAACGGAAGGACGCGGAAGCCGCGGCGCTCTCGAGCGCGCTTTCCGTGGATTCGGTCACGCATTCGCAGGTGCAGGCACTGATCAAGGACCGTGTGAAGGGCGCCGATCCGCGCGATGACGACCACATCTTCCTCTCGTACGTCCTGGACCATTTCCCCATGGGCATCATCGGGCTGTTCGTGGCCGTGCTCTTCTGCGCGAGTATGAGCACCAGCAGCGCTGAGCTGAACGCGCTGGCCACCACGACCACCGTGGATGTGATCAAACGGGACTGGACCGAGGTAGGGCAGGTGCGGGCGACGCAATGGGCCACGATCGCCTATGGCCTCGGTGCGATGGCCTTCGCGGGCGTGGCTTCCAGCTTCGGCAACCTGATCCAAGCGGTGAACACCGTGGGCTCCTTGTTCTACGGCACGATCCTCGGGATCTTCCTCGTGGCCTTCTTCATCAAACAGGTGCAAGGCCGTGCGGTGTTCATCGCTGCGCTGATCGCCGAGGCCGTGATCATCACGCTCTTCGCCTTGCAGTCGTACGACATGATCCGGCCCATCGGCTTCCTCTGGTTCAACCTCATCGCACCCGCGATCGTGATCCTTCTTTCCCTCATCATCCATTCAGTCACTCCCGATCCACCTCTGCCGGACGCATGAACACCGCGTGGACCCTTGCCGGCAAACGCGCGTTGATCACGGGTGGAACACGCGGCATCGGAGCGGCCACCGTGGATGAATTCCTCGCGCTCGGCGCGGAGGTGGCCATCGTTTCGCGCGAGGCGCACAAGCGTGATGGCGTGTTCGCGATCCAAGCCGATGTGAGCGATGCGGCCGACCGCGCGCGCATCGCAGAGGAACTCGGCGCCCACTGGGACCGTCTCGATGTACTGGTGAACAACGCGGGTATGAACATCCGCAAGCCATGGGCGGAGATCAGCGATGCGGAACGGGACATTGTGCTGAACACGAATGCGCTCGGGCCGATGGACCTCACCAAGCGACTGTTGCCACTGCTCCAGAAGAGCAATCCCGCATCCATCGTGAACGTGGCCAGTGTCGCGGGTTTCGTGGATGTCGGATCCGGGGCGACCTACGCGCTGAGCAAGGCCGCCCTCCTGCAATTCACGCGCAGCATCGCCGTGGAATGGGCACCGATGAACATCCGCGTGAATGCCGTGGCCCCTTGGTACATCCGCACGCCGCTCACGGAACCCGTGCTTTCGCGACCCGAACGCATGGAGAGGATCCTTTCACGCACGCCCATGAATCGTGTGGGTACTCCTGCGGAAGTCGCTGCAGCGATCACCTTCCTCGCCATGGACAAGGCTTCATTCATCACTGGGCAGTGCATCGTGGCCGACGGCGGCTTCCTCGCGCTCGGGGTGTAAAAGCCGAACGCCCCGCCGCAAGCGCAGCAGGGCGTCCAGATATCAAGTGCTTTGCTATTTGCCTGCTGCCTTCGCGGCCCATTCGTCCACCTTCTCCTGATAGGACTTCTGGGCACCCGCATCCTTCTCCGCTACGGCGAGGGCTACCGCTTCCTTGCCCGTCTTCACGGCGTCGTCATACATGCCGAGCGCGGCCTGTGCTTTCGCCAGGTAGAAGGCGTTCCAGTACTTCTTCTCCATGCTCACGCTCTTGTTGGCGTATTCATAGGCGACCTTCGGATCGATCCCGCGCTCCAGATAGAACGCGGCCGAGCGGGCGAAGGCCCTGAAGTCCGCATCGGGCTTGGCGAGTTCGGCCGTGATATTGGCCACACCCTGTTCCGTGGCGTTCGCTTCGATCGGCAGGGATACTTCGGTCTTCTCCCAACGGAACACGAGTTCACCCTTGTCCATGGACAGGTTCTCGAAGCCGATGGTGAAGGTCTCAGTAGCGGGCGCCGGCCGCACGATGGCCTTCACACGAAGAACATCCTCCTCCGGCTTGTAGCCATCCGCGCCCCAGAGCTCGACGTTCTTGTTGAAGATGATCTCCCACGCGCTTTCCATGGGCATGGTGAACACACTGTACTTGCCGGGGGGCAACTTGGAATCGCCGATGTACAATAGGCTCGTCGTCACGAAGAGCGTGGACTTGTTCGCACCGGTCCGCCAGATCTGCCCGAAGGGTACGAGGTCGCCGAAGACCTTGCGGCCCTTCGTGGACGGCCGTGAGTAGGTTACACTGATATCCGCAAGGCCGATGCGTTGCTCCACCTTGGCAAGGGGGCTCGGTGCGGGCAGGTCCTGTGCGCTGCCCAGTAATGGAATAGCCATGAGCGCCAAGGGCGCGAGAAATCGTTTCATCATCGTCGTTTGTTTTCTGAAGGGACGCGAAGATAGCTGGACGAGGGCAGGTGGTAGCTGTCCCGCACAGCAGCCGTAGGCCGCTGCTACGGCAGTGGCCTTTTCAGGAGCAGGTCCCACCGAGTGGCACGCCGATCTGAGCTCCTCAAGCCACCTTCAACTGGCCCACACGGCTGCGGTCGAACTTCTCGCGCGCGTAGCTCAGGGTGATGCGCAACTCCGTGGGCTTGTCCGCAGCACCCGGTATCTCGTACATGGCATCCACCATGATCGCTTCGCAGATGCTGCGCAACCCGCGCGCACCCAATTTGTATTCCAGCGCCTTCTCCACGATGAAGTCCAGCACCTTCTTGTCGAAGGTCACCTTCACCTTGTCCATCTCAAAAAGCTTGACGTACTGCTTGATCAGCGCGTTCTTCGGTTCGGTGAGGATGCGGCGCAGCGTTTCGCGGTCCAACGGATCCAGGTAGGTGAGCACCGGGAAGCGGCCGATCAGTTCGGGGATCAGGCCGTAGGCGCGCAGGTCCGTGGGGGCCACGTACTGCAGCAGGTTCTCGTCGAGTATCCGCGCTTCCTTGCTGGCACTGTATCCCACGGCGCTGCTCTTCACCCGGCGGGCGATGATCTTGTGGATGCCGTCGAACGCACCGCCGCACACGAAGAGGATCTTCTTCGTGTCGACCTGGATGAGCTTCTGCTCGGGATGCTTGCGCCCTCCTTGCGGGGGTACGTTCACCGTGCTGCCTTCGAGCAGTTTGAGCAACGCTTGTTGTACGCCTTCCCCGCTCACATCACGCGTGATGCTCGGCGTATCGCTCTTGCGGCTGATCTTGTCGATCTCGTCGATGAAGACGATGCCGCGTTCAGCCTTGCTAACATCGTAGTCGGCGGCCTGAAGCAGGCGGCTGAGGATGCTCTCCACGTCCTCGCCCACGTAACCGGCCTCTGTGAGGACCGTCGCATCGGCGATGGCGAAGGGCACGTTCAGCATTTTGGCGATCGTCTTCGCCAGCAGCGTTTTGCCCGTGCCTGTTTCCCCCACCAGGATGATGTTGCTCTTCTCGATCTCCACGTCGTCGTTGCCGACGGTCTTCTGCATGAGCCGTTTGTAGTGGTTGTAAACGGCCACGCTCAGCACCTTCTTCGCATCGTCCTGCCCGATGATGTACTCATCGAGGTAACGCTTGATATCGCTCGGCTTCTGGAGGATGATGTTGCCGTCCGGCTCAGCCTTGTCGCGCTGGCTCAGCTCCTCCTGGATGATGTTCTGCGCTTGACTGATGCAGCTGTCGCAGATGTGCCCGGTGATGCCGGCGATCAGGACGTTGGTATCCTGCTTGTCACGCCCGCAGAACGAGCACTTGATCTCTTTCTTGTCCATGCTTTGCCCGCCGAAGCCTCGGCGGAGGAGGGGAATGGGCCTTGACGGAACATCCGTCGATCAACGGCCCGGAAAGATATGGTCAGGGCCGGGTGGTGGTCCACCCGGCCCTGCCGTTTTTCGACAATGAAGGGGGACGTCAAGGTCGCCCCTTTGGTCACTTCGTATTGCGCACCAACAGTTCGTCGATCATGCCGTAGGCTTTGGCCTCTTCGGCGATCATCCAGTAGTCGCGGTCGCCATCCTTCTCCACGCGCTCGAAGGTCTGGCCGCTGTGGTGGGCGATGATCTCGTACAACTCCTTTTTCAACTTCAACACCTCACGCACGGTGATCTCCATGTCCGTGGCCTGCCCTTCGGCACCACCCATCGGCTGGTGGATCATCACCCGGCTGTGCTTCAATGCGCTGCGTTTGCCCTTCGCGCCTGCGCAAAGCAGTACCGCGCCCATGCTGGCGGCCATCCCTGTGCAGATCGTGGCCACGTCCGGGTTGATATATTGCATGGTGTCATAGATCCCCAGACCAGCGTACACGCCGCCACCAGGGCTGTTCATGTAGATCTGGATGTCCTTCTTGGCGTCCAAGCTCTCCAAGAAGAGCAGTTGCGCCTGCACGATGTTCGCCACCTGATCGTTGATGCCCGAACCCAGGAAGATGATGCGGTCCATCATCATACGGCTGAACACGTCCATCTGCGCCACGTTCAGCTGGCGCTCCTCGATGATGTACGGCGTCATGCTCGCCTGATAGTCGTGCAGCGTGAGGCTGTTGATGCCGCGGTGCTTCACGGCGTACTTGCGGAACTCGTCTGGTGGGAACATGCGATGTTGGTTGTCAGGATGAGGACGTTTCGGAACGTGGATCACCTTAGGCGGTCCGCGCCAAGTTTACGAACTCATCGAAGCCCATCCGTTTTTCCTTCGGGGTGAGCATGTTCTTGAAGTGGACCATCAGTTTCTGCTCGACGATGGTATCCCGCATCCGCTTGATCTGGTCGCGGTCCCCCAGCATTCGGGCCGCGGCCTGTTGCAGTGCCTCTCCTTCCGGAGCCTGCATGCCGTACTGCATGAACTGGTCGCTGATGTACCGCTTGGCGAATCCATCGATCTCCTCGCCCTTGGCTTCCAGACCGTATTTCTCCACTACGCGGTCCTCCACCAACTGTCGCTTCAGGCTGTTCGCATAGCCCGAATAGCCCGCTTCCACCTCTTCCGGCGTCACGGGTTTCTCGCTCGTCGTCCGTATCCATCGCTTGAGGAAGGTGTCCGGCAACTCGAAGCTCGCCGTCTCTACCAGCTTCTTCATCACCAGCCTTTTGAAGATCCGGTCCTGATCCCGGCGGAAGGAGTTCTCCAAACCGGCCTTCACCTTCGCCCGGAAGTCGGCTTCGTCGGCGACCGCACCTTGGCCGTACACGCGATCGAACAAGGCCTGGTCCACCGGCACGGCATCCATGTGCTTGATCTCGGTGATGCGGTAGAGCATGTTCCCGTGCAGGCCATGGATGGCATCATGGTCCACGCCGAGCATGCGCGCCAGGTCATCATGACCGTCGCTGATCTTGTGGGGGTCCACGGTCACCTCATCACCGGGCACCTTGCCGACGAACAATTGCCGTGTGGCGTCGTCCTTCAGGAATTCCAAGCTGATGCTGGTGCGGTTCATCAGACCGCCCACCTTGATGGCACCGGTCTCATCCAGCTCGATCAGGTCGCCGAGCAACATGTCCTTGTCACCAGCGGTCTCCGCATCCTGCATGCTGCCGAAGCGGCGTTGCATGTCGGCGATCTCCTTGTTCACCAGTTCATCGTCCACATTCACCACGGGCATCTCCACGGCCATCTTGTCGTTCAGCTCGAGGTCGAACACCGGCGCAAGGCCCAGGTCGTAAACGAAATTGAACTCACCGGGTTCATCCCAGTTGTTGTTGGACATGTTCTCCTCTTTGGGCAGCGGCTGCCCCAAGGGACGGAGGCGGTTCTCCTGGATGTAGTTATTGAGGCTCTGGCCGATCAGGCGTTCCACCTCGTTCACCAGCACGCTCCGGCCGATGCGTTTCTTGATCAGGCTCATAGGCACCTGACCCGGCCGGAAACCCGGCATGGCGGCCGTCTTGCGCTGTTCCTTCAAGGTCTTCTCAACGCCAGGGGCGTAGTCTTCCGGTACCAGCTTCAGTTTCAGCGTAGCGGTGAGCGTGCCGGTTTCTTCGCGTTCGATGTTCATGTTAGAATGGTTGGGGCGAGGTATCCATCGCCTGCATCATGATCGGGAAACTGTCCGCCGTCGCTCTTCGAGCTAAAGCGGACGAAGTACGGACGGGGGGACTCGAACCCCCACGCCTTGCGGCACTGGATCCTAAGTCCAGCGCGTCTACCAATTCCGCCACGTCCGTGTTCATTCCGAAAGGGCGGCGAAGATACCCGGTATGTGCATGTTTTCCGGTCGGTCAGACCCTGACCGGTGGATAGATTCGCCTCCCCTTCCAGGACCCCATGAAGACCTTCGATCTGAGCGGCATGCCGCCACGTCCGTGTTCATTCCGAAAGGGCGGCGAAGATACCCGGTATGTGCATGTTTTCCGGTCGGTCAGACCCTGACCGGTGGATAGATTCGCCTCCCCTTCCAGGACCCCATGAAGACCTTCGATCTGAGCGGCATGCCCATCCCCAAGCGTCATGGGCTGTTGCTCGGTGCGGTAGGGCCACGGCCGGTGGCGTTCGCCAGCACCATCGATGCGCAAGGGCGGCCGAACCTCAGCCCGTTCAGCTTCTTCAATTGCTTCGGAAGCAACCCGCCGATCCTCATCTTCTCCCCCGCACGGCGCGGCCGCGACAACACCACCAAGCATTCGCTCCACAACGTCGTGTCCGTTCCGGAGGTGGTGATCAACGTGGTGACCTACGCCATGGTGCAGCAGGCCAACGTGGCCAGCGGTGAGTATCCGGAAGGCGTCAGCGAATTCGAGAAAGCGGGGTTCACGCCCATCCCATCGCAGCGCGTGAAGCCCTTCCGCGTGAAGGAAAGCCCCGTGCAGATGGAGTGCGCGGTGAAGCAGGTGATCGAGACCGGTACCCAAGGTGCCGCCGGCAACCTCGTCATCTGCGAAGTACTCGTGATGCATGTGGAGGAAAGCGTGCTCACCGAACAAGACATCATCGACCAGCGGAAGATCGACCTCGTGGGCCGCATGGGAGGTCACTTCTACTGCCGCGCGCACGGCGACGCCCTATTTGAACTGCCGCAACCGGCAACGCACATCGGGATCGGTGTGAACGCCCTGCCAGCCGACATCCGGCTGAGTGATGTACTCACGGGCAACGATCTCGGCCAGCTCGCCAACCTGCCCGCGATGCCGGACGAAACAAGCGTAAACGAATACAAGCTGACCGAGCTCGCCGATCTGTTCATTTCTCATGACGGGAAAAGATCCGAACTTCGTCGGGCCTTGCATACCCGGGCGCATGAGCTGCTCGCCGAAGGCATGACCGACGACGCGTTCAAGACACTCCTCACGTTCAACGATCGATAGCAACCAACACCGCGTCCGCTCATCGGCGGATGCTTCCCCCAATGGCAAAAGTCAACATCTCCGGCACCATCAAAGTGATCGGCCAGACCCAACAGGTCAGCGAGAAATTCAGCAAGCGCGAACTCGTGATCAACGAGCCCAGCGGCCAGTACCCGCAGCTGATCCCCATCGAGTTCAAGCAGGACAAGACCAGCTTGCTCGATGGCTTCAAGCCGGGCGACGAAGTGTCCGTCACCTGCTTCGTGAATGGCCGCGAATGGACCGGCAAGGACGGCGTGACCAAGTATTTCCTGTCCCTCGCCGGCAACCAGATCGAGCGCGCAGGTGCGGCGCCAGCTTCCAGCGGCGGCAGCGGTGGTTACCAGCAAGCGCCGCCCCCGACCATGGCGGACATGCCGGCCTCCAGCTCCAGCAGCGACGAGGACGATCTGCCGTTCTGAGCGGAGCGGGGGTCTTATATCGTTCGGAGCGACTACTCCGCAAACTTGCATTGTCAGTAGCGCACGTTTGTGTTCGTGGTCGTGGACTGTCCGGTGGTGAGATGGTTCAGCAGTTCCGGCGTTGCCACTTGTTCAGTGAGAATGACCACCTGTTTAGCCGGTTTGGAGCTACCCAGACCGCTGTCCATCTTTGGAGGATGCGCTTGGATACATGCCGTTCATTGGCCGCCCTGTTCCTTCTTCAGTTGCCCTGGCCGGGGTGGGCACAGCAGCAATTCCTCCAGTTTGACAAAACCTATGGCGGGCCGAATGATGAATCAGGCGCTTCGATCATTGCTGGGTCCGACGGGGGTTATCTCCTGACCGGAACGACAGCTTCTTACGGCCCCGGCGCTGCTGAGGGCAACGAGAATGGCTTTGTGCTAAAAGTGGATGAGTTCGGTGAACCCCAATGGCAATTCGCACTCGGAGGTGGAGGCCAGGATTTCTTTGCCGATGTGGTCCGGACAAGCACAGGAGACTACCTCATCACGGGTTCGAGGGTGCAGGATGACAATGTTCTGCTCATCAAAGTGGCACCTGACGGTGACGTGCTGTGGTCCAAAACCATCGGGTCTGCCAACGGTACCGAAAGGGGCAAGCAGATCATCGACATCGGGGAGAACCAATTCGTGATCCTCGGTACCCGAGATGCCAATCTGTTCTTGGTCCGGATAGACACGAACGGCACGATCCTGCAGACCTCGGAGTTTACCTGCCCACCGGAGATCCATGTCTCGTGCACGATCGCCGCCACCGATGGGACCCTGCTCATAACCGGCTGGATTTTCACTATCCCCTACCAACAAAGTCTGGTCATGAAGGTTGGAATGGATGGTAATCTGGTATGGGCGCGTACCTATCAGCAACTTGAGAACTCCACGACATTTTCGGGCATGATCCCGACTCCTGACGGTGGTTGCCTCGCAACGGGCAGCGGAGGGGATGGCTTTGCGGCCTTGTCGCGCATTGATGGACAGGGGAACCTGCTATGGCGGACAGGATATACTGGTGATTTAGGGGCATTATCAGGCTCTATCATTCGCTTCGGAGAAGACCGCCTCTTGGTGGGCGTGTATGTCAGTCCGGGTTCCGGCACCCAGGCGCCCAGTGCGATGATACTGTTGGACACGCTTGGCACTTTGGTTGATCAACAGACCTTGGGGCCAATTGCCGATGACATTTTTACCAACCCCGGCGGCCTCCTTCTGGATGACCAAGGGAACCTGCTGTTCACCAGCAGCCTCTCGCTGGATGGTGGCACAGCGGAAATGAGATTGACGCGAACGCACGTCACGCATGATCATATTGGCGAGTTCTGTTCTTCATCCTCCTTCCCATTGATCCCTGTCGACCTTCCCGCGGTCACTCTGGGACCTCCGGTGAGCACGGTGGAGCCACCTGTGTTCACCAGTGCCACGCTGAGCTGGTCACCAGTTGCCGTTTTGGGATCGAATACCATCTGTTCCAACGTGGGCTTGGATGATGCGCCGGTCGCGATCCGAGCGCGCTGCTTTCCCAACCCAGCGAGGGATATGCTCCACTTTGACCTTCCCTTGGCGGGCCGCCCGCTGAGAGCCACGATATCCGATGCCACCGGAAGGCTGTGTTCAGCCGGACCGCTTTCCGCTCAGAACGACCTGTTCATCGGTCACCTCCCTTCCGGTGTTTACCACTGCCGCATCGAATGTGCGAACGGTGAACGCTTCGTTCTCCGATTCGTGGTCGAATAGTCGCCGATGACTTCGTCGAGTGGTCCGTCCACGATGGCCTGTGCAGTGACTTTGCAGGATCAATAGCACGGGATCGCGACAGAAGATCCACATACCACGTAGATGATCGGCTTGACCAGTTATGGCCAAACACGACCAGCTATGCATTGGTAGTTGTGCGATCGCGCAGCCTACCGCTGTTTCGTGTTCTCAACCCAACACCCTATGAGAACACGATTCCTTCTTTTCCCCCTGCTCATCGCGCATAGCATGGCCGCGCAAGAAGTTTGGCGCTCGATCCTCCGCGTGGACCCGGAGATGGCCAACGGCTACTTCATCTTGGACGAAGCGAAATGCCAAGCACTTGACGTGCGACGCGTGGACGTGGACCTCTTGTTGCAAAAGTTCCAGGTCGGCAGAGAATGCACCACATCGTGATCGAGACGGCGATATTCCTCACTGGGATGACCCTTCCGGTTGCTCAACTTCCCAACCGTCTTCCTTTCCACTTCTGAGGCATGAAGATCGCAGCAATGGTCAAGATCGGCGCGTACACCGTGAACACTACAAAGCTCAACAGCGCCCCCGCGAGCGAATACCGTTGCCCGAGGAGATCCTTCCCGTCGTGCACGAGCGCCGGTACGGATGCGAGCCAAAGCACCCAGGCCCCAGCAACCAGCAACGCGTTCATGAAGAACCGCTGACCCACCGCGTTCGGCCAATCGATACCGACCGTTACCGCGAACAACAACCACGGGAACAAGAGGCCCAGCGCGGGCATCCACTTGTACTTCCAAGGAACGCCCCGCATTTTTCCTGACCAGCGCATCCGCTGGCGGAAGAAACCGCTCCATGTGCGCTCGGCTTCGACACGCACCACCGCGCCCGCGTGCAGCAGGTAGCTGATGCGCTTGCCCGCGGTGCGCATCCGCTGCACGAGGAAGATGTCATCACCGCTGGCGTACCGGTCTCCTTGGAAACCGCGCACGTCCATAAAGGCGATGCGGCGGAAGGCGAGGTTCGCTCCGTTGGCGAGCATCGGTTTCCCTTGGATGGTCTCGGCGGCGGCGCACATCATCAGCGCGGCTTGTTCATTCTCTTGAAGCAGACCGAGCACCCCTTCGCCATCCGTGGCCACCGGCATCAGCACGAGGTCGCTCGCTGTTCGTTCCGCGTGTTCGATGAGCAAGCGCAGCCGTTCCGGTCCGCAACGCCCATCAGCGTCCGTCATCAGGATCCATTCGGCATCGGTCGCCAGTACGCCGGTGGTGATCGCGGCCTTCTTGCCCTCGCCATCGCACGGAAAGAGCTTTAGCTGGGGCCAGCGCTGCATCATCGCGCGCACCTTCTCCGCCGTGCCGTCATCGCTGCCATCGTCAACGACGATCACCGTGACGCGTTCCCGATCATAGTCTTGCGCATAGAGATCCTGCAGCAAGGGCGTGATGGTATCAGCGGCATTGCGCGCGGGAACGATCATGGCGACCGTCGGGTGCGCGCTATGAGGATCACGGACGTCCTTCATGTCCCTCGCTTTGGAAACGGTCTCGCGCCAACCTTGGATGATGACCGCGAACACGATCGAGGCACCGAAGGGCAGGAGCACAAGTGGGAGCAAGCCCATCATGACGCGGTTTCGCTCGTGCGGATGCGCGCGACAAGCAGGATGATGCCGCCCACGATGGCCGGGATCACCAGGTTGATGAGCCAGATCAATGCGGTGGATACCATGATGCCCACATCCTCGCCAGCGATGAAGGTCGTAGCCACCGAGCCACGCACGCCGAGCTCCGTCAATGCCATCGTGGGCACCAAGGTGGTGAGCAAGAACACAACGGGGACGGCCATCATGGCCTCCACGGCATGAACGCGCGCGATGGCTACCAGAACAATGGCGAACTGGACCGTGAATACGGCATATCGCAGCAGGCTGAGCAGGAAGACGCGTACAAGGTCCGCTCGTGAGAAAGAATCCAGCACATGTGCGTGCCGCTCGAAGCGCTTCAACCAGGGGATGGCCAAGAGCAAGCGTGCGAACGCGCCCGGACTGAAGAAGAGGAAGACCGCCGAGCAACCGATCAACAGGGCGGACCAGACCACCACGTTCCACGCACGTGACGGCTCCGCCGAACTGAAATGGAGGTATTGGTTGAAGGTGAGCGCGATCCCGCCCAGCAACAGGGTGACCACGAACTGGGCGATGCTCCCCAAGAGCGTCGCGAAACTCCCTTGGACACGGTGTTCCGGATCAAGGAACAATACTCGTCCGGCGAACTCGCCCACGCGATTGGGTGTGATGAGGCCGATCGTTGTCCCTGCTATCGTGGCTGTGAGCGCGCGCAGAAAACCCACATGCTGGACCGGTCGAACTAGGCAACGCCATTTCCACGA